>NZ_JBQFSM010000078.1:0-512 GCF_056538005.1 Ruegeria sp. BI11 | reverse complement strand
AAGTTTTCCGAATCTGCCGACCAAGCGCACTTTGGAGAAGCTGGGCATTCCGAAGACCATCTACTATCGCTGGTACGACCGATATCTCGACGGCGGCCCCGAGACGCTTGAAGATCGTAGACCCACGCCGTCACGGGTCTGGAACCGCATTCCCACGCCAGTGCGCGAGAAGATCAAGGATCTGGCTCTGAAGGAAAGTGAGCTTTTCCCGCGTGAGTTGGCTGTTCGCTTCACCGACACAGAAAAGTACTTTGTGTCAAAGACTTCGGTCTATCGCATCCTCAAGTCCTACGATCTGATCACCAGCCCAGCCTATGTGGTTTTGTCAGCCGCAGATGAGTTCCAGGACAAGACAACACGGCCGAACCAGCTCTGGCAGACCGACTTTACCTATCTGAAGGTGATCGGCTGGGGATGGTTCTATCTCAGGACGATCCTGGACGATTACAGCCGATACATCATCGCCTGGAAGCTTTGTACGACGATGAAGACTGAGGATGTGACCGACACAC
>NZ_JBQFSM010000077.1:0-525 GCF_056538005.1 Ruegeria sp. BI11 | reverse complement strand
GTTGTTTCGCACGAACATTCCCGAAGCGCCGTGGTACATCGTCGAAGGCAATGACAAAAAGCGCGAACGCCTGAATTGTATCGAGCATCTACTGACCAAAATTCCGTATTCGGACGTACCGCAGGAAAAGGTCGATTTGCCGGACCGTAAGTACAATCCTGAGTATGAACGCCGGATTCTGCCGGACGAACTATACGTTCCTAAGGTCTATTGAAAATCCCAGTTGGAATTGGTGCGAGGCAGGCTCATCTCCACCTCGCACCGTGGGGTTTGTTAAGCTGCGTCCATCATGCAGTCGAAGTCATAATAGTTGAACACAAAGACATCACCTGAATCGTTTCCGGACATGTCAGAGCATGTGGTATCCACATCGTCCCCACCGTTGTCGGCACCGGTCATCGTCATATCAAAGTCATCCGCTTCGGGTTCTGCATCGGCATAGTCTGTGTCGTTCCAGTCAAACTGGTCGAACTGTGCTTGCAGTGATTGGACAAAGGACCTGATCTCGGCAAGGAATTCCTGAAC
>NZ_JBQFSM010000076.1:0-540 GCF_056538005.1 Ruegeria sp. BI11 | reverse complement strand
GCCGATACCATGCACACCGAATGCTTCGTCCGGCATGGACCGTTCCGGGTTGATATAGACGTGGTATGTCTCGCCTGTGGCCACATGGTTCCACAACTCCACCGCACCGATTTCAACGATCCGATCGCCACTCTCGGGATCAAACCCTGTGGTTTCAGTATCGAGTACGATTTCACGCATCTGCCATCTCCGCCCGTATCTGCCTGACCACATTCTGCACCTGCGCGCGGGCGTGGTCCATCGTGTCCGTTACGATTACGAAATCTGACCGGGCGCATTTTTCGTCATTCGGCATCTGCTTGGCACAGATCTGTTCGAACTGAGCTTCAGTCATCGTGCCACGTGCCATCACGCGACGCTTTTGTTCTTCGGCTGGGATCGAAACACAGGCGACAGCATCCATTGCCGCATCACCTCCTGTTTCGAACAGCAAAGGAATGTCGAAAACGAGAATGTCCGCCGAAGCGATTTGCCGAAACTCGGCCCGGTCGGCGGCCACCAATGGGTGCACGATGCCTTCGATTGCTTTCAGTGTCGCAG
>NZ_JBQFSM010000075.1:0-554 GCF_056538005.1 Ruegeria sp. BI11 | reverse complement strand
TATTGCTGACCGCACCGCTCGTGCCGCCGCTGCCGCCAAAGCCGCCGACCCCGATACCTGCCGCGCCGGATCCCGTGCGCGCAATGCTGAGAGCACCCGAAATGTTGACGCCGCCATTGCCACCGCCGCCGCCCACAGACTGAACCAGAACACCGGTAGAGTTGTCGCCGCCTGTGGTTACGTCCCCGGTAACCGAGCCGGTGGCCGTACTTGCATTCCCGCCGTCACCGCCGGACCCACCGATGCCAACGCCAATTGCGCCGCCGCCCGTGCCCGAGATGTTTACGGCGGCCGAAACATTCAGCCCTCCGTTGCCACCGCCGCCCGCGGCGGACTGAACCAAAACACCACCTGAATTGTCACCTGCGGTGGTTACGTTACCCACGACCGTCCCGTTAGCCGTGTTCGCGTTGCCACCGCTGCCGCCGCTTCCGCCTAGCCCGACCGACGCACCACCGCTGCCGGTTCCGGCAACTGTGACAGTGGCGGACACGTTCATACCGCCATTGCCACCGCCACCGCCAAGGCTTAGAACGATAAAGCCGCTGGACTCA
>NZ_JBQFSM010000074.1:0-563 GCF_056538005.1 Ruegeria sp. BI11 | reverse complement strand
CCGATGAAGAGTGCTATAACTTCTTCGTTGCCGCAGGATTTGAAACCAATTAAACCAGACACGCTGTAAGGATATGAGGTGCGTTGCCGATGAATGTTTCATCGACTTCTACAATGTCACCAAATCCATCCAACGCACCATCACGCATACGATGCGTCAGGAACCACCCCGACTTGCACCCATAGGTGAAGCGGCAGGTGTTTTTTCTCGAAGATCGTGCCTATACGAACCGTGGATTGCTTGCAGCATTCGCGACACTTCCATAAGCCGTAGCGCTCTTTGCCTTCTGGATTTTCTTGCTCGATTTGATACTAACGTCCTCAAGACGATACGCACAGTCTACAACACCACAGTGTGGGCGAACCGGACCATCAGCCCAAAGCATGTACTCGACATGCTTAAATGCAGCGGCTTCATCGTGCATGTAGAAAGCAGAAAGAACGGACGTAGCGAGAACCTATATCGTGTTAAATTGTTAAACTTTGGACTTGATCTGACGGACACCTCAGCTTTGAGTGCTGAGAATATGAGGTGCGCTGTCCGATTGGTCTGGCGCTTTGATG
>NZ_JBQFSM010000073.1:0-572 GCF_056538005.1 Ruegeria sp. BI11 | reverse complement strand
TACCATGATCATACCGACCTCATTGCCGCGGCTGAAGGGCTTCCGTTTTCCCCGCGAAATCATCGCCTATGCGGTGTGGGCATATCATCGGTTTGCTCTCAGCACAGCGGATATCGAGGACCTCCTGGCGGAGCGTGGTGTCATTGTCAGTCGTGAAGCGGTTCGTCTCTGGGTGAACCGTTTCGGGTCTCAGTTTGCGGCTTGTGTCCGACGCGACCGGCCCCGGCCGCACGACACATGGCATATGGACGAAGTGGTCGTCCCGATCAACGGCGTGAAACATTGGCAGTGGCGTGCAATCGATGGCAATGGAGACGTACTCGACATTCTGATCCAGCCTCGCCGCAATGCCAAAGCCGCAAAGCGTTTCTTCGGCCGACTGGTTGCTGCCTATGGTGAACCGCGTGTCGTAATCACGGACATATACCAAGCCGATCAAGGCCATCGCGCCGGGCGCCGACCATCGGGCGCACAAGGGGCTCAACAACCGGATCGAAGGGTCACACCGGCCGACGCGAAAGCGGGAAAAGATGATGGGTCGGTTCAAATCACCGCGCCAAGCGCAACGATTT
>NZ_JBQFSM010000072.1:0-607 GCF_056538005.1 Ruegeria sp. BI11 | reverse complement strand
GAGGATGGCAACCTTAATCCCGTCAGTACCACCCGTCACAGCTCCAGCCGTCGTGACCGAAACTGCGCCGTCACCAAAGTGACGGGCTAAAACACCCTCTTCGTCGACACCTGTTACATCCTGGGCATTGATAGTAATTGCGTTGGAACCGTAGTGAGAAACTCCAAAACCCTGATGTTGGCCCCTAACGGTCCCAGTCGTTGTAATCGAAAGCACACCATCGCCTTCATGCCTGGCACTTACAGCATTCAAAGAACCAGCGGTCACGTCATTTGCGGTAATGGAAATCGCCCCCGAACCAGTGTGCACGGAATAAACTCCGGTAGCGTTTGTACTGGATACGTTCCGGCTCGTGACCCTGATATCATCGGTGCTTTCGGTATCGTCAATGACAGCAATCAGAGCAGCATAATTGCCGCCAGCCACATCGCGGGATGTAATCGTTACAGCCCCAAGACCTCCCTTGTCGACAACAATGCCACTACCGTTTGCACCAGCCACGTCATTAGTTGCGATCACAACCGCACCATCCCCAAAATGGCGCGCATACACACCAGTATTACCGCCGGTTACATCGTTGGCTGTAACCGATAGTAAACCATCACCA
>NZ_JBQFSM010000071.1:0-625 GCF_056538005.1 Ruegeria sp. BI11 | reverse complement strand
GGGCCTCCCGGGGCAGGGAGGCCCTGAGGCCCTGTCGGGAATGCGTGACAGGGGCCAGCAATGGCTACGCTGGTCGGAACAGCTTGAGGCTGCGCCGCACATCGAACCAGCAAAGCGCCCATCCCCGCGCCCGCCGGTGTCTTCGCGCCCAAATCGGCTGAGCGTGACGGAAATAAAACGGCTGATCCGCGACCCTTATGCGATTTACGCCAAACATGTGCTGCGACTGAAGCCTTTGGACCCTTTGGTGCAAGCGCCGGATGCATTGTTGCGCGGGATCGTGATCCACGAGATCCTAGAGCATTTTGTCAAAGACAGTGTTCTGGACAGTGCGTTACTGACCCGTGAAAACTTTTTGAAACGCGCGGAAACACTGCTGGATCAACATGTTGCGTGGCCCACAGCGCGCAAATTGTGGTTGGCGCGGCTGGAACGTATCGCAGACGATTTTCTGGCCGCTGAAATCGCGCGCCGTGGCGACGGAGGGCCGGTTGCCTTTGAGGCTGTGATGAATCTTGTTCTGTCACCCTTGGATTTTTCCGTCGTGGGGCGGGCCGACAGGATAGATCGCAATAAACGTGGCGCGTTGCGGATCGTCGATTACAAGACCGGAACACCGCCAACG
>NZ_JBQFSM010000070.1:0-644 GCF_056538005.1 Ruegeria sp. BI11 | reverse complement strand
TCCCCGCCGCTATCGCCTTTGCACTCTCTCCTACCGCTATGCCAGAGCCGACGCGTTCAAGCTGTGGGAAGGTTATGCTGCCGAACTATCGGCCTGATTGTGCAAGCTCACGCATATTACAATCCACGTCAGATAACTCGGCAAAGCCGGCCCTCATCCTAATCTGGTCCCTCAACCTCGCGCTCACCTGGGTCGCCGGGCTCTTCGCCATGGGCGTCGGCGGGCTGAAGGAAACCTGCGGGATCACCGAAGCTTGCCTGTGCCATCTCGTCGGGGCCGGGCTAGCTCTGCTCTGCACCCTGCTGATCATCTCCATCTTCCTCGATCTCGCCTGGGACATCCGCGCGACGGGCAGCGTTCCGGCTGCTGCATTGTCCATTTTGCTTACCGACATCATCGCCTGCCTTCTGATCCTGATGCTGCCCCGCAGTATCGCGCGGCTCGCAGAAGGATGACCCGCATGAATGAAACAGTCACAAGAAAACCAGCCAGACCTGGCTCCCGCCCGTTCCGGTTCCCGAACCAGATGATTTTCCCACTCCGCTCTTTTTTCGGTAATTGGAGATGCAGGTCTGGAAGGTTCTCACTGGTTGACCCCCTCGTGGTGAACGACATCTCCGGACCCGTGATGCCGGAACAGGGAG
>NZ_JBQFSM010000069.1:0-654 GCF_056538005.1 Ruegeria sp. BI11 | reverse complement strand
GCTTCGGTCGGGATATTTTCGAATTCATAGGTGATGACATCAACCGACTCGGCAAACGCTTTCAGCGCCGCAGCGTCGTCATAGGCTGCAGTGGTCACATTATCCGCTACCTGACCGGCGGGTGGGTTCGCGCCCGGCTCAAAGATGTGGGTTACAAAGCCCAACCGGGCTGCGGCGACGGACAACATCCTGCCCAATTGGCCTCCGCCCAAAATTCCAATCCGCGCCCCCGGAGCAAGCATGTCCGTCATCAGTCTGTCTCCAACCTTTTTCCAATCGCCTGCAGGGCCGAGCGCAGCGCATCATGTGCTTTGCCCGCATGCAATGCCTGTGTCATCTGCAGGCTGAGTGTTCCATCCGTCGCCAGCGCGTCCCGTTCCTCGGCCAGACGCCCGGCTTGCCCGGTTTGCATCGTCTGCAGAAATCCGGACAGCAGCTGTGTTGTGTAGAACTCCGAGGCATCCGCGTCGCCTGTCTGCTCGGCCAACCACTCGGCACCTGTCGCCATAACGTCCAGAATCCCCGGCACCATCGCGCAGATCGCAAAATGTGCGTTCAACGCCGCCTCGGTTTCGACTTTTACAACTGGGTTTTCGGGTTCGAACAGTTCGGCCAGCAAGGCATCGTTGCCAAAGGCTGCAAGCGGGCATCCGC
>NZ_JBQFSM010000068.1:0-717 GCF_056538005.1 Ruegeria sp. BI11 | reverse complement strand
CGTTAGCCAGAAAAGATCAGACATATTCACCGCTCGGTTTTCGAACCGTGAATCACGACCCTACGCGGAAATCAATGGGTCCTGACCCTAGGAAACAGTTCAGTACCAGGCCAAACTCAGAAGAGACCGCATCCGGTTTTTGATATCTCGTATTTTGTCATAGTAACTTTTTTGAATTTTCTTCCGTACCAAGAGACGCCACCCATACTGTTTCCAGACAAAGCCGGGAGGCGATCCTGAATATCTGGATCATGATTGTCAGCCCAGCTCAATCCACCAGGGTAACATCAGGCGTACCCCGACCACAGAGATGACACCGCACCGCGGTAATGGCCTCGCGGACCCGAACCTGCTGCCCATAGCACTCACCCAGTTGCCCCACAGGAATGTCTCCTTCATGTCCACATTCACAGGTCAGTCACAACCTCCTCGTACCCAGAGTCACCAGACGCTGGCCCTCCACCTTAAGGCCGGCCGCTGCCGTGACCAAATTCCCATAAAGGTATTGTAGATGCCTGCCAATAAATCACACAATCAGGACTGTCAGAAATTGGAACTGCGCAGCTTGTTAAACAAATGATGTGTAGAAATTCAGACTTGAGCTGACGGACGCTTCAGATTTCAGAGCTACAGCGTGTCTGGTCTGACCGGATTCGGGAATCTCATTTTTGGTGATCTCTGCTTCTGTGGTTATGGGTGGCTCAAAGGGGATGACAG
>NZ_JBQFSM010000067.1:0-747 GCF_056538005.1 Ruegeria sp. BI11 | reverse complement strand
CCCCTGAATCGGGTCAAAAGAGAATGACCGCAGCGCACCCGTGGTGTGATTTCGCTGTTGGTGATGTGTGCAAGGCAGACGTAGAGGGGAACCGCAGCTTCGTTCCCCGGCGCTGGCCTACTACAACACAAAATCTCAGAGAAACGTGATTTGGAGCTCCGCAATTTCAGCCACTTCTTTCCAATTCCGCAAAACGGAGATCAAACGTTCCACGCAATAGCCTTTGAAATAATTCAGAAACAAAGCCTTGCGGTGAAAAGAAGCACGCTTCTGGTTGGGTAAACCCACCAACAAAACGCATGACCGGTTCGGATTGCACTTGACATGTCGGTCAAAAAGCTGACTAAAAACATCAACAAAAAATATCCGACTTTTTTAGTCTGAAAATGAAGAGGGATCTCATGTCCAAGTCCAACCTGAAATTCACCTCGGCGCTCGTTGCCGCGACGCTCTTCAGCGGCGCTGCGTTTGCTGAGCAAGCCTATGGTCCGTTCCCCGTCACCGTGAAAGGGTATTCTGGCGACAAAACCGATTCCGTATCCTATTCGGGTCAGATTGCGCGCCACGTTCTGCACGACAGCCTGAAGAAAGCCGCTGCAAAAGGTGACGGTGGCAACAATGCAGCCGAAGTCGAAGCGCTGATGCTGGCCTATTTCAACGGATCCGAAGAAGATCTGGAAATCATCGCCCCGGTCTCGAAAGACGGCTTTCCAGTCAAGCAAGCGACTGTAAATGAAATCTCCAAGG
>NZ_JBQFSM010000066.1:0-772 GCF_056538005.1 Ruegeria sp. BI11 | reverse complement strand
GTGAATGACTTTCGGTAAAATCAGTCGAAAGTCAGTTCATGATTTCCTTCAAAGGCGCACAATATCCGAAGGATGTGGTCCTCTTCGCAGTGTTCTTCTATGTCCGATACGGTGTGTCTTACCGGGATCTGGAAGAAATCATGGCCGAGCGCGGTGTTTCAGTGGACCACACCACGCTAAACCGATGGGTGACCCGGTGTGCAGGCGCAATCGCTGAGGCAGCACGTCGCCGCAAAGGGCCATGTGATCGCTCCTGGAGAATGGACGAAACTTACATCAAAGTTAAAGGCGCGTGGATTTACCTCTATCGAGCTGTCGACAAACACGGCAAGACCCTTGATTTCATGCTTTCGCAGCGTCGAAACAAACCCGCCGCCACCAAATTCTTTGCCCGGACACTGGAGGTCAACGGCCTTCCGAGAAAGATTGTCATCGACAAAAGCGGTGCCAACACAGCTGGCATCAAGGCCATAAACAAGATGTTGAAAGGTTTTGGTTGCCCAGTCCCAATTGAAATGGTCAGGCGGAAATATTTGAACAACATTGTGGAACAGGACCACCGTTTCATCAAAAGACGAACTCGCCCGATGCTGGGGTTCAAGGCCTTTGCTTCAGCGGCGGCAACGCTCGACGGAATTGAAGTGGCGCACATGATCCGCAAAGGTCAAATCACGCCCGGACTCTGCCCGTTTCGCCAGTTCGCGGAGCTCGCATCTTAAACCCGCTGCCGCAGCGCGTTATTGTCATCCAACCAAAACTTCGCAACAGAACC
>NZ_JBQFSM010000065.1:0-783 GCF_056538005.1 Ruegeria sp. BI11 | reverse complement strand
CCACAATGGTGATGGTTTACTATCGGTTACAGCCAACGATGTAACCGGCGGTAATACTGGTGTGTATGCGCGCCATTTTGGGGATGGTGCGATTGATATTGCCGCCAGAGGGTCCGTGACATCTGGAGATGAAGAGGGTGATGATGGTATTTACGCTCTTCACGAAAGTGTTGGCACGATCACAATTACAGCCAACGACGTGAGTAGCGGTGATGATGGTATTTTCGCGCGCCATCTTGGTACTGGTGCAATTTCAATCACGTCTACAGGGTATGTAGATGTGATTGAAGATGGACTTGAAGCGTTGCACCGTGGAGAAGGTGATGCTTTTGTTACTGCTTCGGGGAAAGTGACGGCTGGTGCCGAAGGGTATGGGATACGCGCCCGCCACTACGGGAACGGTTCAATTTACATTAGCAACGCAGAGGACGTATCGGGCGGTATAGACGGCATATTGGCTATCCATGAGGACAAGGGTGCTTTATCAATCACGACTAATGGTTCCGTTACCGGTGGTGATGATGGTATTTTCGCGCGCCACAATGGTGTGGGAGCCCTTATTATTACGACGACAGATACGGTATTAGGCGGTGATGATGGTATTTATGCTTTCGCCGCGAACACCACCAACACATATGATGTTACAATCGCAGCCAACGCAGTATCGGGTGGCGATGATGGTATTATTGCAGCCCATGATGGTGTTGGCGAGATTTCGATTACGACTACGGGTGAAGTTACTGGTGGCGATGATGGTATTGATGTCCGTCATTATGGGAATGG
>NZ_JBQFSM010000064.1:0-792 GCF_056538005.1 Ruegeria sp. BI11 | reverse complement strand
AGGTGAATACCGAATAGAATATGGGCAGGAAATATAGACTTAAGGTTAGATGCCCTTGCGGAATGCAACTAACCTGATTGAACGAGGCTGCCGGATATGCCCCAGGTTAAAGATCGGATGCTTTAAGTTGGCAGCTACGCGCTGACCGCGGACAGAAGAAGGAAGCCTGGCAACGGAATTACTCTTTGTGCTGTGGGTGAACGTCGGAGCTACAAAAGCAAAAGAAATTTTTTGAATTTGCGTCCTGAACCTGGCGGGGAAAGTGTGGCCTGCTATGTTCTTGGCCTTTTCTAACACCCATTGACACAAGGCCGCCCCATTACAGAAGTGGGTTTCTGGATCATCGTAACCGCCGAGGAGTGAATCTATGGCGCACCCTGCGCGAGGTGTTTTTAACGATAGCATCAACGGCATTCGATGCGGGAATCTATCCGATCTTTGAGGGTTACCACTCCTTACAGGTTATTGAACAGGCGGCCTCTGTCGTTACACCATCGTCATATCACTGCGCATTCCTGGAAACCGAAGTTTTCCGGGCTACCCGCTACACCGGTTTTTAGCCTTCTCTACTCTGCAAAACTGCCCAGGCAATGCGCGCTGTCTTGTTGGCGATTGCCAAGAGCGTTTTGTTGTGACCTGCGCGTACCAACAAATCTTGCACCTCTCATCGTTTCGGAAGATCGCAGCCAGCTTTTGGTCGAGCTCAGCGACTTGTTTGCCCAACGCTTCGAATTCGGCGATTAGTGCGTTGAAGTTCTCAATTGCCAGTACCGGCAGATTAGCCTCAGCGAT
>NZ_JBQFSM010000063.1:0-909 GCF_056538005.1 Ruegeria sp. BI11 | reverse complement strand
ACAAAAATACCATCATCGCCACCAGTCACACGGTCTTCCGCCAGGATCGCGATCGAACCGTCGCCACCATTCTGCCTGGCGACAATCCCGGATCTTCCGGCTTCGATGGCACCATACGCCTCGACCGTCACCGAACCGCGATTGCCCGCATGAGCAAAAATACCGTCAGAGCCAGTCCCTTCGGCAACAATCGTCCCCTGCAAATGCCTCACCGTCACCGCGCCGGATGTCGTGCCGCCACTGGATATCGCACGGATTCCTTGGGCATTGCTCCCCATAGTGGAGACATCACCCGTCACCATTACCGTCACCGCACCAGCATCGCCATCGGCGTAGGAATACGCCTGAATACCTTCGGCACTGCTGCCCATAGTGGAGACATCACCCGTCACCATTACCGTCACCGCGCCAGCATCGCCATCGCCTTCGGAATACGCCTGAATACCTTCGGCATTGCCCCCCGTGGTAGAGATATCGCCCGTCACCATTACCGTCACCGCGCCAGCATCGCCATCGGCGTAGGAATACGCCAGAATACCTTCGGCACTGAACCCCGTGGTAGAGATATCGCCCGTCAACATTACCGCCACCGCGCCAGCATCGCCATCGCCTTCGGCGTAGGAATACGCCTGAATACCTTGGGCACTGCTCTCTATGGTAGAGATATCGCCCATCACTGTCACCGCCACCGCGCCAGCGTCGCCATCGCCGTAGGCGTATGAATACGCCAGAATACCTTCGGCACCGCTCCCCGTGGTGGAGATATCGCCAGTCACTGTCACCGCCACCGCGCCAGCATCGCCATCGCCTTCGGCGTTGGAATACGCCAGAATACCTTCGGCATTGCTGCCCGTGGTAGAGATATCGCCCGTCACCATTACCGTCACCGCGCCGGCATCGCCATCGGCA
>NZ_JBQFSM010000062.1:0-1000 GCF_056538005.1 Ruegeria sp. BI11 | reverse complement strand
GCAGCATGAAGGTTCATTGCCATAATCTTCTTTTGTTGTTAGGTGATCGAGAAATACAAACTCTATGCAATGTATATACAAGGGCCGGCCGATGGAGCAAAAATCTTGTTGAGTACAGGACGCGCGGAAGCAAAAGACGGCAAGGTTTCGACCAAGAAAAATAGCCAGTTGGTCTTGCGTCTGGACAAGGATGAGCGGGACGCGTTCGTTCAGCTATGCAAAGAGCTGGACACGTCAGCTGCACGAGAAATTCGTCGGTTCATTCGCGCTTTCATGAAAGAACACTCCGAGGACTGAGCCATCAGGCTGGGCGGCGCAGGACAGCCGTGGCCACACCCATCCCGATCAACGTCACCCCTCCGAACCGTGTCATAGCAGTGATGACGCCCGAACGTCCTATCATCTGTCGCAAGCGGTCTGCCAAAAAGGCATATGCCAACGCATTCAACCATGCCAGACCCACGAAAGTTGCGATCAGGATGAAGAATTGCGGCCCAAGTGGGTCAGCCGGGCGCAGAAACTGGGGGACGAAGGCGATAAAGAATGCAATGGATTTTGGGTTCAGTGCGGTGACCGCGGCGGCATGGCCAAATACGCTGCGGGCGGTGACATCGCGTCCGGTCTCCACAGTCTCCAGACCACCCGATGGCGCGCTGCGCAACAATTTGATCCCCAGCCAGACCAAATAGGCCGCCCCGACCCATTTAAGGGCCGTGAACATCGTAGCTGATGCCAGAACCAATGCGCCCAGTCCCAATAGCGAGGCCGTCATGGCCACCAGATCCCCAACAGCTACGCCCGTGGCCGAGGCCACGGCCACGCTGCGCCCTTTGGACAAAGCATAGCTGAGCACCAGCAAGACAGTCGGGCCCGGGATTAGCAGGAGGGCGGTGGAAGCAGCGACAAAAGCGAGCCAAAGATCAAGGGACATTGGAAATCCTGTGAATGCGTTTTTCGCAGCAAGCCCGGACCGGCGCGCAAGGTCAAGCCCTGCGAGTCT
>NZ_JBQFSM010000061.1:0-1017 GCF_056538005.1 Ruegeria sp. BI11 | reverse complement strand
CGCTGAAACACAAAGCCGAGCAAAACGTCTTACTGGCTGGCGAAACCTAGAATTAAGGTGAATGATTAACGCATTTCACGTCGCTAACGAAGGTTCACTTCGAAATATCCAATCTAATGGTATCAGTCCGTAGTTCTTCTCATCTGTGAACGATGGCAGCCCGAAGCGGAACTTCGACTCCGAGCTTTGCAAAATCTAACAAGCGGACGGCAGCTACCATTAGTGTGAATGGCTTGAAGGTATCGAGCATTCGCCACGGCGACAATTTAAGAAAAAAATGACTGCGAGAAACAAGGTGGCTGAAACTGCTCTCAGACAGAAAACAGGCGTCCCCGCACACTTTCGCGCAATTCGAGCTTAGTCCAAGGTGTTTCCGGTGATGAAGGTGTACGAGCTTTCGACCAAATCGATGACGACATCCAACTCTTCTGGTGTGGTCGGTGTGTATATCATGACAAAGCCACTCCACCCAGGACGTTGCTTGGCCCAAGGGTGTGCAACGGCCCAACCAGCCTCAATTGCCCGTCGCGCCATTGCGGGGTGCAGCGAAGCGTGCAAGCTGCCATCAGGATGCATATGCGCAAATTCAAACCCACCGACGATAGAGCTCGGTTGAGACAACAACATGTCGGGATCAAGCTGAAAACCAATTGTCCCAGGAAGCGATATGCGTGTCGGGCCAAGCGCGACCCCTGGGAATTGCGCAACACGCTCCAGCAATAGCTGGGCTAACTCGGCATCAATTTCGACACCGATCTGAGTATGCGGTACGCCGCTTGTCGTTGCAGGACGGGGTGAGGTACGCTCCGGCAAGTAGGGCTCTTGTGCGAATGCCAACGGGCAGGTCAATGTAACTGCTGTTGTAGCGACTGCCAGTAGTCTAAAGAACACATTCATTTTGTTGCCAGCCCGTCAAAAGTTTAGAATGAGCGCTCAGCGCAGTATCAGCGCCCTTGCACACATTACTCAGCCTTTAATGCTTCGATATTGATCAAAAGCTCTATTTCGTCGCTCACC
>NZ_JBQFSM010000060.1:0-1176 GCF_056538005.1 Ruegeria sp. BI11 | reverse complement strand
TTACTCGATGATTTTCGAGACAACGCCGGCGCCGACGGTGCGGCCGCCTTCGCGGATGGCGAAACGCAGGCCGTCTTCCATCGCGATAGGTGCGATCAGCTCAACGCTGAAGCCGACGTTGTCGCCGGGCATAACCATCTCGGTGCCTTCGGCCAGGGTCACGGTGCCGGTCACGTCAGTTGTACGGAAGTAGAACTGCGGACGGTAGTTCGCGAAGAACGGGGTGTGACGGCCGCCTTCTTCCTTGGTCAGGATATAGGCTTCGGCTTCGAACTTGGTGTGCGGTGTAACCGAACCCGGCTTACACAGAACCTGGCCACGCTCAACGCCGTCACGGTCGATACCGCGCAGCAGAGCGCCGATGTTGTCGCCTGCTTCACCGCGGTCAAGCAGCTTACGGAACATTTCAACGCCGGTACAGGTGGTTTTCTGAGTGTCGCGGATGCCGACGATTTCGATCTCGTCGCCAACGTTGATCACGCCACGCTCAACACGACCGGTCACAACGGTACCACGACCCGAGATCGAGAACACGTCTTCAACCGGCATCAGGAACGGCTTGTCGACTTCACGCTCAGGGGTGTCGATGTAGTCATCAACAGCCGCCATCAGTTCGCGGATCTTCTCTTCGCCGATTTCCGGGTTGTTGCCTTCCATCGCGGCCAGAGCCGAACCTGCGATGATCGGAATATCGTCGCCGGGGTAGTCGTAGCTGGACAGCAGTTCGCGAACTTCCATCTCAACCAGTTCCAGCAGCTCTTCGTCGTCAACCTGGTCAACTTTGTTCATGAACACGACCATCTTCGGGATGCCAACCTGGCGGCCCAGCAGGATGTGCTCGCGGGTCTGCGGCATCGGGCCGTCAGCGGCGTTCACAACCAGGATCGCGCCGTCCATCTGAGCGGCACCGGTGATCATGTTCTTGACGTAGTCGGCGTGGCCGGGGCAGTCAACGTGCGCGTAGTGGCGGTTGTCGGTCTCGTATTCCACGTGGGCGGTCGAGATAGTGATGCCACGTGCTTTTTCTTCAGGCGCGCCGTCAATCTGGTCATACGCTTTGAAGTCACCAAAATACTTGGTGATTGCTGCGGTCAGCGTGGTTTTACCGTGGTCAACGTGCCCAATCGTGCCGATGTTGACGTGCGGTTTTGTACGCTCAAACTTTTCCTTTGCCAT
>NZ_JBQFSM010000059.1:0-1203 GCF_056538005.1 Ruegeria sp. BI11 | reverse complement strand
TTACAGGTTCGGATAAAGAGGGAACTTGGCGCAGAGGTCTGCGACCTCGGCCTTGACCTTGGCTTCGACGGCGGTGTTGCCGTCTTCGCCATTGGCGGCCAGACCGTCGACCACCTCGATGATCCAGTCGGCGATTTGGCGGAATTCGACCTCGCCAAAGCCGCGGGTGGTGCCGGCGGGAGAGCCCAGACGGATCCCCGAGGTGATGGTCGGTTTTTCAGGATCAAACGGCACGCCGTTCTTGTTGCAGGTGATATGCGCGCGGCCCAGGGCCTTTTCGGTCGCGTTGCCCTTGACGCCTTTGGGGCGCAGGTCGACCAGCACGACGTGGGTGTCGGTGCCGTGGGTCACCGTGTCCAGTCCGCCCTTGATCAGCTGATCCGACAGCGCCTGCGAATTGACGACGACCTGCTTGATGTAGTCCTTGAACGCAGGCTGCAGAGCTTCTCCAAAGGCCACGGCCTTGGCCGCGATCACATGCATCAGCGGGCCGCCCTGAATGCCGGGGAAGATCGCCGAATTCACTTTCTTAGCAATATCTTCATCATTGGTCAGGATCATACCCCCACGCGGGCCGCGCAGGGTCTTGTGCGTGGTGGTGGTCGCCACATGCGCATGCGGGAAGGGGCTGGGGTGCTCGCCCGCCGCCACCAGACCGGCGAAATGCGCCATGTCCACATGCAGGTAAGCGCCGACCATATCGGCGATCTCGCGCATGCGGGCAAAGTCGATCACGCGGGGAATGGCCGAGCCTCCGGCGATGATCAGCTTGGGCTGGTGTTCCTTCGCCAGCGCCTCGACCTGATCATAGTCCAGCATGTTGTCTTCCTTGCGGACGCCGTATTGCACCGCGTGGAACCACTTGCCCGACTGGTTCGGACGGGCGCCGTGGGTCAGGTGACCGCCTGCATCCAGGCTCATGCCCAGAATGGTGTCGCCCGGTTTGATCAGCGCCTGGAACACGCCCTGGTTGGCCTGGCTGCCCGAGTTCGGCTGCACGTTGGCGAACGCACAGCCAAACAGCTGCTTGGCGCGGTCGATGGCCAGGTTTTCAGCGATATCAACGAATTGACAGCCGCCATAGTAGCGCCGTCCGGGGTAGCCTTCGGCGTATTTGTTGGTCATCACCGAGCCCTGCGCCTCCATCACGGCGGCAGAAACGATGTTCTCGGACGCGATCAGCTCGATCTCGTCGCGCTGGCG
>NZ_JBQFSM010000058.1:0-1233 GCF_056538005.1 Ruegeria sp. BI11 | reverse complement strand
CTGAATTAGTTTCGATGTGATCTGACACCGCCCCCAATTTTTCAAATTGGATTGGGGGCGGTGGTTCCCTTGAAGGGAAATGGTTGTTCGTTTTGATGGTGGTGCCAACCAAATCATCGAAACGAGGAAACCACGATGTTGAATACTACCGACAAGATCATCAAACACAAAACCGGCCTGCTGAATCTGGCCGAGGAACTGGGCAATGTCTCAAAAGCCTGTCAGGTGATGGGCTACAGCCGGGACACGTTCTACCGCTACAAGTCGGCAGTCGAAGACGGCGGCGTGGAAGCGCTGTTCGAACGCACCCGGCGCAAACCCAATTTGGCAAACCGGGTTGACGACGCGACCGAGCAGGCTGTGATCAAATCCGCCACCGACTTCCCGGCCTATGGCCAAGCCCGCACCTCGAACGAGTTGCGCAAGCAAGGTGTCTTTGTCTCACCCTCGGGTGTCCGGTCGATCTGGCTGCGGCACGATCTGGCCAACTTCAAAGCCCGGCTGAAAGCCCTGGAAGCCAAGGTCGCCGAAGAGGGTTGCATCCTGACCGAAGCGCAGGTGCAAGCGCTGGAAAAGAAGAAGCTCGACGATGAAGCCTGCGGCGAGGTGGAAACAGCCCATCCCGGCTATCTGGGCTCACAGGACACCTTCTATGTCGGCACGCTCAAGGGTGTTGGGCGGGTCTATCAGCAGACTTACGTGGACACCTATTGCAAGGTGGCGCATGCTAAGCTCTACACCACCAAGACACCGATCACTGCTGCCGATCTGCTCAACGACCGGGTGCTGCCATTCCATGACGAGCATGACCTGCCGGTGCTGCGGATCATGACAGATCGCGGGACGGAATATTGCGGGCGCGTCGACAAACACGATTTCCAGCTGTTCTTAGCGATCAATGACATCGACCACACCAAGACCAAGGTCAAATCGCCCCAGACCAACGGCATCTGCGAGCGCTTCCACAAGACGGTGTTGCAGGAGTTCTACCAGGTCGCGTTCCGCAAGAAGCTCTATGACAGCATCGAAGCATTGCAAGCCGATCTGGGTGAATGGCTGCACCACTACAACCACGAGCGCACTCATCAGGGTAAAATGTGTTGCGGCAGAACGCCGTTCCAGACCATGATCGAGGGTAAAGAGATCTGGAAGGAAAAGTTCCTGAACCAAACTTGACCTGACAGACGCCGCCAGAAAACGGCCAACTGTCAGATCACATCTGAACCACTACAC
>NZ_JBQFSM010000057.1:0-1258 GCF_056538005.1 Ruegeria sp. BI11 | reverse complement strand
ACCCCAACATGTCTGCGGCTGGGTTTTCGGCGATATCGACGTCGTCGTAATATTTCTGCGCCTGGGCCATGGATCGATGCAGCGACAGGCGCATGGCGGCCTGGATCGGGGCGCCATCCAGCGCAGCCTGGGTCAGGAACCCGGAACGCAGCCCGTGTGGTGAGGCGAAGCCTTCAGGCATCCCTGCCAGTTTCAGCCGGTGCCGAACGATCTGTGCGATCGCATCAGGGGAGAGGCGGCGGCTCAGCACCCGATCGGCTTTGGAGATTGGCCGGAACAAAGGGCCGTCCTGAATCTCGCCGACCTCGATCCAATGCACCAGAGCCTGGGCCGCGCGACCCTTGAGCACCAGCCGAGGCGTCTCGCCCTTGATTGTGGTCTTGGTCTCCAGCAGCGAGAGCCAGAGCACGCCATTTTTGTCAAATTCTTTCAGCGATACATCCTCGCGCATCAATCCGGCAATCTCGGATCGCCGACGGCCACCAGAAGCCCAGCCCAGCATCAGGATGGCGCGGTCACGGCAATCGCGGCGAGAACCCCGGCAGGTGGCCAGCAGCTGTTCAAGAATGTCGCGGGTGATGGGGTGGGCGGATTTTGGGGCCTGGGGCCGGGCGGCGGCGCGGCGCGCCTTGGCGCGGGCCTGTTTCACCTGCGGTGCGTCAAACGGGCTGGCGAGATTTTTCATTCGGTGAAAGGCCAGCCAGGAGGCGATGCGCCGGTCCAGCGTCGACGGCGCAGGGCAGGCCAGCGATTTCCGCAAGCCCTGCGCGATCAATGCTTCAGCCACCTGTCGCGCGATGTCCTCCTCAGGTGCGTCGTTTAGATCACGGGCATGATCGAGAATGAAGGCAAGAGCAGAGGCTTCAGTCTCGGGCCAGTCCAGCCCTGCGTCGAACCGCGCCTGTTTCCAGGACGTGATGTAGAGCAAGTCACGTTCATAAGCGCGCAGCGTATTGGCCGGCGTGCCGCGGACATAAAGATCTGTCAGCGCGTCCTGATCGGCCTGGGACAGGGCAGGGGATGCGGCAGGCAGGTATGGGGCAGGGGGTTTCATGGGCCCATTCTGCGCAATTTTCCGATAAAGTCAAACACTCATGATAAGGGAAACTTATCGGATATAAATTGAGAGAAAGCGAGCTCGAAGGGTGGTGCGCAAAATATAAAAAAAATGCAAACTAAATAGGAGCTACACTGATTCTATGGCTTTTCCTATAAGGGCCAAACACCAGCGCGGGCTTTACGACCCGGAACCGGTAGT
>NZ_JBQFSM010000056.1:0-1316 GCF_056538005.1 Ruegeria sp. BI11 | reverse complement strand
AGGCACAACCTGCGAATGCGCGCTTGTAGCGCCCCCGATGGCGATGCCAAGCCCCAGAGCCATACTGGCAACACGTCCGGAAACGGGCGCAAAAGAAAGAACGGGGTGAAGTCCGGACGGCGCATAGCTCGCAACCGTCCCTTTATACTTGGTCATCCGCCCACCACGGATGCTGATGTAACCTGACACAATTGCCTCACGCAAAATGGATTTCACCTTTGCACTCCACATCTACTTTCCTGAAGAAACAGGGATCCAAATATAACAACATTTTCCAACCTCATTTCTTATTGAGAATGGAAAGTTGGCCCAACTGGTTCACTTAGCCCGTGTTCATTTCAATTCTGCATCGCATCAAAACACCAATAGGAAAACGCAACCATGCCGATTTTTGGAACCCATTTTGAGGTTGGTGCGAGCCATTCAAAAATGAACTCCAATACAACCAAAGTCTGTTCTACCCGCGCTAACAATTTCGATTTGATTGAACTTACGAGTCTGAAACACGCCCTCTGACTAAGTCACCAATACACAACGCATTCGAAGCTTGAGGCAGTCCAGCACAAACTTGGTCTTTTCTTCTGCGGAATACTGTTTACGGGTCGCACGGCGGATGTTTTTGACAACTTTCTCGCCGTGGCTCGGCTTAGTTCCGGGTTTCTTTCTCATCGTATGGAATGGACGCCCCTTGCACCGACGCCGATGGTTTTCGGCAGACGTAGCAAGCAGAAGGAGTTCACAGAATGCAGTTAATTGTGATGGATCTAGGCAAACAGCCGTTTCACATCCACGGGATCACCAATGAGGGCGAGGTAATCTCGAAGAAACTGACCAGATCAAAACTCGCCGCTGCCGTACAGGAGCATTCCCCGGAAACAGTCGCCATGGAGGCTTGCGCCAGCGCTCATCACTGGGGCAAACAGTTTGAGGTGCAAGGGTATGCCGTGCGCCTCATTCACCCGCGCTTCGTCATGCCGTTTGTCAAAGGCCCAAGAACGACGCTGTTGATGCCGAGGCGATCTATGAGGCCGCACTGCGCCCGATTATGCGATTTGTCCCAGTGAAGACGACGAAGCAACAGGATTTGCAGATACTGCACCGAACACGCGACCGGCTCATAACACAACGAACCGGATAGAGTAATCTTATTCGCGGCTTTCTGGGGGAGTATGGCATTGTCATTCCAGTCGGTGCCTTTCGGTTCCGCAAAGCCATCAGGAAAGCTATCGCTGAGGCTAATCTGCCGGTACTGGCAATTGAGAACTTCAACGCACTAATCGCCGAATTCGAAGCGTTGGGCAAACAAGTCGCTGAGC
>NZ_JBQFSM010000055.1:0-1396 GCF_056538005.1 Ruegeria sp. BI11 | reverse complement strand
AAGACCATCAAAGCGCCAGACCAATCGGACAGCGCACCTCATATTCTCAGCACTCAAAGCTGAGGTGTCCGTCAGATCAAGTCCAAAGTTTAACAAATGACGGATCGCCAAGACAGGCGCAAAGGCTCCTTATCGCTCACGATCAGATCAACACCGTCTTTCGCTCCCGCCGCCATCAACTCTCCACCGTCTCATACCGTAACTCCAGAACCGATGCCTTCGACCTTTGGGACTGCTATGTTGCCGAAATGACCGCCTAACGGACGCAGACCAGATCGCCATCAGCCGCGTGCAACCAAGTTGGCAATGCCGTTGGAAAACACGCTTTGTCAGATCAATCCCGATGATAGTAACATCAGACATGGTTGCTTTCTCCTCATGTGGTGGTTTCAATAAACATCACATTGGCACATGACGATGCCGTCAGGAGAGGCATCCACGCCGTCAATAAAGCCCATTGGCAAGCCCGCAACCGGGTTAATATCTGTCACGAATGGCCCGCCGGTGCGTGTCAGGTCGCGTGCAGGTTGTCGGTCCCACCGCGCACCGTCCCGAATAGCACCATCAGCAGAAAAGCGAAGGCCAGGATGAGCAAATGTTCAACTCCCGTTGCTCGTCGGCTTCGTCCTTTTCTGTGGGATGATTTCGGGATCCGGCATGGCGCGTTTGAGATTTTGCGCGCGCCTCCCGAATATTTTGTGCGAAGCGCGAAAGAGCATGGAGAGACTCTCATTCTACACTTGGTCCCCAATCCCGTCAGAGACTTCTTTGCCCGGTTCTTGGCCCACTCGGACAAGAGGAGCCTACACGACTTCCATATCAACCTGCTGGAATTAGAGATTAACCGGGTTCGGTACAATGTGTTTCTGGTTCCGCCGCTGTTCGAAGCAAGTGAGGCATATCAGGCAGATATTGCCCAAGCGCGGCGTATTCTTAGCATAACCCGCCGCAGGCGATGGTTTGGTCATGTGCAATTCGATCTACCGCATTACTGGCTGACGCTTCTGGGCCATCGCCTCGCAGTCGAGCGCGGCTTGTCTGTCGGTGGCATTGCCGCTTTGGCCCATTTAACGTCAAGATACCTCCACCTGCCACTTAAGGAAACCGAAGTTTGGGATGAGGACAAATTGTTTCAGAAGTACACAGAAACAGCGTTGCGTGACGAATGGGACTATTCAAGCTTTCTGTTCCGGTATGTTAGAAGTGACTGGCCACCTGAAACACTGTGAGGCGACTACACGCTCCGGACAATTGCATCGGAGACGGTGGCAGCACTTTTCATGGTAGGGCGTGCTGACCTTCCCTAGGTTCTGGACCCATTAAATTGGTTTCCGTGATCCCGACTGCGTGATTCAAACCCCTGAGTTTCAGGGATGTGTAATGAGCAATCTATTCT
>NZ_JBQFSM010000054.1:0-1454 GCF_056538005.1 Ruegeria sp. BI11 | reverse complement strand
GAAGTATCTGCCACCTATTCACCGATGAAGAGTGCTATAACTTCTTCGTTGCCGCAGGATTTGAAACCAATTAAACCAGACACGCTGTAATCTCTTCAGCTAGCAAGAAACTTTGCAACACAACCCGGACTGAAAGCTCTGACAGTCTAGGATGGCATGATCCTGATAAATGCCGCCAGAAAATGGCCAACCGTCAGATCAAATCGGAACTACTACAAATCAGAGCCTGGTGTTTGTTCCTGTCACACCGCAAGCGATTTCATAATTAAATGGTTATTAGCGTGGCCAAATTTTTCTAGAGAAGCGAAACTGAAGGCTTGGGTAATCCCATTCAGTGCGCAGCACTGATTCCGTGTACTTCTTAAACAATAAACTTTCCGGCCATTTCTCTGTCTCATTTATTGGAAGCTTTAATTTAGTAGAAGCAACACAGATCAAAGAAAACATACTGCCTCCATTTAATTCATACTCAACAGAAAACCGGCTCCCTAAAAGTGTTAACCAATGTTTTTCTAAGTTAAGTTCATTGAAATTGAATTTCTTGTTACATTGAAAGGATTGCAAAGTGTATTTAGCTCGATTTATATCAGACCAATATTCTCCATCCGGCTCTAATAATACTGGTTTTGACGCCACGTTGTACTCTACTCGCCTTATCTCTAAATCTAATAAGTTAACACAAAAATTTCGAAACTCACGACCATTTGGACTCTTCAAATAGCGAGCGTAAAAATCCAAGACTGGTGATGGAGAGAACTGTCTCAAAGTTAATCTCAAAGCCAAAGCAAGACTGAAGTCCTTCCTAGTAAACTTCAAGGTATTAATGCAATAAAGCTATTCCGAAAATAGAGATGCCGTAATGGAGTTTTTGGCGACTTCGGTCAGGTTGATGTGGAGTGCCGTTGCCCTTGATGCGCTGGTGGCGCGTCTACGAGGTCGCATGGTGGCATGTGCCTCAATTCCTTGGAATAGAAGGGCAACGATATGGAAGTTTAAATCGGATTGGACGTTTCACTGGCAAGCACGGCGATTTGTGTGCTAGAACCACAAGGCAAGATAGGTGAAGAGTTGCAGGCGGAGAGTGACCCTGAGGCCTTGGTGCATACAGTCAGTTCGTTTCCACGTATGATTGCCGCAATCGAACTTGAAGCCGGACCATTTTCACAATTTTTAGGGTCAGGCTTCATAGCCAATAGATGACGGTTGCCGCCAGAGTGATGGCTGAGAGGAATGCCTTCGGGCATCTGTCGTATCGGGTCGCCACACGCCGCCAATCCTTCAGCCTGCCGAACCTGATTTCGATCTGGTTGCGCCGTTTGTATCGGCGCTTGTCGTACTTGACAGTTGTCTTGTGCCGTTTTCAGTCTGGGGTGCATGCGCGTATCCCTTTATCTTTCAACGCTTCTCTGAGCCAGTCGGCATCATATCCGCGGTCCTCGAGCAGCGAGTCAACT
>NZ_JBQFSM010000053.1:0-1510 GCF_056538005.1 Ruegeria sp. BI11 | reverse complement strand
TATCGCCTTTGCACTCTCTCCTACCGCTATGCCAGAGCCGACGCGTTCAAGCTGTGGGAAGGTTATGCTGCCGAACTATCGGCCTGATTGTACAAGCTCACGCATATTACAATCCACGTCAGATAACTCGGCAAAGCCCGACAAAGACAACCTGACGGATACCTCGATAGGTGTTGCTCTGAGCACGCTATCCGCTGTCGCTAGAGGGCGAAACCATCGTCGCCAAGACCGTCACATTCGTTGTATATTCAATGAGGAAAACAAGAAACGATACGTTGAATTGAAGAGCTTTATCGACCGATCTGCCAGTCTCTATCCGCTGATCAAGATTGAGACCTTCCAAGGAGAATTCGCACAAAACGCCCTCGCGATCAGCCGCACAGCCGACCACAGGTTTCAACTTCTTTTCGTTGACCCAACGGGGTACACGGGATTCCCCCCATTATAACCTTCTCAAAAAGCTTGTAACTGAGCCGATTATCTGTTTAGCAACAGAGAGAAAAGGAGAGAACTATGTCGATTGATATCGAAAGCTTAAATGCTGCGGAGCTCAAAGCTTTGGCAAGCAAAATTGATAAGCGCATCGTTGAAGTGAAAAAGGAAACATTACAAACGGCATTCAGTGAAATGCAGGCCGTTGCTGACAAGTTGGGTGTAAGTTTCGACGATGTTGTTGCTCTTAATAAAGGCAGGAAACGCAAAGCCAACGCTAAAGCCGCTGCCAAATACGCCAACCCTAGTAACCCATCACAAACGTGGAGTGGTCGAGGGCGTAAACCTGCATGGGTTAAAGCAGCTCTCGAATCTGGAAAATCTATTGATGATTTATCAATTTAATTTCACTCATCAACGGCTTTGTTGCACAAACCGGTTGAGGGTTGGATTTCTCTTTTCCCTGGACGGATTTATCCTACGGTCTCTGTGATAGGTATGCAAAGAGTGGTGTAGCGGTTGAGAACTGTAACGCGGATCTGGATCTCCGCCACCTGCCTGTCGAAGTCCCACGCCATGAGCTTTTGGCCCAACAGTTTCAAACAGTACATTTTTGTTTCGACGCGGCTCCGGGGGTGGTATCCGCTCCATCGTCGCCACAGGGCACGGCCTAGGTATCGCGATGCATTGACTGTTTCGTTTCTGGTAATGGCTCCGGCGCTCGTCTGCTTCTAAAGTTTGGCGTTCTTGCGCGTGGGAATAACGGTATGGGCGCCACGGGCGGCAATCGCGTCATGACATTTGCGCGTGTCGTAGTCGTCATCGGCAGTGACCGATCCGGTGTCCTGTTCGGGCGGGATCTGATCGAGCAACTCGGGCAACATGGGAGCGTCATCTACGTTGCTTGTAGTGACTTCGACGGCCCGAACTTCCAACGTTTCTGCATCAATCCCTACGTGTATCTTGCGCCATATCCGGCGTTTTGATTGTCCGTCGTCAGGGATTTTAGGACAGATGGCAGCCTGGGCTAAGAGAGAGTGGATCATCGGGGTGATTTGATTATGCGGTGGACTTGCGG
>NZ_JBQFSM010000052.1:0-1510 GCF_056538005.1 Ruegeria sp. BI11 | reverse complement strand
AAGCTGTGGGAAGGTTATGCTGCCGAACTATCGGCCTGATTGTGCAAGCTCACGCATATTACAATCCACGTCAGATAACTCGGCAAAGCCGTTGAAGTTGCGCATATGATCCGAAAGGGTCAGTTCGGACTCGGATTCTGTCCGTTCAAGCAGTTTGCAAAACTAGCCATCTAAACACAGCAACGTCTGGTGAGAATTCATACTTCAGAAAAGAATGCGACAGAGCCCGCACGGACAGGCCCAGTTGCACCCTGCAGCTGTTTCATGCATCCAGAGAAAAAACGGCCGAACCCGATCAGGCCCGGCCGAAAAGGTTAAGAGAGTATCCAGTTCACCGACGAAATCCCATTGTTTCGGCAAACCGTCACAAGGCTTGCCTCCGATGGCGCGCAATGGTCAACGGGTTCATTCCAATATCAGCTTCGGTGTTAATGAAATCCGAACACGTCCCGCAGACGCGCCGGACGTGCTTTGTGAGGTCGAAGTATCGGACGGTTTTACGAAAGTAAGGCAAGTCTTGCAGCAAAGTCGCGGATCTTGGCCGGACATCCCGCGTGATCCGCCAATGCTGTTCCATGGAACCTGCCGGTTGCGCCTTGGCCGTAGCGCGTGTTTGTCTGACCCGCGACCGCATCCTTCCACTCCGGATGAGAGTGCTGCTTGGAGTTTGAAACATGCCGTTTACACGCCGCAGGACGCCCAAAGACCCGTTGGAACTGCCGCTGGTGACCGCGGCGTCCAAGGGTCCGGATATGCGCATCGAAGGTCGACGCCTGGGAACGCTGGGAATGAGCTGGTTGTTTCTGGAATGTGGCTGTGGCCATGAGGGCACGATCGCGGTGCTAGATCTGGCCGAGCGGTATGGGCGCGAAACGCGTGTGCGGGCTGCGGTCGCAAAGATGCGCTGCACGCGATGCGGACAGACGCGGATTCGCAACATAACCCTGTCCGACTGATATTTCGGAAATCATCAGGTCCGGCCCTTTCCCGCGTAGGCCGCCGCTGCGGCCTAACGCAACCTTTTATGGTAGCGTCAAGTGCGTCCCCAGGACTCCGCCCTGCGAAAGGGCGGATTGCGCCCCTTGTGGTTTGGTCTGGCTTTGCCCGAGCGTTCCGCTTTGGAAAAGCGACCTTCAGCTGCACGATCAACCTTTGCCGCGTGTGACAGATTGATATGAAGTTGCCGCGAGCCTGATATGCGCGTTCCAATGTTCCGCTCGCATCCGGCCCCAATAGTTTTTGCCGCTTTCTGATTGTGACAGGTTTCAGGGTGTTGCCAACAAAGATCCTCGCTATCCGTGGTTCTTCAGAGATGATCATATGCGCAACTTCAAAGGCTTTGCCGAGTTATCTGACGTGGATTGTAATATGCGTGAGCTTGCACAATCAGGCCGATAGTTCGGCAGCATAACCTTCCCGCAGCTTGAACGCGTCGGCTCTGGCATAGCGGTAGGAGAGAGTGCAAAGGCGATAGCGGCGGGGACGAAAAATCGTATTGATTTGGTCATGG
>NZ_JBQFSM010000051.1:0-1520 GCF_056538005.1 Ruegeria sp. BI11 | reverse complement strand
GATACTGTTGAAAAAGTCTGTTGATTGGTTGCTGTTGTCCTGATTCACTTGTTTTGAGAGTGGGAGGGCGCGGCGATGATGGGACCGAGGCAGGTGGCGCAAGGTGCGTTGTTTTATGAGTTCTCAATCGAAGAGTTTGTGCCGCAGGATCACCCGATGCGTGGGATTGATCGCTTCCTTGATCTGACCGAAGTGCGCCCAATGCTTGCGCCGTATTACAGCTCGCATGGTCGTCCGTCGATTGACCCTGAACTGATGATCCGCATGCTGCTGTTGGGATACTGCATGGGCATCCGCTCCGAGCGGCGGCTTTGCGAAGAGATACATGTCAATCTGGCGTACAGGTGGTTTTGCAAGCTGGACCTGGCCGATCCGGTGCCTGACCATTCGTCGTTCTCAAAGAACCGTCATGGCCGTTTCCGGGAGAGCGGATTGTTCCGTCATTTGTTCGAGACAGTTTTGCAGCGCTGCATGGATGAAGGTCTTGTCGGTGGCCACAGCTTTGGCGTTGACGCCAGCCTGATACCCGCGAATGCAAACCAGACACGCGGCATTGATAGCAAGGAAGGCCTGCCACCTGAACTGACCTCTCGTGTTCTGGACGAGTACCTCGAAACGCTGGATGATGCCGCGTTCGGCGGGTCCACCAAGGTTGTTCCCAAATACATATCACCTGTCGACCCTGCTGCCCGCTGGACAGGGGCAGATGGTGGGGCGGCGTTCTTCGCCTATTCCACCAACTACATGGTGGACTTGGATAATGCGGTGATCGTCGACGTGGAACCTTCGGTTCCGATCCGAACCGCTGAGGCGTTTGCCGCACGGCGCATGATCGACCGGATCACAGACCGCTTCGACATGACACCAGACAAACTGGTTGGCGATACGGGCTACGGATCGGCAGAGATGCTGGGGTGGTTGGTGGAAGAGCGTGGCATCGCTCCGCACATTCCGGTCTGGGACAAATCGAAACGGACGGACGGGACGTTCTCACGCGAAGATTTTGTTTATGAACCCGCGACCGACAGCTACACCTGTCCGGGCGGCAAGGCGTTGCAGGCCTATCGCCGGAACTTCTCAACGCCACGAAAAGCAAATGGCGGCAAAGACGGCTTCATCAGATACCGCGCCTCCAAACATGACTGCGACATATGCCCTTTGAAACCGCAATGCTGTCCGAAGGACAACGGGAGACGCCTCATGCGCTCTGTGCACGAAGCTGCTCGAGACGTCGCACGCGATATCCGAAAAACCGATGCTTACATGACCTCATTCATCCAAAGGCGGAAAGTCGAGATGCTCTTTGCCCATCTGAAGCGATACATCGGCGTGCGGATGATGCGGCTTCGAGGACCCAAAGGCGCATATGAACAGTTCCAGCTAGCAGCAACGGCACAAAACCTTAGGAAACTCGCAAAACTGGTCCCGACACCAGCCCCCACATGAAGAAAAGGCGCGTCACCCCAAATCTCGACAGCCGTCAAACCAGCCAAAACATCGACTTCTTCAACAGTATCCGG
>NZ_JBQFSM010000050.1:0-1560 GCF_056538005.1 Ruegeria sp. BI11 | reverse complement strand
CGGCAACAATCGTCCCCTGCAAATGCCTCACCGTCACCGCGCCGGATGTCGTGCCGCCACTGGATATCGCACGGATTCCTTGGGCATTGCTTCCCGTAGTGGAGACATCACCCGTCACCATTACCGTCACCGCGCCAGCATCGCCATCGGCGTAGGAATACGCCTGAATACCTTCGGCACTGAACCCCGTGGTAGAGATGTTGCCCATCACCGTCACCGTCACCGCGCCAGCATCGCCATCGCCATCGGCGTAGGAATACGCCTGAATACCATTGGCACTGCTCTCTATGGTAGAGATATCGCCCATCACTGTCACCGCCACCGCGCCAGCATCGCCATCGCCGTAGGCGTAGGAATACGCCCGAATACCTTCGGCACCGTTCCCGGTGGTAGAGATATCGCCAGTCACTGTCACCGCCACCGCGCCGGCATCGCCATCGGCATCGGAATACGCCAGAATACCTTCGGCATTGCTGCCCGTGGTAGAGATATCGCCCGTCACCATTACCGTCACCGCGCCGGCATCGCCTTCGGCTTCGGAATACGCCTGTATCCCTTGGGCATTGCTTCCCGTGGTAGAGATATCGCCCGTCACCATTACCGTCACCGCGCCGGCATCGCCATCGGCATCGGAATACGCCAGAATACCTTTGGCACGGCTCCCCGTGGTGGAGATATCGCCCGTCACTGTCACCGCCACCGCGCCGGATGTCGCGTCGCCATAATCACCGGTAAAGGCAACGGAATACGCCTGAATACCATCGGCTAAGTCCCCCGTTGTGGAGACATTACCGGTTACTGTCACCGCCACCGCGCCGGATGTCGCGTCGCCATAATCACCGGTAAAGGCTTCGGAATACGCCCGAATACCATCGGCTAAGTCCCCCGTTGTGGAGACATTGCCGGTTACTGTCACCGCCACCGCGCCGGATGTCGCGTCCCCATCGCCATAGACATCGGCAGAGGAATACGCCCGCATACCATCGGCACCGTTCCCGGTGGTAGAGATATCGCCCGTCACCATCACCGCCACCGCATCAGACGTCGTATCGCCACCACCACGGCTAGCGGCATAGGAACCTGCAAAAATTCCCTGGGCACCTCCCCCTGCGGTGGTGATATCCCCTGTCACCATCACCGCCACCGCATCAGACGTCGTATCGCCACCACCACGGCTATCGGCAGAGGAACGCGCAAAGATTCCCTTGGAATCAATTCCTTTGGTGGATATATCACCTGTCACCGAAATCACCACCGCGCCGGTTGCCGCATCGCCATCGCTGAACTGCGTGACAGTGGACCCCGCATAAATCCCATTGGCATACTGACCGTCGGTGGTTATATCGCCCGTCATCGTCAACGTTATAGAACCGGACCATACGGGACCTGCGCTTGCGTCAATATAGTGACGAGTATCGGAACGTGCAAAAATCCCATTGGCAAATTGCCCCGTGGTGGTGATGGAAAACGGTCCGCCTTCGCTGTCGGTCGTATCAAGGGCAATTATGATATCGCCACTGGTTCTTTCAGCGCCCACGTTCCCGTTGGATGTAAATCGTA
>NZ_JBQFSM010000049.1:0-1590 GCF_056538005.1 Ruegeria sp. BI11 | reverse complement strand
ACGGAAGCCCTTCAGCCGCGGCAATGAGGTCGGTATGATCATGGTACCGCGCTATCCGAGAAGGACAACGCGATCAACTTGGCAATGCCTTTAATAGAAGTGTCCAAGTTCATCTGAAGAATCCGGCTCGGCCCTATGTTCCATACTTTGGCACAAGGAAATTGGTTTTCCGGAATTTTGAAGCATTCTCTGGATGAATTTGACGCGAGGCGAGAAATCCAAGTCAATACTGTTTTTCGGTAGTTATGAATAGGGTGTTGAATTTAGTTATGTTCGTGCTCGGCGGTTAGTGCATATAGATGGAGAAATAAAGTGAAGTCTACTTTGTTTGAAGTTATTCAGAAAGGCAACTTCAGCATCTGTGGCGGACGGATGGCGAAATATAAAGGTGTGGTTGTGAGCTACGCACCGTCTGCGCTTCTTCCTGCTCCGTCTCCCTCACCTTTTACGAATAGCTTTGACTGCCTCACACTGGGTTCGGCGCGAGTTAAAGGTGTCTTTGGAAGTAGGTCTATACCACGAAACAGATATATCGTAGGCATCGGTATCATTAAAACTCTCTTAAAGTTATCACGAATTGCAATTCGAAAAAATATTTTTCATCCACCCAATCATGTTAAGCAGTTAATGGGAGTCTTGTGTACAACTTCTATTATCATGGCGATACCCAATTCAGGGAATTCTCAGAGATTATCAGGCGCATGTGCGGACAATAATAGTAATAGCATTGCTGAAAATAATGAAACGATTACATGTGTCACTGCTTCACCGGAAACGCTGTCAGGAATCAATATTACCGCCGATAATTTAATATTGAATATTGGAAATGCAAGCACTCCAACTGCAATCAACAATTCGAGTGGTGATGGAATTTATCAATTCGGTGGTGGCTCACAGGCTTTATACTTAATTAATAGTGGCTCAAGTGTCGCTGGCTCAGGAGATGGTGTTACACTGGGTGTAACGTCTGGCGTTGGAGATTTGAGCTTGATGAGCCAAGGCGATATTTCTGGAGGTGTAACTGGAATTAGAGCGGATAATTTTGGCTCAGGTTCACTTACGATCTCTACGTCAGGAGATGTTCTCGGGTTAACTTCTAGCGGGATTGTAGCTGAAAATAGCATCTCGGGCATGGATCTTACCATTACAGCAGAGAGAGCAGTAGTTGGTCAGACACATGGCATCAGTACTATAAACTATGGCGCGGGTGCGTTGACAATTACAACACACGGAGATGTGATTGGGAATTTCGGTTCGGGAATTCAAGCGCTTAACTACGGCGATAAACCACTGACTATTACAGGAACAGGAAGTATTTCGGGCGGATCTAATGCTATAACTGCCGGCAGTGTTGGCACGGATCTTGTCATAACAACGGAAGGAACAGTAGTTGGCGGGAATCGTGGCATCTCAGCGAATATCAGAGTTTCTGGCTCGATAGCAATCACGGCTACTGGCATTGTGGCGGGTGGAGATGAGGGTATTGATGTCCTCCACAGTGGTGATGGTTTACTATCGGTTACAGCCAACGATGTAACCGGCGGTAATACTGGTGTGTATGCGCGCCATTTTGGGGATGGTGCGGTTGTG
>NZ_JBQFSM010000048.1:0-1772 GCF_056538005.1 Ruegeria sp. BI11 | reverse complement strand
CGGCATCGGAATACGCCAGAATACCTTCGGCATTGCTGCCCGTGGTAGAGATATCGCCCGTCACCATTACCGTCACCGCGCCGGCATCGCCATCGGCATCGGAATACGCCAGAATACCTTCGGCATTGCTGCCCGTGGTAGAGATGTTGCCCATCACCGTCACAGCCACCGCGCCCGACGTCGCGTCGACATAATCATCGGTATAGGCTGCGGAATGCGCCTGTATCCCTTCGGCATTACTGCCCGTGGTGGCGATGTTGCCCATCACCGTTATGGCCACCGCGCCCGATGTCGCACTGCCATCACCACGGGCAACGGCAACGGAAGACGCCAGAATACCTTCGGCATTGTCCCCCGTGGTGGCTATGGCTAAATCGCCCGTCATCGTCACCGTCACTGTGCCCGATGTCGCATCGCCATCGTCTCCAACATCAGCATCGGAATACGCCAAAATTCCCTCAGCCCCGTCCCCCGTGGTGGTAATGTTACCGGTTACTGCCGCCGTCACCGCGCCGGATAGCGCGTCACCACCGCCATCGGCTTGAGATGATGCAAAAACCCCCTGAGCATCGTCCCCCGTGGTTGCTAAATCGCCCGTCACCATTGCCGTCACTGTGCCCGATGTCGCATCGCCATCGTCTCCAACATCAGCATCGGAATACACCTCAACCCCATCGGCGTCAGTTCCGGCAGTAGTTATATCGCCCATCACCGTCACGGCCACCGCGCCCGATGTCGCATCGCCATCGTCTCCAACATCAGCATCCGATGATGCAAGAACCCCCTCGGCATCGTCTCCCTTGGTAGAAATATCCCCCGTCACCATTGCCGTCACTGTGCCCGATGTCGCATCGCCATCGTCTCCAACATCAGCATCCGATGATGCAAGAATCCCCTCGGCATCGTCTCCCTTGGTAGAAATATCCCCCGTCACCATTGCCGTCACCGCGCCGGACACCGCGTCGCCAAAATCATCGGCTTCGGCATTGGAAACCGCACTAATGCCTTTGGAACTGTCTCCCGTGGTGGAGATATCATCAGTCGTCGTTACCGTCACCGCGCCGGATGTCACCGCGCCAGAAAAAAAACTATAGGCATTGGAAACCGCACTAATGCCGTTGGAACTGTCTCCCGTGGTGGAGACACCCGTCGCCGTTACCGTCACCGCGCCCGATATTGCGTTCGCGCCATTGGCATCGGATAGGGTTTCAATCCCCTCCGCACGGCTTCCCTTTGTAAAGATGTGCCCCGTCATCGTTATAGTCACGTCGCTAGACGTCGCGGTGTCAAAGACAGAATAGGCACTGGATTGCGCACGAACCCCTTCGGAATCGTCTCCCGCGGCAGCTATATCCCCCGTCACCATTGCCGTCACCGCGCGGGACGTCGCGGTGTCAAAGCCAGAATAGGCACTGGATTGCGCCTGAATACCATCGGCCCCCTTCGTGGTGATGGAAAATGGTCCGCCCTCCCCATCTGTTGTGTCACTGATGATGGTTATGGCACCGCGAGAGGTGAAACGTATCCCAGCTACATTTTGGGCAGGAACGATATTCCCAGCGATGTCGTTCACATAAAGCGTGGTGTATCTGCCAGCATTGTCCACCAACACACCAGTGGACACATCACCGCTGCAGCGAAGGACGGTCCCATCACCCGAAACGCTGCATTGAGCATCCGAAGGCACAACCTGCGAATGCGCGCTTGTAGCGCCCCCGATGGCGATGCCAAGCCCCAGAGCCATACTGGCAACACGTCCGGAAACGGGCGCA
>NZ_JBQFSM010000047.1:0-1884 GCF_056538005.1 Ruegeria sp. BI11 | reverse complement strand
CACAGGCTTACCAGGTGTGACGCCACACTGATAACCATATCATGGTACCAAATAGGTGAATACCGAATAGAATATGGGCAGGGCAAGGTAAGTTGAAATGTATCAGGATCAATAAGCACCGTTAGTTGGGTGCCCCAATGTGCCAAGTTATTGAGCCTTAATTCGGGTTGGATCATGTATAAGCCATTAAAAAGAGTTACGATTTCTTCATTACCAACAAACAGAAATCTTCTAGTATTCTTGAGTCTACTTTGACACTAATGGTTGATGGCAGGAAGGGGATAAATTCTTTGTTAACTGCTTTAATTGGAGTTGTGCTTTCAAGAAAAGTGAATTAATTAATCGTAAATTATTAACACTAGAAACGGGGTATGATTTCACGTGACAAATCAAAAATCTAATGATGACTGCCGTGTAGTCTCTCAAGAGCAACTCTCCGTAGATGAGGTGCAGTTTTCTGTATCTTCTGGACTAAAAGATAGGTTAGTAAAAATGAACGCTAGTATCATATTTACTTCATACCAATCAAATTTACTTTATTCACTCGGGGTAAAGCCGGACGGGAATTTAAATATTCACCAAACGCGCGTTGAAAAACCTATGGGTTTGTATTGTGATGAAAACAATACAATAACACTTTCAGCTGGCTATCAAATTATTCAATATGAAAATGTTCTTCAAGGCAATGAGCGCGCAAACGATGTTTTTGACACCTGTTTTTTTCCTCGACGCGTGACTGTGACTGGTAAATTGGATGCGCACGACGTTGCTGTTGATGACGCAGGTCGTATTGTTTTCGTTAATACGCGTTTTAATTGCTTGGCGAATCCTTCTTCGCGTCATAGTTTTGAAGAGTTTTGGAGGCCTCCGTTTATTTCATCTTTAGTAGATGAAGATCGGTGTCATTTAAATGGCCTTGCAGTCAAAAGCGGAACTCCACGATTTGTGACTGCAATAAGTCGCTCTAATACGATTGATGGCTGGCGTGACCGGCGATCATCTGGCGGTATTGTAATCGATGTGGAAAGTGGTGAGATTGTTTGTGAAGGTTTGTCAATGCCACATTCCCCAAGGATAAAAGATGGAGACTTATGGCTTCTTAACTCTGGAACGGGAGAGCTAGGCGTGATCAAAGTTGACAATTCTGGCAATGGAGAATTCAACCCACGTGTGTTTTGTCCAGGTTTTTTACGTGGCCTTGCTTTTTATGATGACATAGCCGTAGTTGGGTTGTCAAAGCCGCGATATAAGCGTTTCGATGGTTTGGTTCTCAGTGAAAAACTGAAGGATGCTGATAGTGAACCTTGGTGTGGCATACAGATTGTGGATTTAAACAAAATGATCTGTGTGGATTGGTTGCGAATAGATGGTGCTGTTGCGGAACTTTATGATGTTGAAATAATTCCCAATGTAATGTGCCCAATGATTATTGCGCCCAACTCTCCTGATGCTGCTAACCTAGTTACATATGTAAAAACTGGTAGTGATGATGTGGAGAGCCACTAGGTGATAATTGCTGCGAGTTCGATGTAACGGAAAGATTTTCGAACATCTATCGGAGGATATCCAGAATTCTGTGCCCTTACGTGCTGACCCTCCCTAGGTTCTGGACCCATTAAATTGGTTTCCGTGATCCCGACTGAGTGATTCAAACCTCTGAGTTTCAGGGATGTGTAATGAGCAATCTATTCTGGCTGACTGACAAACAACTGGATCGTCTCATGCGCGGCCATATTGAACGGCTTGTCTTTATCGACGAAACCTCTCTGAAAACCAACATAATAAAGGCATCCGGCTGGGCACCGGGCGGGAACCGTCTGATCGCTCATGCGCCGGCGGGCCGCTGGAACACACAGACATTCATTGCCGGATTGCGACACAACA
>NZ_JBQFSM010000046.1:0-1924 GCF_056538005.1 Ruegeria sp. BI11 | reverse complement strand
AACGGAAGCCCTTCAGCCGCGGCAATGAGGTCGGTATGATCATGGTAGCGCGCTATCCGAGAAGGACAACGCGATCAACTTGGCAATGCCCAGCCGCGTGTTGAAGCCGATGTCAGCAACTGTGGTCCACAGCTTGTATTCCAGCTCTGCGCAGGAAGCGGGAACCCCTTCACCCAAACGCGCGAGGAACAACCAGAGTCCGGATGGAATATCGGCACAGACACGCACTTCGGCAATCAGCGGCGTCGCCAGGCCGGACAGCATGAAAACGTCGTGATATTCACGTCCACGCGGGCGATCAGTGCTGGTGAACAAGGTCATGACCGGCCTCCCCTGCCCTGTGGGATCAGGCTGGGCCGGACGAGAACGATCATTCTGACTTTTCTGATGCGCGCCTCGCGCTTGCCGCCAAGGCCGACGGCCTTGAAAAGCTCGACCCCGGATTGACCGGTTGATGCCAGGTTCTGCTCATAGCCGCTCAAAACCAGCACTTCCTCCGGCGCGAGGAGGGGCTGATTCTGAATCGTGTGCTGATTGAGCACGGGCAGACCGAAGCGGAAATCCCCTCCGGCAAATTCTTCCGTTGGAACCTCACCGCCTTCGAGTTCGCTCTGCAGGACGGTCAGAAACAGCTGAATACGATCGCTTTCAATGATCCGGGGCAATGCGTGCACCGAAATGCCGAATTCCACTTCGCCGGGGGCGACCTCGTGCTGGTGCCGCCTTCATCCCGCTCCACATATGTCTGTTGTCGGGCAATCGCGGTGGTGGCCACGGCACCGCTTTGCGCGATGGTCGAGGCCAGGCGGTAGTCCACGACTGCGCGGTCGCGAGCCAACGCCTCGAAATTGAGTGATGAGCCACTGGCCGGGTCTGATAGCGAAATGGAGCCGGGTGAGGTGCCGCCGAAAACGACAGTATTGCTACCGCGTGCAAGGTTCTGGCCGATTCGGAAACCGGAAGTGCTGGGGCCGAAACTCTCGGCGGCATCGGAATCGAGTAAATAGACCCCGACTTCCAATCCAACTCGCTGGCCATAGACGGTCTCCAGATCTTCCATGATCTTCCGCGCGGACCGCTGAACAGAGGGTGGACCAAACACGCTCACCCAGCCGGACGCGGGCAGAATGGTGAGCTGCGCCGGGGGTCGTGTCAGCGGAGACAACCGGGTCTTGAGCTCAGCCCAGGGATTGCTTTGTTGCTCGGTTTCCAGACTGATGCTGGTCTCGCCTTCCCGTGTGCCCGTTGCGCCACCTAGACGGGAACTGAACTTGCTCGAAGCGACGGGCAGCGGCACCCGGTAGTCTTTCGTGACCATGCGGCTACAGCGTGTCTGGTCTGACCGGATTCGGGAATCTCATTTTTGGTGATCTCTGCTTCTGTGGTTATGGGTGGCTCAAAGGGGATGACAGAATGGGCAAGCCATATCCAATGGAGCTACGGAGCCGAGTTGTTGATTATGTTGAGGAAGGGAACAGTCACCGGGCAACGGCGGCGCATTTTCGGGTCTCGGTCAAGTTTGTGAACGACATGGTTAAATTGAAGCGCAACACGAAAAAACTTGAAGCCAAACCTCAGGGTCGCCGGGGTCACGGCAAGCTTGCCGGAGTAAAGGATTGGGTTCGCGCCCGTATGGCGCCAAACCTGGTACAACCCTGGACGAATTACGGGTGGCCTTGCAGCGCGAAAAAGGGATTGTAGTCTGTCGTTCTTCGGCTGGTGATTTATTGAGGCGCCTCGGATTGTCACACAAAAAAGATCTTCGGGCCAGCGAACAAAAACGGCCTGATGTGGCGCGAGACCGCGCGATTTGGATAACGCGGAGACAGCCTTTCATGCGCGGCCATATTGAACGGCTTGTCTTTATCGACGAAACCTCTCTGAAAACCAACATAATAAAGGCATCCGGCTGGGCACCGGGCGG
>NZ_JBQFSM010000045.1:0-2029 GCF_056538005.1 Ruegeria sp. BI11 | reverse complement strand
CCTGCCCATATTCTATTCGGTATTCACCTATTTGGTACCATGATATGGTTATCAGTGTGGCGTCACACCTGGTAAGCCTGTGCATATCACGTTGCTAAACGTGGACTGGCCCATGTGCTTTGTTTTAGCCAGGTTCCATTGCATACGCTCGCTTCAGAAGTTGAATGCGATGCCTGCGGAAAGATTGAACCCTGAGGTTGACGTTCCGGTACTTCCTCCAAATGACGTGCGATAGGTGCCATTTGCATACAGGGTGCCGGTTCCTCCGATCTTGGCATCAAAGCCACCTCCAAGCTCAATGAGAGAGCCATCAAAGCCGCCCGCAAGTTCAGCAGCGCCCACAGACACGCTCGTGTCCGGGGAGAAGTTATGCACGATATTTGCAATCACATAGGAGGTTGTCGCCGGGGCCTCTGGGGCGGTGGGTGCGAACTCATAGGCAAGTCCAAGCCGTCCAATCAGGCTCTCATTGGTTCCAAAATCTACAGCTGTGCCTTCCGTATCCGTAAAAGACCCTCCATCAAGTCCTGCCCATGAAAGCTGCGCCTGTGGCACAAAAGCTCCCCCACCTTCCAGCGCAATACGGTGCCCAACTTCAATACTCGCCTGAGCATACTCCATCGTATGATTGTCAATCAGAGAGCCAAAAGCCGAAGACCTGAAATCACCTTCAATCTGACCAAGCTCCCCTGTCGCATCCACATATGTGCCCCCGTCTCCATACCATGTCAGTGTCAAGCCAAGCCCATAGCCATCTGCATCAACATTGGAAGATCCGAACGCATTTGTCGCATTCACTTCAGCCTGCCCGTATTCAGCATAGGCACCGTAAACAAGGCGCCCTCCGGAAACCACAGTGGGGAAATCTACACCGGCCTGGAAAAACTGGCTATTGGCGTCGGAGCTATAAGGAGACCTTCCTCCTCCGACCTCAACATCCGTGCGCCCACCAGATAGTCGGAGCCACCCCCCGGTTGCGTCACCGCTGGCCCATTCCCGGCCCCCAAGCCGTGCAATCAAGGATTCCGGGCGCGCAAAGCTGTCAAGCAAGCCCCCCGGTGCCGACTGATAGGCAAGACCCGTCGAAGAAATGCCAATTGCATTCAATGCAAACGCTTCACCGCTGTACAGTAAATCATAAGCAAACACCCCCGCGCTTACCGGTTCTCCGCCTGCAAGCACAAACGCGTCGGCCTGTGCCGTACCCTCAACCGCCACAAGTGTAATTGCACTTCCCCCATCCGCCATCCCAGGCGAGAGCAGGTTCAAATCCAGCGTGCTTGTGCCTGTCACATCCCCAAGCACTACCAGCTGGTCCGCACTGCTTGCCGCAAAATCAACATCCACTGCAACAACACCATCCACGCTTTCATAATCACCCGCCACCGTCAGGGTGTCACCGGAAGCTCCATTCGCCAAGTCCACTACACCCGCATTATGCAGACTACTGCCCAAAACAGATTGCCCTGAGACCCCAAACACAGCCTCCGAAGCAACCTGCAAAGCCGGGGCCTCCGAAGCAAGCAAGAGGGTCGCATCATTCAGCTCAAGTCGGCCAGAAGACACATTCACAGATTGAAAAGCACCCTGTGTCTGAGTACCCGTCAGCGCCCATGTACTCACATCGTCCTTCTCAAGATGTTCAAAACCAAAAATACCGTTCGCACCCGACCCGATCGTTGCAAGATCAAGGCTGCTGTCTGCACTACCCGTGAGCAGCAAGACATCCGATGACCCTAAAGAGGACTCCGCACGACCCGACAAACTCCAGCCTTCGCGAAGCGCGAGTGTTGCAAAACCAGACGCACTATCCTCCCCAGGCGCAACATCGGATGTATCGCCCTCTCCATCAACGGAAATCGCAACACCATCACCGCCAGAAACAGCACCAGAAATGTCAACCAAAACATCACCACCAACCGCAGAAACAGCTATGCCAGCACCAGACTCACCAGCAACTGAACCCTCAGACACAATCGAAACCAAACCAAGACCCGCGTGACGCGCAGTAATGCCGTTATCGCCACCC
>NZ_JBQFSM010000044.1:0-2058 GCF_056538005.1 Ruegeria sp. BI11 | reverse complement strand
CCATCATCGCCACCAGTCACACGGTCTTCCGCCAGGATCGCGATCGAACCCGTGCTCGTGCTCGGAGTACCATCACCTTCATCGGGAGTGTCGAGGATGGCAGCCTTAATCCCGTCAGTACCACCCGTCACAGCTCCAGCCGTCGTGACCGAAACTGCGCCGTCACCAAAGTGACGGGCTAAAACACCAGTATTACCGCCGGTTACATCGTTGGCTGTAACCGATAGTAAACCATCACCATTGTGGCGGACATCAATACCCTCATCTCCACCCGCCACAATGCCAGTAGCCGTGATTGCTATCGAGCCATCGCCCTCATGGCGCGCGTACACGCCATCACTGGCTGTTCCTGTGACATCCTGGGCAACAATAGTGATATCACCGCTGACCCCTTCATGTTCGACAAAAATACCATCATCGCCACCAGTCACACGGTCTTCCGCCAGGATCGCGATCGAACCGTCGCCACCATTCTGCCTGGCGACAATCCCGGCTCTTCCGGCTTCGATGGCACCATACGCCTCGACCGTCACCGAACCGCGATTGCCCGCATGAGCAAAAATACCGTCAGAGCCAGCCCCTTCGGCAACAATCGTCCCCTGCAAATGCCTCACCGTAACCGCGCCGGATGTCGCGCCGCCACTGGATGTCGCACGGATTCCTTGGGCATTGCTCCCCGTAGTGGAGACATCACCCGTCACCATTACCGTCACCGCGCCAGCATCGCCATCGGCGTAGGAATACGCCTGAATACCTTCAGCACTGTCCCCCGTGGTAGAGATATCGCCCGTCACCATTACCGTCACCGCGCCAGCATCGCCATCGGCATCGGAATACGCCAGAATACCTTCGGCACTGCCCCCCGTGGTGGAGACATCGCCCGTCACTGTCACCGTCACCGCACCAGCAGCAACGGCAACGGAAGACGCCAGAATACCTTCGGCACCGCTCTCTATGGTAGAGATGTTGCCCATCACCGTCACCGTCACCGCGCCAGCATCGCCATCGGCATCGGAATACGCCAGAATACCTTCGGCACCGCTCCCCGTGGTGGAGATATCTCCCGTCACCGTCACCGTCACCGCGCCAGACGTCGCGTCGCCATCGCTATCGGCGTCGGAAGACGCCAGAATACCTTCGGCACTGTCCCCCGTGGTGGAGATATCGCCCGTCACCGTCACCGTCACCGCGCCAGACGTCGCGTCGCCATCGCCATCGGCGTCGGCGTCGGAATACGCCAGAATACCTTCGGCACTGTCCCCCGTGGTGGAGATATCCCCCGTCACCATTGCCGTCACTGCGCCGGAGGTCGCATCGCCATAATAGCCATCGGCATCGGAATACGCCCGAATACCATTGGCACCGTTCCCGGTGGTAGAGATATCGCCAGTCACCATTGCCGTCACTGCGCCGGAGGTCGCATCGCCATAATAGCCATTGGCAAAGGAAGACGCCACAATCCCTTCGGCACTGCCCCCCATGGAGGAGATATCTCCCGTCACCGTCACCGTCACTGCGCCGGAGGTCGCATCGTCATAATAGCCATCGGCTTCGGAATGCGCCACAACCCCCTCAGCATTGCCCCCCGTGGTAGAGATATCCCCCGTCACCGTTACCGTTACTGCGCCGGAATACGCATCGTGATTGGAATACGCATCGTCATTGGCAATGGAAAGCGCCTGAATACCATCGGCCCCCTTCGTGGTGATGGAAAATGGTCCGCCTTCGCTGTCGGTCGTATCAAGGGCAATTATGATATCGCCACTGGTTCTTTCAGCGCCCACGTTCCCGTTGGATGTAAATCGTATCCCAGCTACATTTTGGGCAGGAGCAATATCCGCAGCGACATTATTTATATAGAGCGTGGTATAGCTACCGTCGCCATTCTCCACCAGCACACCAGTGGACACAGCGCCGGCACAGCGAATGATGACTCCATCACTTGAAACAGAGCAGTGCGGACCTTCAGGCACAACCTGCGAATGCGCGCTTGTAGCGCCCCCGATGGCGATGCCAAGCCCCAGAGCCATACTGGCAACACGTCCGGAAACGGGCGCA
>NZ_JBQFSM010000043.1:0-2077 GCF_056538005.1 Ruegeria sp. BI11 | reverse complement strand
ATCGACACTCCTAACTTGTGCTCCAGAAGAGCAGAAAGGTCAGATCAAGTCTCGTACTTTACATATTAAAGCGTCCCATGAGCTTTTCTCGTTTTCGAGTGGATCTGTGTGATCCTTCGATCCAATGGTTCAGCCCTTTGTGTGCTCTATGATCCGCACTCGGCGCCAAGGCCTTTATCGGTTTGATGTAGCTGCGTAACTTATCAGTGATTATGACGCGGGGCGGACCGAACCGGGCGATCAACCGGCTCAGAAAACGCCTTGCCGCTCTAGCGCTTCGTCTCGGTTGCACAAGAATGTCCAATACGTTCCCGTCCGCATCGATAGCCCGCCAAAGCCAGTGTTTCGCGCCGCGGATTGAAATAACGACTTCATCGAGATGCCATTTGTCGCGAGGCGCAGGCCGGTCTCTCATGATGCTGTTCGCAAAATGTCGGTCAAAACGATTGACCCAAAGCCGGATCGTTTCACAACTTACAATCACCCCGCGCTCCGCAAGCAGGTCTTCGACATCAGCCGCGCTCATGTTGAGCCGGTGATAGGCCTGAACGGCATAGGAGATGATTTCACGCGGAAAGCAAAACCCTTTTAGGCGAGGCATGAAAGTCGGTACGATCATTGGTCCCCGCTATGGCAAAGACGAAGCGAGAACAATTTGGCAATTCCCCTCCGACAAAATCGTTCTACGGGCAGAGAATTTTATAGGCCATCGCCCACGCAACCTTCCTATTCCACTCAACACGCTGAGTACTTTCAAAAACACAGGCAACTTGATCCAAGCTAAAATCACAGCAAATTTGGTGTAGTTGGTCGTTGAAGTGTTCAGCCTTGGAATCTGGTGGATCGGATTTAGGCTCCGGTCCATCGTCAATTTCCGAGAACGTACTTTCTGGACGCGAATCCAGCGACCGATCTTTGTTGAGCAGATTGCAAACGATTTCACGAGGCTCAAACTGTCAGATGGGTCTACGGCCCATGTAGCTCGGTTCAACTCCGAAGAACGTCTCCGGCTGGTTGTTCACAAAGACGGAACGCCGGGCGCGCCAGCTGCATTATGGCTCTCGCATTGAGCGGGTGACGCCGTTTGCCGGTTCAGATTCAAGGCTGTGATGAATCGAACCGGCAAACCAACTGTTGAGGACCTGATGGTGCAGTTGGCGGCAAATGCCGTCGAGCCTGTGACGCTGATCAGAAAGGCGGCCGCAAGAACCTATGACGAACTGTGGTAAGCCGCTGGAAGTATCTGCCACCTATTCACTGATGAAGAGTGCTATAACTTCTTCGCCACCGCAGGAAATAAAACCAATTAAACCCGACACGCTGTAAGCTTGGGAAGTGCCCCAACTCTACAAGGAACGGTCGTCAAATATGGGGCACTTACGATTAGAGAATGCCATCCATTGCGTGAATGAAACCAGTAAGCGGTGTTTCTACCGTTGTGACGTGGTCTGGTACGGCTGAGAAATCAATTCTCAGAACCTGCCCACGTTTTAATGTATCCATTTGGTCTATCGGCAACTTGATTGCAGCAAAGCATCCGGCTTTTGTGCAATTGGTGATTCTCATGTTAGCTAGGGGAGAGCCGTCGACGCTAAGTTGAAATCCAGCGGGTAAATACACATTCAAAGGGCCAGTGATTTGCAATATTGGATCTGCCGTCGAAGACGGAGTCAGTACTTTGATACTAAAGAGAACTTTCCTACTCTGTGCAACAAATATCCTCTGTAGTGCGGTACACTGCAGATTTTCAGAATTCCTGCTGCTGCCGGTACAGTTAGTTTTCCAAAACTCATTCTGTGTTGGCTCAACCCTGGACTCCTGACTAAATGCAAAAGTGCTTATTGGGATCATCATTGAAGCCGCAATAATGGCAATTGATAACGGTTTGGATATTACTCTCATAACTGACCTATTTTATATTTAGCGTGTTCTAACTGATCAGAAAATTAGAATTTCTGATGAGTTTTTTTCTTTCGTTTACCTTGCCCTGCCCATATTCTATTCGGTATTCACCTATTTGGTACCATGATATGGTTATCAGTGTGGCGTCACACCTGGTAAGCCTGTGCATATCACG
>NZ_JBQFSM010000042.1:0-2234 GCF_056538005.1 Ruegeria sp. BI11 | reverse complement strand
GGAAGTATCTGCCACCTATTCACCGATGAAGAGTGCTATAACTTCTTCGTTGCCGCAGGATTTGAAACCAATTAAACCAGACACGCTGTAATGGCTACGGTATTTTGAAATCAGCACAAGATCATTCGTTCATAAATGTTCTAAAAATTGGCCGCTTTTGCACACTCGGGCCTGTTGGGCCTCGTTGTACCAACGCACCAGTTCAGAGTTTCCCACTCAACTTGGCTGGCTGTTTTCCATGTGCCAAAAAATTCGATAACTTCGGCTTTGAAGAGGCCAATGACGCTCTCGGCCAGCGCGTTGTCGTAATTGTCTCCAACACTGCCGACCGACGCGTCGATGCCAGCCTGGGTTAATCGCTCCGTGTTTTGAAGTGACAAATATAGCGAGCCACGGTCTGAATGGTGAATAAGTCCGACGGCCTGTGATGGTATGCGTTGGCAAATCGCCTGGTTCAGAGCATCTAGTACGAAGCCGGTTGTGATGGATGTGGAAACCCGCCAGCCCACGATCTTGCCTACGAACACATCGATGACAAAAGCCGCGTAAACCATCCCCGCCCGGACCGACACGTAGGTGAAATCCGACACCCTGAACTGCTCTGGCGCGGTGGCCGTGAACTGCCGGTTAACCTTGTCTTCCGGGCAGGCCTGCGCAGGATCCGGAATTGTTGTTTTCTTCTTGCCGCGCGTAACACCCTGTAAACCCATCGCGTTCGCCAGCATCTCGCTCAGCCTGCTAAACCAGACTCTGCGACTGTCCGGAAAGCAGCCGAACTTCGAAGCAACCGCGTGGTAAGCAGCGTTGTCGCTGGCGTAATCCGGACGATGATCTTTGAAAATCCGAACTCCGCGCGCGCGGAGTTCAGCTGTGTATTGCGGGTGTGACTTCATCTTGGTCTACGGGTCATCCTTCGAGAGTTTTCCTCTAAGGTAAATCCGGGACGGTTCATTCCGTTCCTGGACTACCCACCTGAGGTGCGAAATTGATCTATTTTGCGCTGAATGCTACCTCTCAGGAGAGAATGCGCTCCGTTCGAGTGTGGCATTCAGTGAAAAACCAACTCGCGATCATGTTCGAAGAACGCTTCCCACTGGCTTAATCAACGCGCCATGGCACAGAATTCTGGATAGCCTCCTTGAGATCGGTTCTGATGTCCCTGGATGTGTTGATTCTGTGCCTGCCAATATTGAACCGGCGTCCTCTGGCCGGATCGGGGTTGAATTGGCGGGGGGCACAAGATCAGCGCCGAGGCCGGGTTCGATCTCGATGTTCTGGCGTGACTGCGAGATCATCCATTGACCCAGCCCGGCCCGTCAGTTCTCTGCCTAACGACCCTCCGGTCCGCCTGCACCGGAAGCCCGAAGATGCAAAGAAAAGCAACCCACCAACTGAAACCGCTCCGGATGATGCACGTCAGAAGAAACAGAAGAAGGCGAAACCACACCTCTGACGCCGAAGATGAACTGCCAGCCTTCCTGGTACGGTCCGTCACCATATCGTTGAAGGTCGGTGCCGCTAATGATCCGGTCGAGCGCTTCGGTCAGTTCGAAAGCAGGACGACACCAGAACGCCGCAGATTGGGGACCGCCCTGAGCTGCTTCTGCCGAAGCAACCAATATCAGCATGCCATTCTGAACAACGAGCATAGCAGCGGGGTAAAATCCCGTCTCTTTTCATCTTCCCCACCCCTGTGATGAATAATTTCCGGTGACCGGGTGTTATTACATTGACAACAACAAAAGGACGAAACCCATGACCCCATGTATCGAAGACCGTCTGCGGGCGGGCGTTCAGACCTATCTCGAGAGCGGCAACCGGGAACCCATGACCGTGTGCGACTTTTTCGGCCCCGATTGGATCAACATTCCGGGACGCACCCGTTCCACGATTGGAGCATGGTTCTTCGCAAAAGTCCGGAGGGACGGGCATCCAGGGCTGCGCGCGGCGGGACGCAACAACATGCAGCACATGACATACGAGCGGGTATGACAATGCGCAGGAGCGCGCGTCACCGTCTGTTCTGTCCCTCCGCAGATACCGGCATGTGGTGATCATAAGCAGGCAATCGAAGCGTCTGATGAAACCGATGCGGGCGCACGGGCCTTTGCACACATCCAAAACAAAAGTGAGATCACCATTGTGTCCGTCGTCAGGGATTTTAGGACAGATGGCAGCCTGGGCTAAGAGAGAGTGGATCATCGGGGTGATTTGATTATGCGGTGGACTTGCGG
>NZ_JBQFSM010000041.1:0-2250 GCF_056538005.1 Ruegeria sp. BI11 | reverse complement strand
AGTTGACTCGCTGCTCGAGGACCGCGGATATGATGCCGACTGGCTCAGAGAAGCGTTGAAAGATAAAGGGATACGCGCATGCACCCCAGACCGAAAACGGCACAAGACAACCGTCAAGTACGACAAGCGCCGATACAAACGGCGCAACCAGATCTTGCGGCAACGTGACTTGAGCGCCGTCGTTCAGGATACCATCGCGCCGTTCATCTGATCCTGGTGACGCGGGGTACGCCTGATGAAATCCACCATCGATACCAAAAATCGGTGCGCGAGTTGCACCCGGATCTCAATCCCGGAAACGAGGAGTGGATGAAGGCAGTGAACGTCGCTTCCGAACGGATGACCGGTCTGAACTCGGACCAACTCGACGGCAGCGGGCAAGGGATGGCGGTTTTTGAGATTTTTGGCGCTGCGGCTCAGGCAGACTCTGAGGCTATCCGGGGAACTACCAAGCTTCGGCGTGATCGCGGGGTGGCCCGCATAATCGGGGCGATGATATTTAAAAAGCCGAATGCCATGCGCGGAATTCGGCTGTGTATTGCGGATGTGACTTCTTCTTCGTCATAGAGCTTATCCCTTGAGAGTTTTTCTTTCCGGTAAGCCGGGACGGTTCAGTTATTATCACCAGTTGGTATTCTGAGGCTAAATTCCCGAAGCAATCCACGAACAGAGTTGTCGAGATCCCGGATCACCCGTCGGCCGAATGTATCACGAGCCGACAGCAACAGCCTCAGGTCACGAGCCACAGGTGTCTTCATGTGCACCGGCTGAAATAATCCCATGCGCAACAGTTCTGCAATACTTGGGGCATCCTTCCTGTCGGTTATGACCGGGATTTCCGACAACGCCTCGTGAACCGGCCGCGTTTCCATCAGGATGGTAGCCAGGCCACGGTCCTGCAGACCTGGAATCAAGAACTCAGACATCCGACCGGCTTCCAAATCAATCGCCTTGATCCGACCGACAAACGGTTTCAGTGCAGTGGCGAGATCTTCGGGTAACTTGGTGGAAGAGAGTTCCTACTCGACTGTTCCAATTTCGTTGATCACGCAAGTAGCATTGTTTTCAACGGATACATCCAGTCCAACGTAACAGGCCATAGCATCTCCTTTGGCTGTTCAATCACCACAGTATACGCGGCGATTCAGCCCGATGACCGCAACTCACTTATCAAAGTAACCTAAAATGTCCCATCGGCGTTCATGGGCAACGATAAATTGCTGCACGACACAGATGTGAGGAAAGCAATTCGCTTCGCTCTCAAGTTGCCTCAGATATCAAGCTGCAGCGATCGTACCGAAAACTTAAGCCCGGATAGTCCCATTCATAGCGAAGTGGTGTAATTGTGTACTTGTATACTAGCATTTTTTCGGACCAAGCCTTGGTCTCTATCAAAGGTACATCGAGCACATCGGCAGCCACATGGCCCAAAGCATCGATACCACCAATTAAAAGATTGCGCTCGACAGCAAGACGATGACCCAAAAGAGTTAGCCAATGATGCGCCAGAAAGAGGTCATCTTCGTTGAACCTGCAGTTCCGGATGGCCAAACTTAAGGCTTGAACAGCCTGGTCTCTATCTAACTTATGATTTTCGCTCGGCTCCAATGCAGCTCGCTTGCAAAAGATAGTGTAGTCTGCGCGCCGGACCTCAAGCATCAGAGAATTTATATAAAAATTACGGATATTTCTGCCTCTGGTAAAGTCTAAGAAGCGATAGAGTAAGCCAAAAGCGGAGATCGACATAAGCGAATTCATTAATTTTACCCTGTAAGGATTTTAGATTAGTTTTAAAGCTAGAGTGAACCTGTTCAAATACTGAAGTGTTTTGTACCAAAAGATGGCATCAAGTTTCTCAAGCTGCGGCGTTAAGAAGCGTCTGCGGCATGTCATATCGTGATCTGTAAGAAATGAGGTTGCGCGGTGCGATACCGGCTTCTATCGGGCCTGATTATCGGCTTGGCGATTCCGGGCTGTTGAAAGACCTAAGATAAAACTCTTGGAGAGGATGCTGGGCGGCGAACTGACCGCACATCTCGGCTATTGCGGGCGAATCGAGAGTGTCCGATCTTCTGTGTATGAGTGATCTGGTTCATGCTTCTGCAAAAGGAAGCTGGGATGACAATTTCCAAAGAAATACTGGACGAACTTCTGAAGGACTGCGAGCGGCCTGAAGATCTGCTTGGTGACGCCGGGGTGATGAAAGACCTCAAGATCAAGCTGATGGAGCGGATGCTGGGCGCCGAACTG
>NZ_JBQFSM010000040.1:0-2533 GCF_056538005.1 Ruegeria sp. BI11 | reverse complement strand
GGCAGACTGATCGATAGGACCAAAGGTGGCATGAACACAAAGCTGCACGCCGTCACCGACAGTGTTCGTCGACCTATTCGGCTCTTCATCTCTGCTGGCCAGGTGAGCGACTATACAGGAGCCAGGGCTCTGGTGAACAGCCTACCATCGACTGAATGGTGACTGGGTGGTCGCGGTTATGATGCGGACTGGTTCCGTGAAGCCCTAATAGACCGTAAGCGTTGCATCTGACCCCCTAGATAACCTCTGACGAACCTTTGCGCAGCAGTTTATGATCCGTCCAAAAGGATAGAGATATCATGAATTCTCAAGCTTTAGGTGAGCCCGCAAGTAACCAGAAAATCAAAAACGTCTTCCACGCCTACGGTTACTCTATTCCTGTTGGTAAAGATGGCCGTCGGCTGCGGCCCCGAAGATTCAAAGACGAAATGGGGCAGCGCATGAAGTCTGGTCGTTTACCTGTCGGTGAAGTTGCAAAGACCGGTGGCGTCAAACACGAGACTGCCTGCAGGTGTAAGAAAACGTCCGAGAAAAAGCGTTGGGCCCGCACTCAACATTGAAACCCAAATCTAAACCGTCGTTTGCAGAGATTAAACTCAGTTCAGGGGAACAAACTGTCCCAGCCGCGTCAGAAACATCATTTTCAAGCGCAGCGGTTGCGAGGTCTTTTTCCTGGCTGTAAATCAATGAGACTGGAACCTACGAAAAGGCGATGAGATAGCAAGGCAAGGCCAAGATGTGCTGACGGTCAGCAGAGGGTGAACCGTGGTGCAGGGCGTCCCGCTGATGACGTGAGCGCATTACGCTGGTTTCCACCCTCGGCCGCTCCCATACCCCGGATCATGCCAGGCTCAAGGATGAGATATTTTGCCCGGGTGGATCATTCGCTGACGTGTATCCCTGGCATGGATGATCTGGCCGAAGCCTTCGACTATGGCTTGAATAGGTGTTCAACTTCTGCACCGTGTCTGAAAGCTTGTCGTGTGGCTATCGGCAAAAATCCTGTAAAAAGGGGGATGCGTCGGGTAAGCGTTGGCTGCACAATTGGTTGATAGCAGGTCAGGATACGAGCGTGAAATCACTGCCCATCTTCCGCGAAATACGCAGCCAATACCAACAGGACCAGCGAATTATTGCCATGAAACCGAACAACGGAAAACGATCAAGCCGCAATATATGATGTGGTTTAGACAAGGCTTTTATGAGGCCACCACCGATTGCGGTCTCTCTTGTGTCACAAGATGTACGATCCCGATTTCTGACAGCACCAGTTTGTGAGGTCCGCTGGCCAGCACTTACAGTACGCAACGGACGGGAGGTTACTTTGGGAGAAGATAGGAGTGCATGGGGAACAAACAGCAATGAAACAACCGGAGACAACGCTTGAGCAATGGAAGGCTCTTGCTCGAACCGAGAATGAGCGGGCGCGCAAAGTCTGGTGGGGACCATCCGGGCAAAACAAGGGTTGGAAATCCCCGGATTCGTCAGAGGTTTTTGCTCGCAGAGAACGGCGGGGCAAGAAAATCGTAGCGATGAAAGCTATGGGTGTCAGCACTGCGCAGATCAGCAAACAGGTAGGCCTGGTGGACGCCACAGTGGCCCGCATTCTGCGAACCAGACGATTGATGGAGCGAGGCGAGGAAAGATTGCGATGACGGACATGGTTGCGGATGACACACCGCTCGCGCGGTGGCGGGAGATGGCGAAAAATGAGAACGCGCGCACCCGGAAAGCGTGGGGGTTTGAAGGGAAGACCGGATGGGCGGATGCTTCCAGGTTTGCTTCACCTCAGGCAGTTGAAACACGGGCAGAGCGGAACAGGAGGGTTCTCGAATTATACGAGTCCGGCCAGCCTATATCAGAGATCAGTCGTCGGATGGGAGTTTCAGATGTTACTGTATGGCGCATTATTAATCGTCATCGTACGCCTGAGAAGGTGTCAATCCGGTGACATTGCTGGAGAAATGGCAGCGACTGACGAAGCGGGAGAACCACCGGGCACGCAAAGTCTGGAACTCGGACGTTGCAGATGATTATGATCGAATGGAAAATGTCGCCACCGAAATTCCGGGCGACCACCACACCCTGGCAGAGTGATTGAAGCCGCTGTTTGATGCATCTCCCCTAACCTGATAAGATCTAACCTGATAAGATCACGGTCTATGAGAAAAGTTCCGAGGTCGCGCTCTGGCAGCGCGGACCTTTCATTTGCGCATGAAACACCAGTTAAAGACATTCGAGCTCCCACTGAATTTCTACCGATCGGTGGAGGAGTTGTAGACTGATCTGGACGCATGGCCGGTCAAATACAATGAGCAACGGCCGCATTCGGGAAGATACTGCTACGGTAAAACACCTATGCAAACCTTTCGCGAAACGTTACACATTGCAGTGGAGAAGACTATCAAAGCGCCCGACCAATCGGCAACGCACCTCATATCCTTACAGCGTGTCTGGTTTAATTGGTTTCAAATCCTGCGGCAACGAAGAAGTTATAGCACTCTTCATCGGTGAATAGGTGGCAGATACTTCC
>NZ_JBQFSM010000039.1:0-3201 GCF_056538005.1 Ruegeria sp. BI11 | reverse complement strand
TCGTGTATATGGCTTATCGAGTGCTGGCATGATTGTTCCTGAGCAGTTTCCGAATCCGATAGTGTATCCGTTGCCTTTGGCTTTGCCTGTCAGGGTTAGGGTGTCGCCGTTTTCGATGAAGCTGCGGGTTTCGCCGGTGTCGAGTGTCAGGGGCTCTTTGCCACCCCAGCTGAGTTCCAGCAGCGAGCCGCGATTGTGTTTTTCGGGGCCTGAGATGGTGCCTGAGCCCAGCAGGTCTCCGGTGTTCATCGGGCAGCCGGATGTGGAGTGGTGCGCCAGTTGTTGCGCTGCCGAATAGTACATCTCGTTGTAATTGGTCCGCGCGATGGTCGTGGCGGGTTTGCCCTCGGGGGCCATGGTGATTTCCAGATCGATGTCATACAGCATCGGGCCAACGTCCTTGAGGTGATCCAGCAGTTCAACCTCACGTTCCGGGGTGTCGCAGCGGAACGGCTCGAGTGCCGCCTTGGTGACGATCCACGGGCTGATTGAGGTTGCCGTGGCCTTGGCCTGAAACGGCCCGAGCGGCTGGTATTCCCAGGCCTGGATGTCGCGTGCTGACCAATCGTTCAGCAGGACGTAGCCAAAGATATTGTCATCCGCCTCTTGCACCGAGATTGGCCCATCCGAGGGGGTGCCGACGATGGCGCCCATCTCAAGCTCAATATCGAACCGTGCCGAGGGGGCAAAGCGGGGCGTGTCGTCATTCGGCCCTTTCAGCTGCCCCCAGGGGCGGCGAATCTCCGTGTCCGAGACGACAACCGAAGACGCCCGGCCGTTATAGCCGATCGGGATGTGCAGCCAGTTCGGCGGCAGGGCGTTTTCCGGGCCGCGGAACATGGTGCCGACATTCTGGGCGTGATAACGACCCGCATAGAAATCGGTGTATTCGCTGACGGCAAACGGCATGTGTAGTTCAGCCTCGGCCTGCGCGACAAGCAGGGGTTCGACCTTGTCTTGCTCCTCGGACCCTTCGGCCAGCAAAGCTGTTAGCCGGTCACGCAGGGCAGCCCAGACGGCGGGGCCTTCTTCCATCAGCGGGTTCCAGAAGGGCAGGTCGAACAAGGGATCATCGGACAGGTCGATCAGCCCTTCGGCCTCGGCTGCAGTGATGTCCAGGATCATGTCGCCGATGGCCACGCCACAGCGGGGGTCTGACCCTTGGGTCGAAAACACGCCATAGGGCAGGTTGTTCAATGGAAACGGGTGGTTCGCATCATTGGCCGAGGCCACCCAGGAGGTCATCAAAGGCATCTGTGATCCTTGTTTTTCGGGTCTATTGCGCGTCGCGCAGGGATTTCAGCCCCAGCAGAAGGGCCGCCAATATCATGAATCCGCCACCAGCCCGGTCCAGCCACAGCCGAGCCGATCCTTTGAGCCGCGCGGCCAGCCAGCTGGCGCTGCCGCCATAGGCGGTCAGAAACAGCCCGTCGATGGTCAGATAGGTGGCGGACAGGACGGCAAATTGCGGCCAGAACGGCAGCGCGCCGTCGATGAACAGCGGGAACAGGGCTGCGAAGAACACCACAGCCTTGGGATTGGCGGCCGAGGTGATAAAGCCCTGCATCCACAGCGTCTTGCGGCTGGCGCGAGGCGCGGTCTGCGTGGTCTTATGTTCCGCCTTTACGATCATCTTCACCCCAAGGAACACCAGATAGGCCACGCCCAGCCATTTGATCACCGCCAGCGCCGTGCCCGACGCTGCAATGATCGCGGCCAGACCAAGCCCGGCAGCCAGCATTTGCAACAGATTGGCTGTCAGGTCTCCGGCCGCCGTGAACACTCCGCGTTTCAAGCCATTGGCCGCGGAATTGGATAGCATCAGCAACTGGCTGGGGCCGGGGGTGCTCATCAGCAGCAGGACCGTGGCGACATAGGTGATCCAGATATCAAAGCTCATCTCAGCCTCACTTTTTATCCGGGGTGCCGTCGAACTTTTTCTCAAGCGAGGTCCAGCAGTCAATGTAATCGTCCTGCAGCGGAGCCTCATTGGCGGCAAAAGGTGTCAGATGCTGCGGGAAGCGGGTTTCGAACATGAAGGACATGGTGTTGTCCAACTTGTCCGGCCCAAGGTTGGCGTTCGACGCTTTTTCGAATGCCTCGCGGTCCGGCCCATGCGGCAGCATCATGTTGTGCAGGCTCATGCCGCCGGGAACAAAGCCCTGCGGTTTGGCATCGTACTGGCCGTAGATATTGCCCATCAGCTCGGACATGATGTTCTTGTGATACCACGGCGGGCGGAAGGTATCCTCGGCCACCATCCAGCGTTCGCGGAACAGGACAAAGTCGATATTGGCCGTGCCGGGCTGCCCCGAGGGCGCGGTCAGCACGGTAAAGATCGACGGATCCGGGTGGTCGAACAGGATCGCGCCGACGGGACAATAGGTGCGCAGGTCATATTTGTAGGGCGCGTAATTGCCGTGCCACGCGACCACGTCCAGCGGGCTTTGGCCGATCTTGGTGGTGTGGAACTGCCCGCACCATTTGACGGTCACGGTCGAGGGCGCCTCGCGGTCTTCAAACGCCGCCACGGGGGCCTTGAAATCGCGCGGGTTGGCCATGCAGTTCGCACCGATCGGGCCGCGGCCCGGCAGTTCGAACTTCTGGCCGTAATTCTCGCAGACAAAGCCGCGCGCGGGGCCCTCCAGCACTTCGACGCGATAGACCAGCCCGCGAGGGAGGATGGCGATCTCCTTGGGTTCCAGATCGATGATCCCCAGCTCGGTCGCAAAGCGCAGGCGGCCTTCCTGCGGCACCACCAGCAGCTCGGAATCGGCCGAGAAGAAATAGTCATCCACCATCGACTCGGTGACCAGATAGATATGGCTGGCCATGCCGACCTGCGTGTTCACATCCCCCGCCGTGGTCATCGTGCGCATACCGGTCAGCCAGGTCAGCCCCTGATCGGAATGCGGTACCGCATCCCAGCGGTACTGTCCCAGGCTGATCACGTCCGGGTCCACACAAGGCGCGGATTGCCAATAAGGCAGGTCGATCTTGTCGTAGCGATGCGAGTGCTTGACCGAGGGCCGGATGCGATAACACCACGTCCGCTCGGGCGGGTTGGCAGTAAAAGCCGTCCCGCTGAGCTGCTCGCCATAAAGCCCATAATTACACCGCTGAGGGCTGTTCATCCCCTGCGGCAAAGCCCCAGACAACGCCTCAGTCTCAAAATCATTCCCAAAACCAGGCAAGTAGCCC
>NZ_JBQFSM010000038.1:0-3227 GCF_056538005.1 Ruegeria sp. BI11 | reverse complement strand
ATCGCTGAGGCTAATCTGCCGGTACTGGCAATTGAGAACTTCAACGCACTAATCGCCGAATTCGAAGCGTTGGGCAAACAAGTCGCTGAGCCCTCAGACACAATCGAAACCAAACCAAGACCCGCGTGACGCGCAGTAATGCCGTTATCGCCACCCGCAACAACACCAGTAGCCGTGATTGCTATCGAGCCATCGCCCTCATGGCGCGCGTACACGCCATCACTGGCTGTTCCTGTAACATCCTGGGCAACAATAGTGATATCACCGCTGACCCCTTCATGTTCGACAAAAATACCATCATCGCCACCCGCCGCACGGGCTTCCGCCATAATCGTGATCGTACCCGTGCTCGTGCTCGGAGTACCATTACCTTCATCGGGAGTGTCGAGGATGGCAGCCTTAATCCCGTCAGTACCACCCGATACTGCGTTGGCTGCGATTGTAACATCATATGTGTTGGTGGTGTTCGCGGCGAAAGCATAAATCGCTTCGGCATCGTCCCCCGTGGTAGAAATATCACCCGTCACCACCACCGTCACCGCGCCGGATATCGCGACGCCATCCGCTTCAAAGTCGGCATAGGACCCCGATTGAATTCCGTTGGCCCCCGTGGTGGTGATGGAAACCAGTCCGCCCTCGCCATCCGTTGTGTCACTGATGATGGTTATGGCGCCGTCGGAGGTAAAACGTATCCCACTCACTTCATTGGCAGAAGCGATATTTCCAACGATGTCGTTCACATAAAGCGTGGTGTAGCTGCCAGCGCCATTGTCCACCAACACACCGGTGGACACATCACCACTGCAGCGAAGGACGGCCCCATCACCCGAAACGCTGCATTGAGTATCCGAAGGCACAACCTGCGTATGCGCGCTTGTCGCGCCCCTGATGGCAATGCCAAGCCCCAGGGCCATACTGGCAACGCATCCTGAAACGGACGAAAAAGAAAGAACAGAGTGAAGTCCGGATGGTGCATAGCTCGCAACCGTTCCTTTATACGTGGTCATCCGCGCGCCACGCGGCCAACGCCTGGAGATGGATACTCCGTTGGCCGCTGGGGCGCAGACATTCATTGCCGGCCTGACACAGGATGCTCTGATCGCTCCATGGGTCATCAAAGGTGCTATGGACGGAAAAGCCTTCTCGACCTACATCCAACACGTTCTGGTGCCGGAACCCGAACCCGGGACCGTAGTCATTCTCGATAATTTCGCGACCCATCGTAATCCGGAAGCGGCCAAAGCTCTGCGCGCGCATGGCTGCTGGCTCCTGTATCTGCCACCGTATTCACCAGATTTCAAACCCATCGAAATGGCTTTTGCCAAACTAAAAGCTCACCTCAGGCGCATCGGAGCAAGAACCTTCACCCAAATGTTCAACGCCATCGCCGAAATCTGTGATCTCTTCACACCACAGGAATGCTGGAACTACCTCAAGGCTGCTGGATATGCCTCAAGTTAAAAGAGAAAAACAATAGGCCAACAACAAGCGGTTACACGATGCCATCAGGCACCGCCCGCCAAACGAAGTGGAGAATGTATTCTATGCAAGCTTGAAAGCCATCCATAAAGTTGCCTGAGGCTTGAAGAAAAAATCTCCGGTAGACTCTGGACGGTTCAGCTACCCTAGCTATAGCCTATCACCTTGCAGGCCTGTGAAACGCTGCTGAGCTGCTTGGCCAGTTCCAGAAGCCCCAGCTCTGGTTTGATGATCTTTTCTTGAATGCTTGTCATTGATCGACACTCCTTGCTTGCGCTCCAAAAGAGCAGAAATGTCAGATAAAGTCGTGTGTTCCACACTTTAAAACCAAATGTGGTTTGGCAGCTTTGTGTATCTCGTGCTTGAGGAGACATCGGTGGATATCTTGTTTCAGTTCTTTTAGGATTTTAGAATTTTACCTCTAATCCAGTATTTACACCATAACTTTCGAACCCTGTTACACCAATACCTCGCAAATGATTGTTGAGCGTGAAATAGGTGTTATCGTTAAGACGGTAATCTATCCCAAACTCAACAAATCCCTGTGGCTGCAATGAAGGGTCAGAACCCAGAATGCCTTCATTTGTATGGCTTAGCGTCATTCCAAAACCTCCATTGATCATAAATATACCACGCTTTACTGCAATCGGTATCTCAAAATCTGACCCCATCGAAAGTCTTCCGAGTTGGATGGTTTGGCCGGGGACTAAAACACCGAGATTATCGGTAAATGTTTCTGCTCTATCCTCAACCCAAGTTGCATCCAGATAAGGAATGAGTTTGAGCTTTTTATCTTCCAGTAGCACCTCACCCTCAATACGAGCTTGAGCAAGCCATCTTCTCGTGTCAAAAGAACCAACTCGCAGTCCCAAGTCTGGATCATTGTAACCTATATTATTATTGGTCTGTCCGTACAGAAGACGGCCTTCAAAAAACAGAGCCTGATTACTATGTTTCGCAACCATATAAGGTCCTATCAACCAACCTTCCCCATCAACAGAACTTTGATTGTCGGATAAATCTTGATTGATCGAGTCGAGTTGCAACATTATCCCCAAAAGCAGATTCTCTGAAAACCTCCTATGCATACCAAAAGAGCCTAATACGTAATGGCTATTTCGACCGGAAGTTTGACTCCAAGCCCCATCTATTTCACCCCAAACCCCATCTCTTTCAAAACTTTCACCGAACACTATACTGCCGACAGTCGCGTTAAGATTGAATTCGTGCTTCACGTCATTGTTAACCACGCCTCTTTTGAGAAACTTAACCAAGCTTGGTTGGTTATCGGTCAGCAGAGTTGCTCGATTGAGTATAAAACTCGCGATCGGCTCTAGGATTGGATCCGTTTTCCTTATTGTCACTAGAACGATATCTGCTTCACCCAAAATCACATTATCGCCTAAAAGCGTATGATTAATGGCAATTTGATCATTTTGAGCGTTATCGTCCGCTATTGACCTCACCTTGACAATTTGAGCCTTATTCCAGTTATCGGCATCAAAGTTCAGCTCAGATGGGCTGATTTCAATCTGCTCGTTAATCGTAAATGGAGAAACGATGATTTTCCGACCCGGCGATTTACTTAATGTTATCTTATATTCCCCTACTGCCCCTTTCTGAAGCGTCAACTCAGAAGGTGTAGCAATAATGTCAACAACAGGCGCATCATTCGCACCCGCCGTAACCGTGATCGTCACGCTGTCAGCATCAGACGCGACACCCCGCGCATCCGTCACCACAAGCGT
>NZ_JBQFSM010000037.1:0-3374 GCF_056538005.1 Ruegeria sp. BI11 | reverse complement strand
AGAATAGATTGCTCATTACACATCCCTGAAACTCAGGGGTTTGAATCACGCAGTCGGGATCACGGAAACCAATTTAATGGGTCCAGAACCTTAATCCAGCGAGTCAAAACACGCGCATAGTGCTCGGTTTTTTAGAGATGCCCACATGTCTAAAAAGTCCTGATAAACCGCGCATGCGATCAGCTTATACCACTTTTTGGTATAAGCTGATCGCATGTATTTGCCATCAACTTGTACATGTGGTCGCAGAGCATGAGATTTATCTAATCTAAGATATAATCTCAAAATCAAAAAGTCGAATAAGATTGAAATAGAGGCTTGGAATTCTAAGCATGTTTTTATCCAAATTATACCGAATAAATTATTTTAAATATATTCAAGTGATCGCAAGGTTTTTGCTGAGATTTTCCCTCTCTGTTTTGGTTATGGCTAAAGTTGCACTTGCTCAGCTTCCCGAGGCTCCGGTTGGTTTGGCTGCCGTGTTAGGTGACAACTATGAACTCATTGTCAAGTGGACGCCTGGGGAGGCTGGAAGTAGCCCAATTATTAAGCACCAAATTCAAGTTTCATCTGGTGATGGTGCCGAAAATCCTAACCCGGGTTTTTGGAATGATATTGAAGATAGTGGCGAGGATGGTAAGAATTTTTCCGGCCACCGGCAGATTTCATCTATTAGGTTTTTGGAATCTGGGGAGATGGAAGAGTTTTGGATTCATATTCGCGCAGTAACTGCAGAAGGGCCCAGTCTTCATGGAAGGACACGGTTACAAACTCAAGGTACATTCTTTTTCTTCGATTTGAACCCGTCTCGGGAAGTTTCGGAATCTAGTGGCCCTGAAACCATGGTTGGTGCACCAGTGAGTGTTTGTGCCCTCATCAATAATGAATGCTTGCCTAACCCTGCCGTAATCTACACATTAGGTGGATCGGACGCGGAATTTTTTTCTATTAGTCGCGACACGGGACAATTGTTTACTTATGGGGCTCTAAATTTTGAAGAGCGCCAAAGTTACGAAGTAACTGTAATCGGTGATAGTGGAGATGCTCGTTTACCGAAGGCTGTTGCAAAAGTTACAGTAAATATCGTTAATGTGGATGAGTCGGGTGTCGTTCGACTGTCTGGGTCAGGTGCTTTTATAAATGCGACTCTGACTGACCCAGATGGGGGTGTTTCTGGTTTGACTTGGCAATGGGCTCGCTCCAATAATCCTAACGGTCCTTTCCAAAACATAATTGGTGCAATCAATTCACAATACTCTCGAGTTCAAGCAGATGATGGCCATTTTCTTCGCGCTACAGCCAATTACAATGACGCTGAGGGGCGAAACAAAATAGCAAGCGTAGTCAGTGACGACCCTATTGTGGCCACCGTGCCAGAAGCTCCAGCCAACTATAGTGTACAACTTATCGATTTTGACTCTCCTCAAGGCCCAAAATATTTTCGTTCTTGGGTGCCGAGAAATGATGGGGGTAGCCCAATTATTAAGCATGAGCTTAAGGCGTTTCATGATGCTTCGGGCCCCTCTAATGCAACTGCAAGAATTGTTAACAGTGGTGAAGGTGAAGCTAATTTCATGAGTTTTACCGAAAATGTTGGACTTTCACCTTACAGCACGTCTAGTCAAGAACTCTTTCGCATCTTAGGTTCTTCTACTGAAGTTGTATTTGCAGTTAACGAGTTTGGTGATGGAGCGTACTCGAACGCATCAATGTTCCACATGCCGCCCATTTTTTTAGATGGTCCATTGGAAACTCGCGAAATCTTGGAAGCTGCCGGTTCAGGCGAAGCAATCGGAGATCCGGTTGTTGCGACGGATTTTGCAAATGATCCAATTTCTTACAGTTTGGAAGGACCTGATGCGAGCTTCTTTGATATTGATACGAGCACCGGCCAATTGTTTGCGAAGGAAACATTGAGTTATGAAGATCGCCAAAGCTATCAAGTAACCGTAAAGGCCAACGATAATGATAGTGTTACACCAGATGCGACGACTGAGGTGACGATCACGGTTACGGCGGGTGCGAATGATGCGCCGACCGCCGATGCGGGTCCGGACCAGACGGTGAATGAAGGCGCAATCGTCACGCTGGATGGGACGGGGAGTTCGGATCCGGAAGGCGAAGAGCTGAGCTATGCGTGGACGGCGCCTGAGGGTGTTGTGTTGAGCAGTGCGTCTGCGGCGGAGCCGAGCTTCACGGCACCTTCGCAGCTTGCTTCGGATCAGACGCTGAGCTTCACGCTTGTGGTGACGGATGCGCGGGGTGTCGCGTCTGATGCTGACAGCGTGACGATCACGGTCGACGCCGCGGTGCCCGATGCACCGACCTTGACGGCTGGCGGTGGCGATAGTCAGGTGATGTTGTCCTGGACGCCAGGCGGCAGTACGATCTTGCGGCATGAGTACCGGCAAGGTGTGGCAGGCGGCAGCTACAGTACTTGGACGGCGATCCCGGACAGCACGCCAGGCGGAACAGGTGCGACGAGTCACACGATAAGCGGTCTTGACAACGGAACCACTTATAGCTTCCAGGTGCGGGCGGTGAACGCGGCGGGCGAGAGTGCGGCGTCCAACGAGGCGACAGCGACGCCAGCGACGGTACCCGATGCGCCAATCCTGATGGCGAACCTTTTGACGGCCAGCAACGGTGTCGGTCAAGTGATGTTGTCCTGGACGCCAGGTGGCGATGGCGGCAGCCCGATTACGAAGTACCAAATCCAATCGCCCGGCACAGGTTGGGAGGATATCCCGAGCAGCGCACCGGGCGAGGGCAATGCCACGACTTTAACATACTTGGACCCGAGACTCTCGACCTTTACTTTTAGCTTCCGAATACGTGCGGTGAATGCGGTTGGCGTGAGCGCGGCATCCAACTGGGTGACGGTAACGCCTGCGCCGACCGCCGATGCGGGTCCGGACCAGACGGTGAATGAAGGCGCAATCGTCACGCTGGACGGGACGGGGAGTTCGGACCCGGAGGACCAGGCGCTGAGCTATGCGTGGACGGCGCCTGAGGGTATTGTGCTGAGCAGTGCGTCTGCGGCGGAGCCGAGCTTCACGGCACCTTCGCAGCTTGCTGCGGACCAGGCGCTGAGCTTCACGCTTGTGGTCACCGACGAACATGGCGCATCCTCTGATGCTGACAGCGTGACGATCACGGTTACGGCGGGTGCGAATGATGCGCCGACCGCCGATGCGGGTCCGGACCAGACGGTGAATGAAGGCGCAATCGTCACGCTGGATGGGACGGGGAGTTCGGATCCGGAAGGCGAAGAGCTGAGCTATGCGTGGACGGCGCCTGAGGGTGTTGTGTTGAGCAGTGCGTCTGCGGCGGAGCCGAGCTTCACGGCACCTTCGCAGCTTGCTTCGGATCAG
>NZ_JBQFSM010000036.1:0-3463 GCF_056538005.1 Ruegeria sp. BI11 | reverse complement strand
AAACGGAAGCCCTTCAGCCGCGGCAATGAGGTCGGTATGATCATGGTACCGCGCTATCCGAGAAGGACAACGCGATCAACTTGGCAATGCCCTTGGCGATACTCACCAAAATCATACTCATAAACTGGCCGGGTTCACCTGACGGAAACGATCGATTTGTGGATGACCCGATTCAATCATTCTATGGCATTCGTGGTGTAGATGATCCTGTGAAGCGCCGGATCGAAGGCAAAGAACGGGAACACCCCCCTACCAGGACGAGGCGATAGAGGCGTATTTTCCGGCCCGATAGCCAATGAGTTTGCATGATGATTGATTAATAACTGCACTGCTACTTCAATGCATCCCGTCCTTTTTCTACAATTCACTCACGGAAATAGCTCTCATCCAGCCCGAAGCGGTGTTCCGAAATTCGGCATGCATTTCTTCATTTTCCGCTGTTTGGTGTCATTTTGGGTTATTAGCGGTGTAAGCTCAGAAGCTCTGGTCGGCGCGGCGGAAACAAAGTTAATTGTGTTGATTTTGACTTCCGAGTTTCTCCAACGCCTTTCGAAATTAGATAGGAGAAAAAAGTGAAGCCTATATTGTATGAGGCCGTTGAGGCAGGTTACACCTGCGGCGGGCGGATGACCAAATATAAGGGACTGGCTGCGAGCTACGCATCCTCCGGACTTCACCCCGTTTTTACAGTTCCGTCTGTTTCGGGAAGCGTTTCGGCTTTGACCTTGGGCTTGGGAATTGCCCTTGGAGGAGCGACTAACTTATTTTCAGGAACGTGTACAGCAACATCTGATGGCATTTATGAGTGTGGTGGTGCAGCGGACGCTAATGGCAACGATCCTGGCTTGGAGGCCACTTCAGCAAGTGGGATAACAGTTAAAACTCTACCTGCCTTTGGTGTGAACACATCGAATGTCATATTCAGAAGTGCTTTCAACCTGGCCGTCAGTGGCGGGGATATTAAATTTATCGACGAAAATTCCTCTACCATCGCAGGAGGAGGTGATGGTATCGACGTCGTACACTATGGGGATGGTGAAATCATGATCTCATCCCAAGATGTAACAAGTGAGAAGTTTAATGGAATTCATGCCGAACATTACGGTACTGGGGCGATCAAAGTTGTTTCTTCCGGTAACGTTGCTGGTGGCGCAAACGCTATTTTGGCTTCTCATCTTGGCGACGGTTCTATAGATGTGTTGGCAACCGGTAGTTTAACGGGTGGTAGAACTGGCGTTTACGCTCGCAGCAAAGGTATCGGCTCCATTAATATTGTCGCCGTTGATGTAGTAAGCGATAAAGATGGAATTGGTGTACATCACTCTGGCGACGGCTCGATTGAAATTACGGCGATAGGGGATGTAATAGGGGCCACCTCATATGGTGTTTTTGCCCACCATAAAGGTATGGGTTCTATTACCGTTACCGCAAGTGATGTGATGGGCGGTAACAAGGGAATTTCTGCCCGTCATGATGGTATTGGGGCGATTGTGATTGGGGCAAACACTGTGACCAGTGGCGTGGATGGGTCCGACGCAATTGCAGCCCGTCATCATGGTGACGGCGGGATTTCCATCACAGCAAGTGGTATTGTGACTGGTGCTGAGGCAGGGGTTATTGCGGAGGTTAACGGTCTTGCTGTACCGGGAGGGCGAACTAGCACCGGTTCAATTGAGGTCATGGTCGAAGACGTAACAGGCGGCGTTTACGGTGTGTTTACATTTCATGATGGAGATGGCTCAATTTCAGTGACATCTAACGAGGTTGTTGGCGGTTATTATGGGATAAAAGCTGTACATGATGGCCTTGGTGATATCGCGATTGCGGCTCAGGACGTTACTGGACGAGATGAAGATGGTGTTTTTGTGCGCCACAATGGTCTCGGATCCATTTCCATAACCACAACTGGAACTGTTATCGGATCAGATGATGGTATTTTTGCATCCGTTTATAGAGATTTTGGTGAAGGGACAGGCATTCAGAGCACCCAGAATGCTGCTGTCGAATCAATTACAATAACCTCCAATGAAGTGACTGGCGGAAATTACGGTATTTTTACTCTTAACGAAGGTATGGGTTCAATCAATATCACAGCCCAAAGCACAAGCGGCGGTTATAGTGGTGTTTTTGCACAGATTAGCAATGTTGAAAATAAATCCAATATTGAAATTACCACTCATGATATAACTGGAAGCTATGGTGAAGGTGTAATTACTAAGCATTACGGGTATGGTGCAATTTCAATTAAAGCCCGAGGTGTAAGTGCTGGAGGTAGCGGTGTCATAGCCAAACACTATGGTAGTGGCTCTATTTCCGTCCAGACGAGTAATGTGACAAGTGAAGAGTACGGTATTCTTACTCGCCTTGATGGGAATGGTTCTATTTCGATCAAAAGCGGAGATGTACATGGCGTTAGTTATGGCGTCGTGGCCTTTAATCATGGCGACGGTCAAGTATCCATTGAAGCAAATGATATTTATGGCGGCAGTTATGGCGCATATACTCGTCTTGACGGCAAGGGTTCGATTTTTATTTCAGCCAATGATGTGACAGGAGGTACGTCTTCCGGCATTTTCGCCAACCACTACGGCTATGGGTCGATTTCAATCAGTGCCAACGACGTGGCGGGTGCAGCTAACGGTGTATATACGCTTCATCATAATGACGGTGATATTTCGGTTACGGTGAGTGGTACAGTCACGGGTGGAGATGGTATTGATGTTCGCCACTATGGTACGGGCTCGGTTTTAGTTGAAGCTAGTGGCGATGTCGTTTCGGGCATGGAAGAAGATGATAACGGGATATTTGTGGCTCACTTAGGTCATGGTTCAATAACGGTTTCAGCCAATCAGATTGCGAGTAATAATGGCGGAGTGCTCGTTTATCATGACAACGATGGCCTAATTGACATTACGACCAATTATGTTGCTGGGAATCATCATGGTGTGTACGCGTTTCATTATGGTAATGGTGGCATTACGATTTCATCTGACGAGCTGAATAGCGGTAGCAGTGGCATAAGGGCGATAGTTCATTCAGGTGTTGGCTCTATTAATATTAGGGCTGAGGGCGAAATTAATGCGGGTCGTAATGGAGTTGATGCTTGGCTTTCGGGCAGAGGATCAATTCAGGTCTTGACAGAAGACTTTGTGACTGGCGACCATATAGGTATCACCTCTTTGCATGATGGAGAGGGAAATATAACGATCTCAGCATATAATGTCACAGGAACGGCCAGTGATGGCATTTTTGCAACCCATGATGGTGTTGGCGAGATTTCGATTACGACTACGGGTGAAGTTACTGGTGGCGATGATGGTATTGATGTCCGTCATTATGGGAATGGTGTGATTGGTATTTCCACGACTGGTGTTGTTGTGGGTGGCGATAACGGCATTACTGCGCGTCACGCGGGTCTTGGTTTGGTTTCGATTGTGTCTGAGGGTTCAGTTGCTGGTGAGTC
>NZ_JBQFSM010000035.1:0-3921 GCF_056538005.1 Ruegeria sp. BI11 | reverse complement strand
TTGACACGGTTTTGGTTTGTTTTGTTGACATGCAGGGTCGTTTGATGGGGAAGCGGTTTCATGCGGGTCATTTTGTTGGTGGTGCGTGGGAAGAGACGCATTGCTGCAATTATCTGCTGGCGACGGATTTGGAGATGGGGACGCCGGATGGTTATGCGTCGACCAGTTGGGAGCGGGGCTATGGCGATTATGTGATGAAGCCGGATCTGAGCACGTTGCGCCCGGTGCCGTGGCTTGAGGGCACGGTGATGGTGATGTGTGATGTGCTGGATCATCACACGCACGAGGAAGTACCGCATGCGCCGCGCTCGATCCTCAAACGCCAGGTCAACCGACTGAAGGCGATGGGCTATGACGCGATGTGCGCCACCGAGCTGGAGTTCTTTCTGTTCGAGAAGAGCTTTGACCAGATCCGTAAGGAAGGCTTCCGCGATCTGGCGCCGATCTCGGGCTATAACGAAGACTATCATATCCTGCAGACCACCAAGGAAGAGCATGTGATGCGCCCGATCCGCAACCATCTGTGGAATGCGGGGATACCGGTGGAGAATTCGAAAGGTGAGGCCGAGACCGGACAAGAAGAGCTGAACATCAAATATGCGGCGGCGATGGAGACGGCCGAGTATCACTCGATCGCCAAGAACGCGGTGAAAGAGATCGCCTGGCAGCATGGCCATGCGGCAACCTTCCTGCCGAAATGGCATCACGACAAGGTGGGCAGTTCCTCGCACGTGCACCAGTCGCTTTGGGCGGATGGCCAACCTGCGTTCTATGACGCAGAGGATGAGCTGGGCATGTCGGCGCTGATGAAAAGCTACATGGCGGGGCTGCTGAAATACGCCGCCGATTACACCTATTTCATGGCGCCGTATATCAACAGCTACAAGCGCTTCATGAAGGGCACCTTTGCGCCCACGCGGATCATCTGGTCGGTGGATAACCGTACCGCCGGGTACCGCCTGTGCGGCGATGGCACCAAGGCGGTGCGGGTTGAGTGCCGCATACCGGGCTCGGACATGAACCCGTATCTGGCGATGGCGGGGATGCTGGCGGCCGGGATTGCGGGGATCGAGGAAGGGCTGGAGCTGCAGCCGCCGACCGTTGGCGACGTCTATCAGGGCGACACCGGCATGATCCCGGGCAACCTGCGCGCGGCGCGGGATGCGCTGCACGGGTCCGAGATGCTGCGCGCGGCGATGGGGGATGAGGTGGTCGACCACTATACCCGCGCGGCGGAGGTCGAGATCGAGGAATTCGAGCGCGTGGTGACCGATTGGGAAGTGGCGCGCGGGTTTGAACGGGCCTGACGCGTAGCGTGAGAGGGCGGCCTCTCGCACCACCGAAATTTGGGAATGAGGAAGCAGGGCGCAGGTGCCCTCTATGTGGAGTTGATGGCATGGGCCAGACACTGAAATGCATCTCGCCGATCGATGGATCGGTTTTTGCCGAGCGCGCGGTGCTGTCGCGTGAGGCCGCGTTTGAGGTTGCCGCGCGGGCGCGGGCAGCACAGGCTGAATGGGCGGCGCGACCGTTGCAGGAGCGGATTGACCTTGTGATGGCTGGCGTGGCAGCCGTGGGCGCGATGAATGATGAGATCGTGCCCGAACTGGCCCAGATGATGGGCCGCCCGGTGCGCTATGGCGGTGAGTTTGGCGGCTTCAACGAGCGCGCCAGCCATATGGCGGGGATCGCCGAGGCGTCGCTGGCCGATATCGCGGTGGGCGAGGATGAGACCTTCAAACGCTATATCAAGCGCCTCCCGCATGGGGTGGTGTTTGTGGTGGCGCCCTGGAATTACCCTTACATGACGGCGATCAACACGGTGGCCCCGGCGCTGATTGCGGGCAATACGGTGATCCTGAAACATGCCACACAGACCCTGCTGGTGGGCGAGCGGATGGCGCAGGCCTTCCATGCAGCCGGTGTGCCGGCGGATGTGTTCCAGAACGTGTTCCTCAGCCATGACGTGACCAATGATCTGATCGCGGGCAATGCGTTCGACTTTGTGAACTTCACCGGTTCGGTTGGCGGCGGCCAGGCGATGGAGCGCGCGGCGGCGGGCACTTTTACCGGTGTGGGCACCGAGCTGGGCGGCAAGGACCCCGGCTATGTTATGGAGGATGCCGATCTGGACGCGGCGGTCGATACGCTGATCGACGGGGCGATGTTCAACGCGGGCCAATGCTGTTGCGGGATCGAGCGGATTTACGTGCAGGAAGACCTCTATGATGACTTCGTCGCCAAGGCGGTTGAAATCGTCAAAGGCTACAAGCTGGGCAACCCGCTGGACCCGGAGACCACCATGGGCCCGATGGCCAATGTGCGGTTCGCTGATGAGGTGCGTGCGCAGATTGCCGAGGCGGTCGCAGCGGGAGCTGTGGCTCATATCGACACCTTCGCTGAGGATGACGGTGGCGCCTATCTGACCCCGCAGATTCTGACCAATGTGACCCATGACATGCGCGTGATGCGGGATGAAAGCTTTGGCCCGGTGGTGGGCATCATGAAGGTCTCGTCCGACGCTGAAGCCATCGCGCTGATGAATGACAGTGAATTTGGCCTGACCGCCAGCCTATGGACCCGCGATGTGGACCGGGCGGCGCGTGTGGGCGACCAGATCGAGACCGGCACCGTGTTCATGAACCGGGCCGATTATCTGGACCCCGGCCTGTGCTGGACCGGCTGCAAGAATACCGGGCGCGGCGGCGGCCTGTCGGTCATCGGCTATCACAACCTGACCCGCCCCAAATCCTACCATCTGAAGAAGGTGACATCATGAGCCTTGTTGGAAACTGGTCTTACCCGACCGCGATCAAATTCGGCGCAGGCCGCATCAAGGAATTGCCCGAGGCCTGTGCGGCGGCTGGCATGAAGAAACCGCTGCTGGTCACCGACAAGGGGCTGGCCGATCTGCCGATCACCACCGAGACGCTGGATATCATGGAGGCCGCCGGTCTGGGCCGCGGGCTGTTCAGCGACGTTGATCCGAACCCGAATGAGAAGAATCTCGAGGCCGGGGTTGCCGCCTATAACGCAGGCGGCCATGACGGGGTGATCGCGTTTGGCGGCGGCTCGGGGCTGGATCTGGGCAAGATGGTCGCCTTCATGGCCGGTCAGACGCGCCCCGTCTGGGATTTTGAGGACATTGGCGACTGGTGGACCCGCGCCGACGCCGATGCCATCGCGCCGATCATTGCGGTGCCCACCACCGCCGGAACCGGATCGGAAGTGGGGCGCGCCAGCGTCATCACCAACTCTGAGACCCATGCCAAGAAGATCATCTTCCACCCCAAGGTCTTGCCCACGGTGGTGATCTGCGACCCGGAACTGACCGTGGGAATGCCCAAGTTCATCACCGCAGGCACCGGTCTGGATGCCTTTGCCCATTGCGTCGAGGCGTTTTCCAGCCCGCATTACCATCCGATGAGCCAAGGCATCGCGCTGGAGGGCATGCGGCTGGTCAAAGAGTATCTGCCCCGCGCCTATGCCGATGGCACCGACCTCGAGGCACGCGCCCATATGATGAGCGCAGCCTCGATGGGTGCCACCGGGTTCCAGAAGGGTCTGGGTGCGATCCACGCCATGAGCCACCCCATCGGCGCGGTGTTCAACACCCATCACGGCACTACCAACGCGGTTTGCATGCCCAGCGTGCTGGAATTCAACGCCCCCGTCATCGCCGACCGGTTCCAAATGGCCGCCGATTACCTGGGCATCGAAGGCGGTTTTGACGGCTTCTGCACCTTTGTGCAGGAGTTCAACGACACCCTCGGTATCCCCCGCAAACTCTCCGATCTGGGCGTCACCGAGGCCGCCATCCCGGACCTCGTCCAAGGCGCAATCATCGACCCCTCATGCGGCGGTAACCCCATCAAACTCAACGAGGATAATCTGACAAAACTATTCAATAACGCGTTGTGA
>NZ_JBQFSM010000034.1:0-3924 GCF_056538005.1 Ruegeria sp. BI11 | reverse complement strand
ATCTGCCACCTATTCACTGATGAAGAGTGCTATAACTTCTTCGCCACCGCAGGAAATAAAACCAATTAAACCCGACACGCTGTAAGCTTGGTCGTTTCCGATCTGACCCATCAAATGCCCTTGGATTTCACGGGTCGTCATGCCGCGCGCGTACATGCTGATGATCTTGCTATCGAACTTCGGAAAGCACCGCTGATACCTGGCTATCAGCAGCGGGTCGAAGCTGCCCTTGCGGTCGCGGGGGATGTCCAGAACGACCTTACCGCTGTCAGTGGTCACCGTCTTCGGGCTGGTACCATTACGCCGGTTCATTGGCGGGTTTTGGCCTTCAGGCCGCGGGTCGGAGCGCTCTTTGGTCAGGTGCTCGTCCAGTTCTGCACTCAACGCTCGCTCGGCCAGAGCTTTGGTCTGCTCCTGCAGAATGTCGCTCTTGCCGAACAGATCGCCGGGCTTCCACCCGTCCATCAGATGATCTAGAAGGTCTTTGTCTATGCTCATACGTGGGTCTCCTCTTCTTAGAGCTACCACGCAAAGGCACAGAGTTCTGGATAGCCTCTCCTCTATCCGACACAAAAAAAAGGGATGGCCGCTACGGGCAAACCATCCCCTGAAGTTGTCCCTGCAGAAACAACCGAGTATTTTGCAGAAGCAGGTTCGGCGTTCTTCGCAGATACCCGGAACACAAGGATCGAATTTTAACTAAAAACAGGGTGCGAGTGCCCCGTTTTCAATTTCCATAAACGCAATATTCTTCACAAAATCGAATCCTGGCAATTGGCCCATTCCATTTTTCAATTCTTGCACACTCTGACACCTGTATGCCCCAAAAACCAAAACCGACTTGGTGGTGTGTTTGATTCTAGGGTCAGGACTCAAAACGAGGGAAGCACAAATAGAGCGACTATCGCCACACTCTGACAATTCATGTGGCAAAACGCTTTAGCACCCTTATACCTTGCGAATACATCTGTAAAATATGGACATCTGAGCCAAATTGATTCAATCTAACCCCAATCCACCAAGCGCCCGGACTGAAAACTGGGGGTTGTTTAACCACTACTAGTGGGGAAGATTAAGGAGTGTTTCAGTAAAATCTTTGAAAGAGCTAGCGCGTGTGTGGCAATATTTGATTGCGACAAAGGTGATTTTTCTACAATAGACAAGGCCCCATATAGCCTAGACGGAGTTCGCAAGCCAAAATATGCTATTGACTGAGGCTCTTCAATCACATACCCATTTGACATGATAGTTTTTCGATTAAATTCGGCTTGCGCTCTTAGCTCGTCTTGCGTAGTTAAATCAATACTACTGTATAAATTTTTAAAAATTTTCTGCTGCCTTAATCTTGGTAGAATTGAAAACGCTATACAAGACAAGTTATCCTGATCCGGGCGCAAAGATAAATTACTCTGCACTTTACTTTCGGAGCATTCGACAATGTTAAATGAGCTCAATGTTAAATAAAACCCAATTCTTATTTGTAGTTTGAAATTGCTTTGATAACCATTAAGAAGCATACACAACAAATCAAGCTCTGGCATTGAAATTGACCCGTTAGCTGAAAGATCATCAATGATTGAAGTTGCCACATACTGATGACCGCTTAAAGTTTGTCGAACCCAGCCAGACTTTTGAAGTTCTTTTAGCGCTCTATACGTTGCGGACCTTGATCTCTGTACTAACGGAAAAATATTATCGAGCGCGATTGGTCCATAACTTACAACTGCGGCATATACCTGTAGAAGTTTCGGGTGTTCAACCTGGAATTTTGAATAATCTACTTTACTCATTTTGTGCGTTCGCTTTCTTGATTCTAGGCATTTCCCGGGATTAATCTCACAACCCTATGCGCCATCTGCTCAATAAATCGGTGAAGTGGGTTTCACTTTCGAGTTAGAATTTAGTGTAGCTTTGTGAACGTGTTTGCTTCGAATAATTTTCAAGTGAATAAGTTTGTAGAGCTGTAGGTATCAGTTGGGTTTTTGTACAATATAAATAAATTTATATTTTACAATGAATTAGCAATTAGGCTTAATGTAATTTACATTAGGAGGTAAAATTTCGATTCAACCAACATACCACGGTGGTGAATAGTTTCTTTCCGATCTGTTTATATTTTTGTAATAAACTTGTGATATAAACCAAAAATAACACTTTTGTGTCACCTTGCTTTCATTCTGATATTTGGCTTTAGGGTCAGGATTCATAGCCAATAAATGGCGATTGCTGCGAAGGTGATGGCGGAGAGGGAGATCTTGGTGGCTATGAGATACCGTAACGGGGCCTAGGTTTTGCACCGCCGTTGCCACTTGTCATTTCCGCGTCGCGCTGTCGCCATTCCCGTATTGAATCTGCATGGAGACTACGGGATGAGATTGTTTATTGGATTGGATGTATCACTCGCCATGACCGCTATTTGCGTGATCAATGAGCATGGCGAGATAGTCAAAGAGGCTGAGGCGGCGAGCGATCCCGAAATTCTGGCCCATTGGCTGGGTGATTTGGCCCACGGCATCGCCGCGATTGGCTTAGAGGCTGAACCTGTGCCGCAGTGGCTACATCGAGGGCTGGCAGAGTTAGGTTTGGATGGACTTGTCTCGGAAAAATGCCGGGTTTGATGCTCATTTAAGCGGCTTTTCTTTCGAAGGCCACGGAGCTGTTCCCGGTGAGAGCGGAATGCCTGCGCCTTGGATTGTAGAATCCGTTGATGTATTCAAACAAGGCCAATTCGACCAGCCGCTTTGTGGCTCTATGCTGGTGCCAGATCAGCTCAGCCTTGAGGGTCTTGAAGAACGTTTCTACCATTGAGTTATCGAAGCAGTTACCCTTTCCGCTCATTGACACTTCGAACCCGTATTTTCGTAGAATCTTCTGGTAGTCTTGTGAGCAATATTGAGACCCGCGGTCGGTATGATGAATGCCTCCCGGCGGTGGCTGGCGCAGATTGATGGCCATTTCCAATGCGCGGGTCGCCAGATCACGCCAACCTTCACCCGCCCAGATGTAGCTGTTGTTCGCGGATATGGGCCAGCAGCACCATATCATCTCGCTGCCGCTGGCTGGGAGGCCGCTCGCGCCAGACCCGCAAGCCACGTTCAGACATCCCCAGCAGTCGGCAAAGCCGGGCTTTGGAAAGCGATCCGTCATTTGTAAAACTTTGGACTTGATCTGACGGACACCTCAGCTTTGAGTGCTGAGAATATGAGGTGCGCTGTCCGATTGGTCTGGCGCTTTGATGGTCTTCTCTACAGCGATGTGTAACGTTTCGCGGAAGGTCTGCTGCGGTGATCGCTGTTTTCTCGGTGTAGAGTTTACAAATCGCCACGCGGGCATAGGTGTCAACGAAGGTCTGCTGGTAAATCCGGCCCACACCTTTCATCGAACCCACATAATAGGTATCCTGAGAACCAAGATAGCCGGGATGATGGCTCTTGATTTCGCCATGGGACTCCTTCTGAGCCTTGGCCTTTTCCAACGCTGCCATCTGTTCCTCAGTCAGCAGAATGCCCTCCTAGGCAGCGCGCGCTTCCAGCGCCTTCAATCGCTTCTTCATCGTCTCAAGGGCGTTCCGCTGCCAGATCGAAGAACGCCCGAGGACGATACCATGATGCCTTTCTGCTGAAGCTCCCAACTGGCGCGTTCCTGCCCCAGGGCCGGGTTTTCAATCGCCAAGGCGATCACCGCGCGCTCGACATGCTCCGGCACCCGGTTCTTCACGATCGGCTTCTTGCGGCTGAGATCCATCAGCGCCTCTTCGCCGCCCTGTTCATACAATTCCTTGAACCGGTAGAAGCTGTCCCGGCTATAGCCCATCACCTTACAGGCCTGACTGGCACTGCCGAGCTGCTTGGCCAGTTCCAGCAGTCCCAGCTTCGGCTTGATGATCTTTTCCTGAATGCTTGTCATTGATCGACACTCCTAACT
>NZ_JBQFSM010000033.1:0-4492 GCF_056538005.1 Ruegeria sp. BI11 | reverse complement strand
GGCGGGGGGTGTTCCTTTTACTCAGCTGCTTCTTGGTATGCGTCCATTGGAGGGCATGTGCAGACGAGGTTTCGGTCACCGTATGCGTTGTCGACGCGGTTGACGGGGGACCAGTATTTGTCGACACCCATGGAGCCCGGAGGGAAGCAGGCCTGTTCGCGGCTGTAGGGCCGGTCCCAGTCGCCGACCAGATCGCGCACCGTGTGGGGGGCGTTTTTCAGCGGGTTGTTTTCCGCGTCGATCTTGCCGTCGATGATCTCCTGTGCCTCGGCCCGGATCGAGAGCATGGCATCGCAGAAGCGGTCGAGTTCGGCCATGGGTTCCGATTCCGTGGGCTCGACCATCAGCGTCCCCGCCACCGGCCAGGACATGGTCGGCGCGTGGAAGCCTGAATCGACCAGACGCTTGGCGATGTCGTCAACGCTGACATGGGCCGCCTCATCCAAGGGTCGGGTGTCGAGGATGCATTCATGCGCCACCCGGCCCGTTTCCGAGGTGTAGAGGATCGGATAGGCCTCGCTCAAACGCGCCGCGATGTAGTTGGCGTTCAGGATCGCCACCTTGGTCGCTTGGGTCAGACCGGCGCCACCCATCAGCAGCACATAGGCCCAGCTGACCGGCAGGATCGAGGGCGAGCCGAAGGGCGCCGCCGAGACCGGGCCGATGGCCTGGTTCAGCTCGGGGTGGCCAGGCAGATAGGGTTCCAGATGCGCCTTGACGCCGATCGGACCCATGCCGGGGCCGCCGCCGCCATGCGGGATGCAGAAGGTCTTGTGCAGGTTCAGGTGGCTGACGTCGCCGCCAATGTCACCCGGGCGCGACAGGCCGACCATGGCGTTCATGTTGGCACCATCGATATAGACCTGACCGCCGTGATCATGAGTGATCTGGCAGACCTCCTGCACGGTGGTCTCGAACACGCCATGGGTCGAGGGGTAGGTGATCATGCAGGCAGCCAGATGGTCCGAGTGCTTTTCCGCCTTGGCGCGGAAGTCGGCGACATCGATGTTGCCCTTCTCATCCGCCTGTACCGGCACAACCTGATAGCCCACCATCTGTGCTGAGGCCGGGTTGGTGCCGTGCGCCGAGGTCGGGATCAGGCAGACATTGCGGTGCCCTTCACCACGCGAAGCGTGATAGTTGCGGATGGTCAGCAGGCCGGCATATTCGCCCTGCGCGCCCGAGTTGGGCTGCTGGCTGATCGCGTCATAGCCGGTGATCTGGCACAGCTTGTCGTTCAGATCGGCAATCATCTCATGATAGCCCTGCGCCTGATCTTCGGGGCAGAACGGGTGCAGGTTGCCGAACTCGGGCCAGGTGACCGGGATCATCTCGATCGTCGCGTTCAGCTTCATGGTGCAGGACCCCAGCGGGATCATCGCCCGGTCCAGCGCCAGGTCGCGGTCGGCCAGACGACGCATATAGCGCGTGATCTCGGCCTCGGCCCGGTTCTGATGGAAGATCGGGTGCGTCAGATAGGCACTTTCGCGCAGCGCGTAATCCGGCAGGCGATATGCGCGGTTCTTCTTGCTGTCATCCTTCTTGTCGATGCCGAAGGCACCCCAGACGGCCTCGATGGTCTCGGGGCGGGTCTGTTCGTCCAGGCTGATGCCCACCTTTGTATCGCCCACCTTGCGCAGGTTGACGCCACGGGCCACGGCGGCCTCCATCACCACGTTCTGCAGGTGGCCGACCTCAACCGTGATGGTGTCGAAGAACACCTCGGGCTCGACAGCAAAGCCTGCCTCTTCCAGACCGGCGGCCAGACGCGAGGTCTTGCGATGCACTGATTGCGCGATGGCCTTGATGCCGTCGGGGCCGTGATAGACCGCATACATCGACGCAATCACCGCCAGCAGCGCCTGCGCAGTGCAGACGTTCGAGTTGGCTTTCTCACGCCGGATATGCTGTTCGCGGGTCTGCAGCGACAGGCGGTAGGCCTTGTTGCCGCGGCTGTCGATGCTGACACCGATGATCCGGCCCGGCATCGACCGCTTCAGCTTGTCGGTGGTCGCCATATACGCGGCGTGCGGACCGCCATAGCCCATCGGCACGCCAAAGCGCTGGGTCGAGCCGATGGCGATATCCGCGCCCATCTCGCCGGGCGACTTCAGCAGCGCCAGCGAAAGGATGTCGGCGGCGACGATGGCGATGGCTTTATGTTCATGCAGCGCCGCGATCTCGGCGGTGAAGTCGCGCACATGGCCATGCGTGCCCGGATACTGGAAGATCGCACCAAAGACGGCGCCCGCATCCAGCGTATCGGGATCGGCAACCTGCACGTCGATGCCCAGAGGCTCGGCGCGGGTTTTGATCACCGCGATGGTTTGCGGGTGGCAGTTCTTGTCGACAAAGAAGGCCGCGTTATTGGCTTTGGATCGGCCACCGCGCTTGGCCATTGCCATGGCTTCGGCAGCAGCTGTGGCTTCGTCCAGCAGCGAGGCATTGGCCACGTCCAGCCCGGTCAGGTCGCTGACCATGGTCTGGAAGTTCAACAGCGCCTCAAGACGGCCCTGGCTGATCTCGGGCTGATAGGGGGTGTAGGCGGTGTACCAGGCCGGGTTTTCCAGAATGTTGCGCAGGATCGGCGCCGGCGTGGTGGTGCCATAGTAACCCTGACCGATCAGCGAGGTCAGAACCTTGTTCTTGCTGGCCACCTGCTTCATGTGGAAAAGCGCATCCCGCTCGGTCATCGCCGGACCCCAGTCCAGCGGTTCCTTCTGCCGGATCGCCGGCGGAACGGTGGCGTCGATCAGCTGGTCCAGCGTCTTGAAGCCGATCACCTTGAGCATGTCGCGCATCTCGGTGGGCGACGGGCCGATGTGGCGGCGGTTGGCGAAGTCATAGGCTTCGTAATCGGTCAGTTTGAAGGCCATTGCAGCGCTCCTGTCGAATAGGTCAGGTCCGGCCGGGCAGGCAGGTGCCTCCGGCGGGGGATGAGGGCCGTCCCGGAATCTGTCCAGTGGACAGGTTCAGGCCCGAACGGGCGGAGCCCCAAATCGGAAGCCCCTGGTGAAGCGGGGAGCCCCAAGGACAGGGCTCCGAAGTTGGTTTAGCCGATGAAAGACTTGTAGCCGGCCTCGTCCATCAGGTCTTCCAGCTGCGCGGCATCCGCGATCTTGATCTTGTAGATCCAGGCCTCGCCCTCGGGGTCTTCGTTCAGCGATCCGGGGTTGTCGGCCAGCGCTTCGTTCACCTCGGTGATCTCGCCATCGACCGGCGCGTACAGCTCGGACGCGGCCTTGACGGATTCGATCACGCCGATCTCGCCGCCTTTTTCGAATTCGTCGCCCGCTTCCTGCTGCTCGACGAACACCACTTCACCCAGCTGCTCGGCCGCGTGTGCTGTGATGCCCAGAGTGGCCGTGTCCCCTTCGACGGTCAGCCATTCATGCTCTTCGGAATAATAGGTTGCCATGTCTTCTCTCTCCTGACTTCAACGCTTGTAATTCTGTTTGACGAAGGGCAGCGCCACGATCTCGGCCGGTTGCGCCTTGCCCCGGATGATCAGGTTCACCTTCTCGCCCGGCTCGCCGTGACCTGCGGACACATAGCCCATCGCCACCGGTCCACCGACCGTGGGGCCAAAGCTGCCCGAGGTGATCTGGCCGATGGTATTGCCCTCGGCGCATTGCACTTCGACGCCCTGACGCGCGGGGGCGCGACCTTCGGGCTTGATGCCCACCAGCTTGCGCGCCGGACCTTCGGCCAGTTCCTTTTGTACGCGATCTGCACCCGGAAAGCCGCCTTCTTCCTTGCGGCGTTTCTGAATGGCCCAGCCAAGGCTGGCCTCAATCGGCGAAGTGCTCTGGTCGATGTCATTGCCATAGAGGCACAGACCCGCCTCCAGCCGCAGGCTGTCGCGCGCGCCCAGACCCGCCGGTTCGCAATCCTCATGCGCCAGGAAGGCCTTGGTGATCTCAATCGCCTTGTCTTCGGGGATCGAGATCTCATACCCGTCCTCACCGGTATAGCCCAGGCGTGAGATGCGGCATTCGACACCGTTGATATCGGCAATCGTGGTTTCCATGAACTTTAGATCGCGGGCGGCAGGACACAGTTCGCCCACCACGTTTTCCGCTGCAGGACCCTGCACCGCCACCAGCGCGCGATTGAAGATCTCGGTCACTTCGACGCCGTCCAGATTGGCCTGCATGTGCGGAATGTCCTGATGACGCAGCGCCGCATTCACCACTACAAAGAAATGATCGCCCGCATTCGACACGATCAAGTCGTCCATGATCCCGCCTTCAGGGTTGGTAAAAAACCCATACCGCGCCTTGCCTTCCTTCAGCGTCGCATAGGCCTGCGGGCAGATCGCCTCAAGCTTCTCGCCCACATTCTCACCGCGCAGGATCACCTGACCCATATGAGACACATCAAACACCGCCGCCTTCTCACGACACTGCTTATGCTCTCCCATGATCCCCAAAGGATACTGTACAGGCATCTCCCACCCAGCAAAATCAACCATCTTTCCACCCAACTCAAC
>NZ_JBQFSM010000032.1:0-5355 GCF_056538005.1 Ruegeria sp. BI11 | reverse complement strand
TTGCAAACATCGCGATTTTTCGCTCGAATTATTTGCGTCTATCCGAGGCGCCAAACTCACATTGTCTGCGACTGTAATCAGATTATGTGCGACGGGATTGCAATCATCAGGACCGGGTCACAATACGTGCGAAAGGTTCAGTAGACGATTTTCAGGGTCGCACAACACTACTTGAATTTTTTGCCTGAGCCGTATGTCCGGGTCGGGTGGCCTCGTAAACGACGCTAATACCGTAGCGGTGGGACCTCGAATTCTGAATGGCTAAAATGTAACGTCAACAATGCCATTCGTCAAATCAGTTGCGGCTGGACTTCGAATTCTGAATGGCTAAAATGCACCGGGAAACGGGCCGCCGCCGCCGCCAGTTGCGGCTGGCCTCGAATTCTGAATGGCTAAAATTGCCTCCCGGAGAAGTTCTTATTTTTGCAAGAACTTCTCCGAGAGGCGGTTGTAGTATTCCAAGACGAACCCGTCAAAATAGAGCCAGTTGCTGAGGGTTTTTCCGAGGGCCTCTGCGGCCCTGATCTGAGAAATGTACAATATCACGATATTGCCGGTCGGTGAAGTTGAGTATCTGGACGCCGCCGGAAGAAGGCAAGGATTGCTCTATTCGGTTGACTCTTGTGTGAAACGCTTCCTTGCTATTGACGAAGCGGGCATAGACAGAAAACTGGCTTCGCTCGAAGCCCTCATCCAGCAAGAAGTTCCGAAACTTCGTCGCCGCTTTGCGTTGCGGTTTAGTGTCGGTGGGAAGGTCAAACATCACAAGCATCCACATGAGGCGGTATCCTGAGAGGATGTCGGGCTTACGGGTCATCTTCCGAGCCCTGCCAATGTGAGAGCGTCCGGTGGATTGGGGAGAAGCAGCACCAGTTTTCCGGTTTCGAAACTCTGTCCCAGCGAGGTGGCCAGTTTAGTGAGCGCGACAGAGACCGGTGTCACGCCATCACCGAGCGGTAGATCTGTTGCGATCAGGCGTGCCAAGGCCTGTTTTGCCGCAGTATCGACCTGTGTTCCATTTTCGATTGAGAAATGCCGGGCAGCACAATCCACCAATGGACGAAAGGGTTCCATGAGATCATCGGCAAGGGCAAATGCATTGCCTCTGTTCGAGTGGTGAATTCCGATGGATGGGTGCAGCCCAGCGGCCACCACGGCCCGTGCTGTGGCGGCGCGCAGTACGGTATAGCCATAATTGAGCAACGCATTCACGTCAGAGGCATTTGTATCGCGCCGGAATTCCCCACCCATTATACGAGGCCAATAATGGCGGGCTGCTTGTGCTTCGATATTGGTGCTATCGCCCGAGGTGATCTTGCGGACCATCATACGCAGCGGGGCGCCGGATTCACTCATCGCCTCCAAGGCGGCTGCCTGCATTTCCACTTTCGCGATGATTACCTGTTTCCAGGCCTGTTTCGTCAGGGGTAACCTGGCCTGCCACTGGGCTCGTATCCGGCCACCTTGCGCATGGTGCCCTTCCAGAGGCATGAGCACGGATCGAGGCGCATGATTGGACCCGCATAACACCACCGGCACGCCTCGGTCGGCCAGTTCGGTCAGGAGCGACGTGGACCATGTTGTGCCATGTGCATGCACGATAACACCCGCGATTTGATCGAGAGGAGTGCGTCCAATTTCAGCGCCAGCCTCTGAGACCATCAAAAACCCGCGTAGCCGCGACAAGTGTCGTCCATCGGTTGCTATGTCAATAATCTGATCCAAAATCGCGCTCGCATAGGTTTGAGAGGAGACTCAGCCCATCAAACGGGTCAGCCGAGGATCTCGCAACTGGCCCATTTCATCGACAAAAACCCGGCGAAGGCGTGCCTTGAGAATTGAACTCGTACTCATTTGAATAAGCCGGAAATCGTCATTTCTGTCACGATTTCGCGCATCCGCATTCGATTCAATGTGGGGCGCGAGAAAGATGCCGTTGGCAGGATCGAATTTCTGAACATAGCAGATCAACGTTTTCCCATCCCGTTCAATGGCCACCATATCCCGTTTGAATATTCGCAGGAGGCGCTTTGCTGCCGGGTGCGGGCGGGAAACAATAGCACCATGAGCCTCAAAGGTTGTAATGACCTGAGCCTTGGGTTTGCCGTCCGGCATCCTCCAGATTTCGTAACAGTGATTGCTGTCACCTTTGTAAGCCTTGTATGGTTCCCCCGCCCCATCTTTGATCTCTACACGTGCGGAAGATTGCAGGCTTTCGATCAAACGGACATGACGGATACCCCGGTAGGGGTTGTACTTGCCGTTCGAAAGGCGCTCTGACGCGGCAAACTCGGCCAGCGCGGCTTCGATGTCTTTTGGCACCTCCTTGCCCACAGTGGCCTCGGAGAGGAGTTTCTGCAAATGAGGGTCGCGGATGTTCTTACCCTTTGATGTCACAGCAATATCACCAGCTTTCAGCGACAGGAGCGGTGTGCGGCTAACCACTCTTTGCTCGTCCAAAATACCATAAGCAGTATCATTGTGGAGTCGACCGGTGGTGCTGTCTCGTCCCTGCTTTTTCGCCGCAGGATCGATGCGCCCATGATCGGCGCGGTGGCTGACCACAATCTTGCCCAGTTGGATGCCAATATCCGTGCGAAAGCCCTCCCAGGGTTCGGGGGTCGTTCTCGCTACCTCCTCGGCGCTCAAACCATCCCCTTCGTCGCGCTTGGCCGCATCGCTGATCTGCTTGATCAGACCGCGATCAGTCGCAGCGATGACCGCCGCATCAATGGCATGATGGCGGTGATCTGTGCGATTCTTGGCTTTGGCCGTGCCCTTGTTATGATCCGGCAACAGACTGTTCAGGCCCCAATGCCGCCGCAACATCTCGGTCAGCCGACCGGGCACAACCCAGACATGACCACCTTCGGTATAAAGAGCATCCAGATAGGTTCTGGCAATGCGGGACAGGTATTGCGTGTCGACCAGTGCCCGGTCAAGAAAGCTGTTTTCACCTTCGAACCGTTCCATCGCGTCCGGTGTAAAGCGCCAACGCTTATTGTCTGGCAGATTCTTGAGATTGGCGGCGATCTTGTCCCATTGTGGCGTTCGGCCCCAGACCTCCCATGGGTTTTTGTTTGTTTTCTCCCGATTGGCTTTGCGCAAACACAGAGTCCGGTTGGCAAAGCTGTCATCCAGCGTGCGGGAATAGGGCAGGATATGGTCCACATCACAGGAGCCGTCAAAGAGCATGGTGACACAGATCGGGTTACCTGTGTAAGGGCAACAGCGCGGGCCGATTGCCGGACCAAGCTCCTCATATAGGCGCAACAGCATCCGATTGGCGCCTGTATCCGGCTGGCCAAGCTCTGCAAGCTTCTCACTGCGCTTGCGCGCAGCATCGGTATTCTCTTTGATGCGTTTCTGGGCGTCCTTTTTCTGCTTGTCGGATTGCTTCAGTTCCCGGGCCAGTTCCACCACGATCTGATCGGGTTTTCCGTAGACAGTGATGATTTTGTTCACCAACCGCCGCAGTTGGTTGAGACCGATATGCACGGTGGGATTGGTGATCCGTCCAAAACGTACAATGTCGTCATCCTCAGGCTTTCCTGAACCAGGGATCACGTGCCGCTCAAGGATGGCTCCATAATATGGTAATTGATCCAGAACCTCACCTGTACGGTGATCTGAATGATGCCAGCCGCAGGCTTCAACAGCCTGATTATACGTCACTACACCAGCTTCCAACGCGTCCAGAATTTTCCGTGAAGCGGTTTCTCCAAGCCGTCCATATCCATCCGGCAGTGGAGCGGTTGCGGTGGCCGAAGCATAATCCTCATCCAATCCATGGGTTTCGATCAACCACGCAACCAGATCTTCGTGATCTGCATTACTCTGCACCGCGCGAATACGCCTGATCACCTCCCACTGCGCGTCCAGATTCAGTTCTGACCACTTCGGTCCAAACCGGTCGGGGTGGCTGAGGCTGGCCCGCACCGGGTCACAGGCAATAGCGTCACGTGCCGCAGCTTCCAATGTGAAGCGCTCATGTGGTGCGAGCTTAATGACTTTGCCAAGCGCAGCAAACGTCAATTTCATGGATGTTGGTGATTTTGTCGCCTTCCTGTTGTCCAGTGCATGAATGATTTGATCGCGCTGTTTCGGTGTCAGTGGCCGTTTCTCGCGCCCATCGGCTGTGACACGCAGGTTGTTCACCGTTTCATAGATCACGCGCCACTGGGTCAATGGGTGTGCCTTGGGGAGCCGCCTTTCGTCGGATGGAACATCGTGCTGACCGGAAAAAAGACACAGCCCGATTTCCGGCTCTTTCAAAGGACGCTGATGGAATATCGTCTCAAAGAGTGCGTTTCCCAGATCATCCGTCAACACATCAGGATGATAGGCCATTTGCGCATCCCAGAGCTTGTTGAACTCCTCTTCCAAATGTCGTCGGTCCGGGTAAAAATCATAACCCGCCTCTTCTTTCTCCGAATTATCCCGCCGAGCAACGCTCAATCGGGTGCGAACAGATTTGGTGCGACGATCGTCAAGCCGCGTTCCATCTTTATTCGGTTTTTGTTCGTCATCCGGCTTTTTCGGTTTATCGCGGCGGCGCATATGAAGGAACTCACCGTAGGTCCGAGCACCCTTGATCATCATCGCCTGATCCAGCCGCGCGGTAGCGTCCCTGATCTTACCACTTTCATTATCGCCCCGGTCGGTCTTGCGGTTCGACTTGAAGCCACGTCTCTGATTGAGGTGAAAAAGCGCCCGGCCCAAATGTGTGAGCGGAAGTGCCGCATCCAACCCCTGGGCGCGCAATTCGTATGGGTCCAACACCTCAAGCGTCTTGGCAGCCTCGGCGTCGGCCGGCATCAATCCAGCCTCTGACAGTTTGCGCATGAGTGCCGCACGACGACGCAGATAGCGGTCGCGCCTGCGTCGCATAGAACGGGCTACACGCCGGTCAACAGCGAGAGATGCTCCGGACTTCGGGTCACGACCATCCGAGAAAACCCGGACACCCCCGTCGATCACTTCGGTTATGCGATTGCCGTCGGTCGCATAAAGCCACCAGCCGATGGAATTTGTGCCAATATCAAGACCCAGGCGCATTGTGTGTTCCTTGATTAAATCAAAGACGCAGCTTACGAAAATCTGCTCCGGCACCAAAATGCTGCGTTGCATTCTTGGGAATGAGCAATTAACCTGCATACACATTCAGAATTCGTGGTCGAGCCGTTAACAAGCATTCGACTGCACCACATTGAAACGCGTCCCACGGGGCGCGTTTCCTTATTATCTTTCTGTGCCAGAAAATCGTAGAGACGGCTTTTGCCGCGTTGCTCAAACTATCAATGAGCAGTCTTGGAAAGGTTCGTTTCGCAGACAGACGCGGGACCACAACCACCG
>NZ_JBQFSM010000031.1:0-5621 GCF_056538005.1 Ruegeria sp. BI11 | reverse complement strand
CCGATGATATGCCCACACCGCATAGGCGATGATTTCGCGGGGAAAACGGAAGCCCTTCAGCCGCGGCAATGAGGTCGGTATGATCATGGTACCGCGCTATCCGAGAAGGACAACGCGATCAACTTGGCAATGCCTTCGCAACTTATCTGTGATCACAACATGGGGTCCGCCGAGTTGCGAAGCTATCTCAAGCCAGTCCGCGATCTTGCGCCGAGTGCGGATCACCGAGCACACAAAAGGCTGAACCATTGGATCGAAGGATCACACAGATCCACTCGAAAGCGAGAAAAGCTCACGGGACGCTTTAAGTCGCCAAGACTCCTTATTGCTCACGATCAGATCAACACCGTCTTTCGCTCCCGCCGCTATCAACTCTCCACCGTCTCATACCGTAACTCCAGAACCGATGCCTTCGACCTTTGGGACTGCTATGTTGCCGAAATGACCGCCTGAAAACTCCAAGCATCCGAAACCTGCATCCTTCGATGATTAAGTTGGCAATGCACTTCACATACATAGCTGCTAAGCCCAACGAAGCGCGGCCACGACCGTGTGAACGTCACTTTTAGCAGCAACTGCGTTAGCCGAAGGTGCGTAAAGAGCCTCATCGATTGGGTGCAACACCAAGTTTCCGATCTTGCCACCGTATTCGCCGGATTTAAATCCCATCTCTATCGTATCACGGCAGGGCACACTCTGCATTCCATTTATTGGCACATATCATTTTCCGACATGGTGAAATTGTACGTGATGTCAGCGCTGTGCATTAGTTGATCTGTGTGTGAGCAAAGAGCAGAAAAAGGCTATGCTCTTTGACTCTTCTGAAGCTATTAAAATAACTCAACGGGTGCTAAAACATGTTAGGGTCAAATTGGTGTTTGGATGCAGTTAGGCTTGAGGAGGTCGTAGAGAAAGAAACCGCATCCTACGCTGTGCCAAAACCCTTAGTAGTGTATGAAGCTGTCTTGCGATTTGGTCCAATTTCTTTGGATGATTTGCACCCAAAGCTGGAATTTTCGCGATCTGCAACATTTAGAGCTTTGAAGCATCTTGAAAATGCAGGGTGGATTAGAAAATCAATGAATGCTCACCAATTTGTTGCGACATCATATCTCGACAATTTATTTTCTTCAGGTTCGGTTTCACCGCCAGAGATAGATTATATCTATTCTATTCTACACGGCGCTGTAAATAAAAGTCTGTATCATTTTGAAGTGGGGATGTATGTGACGAATCGAACCTTCTATATTTTAGAGAGCACTGATAAGTCAGTGAAAGTAAATGCTCCGGTATATCCTGAGTTTTCCCTCGGAGCCTTAACTGCATTTTGCTGTTTTTCGGCTAGATGGAGGGAGGATATATTTTTTTCTCCGGCTAGCAAGCCGAGCCTTCAAGAGCTTGAAGATACAAAGCACTCTTTAGAAGCTGTTCGTGGACAAATAAATAAGAGGTCATTTATATTTTGGCCAACATACAACGCAACTGCGATTGGTTTAAAGTTTAACCAGGGATCATTTGGTGCAGTTGAGATAAAATGTAAAACAAATTCCACTGGAGCTTCGCATTACAACCTAGTAAAACAAACGCTCAGAATAAAAAAAATTTTGAAAGATCATAAAGTTCTTGCACTATTTGAAGTTTAGCTATCTGTATTTTAACCTTTGACTATGAATAATTTCTATAGCGGATTATAGTTTTGTGTCGAGCATTTTTGTTAAAAATGCTCGAAGAGCAGGAATTGTAAGGGTATTTGCTATTTGTGCAGCTGGGAATTGAGTTGCAAACTGCTAGTGTTTAAAAACTAATCTTTGCATGAAGCTTGGCGATGCCCGCGGTCGCTTCATGCCAGTTCGAGCGGTCAAGAACATCTGGGATATCGAAATTCAATGCCAGCATAGTCCCATTCGTCGCGTAGTTCTGTTTCCGTGTAACGCCAGATGAGCGTGTCCTCGTCCCAGGACTTGGTTTCCTTTAATGGCAGATCAAGCCGCGCAGAGGCAATATAAGTCAGAGCGGGTATACTACGAAAGGCAAGTCCGCGTTCGACCGCAAGACGATGTCCCAAGAGTGTCAGCCAGAGATACGGCAGCTCAGATTGCGCATGCTTACGCCATTGCGCGCAGCGACAGACCTTCAAGACGCGTTGAGCCATAGCAATATCCGACTTGTATCGCTCGCATGGCTCGAATAAAGGCGGATTCGAAAGTACATTAAACTGCGCTCGTGTGAGTTCTAGGGCCAGCAGGTTAATATGGAAGTCGTGCAGGCCCGTTTCGCCCGGGCTAGCCAGAAACTGGGCGAAGAAGTTTCTTACAGGATTGGGGGGCGGGTGTGAAATGGGATATCCTCCGAAATTTCTCGTGCAAGTAAATACACTCTGCGGGAGAACTGCGCAGCCCTTCAAACGCGCCATGTCAAAAGTCGGCAGTCCCGGTTTCGGAAACCATTTCCATCGAAAGAACAAATGACATAGTCCATTACACACTGACAGAACCTATGAAGTGCAAGGGCAGTACAACCCGATATCCGTGCGTGGAGGCTATGCTCAGGATCCCATTGCGAAACCGGCAAGGAAGTACTCTCGCTGCAATTTGATTTTCTCGGTTAAGGCTACCAAACCGTCGATCTTTCTGCCGAGAAACCATGACGTCAATGCGGACTGATAAAAATACCAGGTCATAGGGAGCCCGCTTCATGAACAACAATCGCGACACCCTGATTTACCGGTTGACAAATGTCGTGCGAAAACTCGCCATGCTGAAAAAGAGATGCCCAGGATACCATAGAACGCCTCTAGGTTCTGGACTCATTAAATTGGTTTCCGTGATCCCGACTGCGTGATTCAAACCCCTGAGTTTCAGGGATGTGTAATGAGCAATCTATTCTGGCTGACTGACGAACAAATGGATCGCCTTCAGCCTTACTTTCCGAAGAGCGATGGCAAGCCGAAGGTTGATGACCGGCGTGTTCTGAGCTGGATTATCTTTATAAACCGCAATAAGTTGCGGTGGTCTGATGCACCTCGCAAATATGGGCCACCAAAGACGATTTACAACCGATGGAAGCGGTGGAGCAACATAGGTGTGTTCGCTCGGATCATGTAAGGATTGGCCGTTGGAGGCACGGACACAAGACGATCATGATCGACGCCCCCTTTTTCACGCCCATGCTGGTCGCTGTTCGGCGGGCCTTGAGATAGGTCGCGTCGATCATGACAGTCTTCTTTTCGTCGTGTTCGGCAGCCAAGCCCGCCATCATCCGGGCGAAGACGCCCTTATCGCTCCACCGCTCCCAGCGATTGTAGAGCGTCTTGTATGGGCTATAGGCAGCGGGCGCGTCACGCCGTCGTAAGCCGTTACGATTGATGAAGATAATGCCGCTCAACACTCGCCTGCCATCAACGCGGGGATTGCCGTGGGGCTTCGGAAAGAAAGGCTCAAGACACGCCATCTGCGCATCCGTTAGCCAGAAAAGATCAGACATATTCACCGCTCGGTTTTCGAACCGTGAATCACGACCCTACGCGGAAATCAACGGGTCCTGACCCTAGGAAATGTCAATGCAGACAGGATTCTACGGCTGAAAGGAGCTAAAGTATTGGTGACCACGTTCATTTTTACTGACGCAGCTTTTCATCGTTGCCCTATCGAGGGTATTCCAATTTTTGATCCAGATAATTTTACAATAAGGTGAACTTTAAAATAATAAATTAATAGCCTATGGCAAGTTATGTACCATTCCATTGACCGCCCCCCTCCGATGGAAACTTTGTCTGGGCCTATGGTGCTAAGCTAAAGAGACGGTACCATTACCACCACTCACTGGGAGCAGGCTTCACACACTGTGTGTGGAGCCTGCTCGTAGATGCCGTTGGTCTGGGGCGATTTCGCTTGAGTTTTCGTGTGGAGATATTGTTGATCGCCAAGAAGAGCTGAAAATCGTGTTTGTCGACACGCCCGCAGTATTCCGTCCCGCGATCTGTCATAATCCGCAGCACCGGCAGAGCATGCTCGTCACGGAATGGTGACGCTCGGCCGTTCAGCGGCGGTGATCGGTGCCTTGGTGGTGTAGAGCTCGGCATTCGCAACCCTGCACTAAGTGTCCACGTAAGTCTGCTGATAGATCCGCCCGACGCCATTGAGTGCACCGATAAAAAATGTCCTGTGAGCCCAGATAGCCGGGATGGGATGGACTTTTGCAGACGACGTGCAGCTTGATGTTCATGCCATCCTTGGTTCGACCAATCAGGCGGCCATGCTGGTCGCTGTTCGATGGACTTGTAGATAGGTTGCGTTAATCATCACAGTCTTCTATTTACCATGCTCGGCGGACAGGCCGGCCTTCACCCGAGTTTAAGACAGCCTTATCGCTCTACCGCTTCCAACGGTTGTAGGGCGCCTTGTACGGACCATACTCCACCGGGGCATCACACCAACGTAAGCTATTGCGGTTGATGAAGATAATGCCGCTCAGGACACGCCGATCATCTACCCTCGACTTGCCATTGGTGCTTTGGAAAGTAAGGCTGAAGTTGCGCCATCTGTAGATCGCTCAACCAGAATAAGTTACTCATTGAGCGCCCTTTGAAACTCAGAAGTTTGAATCGTGCAACCGAATTGACGGCAACCAATTTAATGGGTCCAGAACTTATCCTCAATTCGAGGGATTTTAAGGGGAGCAGGTAAGTCAATTAGAATTGACCGACGGCCTTTGGTCCAACCGCGCCTTCAGTGATGTGTGCCTGCATACCATTAAGCGGCATAGTTGATTTTCAATCATTTATCGCGTGTGTAGCGTGTTCGGGAGTGCGAACAAGAAGTCGCATCATATCGCCATCGGTATGTACCCGTCTATAATCCAAGATTCAAAGGTGAAATGTTGGTCTCTCGTATCTCTGGGGAATTTTTTCTGTGTTGCTTTCAGCGTCGAATGCAAAAGTTGATTTCGTTTTGTTTTGAGGTCGATCACGGTGATACTATACTGATATCGCGGAGACAAAAGACGTCAATATTCAAAGGATTTCAATATATTCTTCTTTGCGTTGTTTTGTTGTCATTTCCAGAAAATGCGAAGGCTCAAGAGCGGCCTGCATCTCCTACAAATGTTACCGTTTTAGCTGGCGTAAAAGAGCTTGTTGTAAGTTGGAGTTATTCTGAAAACCCACGCTGCGATGTTACCTCTGATAGCAGCTCTGGTTTTCACGTCCAATATCGAAAATCTGGTCAAGTCTGGCGTGGTATTGATCAAGTAAATCCTAGTCGAATAAGCCCAGATGGCAACAATGCCGAAAATGGGGTATTTGTAATTCATCGTAGGGATCTTGCAGCTCCTCCGCAAACTGTTGTTGTTGGAAGTCGGCAGGAGGGGGACTTCTTATCGAATGTCGGTCACGAGGGGGCAGATTTGACGCCTGGTGTGGTTTATGAAGTGCGGGTGCGCGCGGCCAGTAATGATTCTGAATGTGATCGCGACTTTATATATGAGTTCCCGGTCAGTGATTGGTCCACAGTTGTTGAAGGTATTCCAACATCGGGTGCGAATGATGCGCCTGTTGCGGATGCAGGGGATGACCGGAGTGTTGCGGAAGGTGTTGTTGTGACGCTGGACGGGACGGGGAGTTC
>NZ_JBQFSM010000030.1:0-5635 GCF_056538005.1 Ruegeria sp. BI11 | reverse complement strand
AGCACCAGACTCACCAGCAACTGAACCCTCAGACACAATCGAAACCAAACCAAGACCCGCGTGACGCGCAGTAATGCCGTTATCGCCACCCACAACAATGCCAGTCGTGGAAATACCAATCACACCATTCCCATAATGACGGACATCAATACCATCATCGCCATTGCCGGCAACAGTGGTTGCTACAACTGCAATATCTCCAACACTCTCGTCATTGTATACGCGTGCAGTGATTCCGTCATCACCGCCAGTCACTTCACCGGCGGTTACACTTATGGAGCCCAAACCTTCGTGGCGGACATCAATGCCATCATCGCCATTGCCGGCAACAGTGGTTGCTGCAACTGCAATATCTCCAACACTCTCGTCATTGTATACGCGTGCAGTGATTCCGTCATCACCGCCAGTCACTTCACCGGCGGTTACACTTATAGAGCCCAAACCTTCGTGGCGGACACCAACACCATTATCGCCACCAGCCACTTGATTGGTTGTGACTACTATATTAGCAGCATTTTGTTCATTCGAAATACGAGCAGAAATGCCGTAATCCCCCCCCGTGACAACGCTTGTTACTATTTCTATTGCGCCGATACCGTCATGGCGAGCAAAAACGCCATCACCATCCCCACCGCCAAATGTACTGTTCGATTTAATTGAGATGTTCGCCGTATTATAGGTACTATTTGCTATCACAAATATTCCATCATCATCCGTTTTCACATTATTTGTGCTAATATCAATTTGTCCATCACCATAATGTCGGACGAAAACCCCATCACTATCAGACAGCACATCATTGGCAGTAACTGAAACTGAGCCATTACCGCGATGCACAGAAACAATACCCTGATCGTTGGCCATTATATCGTTAACTGAAATTGAAATCGATCCATTGCCTAAATTATGAACAGAAACACCGTCATCACCAGAAACCACATTATCCACATCAATCGTTGTATTCGTTATATTTGATCTGCTGTCGTTAGAATTAAGAGAAACATTTATTCCATCTGAATCAGCATCTATATCTTGAGCAAAAATTTCAATCTCGCCTTCGCCATCATGGAGAACTTCAATTCCGTTATCGCCCGCCAAGACTAGTCCGGCAGTCTTAATCGATATTGAGCCATTACCATGATGATGCACAAAAATACCATCCTCAGAAATACCGCTCACGTTAGTTGCGTTTATGTTAATTGAACCATCACCGTACAAAAAAGAAACCACGCCATAATTGCCACCAGTCGAATTAACTGCCGAGATACCAATTGAACCACTACCGTAGTGTCTTGCAAAAATTCCATTCAACTCGCCAGATACAGCCCCTGTTGCGGAAATTTCAATTGAACCATAACCTTCATGTCCTACAAACCCTGCAAAAACACCGTTACGGTTGCCAATTGCAACACCGTTTGTTGTTATAGTTATCGTACCATCACCATATTGTCGTGCATCGATAGCGTTCCCCGCATATCCTCCTATGATGGTAGATGTGTTTCCATCTATGAATGTAATGTTTCCACCACTTGCGGTAAGAGTGAAGGCATCTATTAATGAAACATCCGACGTATCCACCCCAAAACCAGGGAGAGTCGCTACCGTAACCCCATTTGTCGTGGCAACTTTTAACCCAGGATCGCTCCCGTCGGGATCTGCCTCACCACTACATTCGTAAACATCCTCGGATATTGCTGTACATGTCCCTGAAAGAGCATTTGTAACGCAACCAATAGCGATCCCACACCCCAAGATTAGGTTGGAGATACTTCTCGAAATAGATGAAAGAGACAAAACCGGGTGAGGATCAGACGGTGCGTAGCTCGCAACCATCCCTTTATACTTGGTCATCCGCCCGCCACGGGTGTTGGTGTAACCTGTCTCGACCGCCTCAAAAAAAATGGACTTCATTTACTTCCCTCATCTACATTTCCAAGGCGTCGAAAAATCGCAATGTAAGCCCGATGAAACATATTTTTGATATCAGTGAAAAACTGCATTCATAAATTTATCAACTCGCGCCATTCCAATCCTCAATCACATCAGCACCTCAATAAGAAAAGCCCGGCATTCCGATAACTGGGATTTCCTCTCGAGCCAAAGCAGAGCCTGCCCGCAGATAACCCCAAGGTTAAATCGAGCAACGCAAAACCTTGTCAGGTTGGTGAACGTGACCATAATGATCGCTCTCAACCTCCAACGTCTGGCTCAAAACCTGAATTTCAAAGGTTCCCTTGAAGACTGATCTGTGTTTCATCTTGGTTGTTAGGGTGGATCATGTAAGCATCTTTATCGGAAGCGCTTTCAGCAGCTGGACATCTCTCATTAACACAGAATTTTTCGGCACGTTGATGCAACAGTGATCGGTTGGTGTCCGTCTTGCGTTGCAGGCAGTCGCTGAACGGTGTTCAGGCCGGATTTGCGGTGCACAAGCGGCCATTTCCTGATTTTGGACGGCGTCAGGCCATCGCCTGTCTTCGTTCATAGAGCACGAGACGGTGGAAACTGTAGCTCAGGTTGGCCATGGTCATGCAGCCTGCGGCGCGAACGTGATCGATTGATCGGATGGTGAACGCCATGAGTCCTTTCTCGTAACCGAGCATATGCTCGACACAAGCACGGATGGCAGAGCGGATCGCGTTGCGGCAGCGAATGTGTTTTATCATGGGCTTGCTGCGTGGTTCCTTGCGATGGATGTTCGACAAGCACCTCAACCTGCCGTAGCTTCGTGACAATTTCCTCCGACCTGTGTCGCTTGTTTCCAATCGTATACCCTCCGTTTTCCTAAACATAACGGCGGACCAAATTCACGGGGGAGGATCATTATCCCGCATTCCCCAAGTGGCTTCCTGATTTTACTATCTTGTTATTGATATTTTTATAAATCAGAGCGTTGATGTCTGCAAAGGGAGGTTTAAATGGATCACCCAGAGGGTGCGGCTCCAGACCGGGCAGATCGGATCGATTTTGACCGTCGCGTGCGGCTGGAGTTTCAGGGGACGCAACTCAGTTCGGATGGGGGTCTGCTGGTGATACGTGAGTTGGATGACGCGCTCGAGCTATCTGATCTGGCAGCAGCGGCGCTTTGCGATATCCGTCGCGGCTAGAACACCGCCCATCGGCTCGACGGACTGTTCCGGCAATCGGTGTTCGGGCGTCTGGCTGGATACGAGGATGTCAATGACGCCGACCGTCTAGCCCTTGATCCTGTCATGCGTCAGGTTGTGGGCGGCAGGGCTGTCGTGACGCAGGCGGCCTCGGCCTCGCAGATGGACGGTTTGAGACCGAGACGCTGGCCCTTCCCGAGAATCGGACCGCGCTTGCCGATCTGAGCGGCGAATGGATCGACCGCTTTCATGACCGCAACGCATTGAAGTACATCGTTCTGGATATGGACAGTTCGGTCAGCCCCACCCACGGTGAGCAGGAAGGCGCGGCCTGGAATGGCCATTTCAACTGCAAGTGTTACCACCCGTTGTTTCTGTTCAACCAGTTCGGGATGCTCGAACGCTGCGCCCTGCGCAGCGGAAATGTCCAGAGCGCAGATCGCTGGCGAGAAATCCTGGACCCGGTGATCGCCCGTTATGCCAGACGTGACCTCATGCGCTTTTTCAGGGCCGATGCTGCCTTCGCCATTCCCATGGTCTATGAACGCCTTGAGGAAGCGGGTTATTTCTACGCGATCCGGCTGCCCGCTAATGCCGTGCTAAGAGAAAAAATCGCGCACCGTCTGACCCGGCCGGTGGGACGACCATCGCAGACCAGGATCAAGCGGTTCCACGACAATGAGGTGCGGCTGCAATTGCACGCGCTGACCTACAATCTAGGCACCTTTCTGAGCTGCATTGAACTGCCCGAAGCCATGGCCAACTGGTCGCTGACGAGCCTGCAGCTCAAACTCATCAAAATCGGTGCCCGGGTTGTGCGTCACACCCGCACCATTACCTTCCAACTGGCCGAGATCGCGATGACTGGTGCTATGGTCCTCGCCATTCTCACCACCATCCGCCGACTGCGAGCACCACCGTCATGTGCTTGACAGCAAACCTAACAGCTAAAGCAAACAAAAAACGGCTCGACAGGACTGACCGCGATGCTTAAAAACTGGGGCTTCGGATCAGGATACGGCCATTCAAAGCTCGACCCACCCACATTTCGAGCCTTACGAGACCGTAGCATTCCGCTGGTTGACACACCCAGCTTGATGGGCAGGCAAGATCAGGTGACCTTGCCATCAACAAGTCATCTGGAGCTGCCATGTCCAAAGTAAAAGTTTGTTGCTGCAAGTGGGGAGATTTGTACTCCCCACAAGATGTCAACACATTGTATCAAAAGGTTAGGGGGAATGTGTCGTGTGATTTCGATTTTGTGTGTATTACAGATGATTCTGATGGAATTCACAACGAGATAGAAGTCAAAATCTTGGAACTAGACAGTTTCGGTGAGTTTGTTAATCGTGGAGGCTGTTGGCCGAAGCTAGAGATTTTTCGCCGTGGAATGTTTGATGATGAAGATTTGGTTCTGTTTCTTGATCTGGATGTTATGATACTTAATTCGCTCTTTCCGTTGATTGAAAGAGTACAAAAGCATCGTGGATTGTGGATCATTCGTGAGTGGACACCGATGTTATCGGAGCGACTTTTGCCTCTGAAATTTAGGCGCGATCGAGGTAGCAACTCTTCAGTTTTTGGTTTTTTTGCGGGTGAGCAGCACCATATTTTCGACATATTTCAGATGATCAAGGAGAAGTCTTGGGCGTTTGCAAACAACGATCAAACTTTTATAAATCGATTTGCTTACCGAAAAACATTCTGGCCTGAATGTTATATTAAGAGTTTTCGTCGGCATTGCGTCTTTATATTCCCATTGGGACTTCTATTTAAACCAAAGCGCCCAAGCAATTCTTGTTCAATACTCGTATTTCATGGCACGCCTAATCCTGTTGACCTTGTCGCCAAGGATATTAAACGCTGGGGAAATAGATCCAGGAAAGGATTTGGCCCAGTTGGATGGATACGTGATTACTATCTGAATGTTTAGTCTCAGGACCCATTGATGGCTCTGTCGCAAACTTTTTGGATGGCTAAGCACCATTGAAATTGGTGGGCAGTTTAGCCTGCCAGTTCAGCGAATTGCTGTGGATACCATTTCTTCATTCTCAAACTTGGGAGAGCGCTCAACGATGTGACGAAGAGGGTTGACACGTGCCCCGCTATACCCCGCGTCAGCACGAACTGTGGATCCACGGATTGAACAACCATGAGGGATATTGGATGGCGGACCCGGAAACCCGGCAATTCTGACGTGCCTATCCCGAAGCACATGCACTGACATAACTGACATGAAGGAAGCGCTCTGGTACGAAGGAAGAGAGCAAAGTCTCGCAAAACACGAAGTCCTAAAACACTACTTGATTCCATTTTCCAATAAGATCCTGTCGAAATGGGAGAGCATAGACTTCATAGATGGCTTTGCTGGACCATGGGAAAACCACGACAAAGGGCATTGCCAAGTTGATCGCGTTGTCCTTCTCGGATAGCGCGCTACCATGATCATACCGACCTCATTGCCGCGGCTGAAGGGCTTCCGTTTTCCCCGCGAAATCATCGCCTATGCGGTGTGGGCATATCATCGG
>NZ_JBQFSM010000029.1:0-5699 GCF_056538005.1 Ruegeria sp. BI11 | reverse complement strand
TTTTTTGTTGGTGGGCGGTGTGGTTGTACTTAGCTCGGTGCGTGGCGAGACGCGCAGGGTTCGGGCGGCGGTTTTTTTAGTCTTTAAACCTTTTTTGCCGGGGTCAATCTGCCTGGAACAGGTCGCGTGTGAAGACTTTGTCGCTGACATCGCGGATCTCGTCCGCGAGCCGGTTGGCGACGATCAGGTCGGCCTGCTGTTTGAAGGCGTCGAGATCGCGGATCACCGGTGAATGAAAGAAATGCTCCTCAGCCAGCACCGGTTCATAGACGATGACCTGGATGCCTTTGGCCTTGATCCGCTTCATGATGCCCTGAACCGAGCTCTGGCGGAAATTATCGCTGCCATCCTTCATGACCAGCCGGTAGATGCCGACCGTTTTGGGCCCTTTCATCAGAATCTGATCGCTGAGGAAATCCTTGCGTGTGCGATTGGCATCGACGATGGCGCGGATCAGGTTCTGCGGCACATGGTTGTAATTGGCCAGCAGCTGTTTGGTGTCCTTGGGCAGGCAATAGCCGCCATAACCGAACGAGGGGTTGTTGTAATGCGCGCCGATGCGCGGATCGAGGCTGACGCCTTCGATGATCTGGCGTGAATCCATGCCGCCGGCCAGCGAATAGCTGTCGAGCTCGTTGAAAAAGGCCACGCGCATGGCAAGGTAGGTATTGGCGAACAGCTTGATCGCCTCGGCCTCGTCGGGGTCGGTGAACAGCACCGGCGCATCCTTGGACACCGCCCCTTCCAGCAGCAGATCGGCAAAGACTTTGGCTCGGTCAGAGCGTTCGCCGACGATGATCCGGCTGGGATGCAGGTTGTCGTGCAGGGCCTGACCCTCGCGCAGGAATTCTGGCGAGAAGATCACGTTTCCGGTGTCAAACCGCGCGCGGGCATCGGTGACAAAGCCCACGGGGATGGTGGATTTGATCACGATGACCGCATCGGGGTTCAGCCTGGTGACCTGTTCGATCACCGTATCGACCGAGCTGGTGTCGAAATAATTGCTGCGGGGATCATAGTTGGTCGGGGTGGCCACAACGATAAAATCCGCGCCGCCAAACGCGGCTTCGGGATCGGTGGTGGCGGTCAGGTTCAGGGTGCGGTTGGTCAGGAAATCGATGATCCCGGCATCCTGGATCGGGCTTTCGCGCCGATTAAGCATGTCCACGCGGTCGGCCGACACATCCAGGGCAACCACGTCGTGGTTTTGCGCCAGCAGCACTGCGTTAGACAGGCCAACATACCCAATCCCGGCAATCGCGATCTTCATATTGTGGTTCCTTGTGTAGCCAGGGTCGGCACGCCCGCTGCGACCATAATCCTGTTTTTGGTGTCTGATAAGCTTTTGAAAGAAAGGAAGGCCATGATCCGGCACGGGACCATCGCGCGCTTGTGGTGTTTGCGTGCGATGGCGGTGTGCGGGTTGGCTGTTTTAATTTATCGCGGCATTGACTGGTGTCGTTACGAGTGAGGGTGTGATCTGGCTGATGGTGCGGCCCCATTTTGTGACCGGGTTTTCCGCGATGAAGATGATGTCGTTCGAGCGCAGCTGGAATTGCGCGGCCAGGGTCAGCTGGGCGGCGTTGCGGATGTCGAGATGCCAGGCGGTGACGGCGCCAAACTCGCGGGCGTCGGTTGCGGCGCGCAGCACGTAGACCTCGGAGGCGTCGCCGGTTTCCTTAGCGATGCCGCCGCCGGTGTCGAACAGCGCATCGGCCAGGGTGGCGGTGTGGTTGAACGGCAGGGCATAGCGGCCCTGGGTGCGGACCTCGCCAGACAGATAGACGTAATCACGGTCGACCGCGTCCAGTTCGATGGATTGAACAAAGTTGCTGCGGCGTTCCTCCAGATCGTCGCGGCGCAGGGTGACGGCCACGTTCAGCTCTTGCAGGGCGGTCTGGCGGCCTTCCAGCACGGTCTCACGCAGGGCGATCTGCTGGGCAAAGAAGCGCTCGGCGCGGTCCAGATCATAGTCGGTATCGACAAAGACCGAGTCATCGGCGATCAGGTTGAGGTTCTGCAGCGCGGTGCGCGCATACAGATCTTCCAGCGGGATCTGATACATCTGCCCGTCGCGGTAGATCCGGACCGAGGAGTTGTCGATATCGCTGACCGAGACCGATCCGGCGGCCGACAGCGCCTCGCCCAGGGTCAGCTGGGTCAAGGTGATGGGCTGAATGCCGGGCTGGCCGACGGCACCGCCGACCGAGACGCGGCGGGAATTGAACTCGGCGATCTCGAGGCTGAAGGTGGGGTCGATCTGGTTTTCCACCAGGCGCTGGAACAGCAGCGCCTCGGCCTCGTCCACGGTCAGGCCGACCAGGCGTACGCGGCCGACATCGGGGATGTTGATCGACCCGTCATCCTGCACGGTATAGCCGTTGCGGCTGTTCTGCGCGGCCAGCAGGCCCGAAAGCTCTCCGGCGGTGCCCTGCGTCGAGGGGGTCGACAGCACCAGCACGTCGCCGATGCCGATGGTATAGGGGCCGGGGTTGACCTGCGGTGGCGGATCCAGCTGCAGCCCGGCGCGCGATCCGTCCTGGGTCGAAGGCGCCTCTGGCAGCGGACCGGTGCCGCGCAGGCTGGTGCTGGATCCTGATCCTGCCGACAGTTCGAACACCGAGGGCAGGGTTTTGGGCGCATAAGACGAGCGGTTGGCCACCAGCACGGTCTCGGGCGTGACCGGCACGACGCGGACCTTGCCGGCATCCGACACGCCTGCGCTCACCGACGGGCTGCGATAGATGGTCGAGCATCCGGCGATCAGGCCGCTCAGGGCCAATGCACTCAGGAGAAGGGGAATATGGCGCACGCGCTGGCCTCCGCTGTTCAAAATCTTAACTCTCATCGGGCACCACCTTTATGACCATGTTGCCCAGGAAATCGCCGGTCCATTGCGAGGACTGGACGATGCGGCCGGTGCTGTCCTGCACCCAGTAAATGTTGGTGAAGCGTTCGGCCACCCCATAGCAGTCCTCTTGTCGCTTTTGCGCCGCCACGGGCGTGCCCTGCAACACAACCGGTTCAGATCCCAGCGTGGTGATCCGGCAGTGATAGGCGTGCAGCTCGATCTCGTCATTGCCGTTGAGAAAGCTGTGGAACCGCTCGGTCTGGCCCGAACCACCGCTCAGGATCAGCGCAGCGCTCTGGCTGACATCCGATCCGGCCAGGCCGCCGCCAAAACCCTTGGCCGAGGTCAGCAGGCCCTGATCCAGCGTGATAGTGGCGCCATCTGCGGTCAGCCAGGTCTGCACCCCGGCGCGCTCGGTCTCAAGCAACATGACCCCAGCCAGATCGCGTGACGGGAAGCCGACCTCAAGCCGGGGCGGAATCGGGCGGCGCGCGGCCAGCGCTTCGGCGCGCGGGTGGAACCGGGGCGCGTTGGGAAACAGCGCACCCTTGAGCAGGTCGACATCTTCCTGCGCTTCGCCGCAGGAGATCAGCAACAAGGCAAGCAGCGCCAACGGGGCAGGGCGTCGTAGAGCCTTCATCGCCAGAACCTCCCCCAGCCGCGGGACAGGTCCTGGGCCCGTGCCTCGCGGGTGACGCCATAAAGCCGGTTGCGCACATGCAGCCGCGCGCCGCCGTCGCGCAGGACGGGTCGGATGGTCTGGGCGATCTTGTTGCGCGACGGGCGCCCGGTCAGCCATGATACGGGGATTTCCAGCCGGATGCCCTTGTCGAACGAACCTTCGCCGAATTCTTCCGAGCTGACATTGGTCAGGGTAAAGAACGCGCCCACCTTGAAGCCGTTGTTGAACTCGCGGTCCAGACTGAAGGTGGCGCCAAAATCGCCCGCCAGATAACGCCCGACATCGACCTGCGCGTGATACTCGCCGGGCAGATCGTAATAAGCCGAGACGTGCCCGGTGGCGACGGAATAGTCCTGAAAGCCAAACAGCACGTCGAAATCGCGTTGCGCCACATAATTGGCCTCGACCCCCAGCGCCAGGCGGCTGTTGGTGGGATACCACAGCAGCTCACCCGAGAGCCCGCCAAACATGGTCTCAAGATAGCCCAGCGTGGTGCGGGCATAGAGGTTCTTGCCCGGACGCCACAGGTACTCGCCGGTCATATGCTCGATGCGCAGATTGGATTCGCGGGCATAGATGGCCCAGTCCGAGCGCACATGCGGCAGCGGCGAATCCGAGACCCGGGTGCTGTCATCCAGCGTGCTGAGGATCGGCAGTCGCAGCCCGGTCGACAGGGTAAAGCCGGGTGAGAGCGTATAATCCAGCCCCAGCGCCGCCCCTACCTCGTATCGCAGCGGGTCGTCAGGGTCGAAGAAGGAAAAGTTCAGATAGGGCCCGAACCGGTAGGAAAAATGCGGGTAAGCATCAGTCAGGACACCGCCCTGCACCAGCGGCAGCGTGTCCGATACCTCGGCCCGGGCAAAGCTGCGCCAGGCATTGTCGGGGTCGTGTTCCAGCTCGTAAAGGTCGTCGCGATTGACACGCACCGCGCTCAGCGGCACGCCGTTCGACATCAGCGCGATGTCGAAATGTTCGGTCTGGGCGGGTTCTTCGTTGGCCAGCACGCGGGCGGTGCGCCCCAGCGCCTGGGCGGCCTGGCCATAGGTGGTGTTCTCGACCCCGACCTGAACCGTATCGCCTGTTCCCGACAGATAGACCAGCCGCAGCCCTTCCTGTTCCAGCGCGGTCTGCATCCGGGACCGGATGTCGCCGGGGGCCCGGTCCGTGGCGGCCTGCGATCTGGGTCGCAGCGGCGGTGGCGCGGCACCCTGCCCGCCCGGCACCACCGATTTGCGCGGGTCGATGAAATAGCTGAAGGTCAGCCCCAGCGTGTTGCCATACAGATAGGACGTGGTCAGCTGTGATCCGTTGTCGAACCGGTACTGGACCCCGACATTGATCGGGGATCTGACCCGGAAACTGTCGTTGACGGCTTCCTGGCTGTACAGATCGGGGGAATACTCAGCCAGAAAAGTCAGCCGGTCATTGTATTGCCAGCTGGCGCCCCCAAACAGGGCAGCATCGCCGCGGAACCAGTTGCCGAATTCCAGCTCTCCGCCCTGACCGTTCGAATTTGGTTCCGGCCGGGTGTCAAACCGGTCGCCGAACACGCCGAGCGGGTTCGAAAACGCGCCGCGTCCCGCCACACGGCCCCAGCCGATGCCACCGGTCAGCTTGAACCGGTCGCGAAAGGTTTTTGTCGCCACGAAATACTCGGCGGCATAAATACCGGTGCCACCAAAATCGCGCAGCCCCATCACAATGGCCGGGCTGTGCCTGCTTTCCTCGCGCAACCGGAAATGGAGGTCGAAGCTGCGGTCATACCGGGTGCTGTCCGGGCCATCCAGCCTGTCGATCACCGCATAGCGGAAACTGCCATGCACCCAGGGCAGCATCTGAAACGTCATCGTCGCCCGCCCGCTATTGCGCAACCCCGCAGCGGTAAACACCAGCGCGCCGTCATCGAACATCTCGGCGGTCGGAATCTCAAGCAGACCGGGCGTGCCATAGGTCGACACAGACTGCGCCTGCGCCATGCCCGTCACAACCAAACACACCAACGCCAACAGGCTTTTCCGCCGCAAGGGGACCGCTCGAATCTTCACGTCAATTTATCGCTTTTTTGATCCGCGCCTCATTAGCGACTTTCCAAACCAACGTCCCGCGCCAATTCGAAACAAAACACCTTCATCACCCCATGTGACATATCTGCAAAACATGCAGAAA
>NZ_JBQFSM010000028.1:0-2500 GCF_056538005.1 Ruegeria sp. BI11 | reverse complement strand
AAGGCCAATCAAACTCGGAGATAGCTGGTTCTCTGCGAAATCTATTTAGGTAGAGCGTCATCCGAATACCCCGGGGGGTAGAGCACTGGATGGGTAATGGGGCCCCACAGGCTTACTGATCCTAACCAAACTCCGAATACCCGGGAGTACTAGATGGCAGACACACTGCGGATGCTAACGTCCGTAGTGGAGAGGGAAACAACCCTGACCTACAGCTAAGGCCCCCAATTCATGGCTAAGTGGGAAAGCAGGTGGGACGACCAAAACAACCAGGAGGTTGGCTTAGAAGCAGCCATCCTTTAAAGATAGCGTAACAGCTCACTGGTCTAAATAAGTTGTCCTGCGGCGAAGATGTAACGGGGCTCAAGCCATGAGCCGAAGCTTAGGATGCCGTAAGGCATGGTAGCAGAGCGTAGTGTGACATAGAACTCATCCGTATTTGCATCCTCTTGGGTGTAATGACGGATCGAGTTCTTTCGATGAAGCCGGCCTGTGAGGGATCCGGTGGAGAGATCACTAGTGAGAATGATGACATGAGTAGCGACAAAGAGTGTGAGAGACACTCTCGCCGAAAGTCCAAGGGTTCCTGCTTAAAGCTAATCTGAGCAGGGTAAGCCGGCCCCTAAGCCGAGGCCGAAAGGCGTAGGCGATGGGAACTAGGTTAATATTCCTAGGCCAGGAGGATGTGACGGATTGCAGGTGTAGTTCAACCTTATCGGATTGGTTGGGCTGCTGAGCAGTTCCTGGAAATAGCCCTCCATCAGACCGTACCCTAAACCGACACAGGTGGACTGGTAGAGCATACCAAGGCGCTTGAGAGAACGATGTTGAAGGAACTCGGCAAAATACCTCCGTAAGTTCGCGAGAAGGAGGCCCGGTTCCTAGGCAACTAGGGGCTGGGGGCACAAACCAGGGGGTGGCGACTGTTTATTAAAAACACAGGGCTCTGCGAAGTCGCAAGACGACGTATAGGGTCTGACGCCTGCCCGGTGCCTGAAGGTTAAAAGGAGAGGTGAGAGCCTTGAATTGAAGCCCAGGTAAACGGCGGCCGTAACTATAACGGTCCTAAGGTAGCGAAATTCCTTGTCGGGTAAGTTCCGACCTGCACGAATGGCGTAACGACTTCCCCGCTGTCTCCAACATCGACTCAGCGAAATTGAATTGCCTGTCAAGATGCAGGCTTCCCGCGGTTAGACGGAAAGACCCCGTGCACCTTTACTACAGCTTCGCACTGGCATCAGGATTGTGATGTGCAGGATAGGTGGTAGGCTTTGAAGCGGAAACGCAAGTATCCGTGGAGCCTCCCTTGAGATACCACCCTTCGCACTCTTGATGTCTAACCGCGGTCCGTTATCCGGATCCGGGACCCTGCGTGGCGGGTAGTTTGACTGGGGCGGTCGCCTCCTAAAGCGTAACGGAGGCGCGCGAAGGTTGGCTCAGAGCGGTCGGAAATCGCTCGTTGAGTGCAATGGCAGAAGCCAGCCTGACTGCAAGACTGACAAGTCGAGCAGAGTCGAAAGACGGCCATAGTGATCCGGTGGTCCCGAGTGGAAGGGCCATCGCTCAACGGATAAAAGGTACGCCGGGGATAACAGGCTGATACTGCCCAAGAGTCCATATCGACGGCAGTGTTTGGCACCTCGATGTCGGCTCATCTCATCCTGGGGCTGGAGCAGGTCCCAAGGGTACGGCTGTTCGCCGTTTAAAGAGGTACGTGAGCTGGGTTTAGAACGTCGTGAGACAGTTCGGTCCCTATCTGCCGTGGGTGTAGGAGACTTGAGAGGAGTTGCCCCTAGTACGAGAGGACCGGGGTGAACGATCCACTGGTGGACCAGTTGTCGTGCCAACGGCAGTGCTGGGTAGCTATGATCGGACAGGATAACCGCTGAAGGCATCTAAGCGGGAAGCCCCCCTCAAAACAAGGTCTCCCTGAGGGCCGTGGAAGACCACCACGTCAATAGGCCGGAGATGTAAGCGCAGTAATGCGTTCAGTTGACCGGTACTAATCGCCCGATAGGCTTGATTTGATCCAGTAACAGAAAGACAAATCACCAAAAGCATACACTGACCTTGACCATGGACAGCGTCGCAGCACCTAGCCGCGATGTTGATTGACATAACAACCGTGCAGGAACGCGCATCCGCTTCGCGAATACGCTGCCTCCTGCACGTCGCGCTTTGCTCCGCAAAGTCGCGACGTGGGCTTTTCCTCGGTTTGGTGGTCATAGCGCAAGTGAAACACCCGGTCCCATCCCGAACCCGGAAGTTAAGCACTGCCGCGCCAATGGTACTTGGGCTTAAGCCCCGGGAGAGTAGGTCACCGCCAAACCTAGAAAAAGCCCAACAAACAGTCTCTCTATCGATGAAAAAAACACTACCCGGCCTCAAATAGCCAAACAGGCAATAGGCCCACCAAAAGTGTCGCGGGATGGAGCAGCCCGGTAGCTCGTCAGGCTCATAACCTGAAGGTCGTAGGTTCAAATCCTACTCCCGCAACCAA
>NZ_JBQFSM010000027.1:0-6713 GCF_056538005.1 Ruegeria sp. BI11 | reverse complement strand
TGTTGTGTCGCAATCCGGCAATGAATGTCTGTGTGTTCCAGCGGCCCGCCGGCGCATGAGCGATCAGACGGTTCCCGCCCGGTGCCCAGCCATCTTCCATTGGGTGGTTTCTCCGCAAGCTTGGATTCACATACAAAAAAGACAATGGTCGCGACCGAGCGTAAACGCGCCCGCGTAAAGCGGCTGCGCACGGAATGGACCAAACACCGCATGCCTGCCATGCGGGTACAGCCTGACATCGACGAAATCTCTGTGAAAACAAATCTGTCCCGCTTGCGGGGCCGCGCTCCTTGCGGTCAGCGCCTAGAGATGAATACTCCCTTTGGCCGCTGGGTCACACAGACATTCATTGCAGGTTTGACACAGGATGCTCTGGTCGCTCCATGGGTCATCAAGGGCGCGATGGATGGAAAAGCTTTCGCGAACTACATCCAACATGTTTTGGTAACCGAATTCTGGTACCCGAACTCGAACCCGGGACCGTGGTCATCCTTGATAACCTCGCGACCCATCGTAGTGGAGGAGCTGTCAGTACTCTGCGCGCGCATGGGTACTGGTTCCTGTATCTGCCGCTGATCGGCCCCACTGAAGTGGTCCAGTTTGATTGCTCGTGCATGACTGACCTTTGGTCCATCGGGACGACGGTTTCCGGCGCAGGTGGGCGATAGCCCAGAGCACTATGCGGTCGTTTGGTGTTGTAGTGTTTCCTCCATTTTCGATCAGGATTTGTGCTTCGCGCAGGCTGTAGAAGATCTCCCCGTTTAAGAACTCATCTCTGAAACGGGCGTTGAAACTTTCGCAGCATCCATTTTCCCATGGACTTCCTGGTTGGATGTAAGCCGTCTTAGCCCCGACAGCTGCAATCCAGTCTTGAACCGCCTGAGCAATGAACTCTGGGCCATTGTCGGACCGGATGTAGGCAGGCACGCCACGCAGGATGAACAGGTCGCTCAAGGCATCAATCACATCGCCAGAGTTCAGCTTGCGCTTCACTTTGATCATCAGGCATTCCCGGCTGTGTTCGTCGAGGATGTTCAACGTGCGAAACACCTTTCCATCATTTGTGCGACAATAAACGAAATCATAGCTCCAGACATGGTTACGTCGCTCGGGGCGCAACCGGACGCATGAACCATCCTTTAGCCAGAGCCGCCCCTTCTTCGGTTGTTTCATTGGCACTTTCAGCCCCTCACGACGCCACAAACGTTCCACACGCTTGTCGTTGATTTGCCAGCCCGCATCTCTCAGCAATGCCGCGACCCGGCGGTAACCGTATCGGCCATACTGACGAGCCAGTTCGATCATGTCCGCGACCAATCTGCCTTCGTCAGCCCGGCCCCTCGGCAGCTTGCGTTGCGTGGATTGATGCTGCCTCAGCACCCGACAATCATGACGTTCCGAGATCCGGAACTTGCTTCGCGCGTGATCTATACAGGTCCGGCGACGCGCGGGGCTCAGAAGTTTCCCTTTGCAGCCTCCGCCAAGATCAGCTTGCCCAGTGTCAAATCAGACACGGCCTTTCTCAGCCGCTCGTTCTCCTTCTGGAGCCGTTTGAGGTTTCTCAGTTGGTCGGTTCCCATACCGCCATACTGCTTGCGCCAGCGGTAATAGGTCTGCTCAGTGTAATAAGTCTACTCAGTTATGCGGACATTGCGGGTCGCATCGACCCGCGCCATTCCCTGCCCGACAAGCACCTCAACCTGCCGTAGCTTCGTGACAATTTCCACGGGTTTGTGTCGCTTGTTTTCGAACGTGAATCCTCCGTTTTCCTAAACATAACGGCGGACCACTTCACCGGGGGAATCATTGCGAGGTTACATCATTCTAATACTTTCATAGGACTGAGTGTTAGTGCCATTTGATGAACACTTTCTGCCTCTTTGCGCAGTTCGAATAAGGTTTTTTTTACGGTATCTGCCCATACCGCTTCACTGCAAGTCTTAGTTACACTTAGCAAGCCAGTCTCAAATCGGGACTCCTTGATCGGTATCGTGATACCGTTTTCCCCAAGGCCTTTTTCTTTCAGAAACTCAAAGAAAGTACGGTAGCTTGGATTGCTCTTGAACTTCACCCAGTCAACCGGCTCGGAGAAATCCAAGCCATTTTGGATGACAGGGTCGTTTTTATGTAACTTCCGGGATATGTACTCTGACACCGATAGGGGAGGGCAAGTGGAAAATCCCGAGATAATGTCAGCTCTCAAATTCAAATGAGCATAACATGCATGATCGAATCCTAGATTTTGGCAAAGCAACACTAATCTGGCCTCGAAACTTAACGTTCTACTCACAATTGCATTCTCAAGGTTCTCCAAAAGCACTATATTACTCCATTTGTTGCATTATAGATTCTACCGAACTTCAAGATAAGTATCCATAAGGGATTTCCCTACGGTGCCCTCACGTAAACTTGCGTTCCCGAGTATGGACATGATCACCACGTCGGCGATTTCTCACTGAAGCGTCGACCTGCTTCCCTGAAACCGAACCGGCGGAAGTGAGAATTTTCCCGTAGTATGCCCGGCAGGCAACGCGGAGAATCCCGATGCGGAAATCACAGTTCGTCAAACATCGGATCAGACCGATGTTGGGTTTTAAGTCTTTTGATTCAGCGACATCCACTCTGGCTGGGATTGATCTGGTCAACATGACCCAAAAAGGCCAATTCATGCCCGGGTTTTCTCCAATTCAGCAGTTCGCGCAATTGGCACGATAATCGACCCGCATGCTCAACCTAAGCGGCCTTCAAAGAAATTTACGGCAAAACCTCGAAGGACCGTTCTGCAACGGCTGTTTCGGAAAACAGAACTGCCGAAATCTGGTATGGCACGGTTGGGTTCGTGCCTCATCACCATGCAAAGTGTGGTAGGAGGAGGAAGGACAATGATCGGTTCGAATAAGACGCTTTCAAGACTGTACGGAGATGGCACTCTCAACGAGACCATGCGCAACACCTGTATCGATCTGCTGGACCTTGAGGTCTCCCGGGCGCAGCATAACGTACTTTCGGGCTCGCCTGTTTGCGAAATCAGCGAGAGCTACAGAGCAGATATTTTCCAGAGCGCCCGTGTTCTGCGTGTTGCCCGCCGCCGTACGTGGGTCAATGTTCCCGACATTGCTTTTATGTGGCTCACGCTGATGGGACACAGGCTGGCAGTTGAGCAGGGGCTTTCTGATAGCGGCTTCGAGGTTCTTGCCATCGTGGCCGGTAACCGGTTGGGTTTCCCGCATTCCGCGACCGAACTCTGGTCCGACGAGACATTCTTCTGGCAGTTCACGGAAACGGTGCTTCGCGATGAATGGGATTATCCCGGCATCCAGTTCCGTATGTCCTCCTCCGGGACGCTCTGAGCCTGTGGTGCTTGGTAGGCTTTATTGATGGCATTCTAGCGGAAATTGAGGATGGCAGCTACACCACGCTTCATGTGAACGAGATCGCTGGGAATGTCGCTCCTGCGGAATATGTGGCGGGGATACGTTTTACCATCGGCGACAATGTGGGCACTTGAATGCACCAAGGGTTCTATAACCATTTTCAGCGACACAACCAACAGCGAGAGTGAACTGTTTTCCATCACCACGGCGGAAGCAGAGGAGATTTTAACGTCCTCCTATGCCACTGGTGATGGCGACGTGGCGTCCGGCGCGGGGGCGGTGACTGGGAATATCTCTACCGAGGGTAGCTTTGCTGCGGAGATACATGCGGAATTACAAGCCGAAGGTGACAACACAACATCGGGCACAGCGGTTGTGGCGCATTTGCAGGGCACCATTACGACCCAAGAGGCTGAATCTGACGGCATATACGCGTTTCGAGTGATGGTGGTTCGGTGACTGTCGAGACCAATGGCTCCATATATGCGGGCGGACACGGAATTGCAGCTGTTTCCGAGGGCAGTGGGGATGTAACTGTGTCTGCGACGGGTACCATCGCAGCGGGAAGAGACGGTGTTTTTGCGGACCGTGACGGCGATGACTCGATTTCAGTCACCTCGACAGGCGCTGTTACCGGGGCTTATGATGATATTGCTATGTGTCATCGTGAGAATGGGTCCATTACGGTGGCCGCAGCGGATGTAACGGGCACGTCCTATGACGGTATGTTTACACGACTTGATAGTGATGGCGAGATTTCGATTACAAGCACTGGAGCTGTGACGGGTGGCGATTATGGTATTATGGCCGTCATTATGAGGATGGTGTGATTAATTTTCCAACGACTGGTGTTGTTGTGAGGGGCAATAACGGCATTACTGCGAGTCACGCGGGTCTTGGTTTGGTTGAGATTGTGTCTGAGGGTGCAGTTGCTGGTGAGAGCAGCGCAACTCTTTCGTGTCCGTCCGGCCAGTCTGACTTACGCGTTCAATAGAGAGGGTCTAAGTGTCCACCATCAGGCATCTATGTCGGGCGTTTCTATAGCCCAGGTTGCACGACGTTAATCGGTGAATGCCAATCTGATTTTCAATCGGCTGAAAGACCCGCGATTTATCCCAGACGTGATCGACGCATCGGCGTAGCTGGTCTTTTTGCCGGTTAAGATTGGTTCTGATACCCTTGGGTCTGTTGATCCTATGCTGGCCAATATTGAATCAGTGTCCTCTGGCCTGATCGAGATTGAACTGGCAGGTGGGTACAGAATCAGCGCCGAGGCCGATCCCGATGTTCTGGCGCGACTGCTCAAAGAGATCCTTCATTGATCCAGGCGCCGAGAAATACACGGGTTTGATTGGCGGCAGGCGTGACGAGCATGCGGCGGGTGTTCAATACGCTGGCAGCACAGGCGGAGAAAGTGCTGTCGGAAGATTCCTATAGCGGTCATCTGTTTGTCTTCCGGAACCGTCGTGGCGATCTGGTGAAGATTATCTGGTGGGATCAGCAAGGGGCCTGTCTGTTCTCCAAGCGGTTGGAGAGAAGGCCCGGTTTGTCTGGCCTGCTGCAAAGGATGGCAAGATCAGCGTGACACCCGACCAAGTTGTTAATGTTACTAGAAGGGTTCGACTGGCGCATGCCGCAAAAGATCTGGCGACCCCTGAGCACGGGATAGGCCAATAAACACAGGTGTTTGATCTCTCTCAGGATTCACCTGACCTCACTGATCCAGTATAAGCATCGGCGGTGTTAAATGGCCTCAATATCGGGTCTGATGACCTTCTGAGCTGCGCCGCACCAATACGCTGCTAGCGGCTGAGGTCAAATCTCAGGCGTTGCTGATAGAGAAGCGCCCGCATCAGTTGGCGGGTCATAACCGGCATCCGTTCGGCTCAAAATCGGAGTACCTGGATCAGCCCAATCTGACCTTCGAAAAGGACGAGCAGATTACGGCAGCAGCGGAGACACAAGCCAGCCCTGTCACCCAGCCAGAGGAAGGCAAGCTATCCCGGCAACACAGTCGCAAACCGTCGCCCCAACATCTGGGTCGGCAGGAGCAGATCCTGTCACAGGTTGAAGAATGCACCCATTGTGGCGGGTCACTGAAGACGCTGGGAGAGGATGTGACCGAAGAGCTGGAATATGTGCCGGTCCAGTTCGTTGCAAACCACATCATTCGACCCCGAAGAGCCTGTTCCGGCTGCGAGACGTTTGCGCAGTCCCCGCTGCCCTCACACCCAATTGAACGCGGGCGCCCGTGGCCGGGTCTGCTCGCGAATGTATTAATGTCTTTCGCCTTTAACCTGACGCATATCCGGTGGCCTTGAGGTAATTCCAGCTTTCCTGTGGTGTGAAAAGGTCACAGATTTCGGCTATGGCGTTGAACATTTGGGTGAAGGTTCTTGCCCGATGCGCCCAAGGTGAGCTTTGAGTTTGGCGCAAGCCATTTCGATGGGATTGAGGTTTGGTGAATACGGCGGCAGAAATAGGAACTAGCAGCCATGCGCACGCAGAGCTTTGGCAGCCTCCTCATTGCGATGGGTCGCGAGGTTATCAAGGATGACCACGGTCCCGGCTTCAAGTTTGGACTTGTCCATATTCCGCGCTGAGTCAGATTTGCCAGGAGTGTCATGAACTCTGTGTATCTGGCCTGGCCCATGCGGGTTTCAGATATGTTCACGCATTGAAGCGCTCCTCGAACATTATAGCGACTTGGTTGCAGGCGGCAAACCATTCGCGGACATTCCTGCCTCCTTTCTCGAAGTTCCTGATCGCCAGGTAGATCAGCTTGGTTGCGGCCTGCTCGGTCGGGAATGAACCACGGGTTTTGATGGATTTCCGGATCACTCGGTTCAGGTTCTCAATGGCGTTCGTGGTGTAAATGATCTTTCGGATCGCCGGATCGAAGTCAAAGAACGGGATCACTTCCTGCCACGCCCGCCGCCAAGCGGGGGCGATGGAGGCGTATTTCCCAGCCCATTTTTCCTCGAAGGCGTCCAACTCATCGGCGGTGATGGCCTCTGGAAAGCCTTTGAGCCCGTCGACGATGGCGGTCAGGATGTCCTGGACGCCCCGGTTCTTCAGTTCGGTCATCACCGAGAGCCAGAATTTGGCCCCGTCGTTGTCGGCGATCCACAGCCCCAGAACCTCGCGCACGCCCTCCCGGGTAACGCCAAGGGCCACGTAGACGGCCTTGTCCTTGACCATGCAGCTGTCGGCATCGCAGATTTGACCCTGAGCGCATCGAAGATGACGATGGGATACATCCGATCCAGCGCCCGGCTCTGCCATTCGCGGACCTCGTCCAGCACGGCATCGGTGACCCGGCTGATCAGGTCGGGGGAC
>NZ_JBQFSM010000026.1:0-10687 GCF_056538005.1 Ruegeria sp. BI11 | reverse complement strand
CGTGATATGCACAGGCTTACCAGGTGTGACGCCACACTGATAACCATATCATGGTACCAAATAGGTGAATACCGAATAGAATATGGGCAGGAAATATAGACTTAAGGTTAGATGCCCTTGCGGAATGCAACTAACCTGATTGAACGAGGCTGCGGTTGGTGTTTGCGGACCTATGGGAAAAAGTGGTTTAAAGCGCCCGATCTTTAAGCTGAGACATATCCGGCAGCCTTGAAGTAGTTCCAGTATTCTTCTGGCTTATAGAGGTCGCAGATTTCTGTGAGAGCGTGGAACATGTCCGTGCAGGTTCGCGCGCCGATCCTTCGCAGGTGCGCTTTCAGCTTTGAGAAGGCCATCTCGATCGGGTTCAAGTCGGGGCTGTATGGCGGCAGGAACAAGAACCAACACCCAGCTTCACGCATGGCTTTGGCGGCTGCGGTATTCTTGTGCGTGGCCAGGTTGTGCAGGATGACGATGATGCCCGGTTCCAGTTCTGGTATCAACACCTGCTCAATGTAAGCGGTAAAAGCTTCGCCACCCATCGCGCCCTTGATGACCCAAGGTGTAATCAGTGCGTCAGCGCCGAGGCCTGCGATGAAGGTCTGCGTTCCCCAAGGTCCAAAGGGCATATCCATCACCAGCCGCGCGCCCCGTTGTGACCATCCACGCTGACGGGTCAGGTTCGTTTTGACAGAGATTTTGTCAATGAAGACAACACGTTCCGGTCGGGTTGCGATCGCTGGCAGGCGGTATCTGACCCAGTCCTCGCGCTGTTTCCTTACCTTTGCACGGCGTCGCTCGGTCGCGACCAGCGTCTTTTTTATACGTGAAGCCAAGCTTGCGCAGAAAAATGCAAAAACAAGATCCAGGCAAGGAAAACCTTCAGGACAGGGAGGCCCGCAACGGTGCTGCGTTTACGCAACGTCAGGAAGACATGCAAGCGGGATATCAGGGGTGGTTTCCGACGCCGGTTCGCGCTGTGTTGGAAGGGAGTACGGGGCAGCGCCCGGGCAGGAATGAAATTGGACGGACCCGTTTCCGGGCAGTGCGTCGTGCAAGACGTGCATGTTCCTGCCGCAACGACGAGGGAAAGTCTTCTGGAGACCGATCGCTCCGCGCCCCCCATCTTTACGCAGCGACAGGTGGAACCGCAAGCACTGGTGGGAAATGGCGCTGGATGTGGCGCACCCCATCGGAAGGTGTGACGCGGCTATCCGCCAAGTGCAGGCCGGCCTCGCGCAGAAAGTGCACGAGGCCGGTTGTGGGTGATGACGTCTCCCTGTTCCGGCATCACGGGTCCGGAGATGTCGTTCACCACGAGGGGGTCAACCAGTGAGAACCTTCCAGACCTGCATCTCCAATTACCTAAAAAGAGCGGAGTGGGAAAATCATCTGGTTCAGAACTGTCAGACGGCGACGGCGCTTTCGGCCGGGAACAGCGATCAAAACTTCATGGCGGGCTTTTGCGATGTCAATCGCCACCAAAACAGGCTCGTCCTGTGCAATAATGGTATCGGTCATAGTCGGTCTCCCTTGCGGTGTGGTTTGTTGCAAAACGGCTAGGATCACCTGCTGCGCTATTTGGCCCAACAGCCTCGAAGGTGCACAGATAGGGGTTGTAAGGAACACAATAAGAACATAGGTGTAGCGACCATTTGCTGCATACACGAAAACCCTACCGCATACGCAAACGATCCTTCAGGAGGGTGGGAAGCGGAAGTTCGCCGCATGTGCGAAATTCTAAGCGCTGAGAGTGAAAGCCGACATTCGCTGCACTCCAACTCGTCATATATGAATTTCCTTAGGCCTTCTCGCGTTTCTTGGGAACTCCTTGACAAGTCAGCTGCTTGGGTCTTCGCAAGTCATCAATGCAACTTAACCTATTGTGATTGGTTCTCGTAAGCACCACATTTAGTGCCATGTCTAAAACACGAAACAATCACTACGTACCAGAGTGGTATCAGAAAGAATTTTGGGAGCCTGGCAAAACTACACTTGCTTACCTTGACTTGTCGCCTGAGCAGTTCACCCGTTCTGATGGCACAGTTGGGTTCAAGAAAGACCTGCACAACGCTCCGCCGCCGCGTGCCTTCGTTAAGAGAGACTTATACTCAACGTTTTTTGGAACGGCGGTAAACGACGAGATCGAAAGAAAGTTATTCGGCGATGTGGATACGCGAGGCGCTCTGGCCGTCAGGGCGTTTGCCAGCGGAAACCAGGTGAAATGCCACGAGCACTTCACGACTTTCTTCGAGTACTTAGATTCCCAAAAGTTGCGCACACCTAAAGGGTTGTCTTGGCTCCAAACTCAGTACCCGTCGCTTTCCCAAAATGAATTGATGATGGAAATGCAAGCCCTGCGTATGATGCACTGTACTATTTGGGCAGAGGGCGTGCGCGAGATCGTTTCTGCCAGTGAAACTGACATCAAGTTCATCATTTCCGATCACCCCGTCACGGTTTTCAACCATGCAGCACTGCCCTGCTCTAAGCTTTGTCAGAATTCAACAGATCCCGGCATCGAACTCAAGTCAACGCAAACAGTATTTCCGCTGGATCGTAATCACTGCTTAATACTGACGAACCTTGAGTATGCTCAGGATCATGGTTGCAACCCAACGCAAAAGCGCACCTTTGCGCGGCGATTTCGCAGCTCGATATTGAGAACTGACGCCTTCATAAGAAGCCGCTCATTAAGTTCAGGCGAAGTAGAGTCCATCAACAAAATCATTCGTTCCCGTGCCCTTCGATATGTTGCTGCTGGTCGGAAGGAGTGGCTTCCCAATCCGATCACAAACAAAAAAGAGTGGAAATCTGCCGGACAGGTGCTTTTACCTCCATCAGATGAACTGTTCCATTTTGGCGGTGAAACCTATGTGAAGTATGAAAACGGCGAAGTTGCCTATCAGGACGAATTTGGACGCGGTGAGAAAGAGCGCGATTTCTTGAAAGTTGAACTTCCAAAGGGAAAGCTCCGGTCGGTTCAGCCTTGTGGTTGTGGTTCAGGCAAACGATTTAGAGACTGCTGCAAAAGAAAGCCTGTCCATTTGCGCCCCGTTTGGGGACAAATGAGCATACGAGAACGAAATCAGGCGCTATTCCGGGGTATACAGAACATCTTGGAACTTCAACCGGATCAGGATTGGGTAGATGTTCGGCGCTCCATAACTGACGAGAAAATCAGCAAAATTTACTCGGTTTACGAAGCACTTTGGCCATTAGAAACCGACCTATTGGCGTTGTTACCGAAACCAGATGGAACATCGCGGGCTGTTTACACCGGCATGCTACACCCGAGCAAAATCGCAGAGGCTGCACTTGGGAGTTCGCTACTGTTTGATGAATTGCTGATTCAACACCCCTTTGTGAACCCACGTTCACTGAACGAGAAATTTAATCCGGTTAAACGCCCGCAAGCCTATCGGCAAGAAGTCCTCAAGAGTGTACTTTTGATAATTCAGCTCATGCCGCTGATCGAAGCTGGCTTAGTCAACCTGTTTCCTGATCCTTGGGAATTTGACTACCATCTGCGGGATCACACCATGAATCTTGCGGAGGAAAGGGGACGTGTACTGAGGCCAATATTGGAGGCCGACGAGGAAATGCTTGCCGTGCACGAACAAGAGTTCAAACGTAGTTTCTTCCAAGTTTCTGAAGAAGGGCAACGAGCGCAGATAAAACAATTCTCGCCGGATTGTTCAGACGAAGATGTAGAGGCGGTTCTTAGTGCATTAGAAGCAATGAAAGAACGCGACCCTTACGCGGTGCTACAAAGTGATCCGCCTATGGTGGGTGAAGAAAACGGGCAACTTCACTTGTTGAAGCTCGCACCGAATTTCGAGATGACAATGTATATCGCCCAAGCAACCGGGGCGGCAATCGTGACTGACAGTGCTGTGCGATGGCGAGAACTTATGTTTACGATAGTGGCGCGCGAAGGGAAGGCTAGACACTGCCTCAACGATCTCGCTAGTGCCTTTGGGGACTCATTGTTACCCCTTCTCCAAAATCCAGTGGAAGTGCTTGAATGGCGGCGACAAGCTCTGCCTCGACCCCATGCCGCTCTGATCGGAAAGCTCTTTTCCTATTTGGCCAAGGTGGATCGTACGGGTGTTAAGCCAAACTTTGAGCAGCATCTATTGGCAAGCCTTACAAAGAGCAATTCCGCATACAAGGAGGTAATTGAACAAACAGATTTCCTTCGGAGTAACGTGAAGATTGAGTGTGCGTTTCCCAAAGGGGGAATTTACGACAGCACCATCAATCGACTCCTCTTGATGTCCAGTTCAGAGCATCACATGCCGAGCGTGCCAATGGCTCTCTACTTGAATAAATGCCCCCGCAAATAGGACTTCAAAGACCTAATTGGCTTAAAGATGGATTAATTAATGGTTGAAAAACTGCGCCCCGGGAAAAGAGTTCTTTGCGTTGAACAGGAAACTGGGAGGTCCGTGCCGGGTTTCTTCAAGTACTCAAAAGAAGATATCGAAACACACCTGACTGCATTTGATGGATTTTTACATTTCCCCGAGAAACAGCGGATAAATTTGCTGACTGAACATCTCCAGTTCGTAACTCTATTTCAAAACTTGGTGGGCCCTGGCTCTAGGTCAAAAAATAGCGAGCCACCACTGAGATGTGACACGCTGGGGATTCGTTCAAACATGGCGGTTATTGGTGATTGCCCGTGGAAGGTAGGGATGCAGGTTAAACAGGCTTCCTTTGAAGTTCCTCATGCGCTCCGCATACTGGAAAACTCAACTTTGAAGTCACGACTGAGCGGTAATCGAAGATATGAAGAGGCAGACCGCAACCTTATACGATCGAAAATCGACGGTGTGGAGGTGTCTGTTTGGTACGCTGCACACTACGCTGGCGACGACTTCCCGAGCGAATGGTGTCCCAGATTTGACGTTCGGTTTGATACGCCGAGGCCCATTGATGATTTTACCGAGACACTATTTCTAGTCGGTTCATTTTTGTCATTTTGCCTTGGTGTCCAGCTAAACTGGGATAATGTCGCCGTCTCAAGCATGGATGACATGGAGATAGAAACTGCCATCAAAAACCAAAAGATGTTCGATTATCATCAGGTAGTTTTCCTACAAAGCGATTTTCAGCCTAACTTGAATAGTACGGGAAATTGGGGGAGTCCCTGTCTGTGCTATAGCGATGACGAAGCCATAGCTTTTTCGAATTGTTTAGCAGCTTGGATCGAACGAGCCCCTAAATGGAAAACATCATATGGACTTATGATGTCTTTCTTGCGGCATAGAGGTACGATCGGGCCCGAGCGATTGTTGGATGCCTGCAAGTGCCTTGAGCAAATTCCAGGTGCAGAAAGCCTTTCTGTTGTTGGCGGAGAGGATATTCAGCAGATGGTTGACGCTGTGCGACAAGCAGCCAGCGAGCTTGGTCACGGCCACCTTTCTGGCAGGCTGACAACTTCTATCCAGCGTGTCGGTAATGAAGATCACGAGGCCCGTTTCAAGAGGCTTCTATCCGATCTCCTCGACGGCAGGCCGATTCAAAGAGAACCATCAGATCGAATGATTAGTGATCTCAAGAATGCTATGCGGCTTAGAGGACATGCGGCGCATCGGGCTCTCCGCACAAATACAGACCGAGAGTTCCAGACGCTTGCAAGGGCGACCAGTGCAGTCGAGTGTTTGTGCTTTTTGTTGCTGGCTTCGGACCTACCTATATCAAAAGCTGGCAAAGAGCGCATTTACCGAAACCCGCTCGTGTCAGACTACGTCAACGCATTTTAATGCAACTTACCGAAGCCGTGGACCTATCCGTCATTACCGAACTATCCGGATGCTGCGGATGCAGTTGGCAGCGTCAAGTTGGCCCATGCGATCGATTGGTTCTGCACGACGTGCGAAACCGTTATCAAACCGCCCTCTTTGATGAAGGCTGCAAAATTCGTTCTCTGCACATTGCTGCCGTCAGGTACTTCCAGTTCGGTGCACGCAGCTAAGGTCTGCTTAGTGACCGTGAGTTCAGCGAAACTTCAATCTCGCGAATGCCGCAGACGGCAGCAAAGAGGGCTACAACCGCAGCATTGCCATCATCTGTCGAGTTACTGTTTTGGGCCGTCCTTACATCGCATAGCGACCCCGATCGCGAACGTTCTGCACCGCATCCGAGTTCAGCCTCGAGCCCTTTCCACCATTTGATTGGCCAGCAATCGTCGCAGACGATAGTCAGTGTTCCATGGAAAACACTACGATCATCGCAATGACTTGGTGGTTGGCCCGCTGACAGGGTGGCCGGATGACCAAACATATTCCGAGGCCGCCGTAAGGGCGGCCTTTTGTTTTCCGAGCTTCCCGATGCGCCGCCTCCCGTTTCATGAGAAAACGCAAATGAACCGACCAACCATTCTGACAGGTGACCGCACCACGGGGCTGCTTCACATCGGGCACTATGCAGGCTCGCGTGCAAACCGGCTGCGCAATCAAGACAGCCATGAACAATTTCTGCTGCTGGCAGACAGCTCTTATTTCGTTAAACTCGGTCATCATTCTGTGACTCTCTGGCAAAACGTTGCTAGATATTGTGCTTGTGACCTAAAGGCATGAATACGAATGAACCTTACCTCTCTTAAATCTGCACTTCTTGATCTTCCCGCTACGGGTAAAGATGGCTTTGAGGGTCTCCTTGCTCTAGTGCTTGCCCGAGTATCCGGGAACCCGATGCGTCTAGCAGCAAGCGGCTTTCAGTTTGGTGTAGATGGGCAAGGCGAAAACCCGGCGAATCCTGTTTGTTTTGAGGCAAAAAGATACTCGTCGAAGCTTACGCGAGAGACAGTGCTCACAAAGATAGCAGATCTTAGCCGTCGCAAATCCGAAGCCGAAATCCTCTGGGTTCTTGGAGCAACGGTAGCGGTGCCAAACCAACTTGCGCAAGATCTGTCCACTGATGGTGAAAACCAAGGCATTGCAACGCTGGTCTTAGATTGGAATGACCAAGAATTGCCCGCGCTTGGCATTGTTCTGGCCAATGCCGGAGACGACATCCCAGCGTGGATCGCGAGCAGAACACAAGCCGCAGTGACCGAAAGGGAAATTGAAGGTGAGCTACTTTCCCTGAAGAATAGTGAAGCCGTGAAACTTCGCTGGTTATCTCTGCAAACCGAGTTTAGCGCCAAAGAGATTTCTGGCAGGCAGGCAATAGAGGCCAACAAGAAATGGTTGTAGGCAACGCTCTCATCAGCAGCGAAAGCTCGCTATCGCCTTGGGCAGCCGACTGCACCTCTCAATCCTGACGCACCGACCATAAGGCGTGAATCTCATTTACAAGCGATCGAAGGTGGACATTGCAAGGAAACGACCTGTCTCGTTCTAGGAGCGGAGGGAGTTGGAAAAAGCTGGGTTACTGCAGAAGCTGCTGTTCAGTTTCCGGGGCTTACGGTTGCGCTAAGCGCTGAAGCACTAGAAGGCGTCAATCCTGCAGGCTTTGAAAACCTTCTCGTTGAGGTTTTTGCCCAACAAACAGAAAACGCTCCGGGCAGCGCAGATCGGTGGCGACGCAGGCTTCTTGCTTGGGAAGCGGTACCTCCAAGTGAGAGCTTCATGGTCGTGGTAGATGGCATCAACCAAAGGCCTGATCTTCCATGGGATAAAATTCTCAACGCGCTTGAAGCCCTGATCGAGATGCGCGGCGGTAGGCTGCTCATCACAAGCCGTCCGCAGTATTACCAGCGTCAAGTCCAGAGAGGTTTCAATCGCAAGCAGAGAGTGATCGTTGCGGACTGGAAACGGATACTGTGAAAGCTTCAATGGCCGGTTCAGGGATGAGCTACTCAACGGTGAAATCTTCTACAGCCTACGCGAAGCCCAAATACAGATCGAATAATGGAGGAGAAACTACAACACCAAACGCCCCTACAGTGCTCTGGGCTATCGCCCGCCAGCGCCAGAAACCATCATCCCGATGGATCACAGGCCGATCATGCACAAACAATCAATTTGGACCAGTCAGATCAGGCTATTTAACCTATGCCCGCGTGGCGATCTGCAAACTCTACACTGAGAAGACCGCGGTCACGGTGACCGACCTGCTCAACGACCGCGTCATCCCGTTCTTTGCCGAGCACGACATCAGCCTGCTGCGCATCCTGACCGACCGGGGTGCCGAGTATTGCGGCAAGACCGAGAACCACACCTATCAGTTCTATCTGGCGGTCGAGGATGTGGATCATTCAAAGACCAAAGCAAACAGCCCGCAGACCAACGGCATTTGCGAGCGGTTCCATCGAACCATCAAGGACGAGTTCTACGACATCGCCTTCCGTAAGAAGCTCTACCGGTCGGTGGAAGAATTACAGACCGATCTGGACGCGTGGTTGGCCAAATATAACCAGCAACGGCCACACTCGGGAAGATACTGCTATGGCAAAACACCTATGCACACCTTCCGTGAAACGTTACACATCGCTGTAGAAAAAACCTATCAAAGCGCCCGACTAATCGGACAGCGTACAACATCTCCTCAGCACTGAAAACTGAGATGCTCCTCAGATCAAGTCTGAAGTCTTACACACTAACTTTCAATTTGGACTTCTCAAGTGGGATTGCTCACTCCAGTTTCCGGCATTTCGCATTTGCCGTGCTTCCTCGAACACATAAACTTGAAGATGGTGTGAGGCAGTTCTGACGCTTCACAACTAAAGGAATGTCTCCCCTTTTAATGTGTTTTGAACCTGTTGCAAAGGTTCTGAAGCACTAAGCTTGGCGAGCCTTCAGATACAGTGTCTCACACCAACTGTCTGACGTCAGCACCAATGGGACAGTTTAGGTCGATTTGATAAGAGAGGGTTTCTGGCTCATCGTACCCGCCAAGGAGTGGATCTATGGACGCCCCCTGCGCAAGGTGTTTTTTGTGATCGTGTTGACGGCATTGGATGCGTGAATCTATCCGGCCTTTGATAGAAGCACTTTGGCTCCTGGCCTCGATGGGATCCGCTGATTTCAGTGCCTTCCAAGATGACCGGCCTTTGATGGCCACCACTCCTTACAGGCTGTGAATTGGCGGCCCTTGCCGTTACACCATCGTCTCATCACCTCGCATTCTTAGAGCGCCGGTACTTTCCGGGCTGCCCGCTACACCGTTTTGTAGAGTTCTCCACTACGCAACACGGCCCAGGCAATGCGTGCTGTTTTGTTAGCGATTGCGACCAACGTTTTGTTGTGACCCGCACGTGCCAGTAAATCCTGTGCCCATTTCGAACGTTGATCGTTACGGTTGGCGATCCTGATTAGGACGGACCGGGCACCGTGGATGAGCTGGCGCCGCAAGTATTGGTTGCCTCGTTTGCCTATGCCACCAAGCCGAGGCTTGCCTCCCGTCGTATATTGTCTGGGAACCAGACCGATCCATGCGGCGAGTGCCCGGCCAGACGAGAAGTGTCGGCCGTCATCAACGGCAGCGATCAAGGCGGTGGCGATCACCGGCCCGACGCCGGGAAGGGTTGCCAGACGTTTGCACCGCTCATCGGTCCGGCAGATCGTGATCAGCTTACGGTCGAGCTCAGCGACGTGTTTGTCCAACGCTTCGAATTCGGCGATAAGTGCGTTGAAGTTCTCTGTTGCTAGCGCCGACAGCTTGGCCTCAGTGACAGCATTCCTGATGGTTTTGCGGAACCGACAAGCACCGACTGGAATGACAACGCCGTACTCTCCCAGGAGGCCGCGAATGTGATTAATCAATCCAGTCCGTTGTGTAATGAGCCGGTCGCGTGTTCGGTGCAGCATCTGCAAATCCTGTTGCTCCGTCGTCTTCACTGGGACAAATCGCATAGTCGGGCGCAGTGCGGCCTCATAGATCGCCTCGGCATCAACAGCGTCGTTCTTGGAGCCTTTAACAAACGGCATGACGAACCGTGGATGAATGAGGCGCACGGAATAGCCTTGAGCCTCAAACTGTCGACCCCAATGATGAGCGCTGGCGCAAGCCTCCATGGCGACGGTTTCCGGTGAATGCTCCTGAACGGCGGCTTCGAGTTTGGATCTGGTCACCTTCTTCGAGATCACCTCGCCCTGATCGGTGATCCCGTGGATGTGAAACGACTGTTTACCCAAGTCAATCGCAAGTAACTGCATTCTGTGAACTCCTTCTGCTTGCTACGTTTGCCGAAAACTATCGGCGTCGGTGCAAGGGGCGTCCATTCCATAAGATGAGAAAGAAACCCGGAACCAAGCCGAGCTACGGTGAGAAGGTCGTAAAGGGCATTCGCCGTGCGACCCGCAAACATTATTCGGCGGAAGAGAAGATCAGGATCGTGCTGGACGGCCTAAAAGGTGAGGGCAGCATTGCAGAGCTGTGCCGTCGTGAAGGCATTGCACAGAGACTGTATTACAGCTGGTCCAAGGAATTTCTGGAAGCCGGTAAGAAACGTCTGGCAGGCGACACGGCCCGTGCAACGACATCGACCGAGGTCAAAGATCTGCGCCGCGAGGCACGCGATCTGAAAGAAGTGGTTGCCGAACAGGCTCTTGAACTGCGGTTGCTCAAAAAAGCATGATCGCGGATGGGGGCGACGACGAATGAGGTATCCTGCATCTGAAAAGCTGGAGATCATCCGCCTCGTCGAAGTTTTCCGAATCTGCCGACCAAGCGCACTTTGGAGAAGCTGGGCATTCCGAAGACCATCTACTATCGCTGGTACGACCGATATCTCGAC
>NZ_JBQFSM010000025.1:0-12723 GCF_056538005.1 Ruegeria sp. BI11 | reverse complement strand
ACTGCGAAGAGGACCACATCCTTCGGATATTGTGCGCCTTTGAAGGAAATCATGAACTGACTTTCGACTGATTTTACCGAAAGTCATTCACTCGCAGCATCTGACGTCGTCAACATCCAAAAGTTTGCAACAGATCCTCTTGTTACTCCCCGATCCTGCCGAGGTGGCGGAATGAAGTAGGGGATGGCAGATGGCTGTAAGACTGACGTTCGCACCCGTTCCTCGGCAGACCCGGACGGGAAGAAAAAAGCAAACAACCCGTCCGGGCGGCGCGGGATTCGAGGGAACTTCACCACAAAGAACTAGAAACCCTCACGCCGGATTCAACTGTGGTGCAGGAGAGCCCGGATCGGCAAATACGTAATTTCGATTTCAGGCTTGCGGCGAGATCAACCGGGAAGATTGCAATTAGCGAAGAAGCGCAAACCTCAAGATATTGATGAGGGTAATGCCTCCCAACAACCGTCAGTTCAGGTTGCATTTGGTACGCTTGGTCTTTGCGTCGAGTGGCGCATCTAAGTGGTTATCTTTGCTTCAAGTTCCACGTTCTACGCTTTCATGTCCTTGCGCAGAGCCTCAATCGACGTATCAATCTTCTTGTCCAGCGCATGGACGTCCTTCTGCACCAACACGACATTGTCCTTGGTGGTAAGATTCTTAGTGATTCCTTCAGAGAAGAGTGCGGCCTGCTTTTCGGAAAAGCTGACCGCACTCAGGCGTTAAGCGACATTGAGGGTATCGAAGGCAATGGGCACGGCAATCTTCAACAAGCCGGTCTTTCAGGAAAGATAAGCCGTTTTCTCTGCAACTTCCAACCCGAACGCGATGAAGCCGCTATTGGGGGCAATTTGCTCCGAAGCGGAGAATGGTTGCTGTCAGACCATTCTCCGCTGTTCCTCTCATGGAACACTCCGGATCGATTAAAACAGTCAGCCCGGCAAAGCGAGTGACGCTCCGGAGCGTGAGGCAAAACGAGTAGCAGGCCTGCTAAAAGACGCATACCTCCGCGTTCTTTGCCGCACAGGGCCAGATATGCCTCCGATTCACCGGACCTGGCAAGCTGCCCATTCCAGTTTTGAACCATCCCGCGCAACGCACAAAAAAGGGATGACCTATGGGCAGTGGCCACCCCCTGAGTTGGTATGCGCAAAACGCTCAGGTCGTGTTGCAAGCGAGGGCACAAATCTCTTCGCAACAACCCGGGTCGCGAGATCGGAACGGGAAACCGAAAGATTGAGGTATGTGCTTCCCGCCGATAAGTTCTCGCGTACCTCCTAGTAAGTGGATGGATTGATAGATTCGGCAACAATCGCATTCCGCCTGCCGGACTGTTTCCGATGGGGGTAGGGGGAAAACCGCCAAGCCCATGAAGTTTTCCCTGGCCCTTGTTCCCGCAGCCTTTTTGCTGCGGTTGAAGCCGGCGGTGTGGCACGGCCTACCATCCCGCTCTCTGAGGATCTGCGAAGATGGGTGCCAATGATCCGGAAAGAGCAGTTCTCCAGTGCGGCCACCTCTGGTTTTCGGGCGATTGCTGAAATCGCAGGGTAAGTGTACCCGGTCAGACGCTGACTCTGTTCGTTCCAAAATTTGCGCCACAACCTAGCTGAGTTGCGTCGTACAGGTCCCCAGTCCCCGCACCCTGATCTTGTCACCCCTCCGATCCTGCGGAGGTGGTGAAATGAAGCAGGGAATGGGATTTGACGTAAGGCAGATGTTCGCGCCCTCCTTCAGCACCTGTACCGTCGTCTCGTCGCCATGAATGAGGGGCTGCGATCTGAGCCGTAGCTTCAGTGCGTCGTAAATGCGGAATAGATGCTTCTTGCTCGACCTGATCACCCAGTGGCCCAGAGCCTCACGGCTGACAGGAACGCCGGCTCGTTCGAATGTCTGCGCTAAACGGTAGAGCAGTCTGCCATTGGCGTACTTGTGAACCAGGGTGAAGGCCAGCGTCCAGGCGATGGCGATGCTGCCGGGCAAGGGCTGTGCAGGCATTGGCGCGGTCACCACAGCCGTGTTGATCTTGGTGCGGTCGCAATGGCGGAACCGCACATTCTGCAAGACCTTTACCTTCACCTCGATGTGAAGCTGCTCGGTGACGGTCTCGCCTATGCGACCGATGCCCGAAAGTCATCCTCTCAGCACTCGCCCTCGCTGCTACAGTCATCTATTGACTATGGGTCCTGAGCCTTCTGTATCTCTGGTTTGCTATGTTGCCCCGTCAGCCATCTTTGCCGAGGTAACTGACGGGGCGGTGTTTGGCGTTTGAGCCTTGTGGCTGGACCACGTTTCCAAGCAAGTCAGTACTGTCTCTCTTCATCGTCTCGAACAGTTTCATGTAGTCGATCAGGATGACGGATCAGAAGGAAGAGAGTATGAGCAAAGTAACACAGGCGTCAGTCGTCGGAATAGATGTCAGCCGCGATTGTTGGATCTTCACTGCCTGCCTAATGGTGAGCGCGCAAGGTAGTCAAACACCGCAGATGGTCACGAGCAAGTTGTCAAACTGACCATGTCGCAGGATGTGCTCGCTTGTTTTGAAGCTACTGGTGGACAAGAATGGCGACTATGGGCAGCGCTGGATGCAGCGGGCGTTAGGACCCGGCAATTGCTACCCGCACAGATCAAGGTCTTTGCAGCAAGCCGAGGCACACGGGCGAAGACGGACACGATTGATGCAGAACTCATCGCGAATTTCATGGTCTTTAGGGCGGATGCTGGTCGCAGCCTGCCGCATGCAAAATTGCGCGTTCTCAGGGCTTTGGTATCTAAGCGCGGCTAACTAGTGGAAACGCAAAAACGCCTTCTGGCGCAGATCAAAGCCCACGAGAAACTGGGAACTGGAGCGCTGTTTGAGGAAATGGCTGCTGGGCTGAAGCTCATACTGGACCGCCAGATTGCGCAGTTGGAGGGGTATACCGAGCAGACCATCCCCAGCAGTAACGCTCCACAAGAGACTGCTTACATCTTACGATCCATCCCTGGGGTCGGCCCTGTCCCTAGTTCCATGTTGATTGCCCAGATGCCCGAACGGGGCAATCTCTCGGGAGAACAGGCCTCAGCTCTGACTGACCTCGCTCCCATTGAACACGACAGTGACGCACTGAGATGCAAGCGAGCTATAGGCGGTGGGGCGACTTCTGCGGCATGTGATGTTCCAGGCCGCTATCGTTGCCCGCCATCACAATCCGGACCTGAAAATCTTCGCCGACCGACTTCGCGACGCAGGCAAACCTTACAAAGTCATCATCATGGCCGTCGCTCGCAAACTCATCACACTCGCCAAATCCCGTCAGAAACGGATTGCTCACAGCGCCTGAGAAATACAGTTGCTAGGCTCCAGACTACGGTAATGGGAGCGTTACAGTGCCATCCTGTCACATTGCGATGCCGCTCGTGAAGAGGCATCCATCCCATCAGTTGGACCAATTTGCAACAGAATCGTTTTTGATCACCGAAGTCCCAGGGTGACTGCAGCTGACATATTTCGAACCAACCTTTCTGCGACCTAAACTCTTCCATGCTCACCTGAGTAGCCTGATCTGACTGGTCCAAATTGGACGTGTCCCGTTTTCGTGCCGCTCCGATTTCTCACTTAAACGACCTTAGACCTGTCACGGTTTGATGCCGCTCTTTTGATAGCATTTATTACGACAAAGGAGCCGAACTATGGGCACGGATCGGACGGACTAATTCCGCCAAGATGTGGTGCGTATTGCGCTAACCAGTGGGCTAACGCGTAGACAGGTGGCATCAGATTTAGGTGTTGGATTGTCGACGCTGAATAATTGGATCGCTGCCCACCGAGACACGGACGTGGTGTCGAAAGAGGATTTGAGCCTCGCACAAGCGAATGAATGGCTTCGGCGCGAAGTTCGCATTCTCAAGGAGGAGGGGGACATCCCCAAAAAGCCACCCAGTTCTTCGCGGGCCTGAAGCGATGAGATTTAGGTTCATTGAAGAACACCGTGACAGTTTCCCGGCCAAACGTCTGTGCCACGTCATGGATGTCAGTTCGCGCGGGCTGCGTGCCTTCCGCAGCCGGCCAGCCAGTCGCGGACAGCGGTCTGATCTGGTCTCGCTGGCGCATATTAAGGAACAGTCCCGTCTCAGCCTGGGCAGTTGTGGCGGGCCGCGGATGACGAAAGAGCTGAAAGAGATGGTCTGAACGTGCGGCACCGTCGTGTCGGGCGCTTGATGCGCCAGAACGGCATCTCCGTCGTTCGAACTCGCAAACACTAAAGTCACAACGGACAGCGATCACAAGTTCAACATTGCACCGAACTTGCTCGACCGGGACTTCACAGCTGTCAAACCCAACCAGAAATGGGCGGGTGACATCAGCTACGTGTGGACGCAGGACGGATGGTTATACTTGGCTGTGATCCTGGACCTGCATTCCCGGCGCGTCATTGGCTGGGCCGTCAGCAACCGGATGAAACGCGACCCGGCAAACAGGGCGCTGAATATGGCCGGTGCCTTCCGAACTCCGCCCGAGGGTTGCATCCATCACACGGACAGGGGCAGCCAATATTGCTAGCACGATTATCAGAAAATCCTGCACCAACATGGCTTCAAAGTTTCCATGAGCGGTAACGGAAACTGCTACGATAACGCAGCCGTCTTTACCTTCTTCAAAACGATCAAGGCCGAACTGATCTGGCGACAGTCATGGGAAACACGTCGGCAAGCTGAGATAGCAATCTTCGAATACATCAACGGCTTCTGCAACCCACGCAGACGGCATTCAGCTTTGGGCTGGAAAAGCCCCCATCGTTTTCGAACAGAAAGTAACCTAAACGAGTACATGGAGCGGCACAAAAACGGAAACAGGTCCAGTGCCTGCGCGGCCACGTCACGGGACAAGCCGCTCCATGTGAAGAAACCACCGTCCCGCGCGATTGCCTGCTTCACAGTCGCGGAGATATCCCGGCGCTCCTGTAGGTAGCGCGCCGCATAGATGCCACGGGGTCCGAGACCCGGATCACCGTGTCGCTGACCCGGGCCAACCTGTAGATCTGCCGTGCCATGCCATAGCGGATGGTGCATTCCTTTGCCGGGGTGAGTGCTGCGTGCTCGGATGCGGCCGGGAACGCGGTCTTCCCCAACCCGCTGCCTGCCAGATCCACGCAACGGCGCGTCCCACAAGGTCGCGCAGACGAAGACCGGCTGATGGCCGACATGATCGAGCTGACCCGTCAATACGGCCGATATGGTTATCGCAGGATCGCGGCGCTGCTGAGAGAGGCTGGATGGTCTGTCAGCGACGGGCACTTCGACCAGGGGATATGTGTCCGCTGCCTCATTTGCGCCCCTGACGGATGGTGATCTTCCGCGCCCGGTTGCCGACGCCGGTCACCACCGCGCCTGCCTCGACCACCCGGCCCATCGGTGAGAAGCACTGGCTTCTCGCCACGATAGTGCTCCGGCAGGTCGATCTAGGTCTTGCGCCCGTCAGTGAACACGCGAGTGGGTCGGAACGGGGCCTTGCCACGAATCTCCAAGTTGAAATCCAGATCGCCGGCGAACCGTACGGCCTGTCCCACACGCAGGCTCTAGCGGGCTTCCTCCATCGCCACTTCCGCCTGCCGCTGCACGCGACGGGCCTTGTCGCGCGCGATCTTCGCCCACGTTGCCGCTGCTTCCTCCGCGGGGTAGGTGAAGCCATCACCGGCGTATAATCCGTATCGCGGATATCATAGAACCGCTTGTCGGTGGCAATCACCAGGCTGGTCTGCGTGGCCGCTTCATCCGATTTGACCAGGACCCGCACATGCGGGTTTTCTTCACTACCCGCGACACGCAGTTCGGCGCTTCAGAGCACCGTATCCCCAAGCGCCAGGTCCTCGATCAGCACCGCCGCATTGTTGCACCCGGCCGCCACAGATTGGTGCCGCGCTTTCGCTTCGGAGGAACGCGTGTCGATCCGTTCTTCGCAATCCGCGTTACAAGCCATCAACGGGGCCGGGGCCAACAGACCGGAACCGAGCATGGCAACGAACAGGGTGACCCATCGCGATGATATGTTGCACAGTAACATCCGCTTCACTTCATCCCGCCACCAGTGCGTTGGTCACGCTAAACAGTACCGAGCCGGGCTTGAAGGCCTATACCCATACGTCAGATCAATACGGCCCCTTTGCCATGCAGGTTATCCCTGCAACGCTCATCGAAGCACCCTATATCCTAGACGGATTGCTGATGAACCCGACTGGCAAGCGGATCAAAGAGCAATATGCCGATACCGGCGGCTTTACCGATCTTGTGTTCGCCGCCACTTCGCTGCTTGGCTATCTGTTCATCCCGCGCATCAGGGATTTGCCGCCCAAACGGCTGCATGTCTTTGATCGGCGCAGTGTTCCAACTGAACTGAGGGGCTTAGTGGGTGACAAAATCCGGGAAACCAAATCATTGCCAACTGGCCGGATGTTCTGCGTTGCGTTGCGACGATGCTCTCTGGCAGGATGCAGCCCAGTCCGCTCTTGAAGAAACTGGCGGCGCGGCCAATGTAACATGATCGGTCCATTGCGTTACGTGAAATTGGACGCATCGAGCGGAAGCTATTCATCATCGAATGGTTGCTTGACACCAACATGCGGCGCCGGGCCAATATTGGTCTCAATAAAGGTGAGGCGCACCACGCCCTGAAAAGCGCTCTGCGGATCGGAAGGCAAGGGGAAATCCGGGATCGTACAACCGAAGGCCAGCACTTCCGGATTGCCGGTTTCAACCTACTCACCTCCATCATAATATACTGGAATACAAAACAGCCCGGCATAGCGGTCGCGCAGCGGCAAAAGCCCGGATTGGAGACACCAGCCTATCTTCTCGCGCATATCTCACCCCTCGGATGGGCGCATATTATCCTGACCGGAGAATATCGGTGGCGTCAGATGAAGGCAGGAAAATCGTGAAAGCTCATACGGCGACAGAGACCGACATCCTTCGGTTGTTCGGTTTGACAAGGCTTTGCTGTACAGGTGACGATTACAAAATGGCCAAGTTACTGCAAGATATTCGCCAATAGGGATCGATGACCATACGTGGGTCTCCACATTCCTGAGCTACCACGCCAGAGCACAAAATTCAGGATAGTCCCCGGCAATGAGCCGCTTCTACTCTACCGGATAATAAACCCTATGATGAAGCTTCATCCAACGAAGTATACGTACAAGTGCGACGAACGCGGCGCTCGTTTATGTCGAAAATAAGGCGGAGAAGAAAGCAGCGATAAAGCAGCTTTTCGCACGATAGCACCGAAGCTGCACCGTTTTCTCCAACAGTCTTAGAGTTTGGTACCACCAATTGAAACAGTGTCATTTGTCGCCGTTAAAGCCGTGATTATGAAAGTGCCGATATAATATTCAGCAAAGCAAAAATCTCCCATGAAAGCTATCATTATTCTTATTTTTTCGCTGATGGCAGCCTCTGTCGTGCAAGCTCAATCCGTTATTTTCGGGGGGGGTTATGTAGACTATTCTAGCGCCGAGGGCGAAGATCAGGCGATCTTTTCGCTTGAATACCAACACAGCCCGTTTCACGAGGCGACCAACTTCAGTGCCAGGTTGGGCGCGGCCCTCTCGGTCGACACAGATGGCGACACGCATTTAGGTGCCGGAATAATCGGTATCTATACCTTTGCGAACCGCTGGTTTGCCGAACTTAGCGTGATGCCGGGATATTACAACGCATCCAACGCGCGCAACGATCTCGGTGGCAGCTATCAAATCCGCAGTCTGCTGGGACTAGGCTATTCGTTTAACAATAGCAACAAACTTTCTTTGGCGATCACACATAAGTCTAATGCAAGCACGCAGGAGAAAAACCCGGGCGTAAATGCACTTCTGCTGCGGTATCACTACGTGTTCTAATCTCCCACGCAACGGCGACTCCGTCGGCTAGTCCAACTTCATATTTGCAATCGTGTTCGAGCCCTTAGGTAAAGTCTTTTGCGAGTTCATAATGCTGCTTCACCTAAGACTATGCGCGCATAACAGAAAATTAGAATTGGCGGTGAAACCAACAATCACACATGGTGTTCTCAAATGTTCCAAATCTTGTCCGATTTCACAGCTTTGGGCGAGCCGGACCTACCTCGCTGAAAACAACTCCAATGCTCCGACCCGGGCTTAACGTCCTATTCTGCACTCAGCCAGAATCGCCCCCCATCTCTCCTCCAAACATTCAGCGCACCCCGACCACGATCAATCCCCCTAGGGCACCTCCCGGGGTTGGAGCCGCCTGTGTATCACCCACCGTCAGCACCAGCAGAAGCATCGCAAGACCAAGGTATGTGAGACACATCCGCCCCATCCCGCTCACCCCCCCCTATCAGGCCAGGCCGTCTTCACAAATGAATTTGCATTCTCATATCCTGTCACGGTTACAATCTCGCTGACCCGGCGCCCCGCATTGGTCACCTTGATAAACACCACCAGGTCCATCGCCTGCCCGATATGTTTTTGCTGCGGTGTGACCGATGCGTCGCTGACTAGCAGGCCCAGGCGGTCAAGCGCGGCCCGGGCAGAATTAGCATGCACCGAGGTCAGACCTCTGGGATGGCCGGTATTCCAGCTCTTGATTATCGCCAGCGCCGCCTCGTCTCGGGTCTCACGGATAATGATGCGGCTGGGTCGTTGGCGCAGCCAGGACGCCACCAGCCGGGTCATGTCAACCTCCAGCGAGGTTTCCAGAAACACCGCTCAGCTGCCCGATGCGCAGCTCCGGTGTGTCTTCGATCAGGATCGGCCGCCCGTCCGGCTCAAACCGGGCGACCTCTCCAATCAGCATGTTCAGAAACGTGGTTTTGCCGGACCCGTCGTCGCTCGCCACCACGGTGTTCTCAAGGCTCCGGACAGCCTGCATCAGCCGGGTCGCTTGATCCTCATCCAGCGTGCTATCGTCCACATAATTCTGCATCGTGAACACCCGCGCCGCGTGAAACCGGATCGAAAACAGCAGGGCCGGGGCACAGGGCGGGATCACCCTCTCGAACCGAAACCCCAGACCTGGAATCCGGGCGGAAACAATCGGCGCCTGCAGTATCACCGGAGTACGCTTCGCCGCGGCGCAGAAGCGGATGATGCGGGTGCGGGAGGTCTCTTCCAGGTGACCCACACATTCCGGGAACTTGCCCAACCGCACCACGAAAACCGTGCTATTCGGGTTGGCCGGAAGCTCCACCATCTCCGGATCGTCCAGCAAGGTCCCATGATCCCCAAGGGCCGTGCGGACGAACCGCTCAAGATCAGCGCCTTTGGTCATTGTTCACCTCGTGCCTGTTGTCGGGAATGCCGAGGAGACCCGGCACCGGGCCGGACCGAGAGGCACGAAGTCACCCGCCCGGCCTGTCGCAAGTCCAGTGACATCAGACCCGGGAGCGCGAATGCCTGGAGCGCATTGAAAAGCGACCGGACCAGAATCCCGGTGCGACAGGTGGAAAGAGGAACGCAGGGTTTGCATGGCTGGATCGAGGCGATCATCCTTGACTTTCTTTCCGGCGCGCTCCCGGGCCTTCCGGGAAGAACTGCCCAGGTCATTGCGTCGCTGAACAGGTGTGTATGAAATCTGACAACCAACCGCTGAAAGGATAGTTTTGATGAGCCCACCTCATGACAGGTTTGGACCCATTGCTTTTGATACGCTCAAGGTTTTTGAGGAACTTCAGGACGCAGGTTTGCAGCAGGGCGCAGCGCGTGCCGTGGTGGAGACGATGGCGCGCGCGCATACTCACCGGGGTGCCACAGTTCCCGATCTGCGGGAGGCTGAGCACCGGCTGGACCTTCGTCTCGTTGAACTCGATCGGAAGCTCGATATTCAGGAAACCCGTAATCGGGTGGGTGTTTCTGCGATCCGCAAGGAAGGTGCCGATATCCGCAAGAGTATCCAGCGGAGCCTTGCTCGCCTGACATGGATCATGGTTGTGCTGATTGCAATAGCCGCAGTCCTGAACTTGCTGGCCCCGCATTGGCCCGGTTTTCCGTGGGTTGGGTGGGTGTTTCAGTGAAGATTGCCTTGGAGAGTTGTGGCCTCTGCAACCGTCGGTTCAGCCTCTGACAAGCTGGCGATATATGGAACACACAATTTTGTACCAACGACTGTGCTTCTGTATTGCGGATCGTGGGAGGAGCTTTGATGAGCGGCATTGGTGAAACGCGAATTGAACCGGTTGCGACTCGCGCCGGAGGGGGTAAAGGTAGCCCGGTCAGTCTGAGGCGGGAGCCTGCTACAAGGGGGGATTTGGCTTCTACTGAACGCTGGCTCGAAGAGCGGTGGGCGGAAGCACTGGAAGAACTGGTTCGGCGCGAGGAGCGGAACAACGGGGCAAACCGGATTATCAGCGATCACCTTGTACTGATCCGGTCCGATATTGCCAGCCTGCTCGGAGAGACGGCGAAGGGCTTCGATAGTACCCGGCGGGATTTGGTGAGGATGCAGCGCAGAATGCGCCAACGTCAAGGTCAAATCCGCTTCCTGTTGGCCTTGCTGATGGGTTTTGCGCTTGGCCTGACTATGCCGGTTGACTGGTTGCTTACCTGGATGGAAGGTGTCGGGATCGAATGGTAAAACGACAGGGGAAGGGTCGGAGATCACATGATGGACGCGGATGACGCGCCTCTGGATCGCACCGGTGCAGGAACCACACAGGCGGACCTGTTCGATACGGCGCAATGGCTTGACCGGCGGATTCGTGCGGTTCGGGAGCGGCTGGAGAACATAGAAGCGATCAATGGTGATATCACGGTTCAGATCATGGGCGATCTGGCGGGGATTCGTGCGGAACAGATGCATCTGGCCCGGCGCGTGGATATGTTGAGCGCGGAGTTGCGCCAGGACATTCGGGCAGAGCTGTGCAAGGCCAATGACGGGAAAGCCGCTCTGAACACCCCTGACCGCCGGACAAGTCTCCTGATTGTCGTTCTCGTGATGCTGCTGGCGCTGTTTTTGGTGGCCGGCCTTTTCCTGTTGTCCGGGTCTGGCCCGGTCGATTGGAATTGGGGGCCAGACTGATTTCCGGGCTGATGAGCTTGGAGTAGACAGAGTGGGGGTTTGACAGCGTCCACCAGTTAGAGCGCTTGGTTCTGCGCGAGGATGGCGAGAACAAAAGCCACGAATGTCGACGCGATCAGGAAACGGCAGCATGCGACCCGACTGTAAGCTTCGCAGGCGCCCTGGTGTTTCTCATTGTTCAGCGAACCCGACTGAGGCTTGCGTGGCCAAAACATGATAGCCACCCCCGTTCCCACCGGAATCAGGGGAAGGGCGTTGAAGAGAAATTCCATGATACATCTCCGTGCTTGTGAATTTGGATAAGTAACAGCACAAGATCGACTGGATGCAGGTATTTGGGTCCCTCATCGCTGGCCCCTCCGCCAAGCCCCAGGGAGGTATGAAGTCACTGGCCCAGAGACCGCGCTTTGCGTGACGGGCCATGTCTTATTGAGTGGCGTAATCCGTGCTGTATTTGCGGAAGGCCAGTGCATGCCCGTTCCAGACCATCCAGAGACTCAGATCAATCGCACCCTGGTGACAGACCGCGATGATCCGGGCATAGCGGTCGGTATCTTCCGGACGGCAGGTGACTAGGTGACGCTCGATCCGGTCAGACAGCATCAGTGCGGCAACCCGGCCACAAGGATAGTGCACCCCGTCCGGATCGATACAGCTCTGCCCGCCGTCAGGCGCGTCGATCTCATGAAGCCGGATGCGCCAACCCCTGATCTCCAGTGTATCGCCGTCAATGATCCTGGAGATGCCTGCATTCCTGTCGCCGGTCGGGGATGCAGATGTTCCGGCCGGGTCGCCCGGCTCAACCAGCCGTTCGGCCATCCGGTCAAAGTCTTAGCGGACAACACTCAACACTGCCACCGCAAGGATGGCAAAAGCGAGGATTACCATATCCGCATCTTCCGTCGAATCATTGTTGTGCCTCCGTTACGGGTGGTTCATTCGGAATTGAAACTTCGGGTCGGCGGATCAAAGGATCATTCTGCAGGGTAATTTCAGGAAGTGGGACTCCCGCCATGCGGGATGGCGCGGTTGGGTTTGTGCCTCAACGCCATGCAGAGTGTGGCATGAGGAGGCCCGCCAATGATGAGTTTGAACAAGAAATTTCCAAAACCGCATGGAGACGGATCGCTCAATGAGACCATGCGCGAGACCTGCATCGAGCTGCTGGATATTGAGGTTTCCCTGGCGCAGCTTAACGTGCTGAAAGACCCGCCCATCTGCGTAATCAGCGAGGACTACAGCGTGGATATTCTCCAAAGCACGCGGGTCCTGCGTGTTGCACGTCGACGCGCCCGGATCATAGCGCGGGTCAATGCCCCCGACATCGCTTACATGTGGCTCACCCTGATGGGACAAAGGTTGGCGGTCGAGCAGGGAATTCCTGCCAGCGGCTTCAAGACTCTTGCCATCGTGGCCAGCAACCGATTGGGTTTCCCGCATTCCGAGACCGAAATCTAGTCCGACGAGACACTCTTCTGGTAGTTCAGGGAAACCGCCCTTCGCGATGAATGGGACTATCCCGGTCTCCAGTTCCGGATGGCCGCCTCCGGGACGGTCTGAACCCAATCGAAGCCTTCAGGTAAGAACTTAGAAATATTCACTAAAACGGAGATGTCGCAACCAGACTAGGGTCAGGACCCATTGATTTCCGCGTAGGGTCGTGATTCACGGTTCGAAAACCGAGCGGTGAATATGTCTGATCTTTTCTGGCTAACG
>NZ_JBQFSM010000024.1:0-16082 GCF_056538005.1 Ruegeria sp. BI11 | reverse complement strand
ACCTATCGCGATGGAAGACGGCCTGCGTTTCGCCATCCGCGAAGGCGGCCGCACCGTCGGCGCCGGCGTTGTCTCGAAAATCATCGAGTAAGGCGCACTTTTCGCGCCTGGTTGTGACAGGTGATTTTCCACCGGAAAATCCGCCGAGAGCAATACGGTGAGCAAAAAAGAAGGCCGTCCCAAAGGGGGCGGCCTTTTTTGTTTGAAGTCACTGGTTCCAGGGCACGCAAAAATGTGCCGCTTGTGTAAGGTAGCTCCACAAGCAATATTTGAACCAATATGGAAAACTTTCTTTTACTTTCCTTTATTCTGCTCGGGACGGGCATTGCCATTGTCCCGATTGCTGTCTGGCTTGGCCTTGGCTCTGTGCTAGGTTTTCTCATTGCTGGAATGCTTCTTAGCCCTGCCTTGTCTGAGCTGGGTGTCGATGTCGATAATCTCGAACATTTTGCCGAATTTGGCGTCGTCATGATGCTGTTCTTGATTGGGTTGGAGCTGGCGCCGAATAAGCTTTGGGATTTGCGGAAAAGGCTACTGGGTTTGGGTGGGCTGCAACTTCTTTGTACGTCTATTGCTATAATGGGATTGGCGGTGGCGCTTGGTCAGCCGTGGCAGGCGGGGCTGACCATCGGGCTGATTTTCTCTTTGTCGTCCACAGCAATCGTATTGCAAACACTGCATGAAAAAGGGCTGCTGATGGGCACTGGGGGCCAGTCCAGCTTTTCGGTTCTGCTTATGCAGGACATTGCGGTGATCCCAATTCTGGCTTTGCTCCCGTTGTTGGCGTTGCCGGATCTTGCCGCGATGGGGGGCGGTTCTGTCAATCACGGACCCACGATGAGCACCGGGTTGTCGCTGAATCTTGTGAAGGATTTGCCTGGTTGGCTGAGGGCACTTGTCACGCTTGGCTCGATCATACTGGTGATTGCCGGAGGGGCTTATCTGATCGGACCAGTGTTCCGATACGTCGAATCCGCCAAGCTGCCCGAACTGTTCACAGCCATGGCGCTAACCATTGTGGTCGGGGTTGCTGTGCTGATGATGGCCGTTGGCCTGACCCCTGCATTGGGGGCGTTCATCGCTGGTGTGGTGTTGGCCAACAGCGAATATCGCACAGCCCTTGAAAAAGAGATCACCCCGTTCAAGGGGCTGTTTTTGGGGCTGTTTTTCGTCAGTGTCGGAGCCTCGGTGAATTTCAGGTTGATGGTTGATCACCTGGACCTGGTTGTTTCACTGACCCTGGGCGTGATGGTCATCAAGGCGGTTATTCTCTTTGCTCTGGGCCGATTGTTTGGTGTTTCCGGGGCAAATAATTGGCTGTTTGCGCTGGGAATGGCACAGGCCGGAGAGTTCGGCTTTGTACTGCTGTCCTTCTCAGTCGCCACGCACGTGCTGAGCGGTGATCTAGCGAATGCCCTGATCATTGTCGTTGCATTGTCGATGGTGCTGACGCCGTTGTTTTTTGTGTTTTATGACAAGGTTATTGCACCTCGATACGTACCGGCCCAATCGCCTGAGAGTTAGCGGCGCCGTGGCTCTAGCGGTTGGTCCCAAGAGGGTCATGCCCGACGATAACCTGTCGTTCGGTTTTGAGCTGATCGCGATGGAAATCGTTCTGCTCTTCGCGATCCGCGAAGGCGATCGCACCATCGGCACCGTCGTTGTGTCGAAGATTATTGAGTAATTCGCACCATCAGTAACCAGTGGAAAGGGCGTCCCCCGGGGTGCACATTTCATTTTTGCCTAAGTTTACGGTGATGCTAACTTCTTTCGTATTGAAACATTGCAATAGAAAAGAGGTAACATGATAAACTTTTCAGCGTATTCGATCTGTCTTGTCGCAGCGGTTTCTCTCTTTTCCACCTCGGCGTCCTCACAACAAATTGCGGACAGGATCTATCTCGGAGGGCCGATCATAACGATGGACGACAATAGCCCTACCGCCGAGGCCGTTGCGGTCAAGGATGGGCGCATTCTTGCGGTGGGGACGCTGTCTGAATTGTCAGCGCATCAGGGCGCGGAATCCGAAACCTATGATCTGGAAGGGCGTGCGTTGCTTCCAGGTTTCGTCGATAGCCATGGTCATGTTGTCATGGGGGGATTACAGGCCCTTTCTGCCAACCTTCTCGCGCCGCCAGATGGGGAGGTCGTTGATATCGCCAGCTTGCAATCCACGCTCTCCAACTGGGCCTCAGAGAATTCCGAAGCTGTTAAGCAGGTGAAGATGATTATTGGGTTCGGCTACGACAATGCTCAGCTCAAGGAATTGCGCCACCCCACGCGGCAAGAATTGGACAAGGTGTCTCAGGATGTACCTGTCATAATCATACATCAGTCAGGGCATCTGGGGGTCGCAAACTCGAAAGCTTTGGAATTGGCTGGCATCACGGCCGCGTCTGAGGCTCCTCCGGGCGGCGTGATTCAACGCGATGAGGCTGGAGAACCCAACGGTGTTCTGGAGGAATACGCGTTCTTCGCGGTACTCGTGCCCATGTTGGGTAATCTGGGTGAGGACGGTTTAGCGGCTTTCGCCCGAGCTGGAACCGAACTTTGGGCAAAGTTTGGATATACGACCGGACAAGAAGGTCGATCTTCAGGTGAAATTGTCGAAGTTCTCAGGAAGGTGGCCGCCGAAGAAGGGCTGCCTATCGACGTGGTAGCGTTTCCGGATGTTCTCGAGTCGAGGGAGTACATTGGCGCAAATACCTCTGAGGATTATGACGACCGGGTTCGGGTCGGAGGCTGCAAGCTGACAATCGACGGCTCGCCGCAGGGTTTTACCGCGTTGCGGGATCGACCCTATTATGATCCGGTCGGAAACTACGCAGCCGGGTATGCAGGATATGCGGCCATTACAACGGAGCAGCTCCAGGATGCCGTGAATTGGTGTTACGAAAACGGGTTTCAGATCCTTGTGCACTCCAACGGTGAAGGTGCATCTGACCTGCTCATTGCCACGCTGGAAGAGGCTCAGATAAAGTATGGCGACCCCGGTAACCGTCCGGTTCTGATACACGGTCAGTTTCTAAGGGAGGATCAGGTCGCGAGCTTCAAGCGTCTGGGTGTTTTTCCGTCACTTTTCCCGATGCACACCTTCTATTGGGGGGATTGGCATCGGGATCATACTGTTGGGCCGGTGAATGCCGACAACATCTCTCCCACAGGATGGTTGCGTGAGCGGGACATGATGTTTGGCACACACCATGATGCTCCGGTTGCGTTTCCGGACAGCATGCGGGTCCTTGCCGCAACCGTCACTCGCCGCACTCGGTCCGGTGATATTTTGGGGCCGCATCAGAGGGTTGATGTCATGACCGCCCTGAAGGCCATGACGATCTGGCCCGCTTGGCAGCATTTCGAAGAAGATGACAAGGGCTCTATCGAGGTTGGCAAAGTTGCAGACTTCGTGATCCTGTCAGATGATCCAACAGCGGTTGATCCCGAGACGCTGGCGGAGCTCGAAGTACGCGTGACCATTAAGAGCGACGAAGTTGTGTACGACGCAAAAGGTGGAGTCAGGGAAGGCAATCTACAGTTCTCGCCGTTTTCAAATGACCCTGTGATTGCTCATCTTTTCCTGCATGCGGTTTACCAAGGTATGAAGGTGGAGGAGCCATGGTTAAACAAAAGAGTGCCCAACGAGGAATAAGAATACTGCCTGTGTTTCGTTTGCCTCTTGCCAAAACGCTCAGGTCCCACTAATACGCGCGAGTTCTCAACAAGAACGTCAAGGCGGGGTGATTCCCGCCTTTTGGGTTCGAAGAGGGTTGGCGATGCGCGTCCGTCCTCCTCTCAACCTCAACGCCTGATAAAAGGCTGTTAATATGCAAAGCCAAAACATCCGTATTCGGCTGAAGGCATTTGACTATCGCGTTCTGGATGCCAGCACGCAAGAGATCGTCAACACTGCCAAGCGGACCGGCGCGAACGTGCGCGGCCCGATCCCGCTGCCGAACAAGATTGAGAAGTTCACGGTTCTCCGTGGCCCTCACGTTGACAAGAAATCCCGCGACCAGTTCGAGATCCGTACGCACAAGCGTCTGCTCGACATCGTTGATCCGACCCCCCAGACCGTTGACGCGCTGATGAAGCTCGACCTCGCTGCTGGTGTGGACGTCGAGATCAAGCTGCAGTCGTAAGATCGGAGGGTATAGATTATGCGCTCTGGTATTATCGCAAAAAAAGTCGGCATGACCCGCCTGTTCATGGAAGACGGCAAGCAGATCCCTGTGACCGTTCTTCACCTGGACAACCTGCAGGTCGTTGCACAGCGTACCGCTGACAAAGACGGCTACACCGCCGTTCAGCTGGGCGCCGGTGCTGCCAAGGCAAAACGCACCTCGAAAGCCATGCGCGGTCACTACGCCGCTGCCAAGGTTGAGCCCAAGCGTAAGCTGGCCGAGTTCCGCGTCTCCGAAGATGGCCTGATCGATGTGGGCGCCGAGATTTCGGCAGAACACTTCCTGGAAGGTCAGAAAGTTGACGTTTCGGGTACCTCGATCGGTAAAGGCTTTGCCGGTGCAATGAAGCGCCACAACTTCGGTGGTCTGCGCGCTTCGCACGGTGTTTCGATCAGCCACCGTTCGCACGGTTCGACCGGTCAGTGTCAGGATCCGGGCAAGGTTTTCAAAGGCAAGAAGATGGCCGGTCACATGGGTGCTGCCCGTGTCACCACCCAGAACCTGGAAGTCGTCAAAACTGACGCCGACCGGAACCTGGTCTTCATCAAAGGCGCCGTTCCCGGACCGAAATCGGGCTGGGTCACCGTCAAGGACGCCGTGAAGAAGAAAGCACCGGAAGGCCTGCCTTTCCCGGCTGCTGTGAAATCGGCTGCAACCGAAGCACCTGCGGAAGAAGCTCCCGCGGAAGGTGGTGAAGCATGAAACTTGATGTAATCAAACTGGACGGCGGCAAAGCCGGCGACATCGAGCTGAACGCCGATCTGTTCGGTCTCGAGCCGCGCGCGGACATTCTGCACCGTGTGGTCCGTTGGCAGCGTAACAACGCGCAGGCCGGCACCCACAAGGTGAAGACCCGCTCGGAAACCAGCTACTCGACCAAGAAGATCTATCGCCAAAAGGGCACCGGTGGCGCACGCCATGGTGACCGTAACGCGCCGATCTTCCGCAAGGGTGGTATCTACAAGGGTCCGACTCCTCGTTCGCACGGCCACGACCTGCCGAAAAAGTTCCGCAAGCTTGGCCTGCGCCACGCTCTGTCGGCCAAAGCCAAGGCAGGTGAACTGGTTGTGATCGAGAACGCCGAAGCCGAAGGCAAGACCGCCGCTCTGGCCAAACAGGTTGCAAACCTGGGCTGGAAACGCGCTCTGGTCATCGACGGCGCGACCGTGAACGAAGGTTTCCTGAAGGCGTCGCGCAACATCGAAGGTCTGGATATCCTGCCGTCGATGGGTGCAAACGTTTATGACATCCTCAAGCGTGACACCCTGGTGCTCACCAAGGCGGCTGTCGAAGCACTGGAGGCTCGTCTGAAATGAGCGCGAAGGCAGAACACTACGACGTGATCCGCAAGCCGATCATCACCGAAAAGTCGACCATGGCGTCCGAAAACGGCGCGGTTGTCTTTGAAGTGGCGATCGACAGCAACAAGCCGCAGATCAAAGAGGCCGTTGAGGCGCTGTTTGGTGTGAAGGTCAAAGCGGTGAACACCACCGTGACTAAAGGCAAAGTCAAGCGGTTCCGCGGTCAGCTGGGCCGTCGGAAAGACGTCAAAAAAGCATATGTGACCCTGGAAGAGGGTAACACCATCGACGTAAGTACTGGTCTCTGATCCAGCGCTTATTGCGTGCATTCATGGCCCCGGCGGTGTACCCCGCCGGGGCCAATTTCGTTTCAGGCGGGGAAACTGCGCGTTGACGGTTGTTCAGTTGAAAGCGGGGCCACCACCAGCATCGGGTCATTTTCTAGATTTCAAGTGTGAAGCTGTGACGTCGGTTGGCTTCTATGATCCGTGGTATGGCTGTCTGGAAATGGTAAATCAGGCGACCCTATCGAAATTTCCGATTGTGTGTGCAAGTACGTCATTGCTGGGCGTAAAACAGTAAGGCTGTGGAATGAGTGAGAAAACAAAAGTCGTATTCTTGCATCGCAAGGGATTGAGCGGCGCAGGGTCAAAAATCATGCGGTGCGACCAGTTGAGTGAAATCTGCACGCGTTACTTAAATGACAAGTATGATTTTTCTGTTGTTTCACAGCGGCCCATTCGCAACGCAGCCGCATTGGACAGGGCCTGCGAGGCTGTTCAGGACTGCATAGTCATCATGTTGAAAGGAACTCCAAACAAGTTTGGCGAAGAGGGAATGCGGCAGTTGAGCGCCAGCGCAAGAGCCGTAGGCATCGACTATGTTGACTCGAATGTGAGTCACAGTTTTTCGCAATATGCCGATTTTCATATCAGCGCCTCTCGGGTGGGATACAGAGTACTTCAAGAGCATATGGACGATTTGGGTGCCGACGCGGGAAGAGGTCGGGTAGTGCACCTGACCCACCATGCGGACCCCAGATTGGCCAACCTGCACAACGTACAGCAGCTGGAGTTTGCTGCGGGATATCTTGGTCACCCCAATAATGTTTACTTGCCGGACTTGGTCAAAGACCGGGTTCATATTCTGAGTTATGGAAAAGACAGAAATTTCACAGACGCATTTGATGCGCTAAACCGGTTCAACATGCACTATTGTGTTCGCTCCCTGCGGCAGCAGAAAAAAGCGGGTTCTAAAGTGGCCAAGCCGTTTACCAAGGGCTTCACTGCCGCAACCTTAGGAGCCAACGTTATGACGCTGCGGGAATCGGACGACGCAGTGCATTACCTTGGGGAGGACTATCCCTTTTTCCTAGAGACAGCGAATGAGGTAGAGATCAGCGCGGCTCTGGATCGGGCCAAAGACCTGTTCGGAACACAGGTCTGGGTAGAAGCCCTTGATCGAATGGCTTTCGTTCGGGCGCAGGTGTCCCTAGAAAAAGTGGCCAGAGAAATGGGTGGTATTCTTTCTGACTTCACCTAGATTTAGACGGCTGTTTGGATCGAGAGGGGCACCAATGGTGTTCGGGGCTTGCTACCCCACCAAAACGTGTCCTTCGGCTCAATCACTCGTAAGTATGACCATACAAAATCCAGTAGCCACATTGGCGAGGCTGAGGTGACGAGTCTGATGCGGTCAATTTTGAACCGAGTTTCAATCAGTTTCTGACAATGCGCCAACAGTTTCGATAAACTTGCGCCAACCATCGGCCCTGCCAAATGCGCGCATCTTTTCATGCAGCAGCGGGCCGTAAATTGCCCACATACGTTTCCGTAATTCTCGGCCCTTGTCTGTGATCTGCAGAACTTTTCCGCGTCGATCCTCGGCATATGAAACAAACTCGATCAACCCCTCTGCAGCCATTCGCCTGCTGAGATGCGAGAGGTTCGATTGCTCAAAAATGGTGTCTTCTTCCAGTTCAAAGGGGCGCAGTCTTCCTTCGTGCCGTTCCAGCGACCATAGCAGATCGTACCATTTCAGGGGCGGCAGACCCGCGTCTTTCAGGGCCGCACTGATTTCGGATTGGATAAGCCGGGTGGCCCGGTTCATGGCGACCCAGATGTCCGTTTCCAAAGGTGTTGGCAGATCATTCTTCACAACTTTGTGTTCGACCCAAATCTGATTGCTGTTTTCCGCATTTTCAACTAGATGAAAATTCATCTAATATCCAGCCCCTATTACGGATGAAAGGATTACCCTCATGACCTTCAAATCTATAATCGCTGCAGTTGCCTTGACCGTCGCAGCCGCCCCGGCCTTTGCGCAGACCTACAAAACCGATCAGGGGCATACTGAGGTTCGCTTTGGCTGGAGCCATGCCGGCGTGTCCAACCAGCATGCCGAGTTCACCAAGGCCGAAGGCGTGCTGGATTTGAACGCGGATGATGTTGAGGCGTCGACTCTGAACGTGACGATTGACACCAACAGCCTGTCTTCCGGCTTTGGTCCGCTGGACGATCACCTGAAATCGGCGGATTTCTTTGAGGTCGAAACCTACCCCGAGATCACCTTTGTCAGCACCGGGATCGAGCGAACCGGTGACACCACGGCGGATGTGACCGGTGACCTGACCATCCACGGTGTGACCAAGCCCGTGACCCTGAATGCCACGCTGACCCATCAGGGTGAGCACCCGCTGGGCAGTGCCATCGAATATTACGCGGGCGACTGGGTGGCCTTCACGGCTGAAGGTGAGATTGACCACAAGGAGTTCGGCGTAGGGCCGTTCTCGACCGGGCCGATCAGCATCATGATTGTTACCGAAATGAAGGCGGACGGATAAGCTGATCCGTCGAAAAACGTATGTGCCCGAGGAAAAGGCCTCGACCTCGGACGTGTCCACCGGCCTCTGATTGCACCCGTATTTGCAGATACCCAAAGACCCCCGCGCAAGCGGGGGTTTTTTCTTGCAGCGGTAACACCGAATTTTGAACGCAAACTTCAGCGACTGCCCAGAAAAGGCTTGCCATGCCGGAACGGTAGTCTATCCGGCTTTACACAAACAATAGACTGGCAGGCGTATGACTGAACCCTTTCTCTCGACCCAGGATAAGCCCGAGGTAACCGCTGCTCGTGAATGGGTCACAACACTGGCTAGGTATCGTGAACCGGATCAGTTGCGCAGCTCGTTCGAACTGGGTGTTAGCATAGTTCCCTTCTTTGCGCTATGGGCGCTGTCCTGGATGTCTCTGTCGGTCAGCTATTGGTTGGCCTTTGCGATTTCAGTCCTAAACGCGGCCTTTCTGCTGCGCCTGTTTGCGATCCAGCATGATTGCGGGCACGGGGCGTTTTTCAAGAACAGGGCGGTCAGCGACTGGATCGGGCGTGGGATCGGAGTTCTGACTCTGACCCCTTATGATGTCTGGCGCCGCACGCATTCGACGCATCACAATAGCTCGGGCAATCTGGGCAAGCGGGGGATGGGTGATATCCATACCCTGACAGTGACTGAGTATCAGGCGAAGACGCCAATGAACCAGTTCTGGTACCGTGTTTATCGGCACCCGATCACTTTGTTCGTATTCGGGCCCGGCTACCTGTTTCTTTTTCAAAACCGCCTCCCGTTTGGACTGACTGGCAGTCTGAAGTTTTGGGTCAGTGCGATGGTAACCAATGTCGCGATCCTGGCCGCGTTGCTGGCCATTTACTATTTTGGCGGCCTGATGCCTGTGTTGCTGATCTTTCTGCCCTCAACCCTGATTGCAGCGACTGCCGGAGTATGGCTGTTTTATGTACAGCATCAGTTCGAAGACACACACTGGAACCCCGATGAGGACTGGCAACTGCACGAGGCGGCTCTTCACGGAAGCTCGCATTATATACTGCCGTCCGTGTTGCAATGGTTCAGCGCCAATATCGGTATCCACCACGTGCATCACCTGTACAGCCGCATTCCGTTCTACCGCCTGACCGAAGTGTTGCGCGATCATGATGAGCTGGCGAACAGCAACCGGATGACCATCCGCGAAAGTCTCGCCAACGCGCGGCTGCACCTGTGGGATGAGCAAAGCCGTCGTCTGCTGTCCTTCGCCGAGGCCCGTGCCCTTTATGGGTGAGGAGTAGGTTCCGCGGCCAGCTGGGTCGTCGGAATGACGTCAAGAAAGCACATGTGACCTTGGTAGAGGGGCACACCACCGACGTGTTCACCGGTCTCTGATGGAATTCTTCTGTGAAGAGAACTAAAGGTCTCGAGAGAGTGAGGGCTTTTTGTTGTATTGCCCTCGATCCATGTCTCACCGTTGCATATGAAATCAAACACCACCAGAGGTTGGCAACCTATCGGTTTCGCTGCTTCTTTTGTGTCACTGTTACCGTGAACGCTCAAGACGCACCCTTTGTGTCTTTCCTTGGAACTGTGGTCGTCGGGGCTATCCGAGTTACATAGACAACCATGGATGACACAGACGCAGCACGAGAAAATAGAAGCAATCAAAGACCTCTGCTCCGACGTTTACAGAGCCTGTTTCAAAGTGCGGAGGTCAAGCCTCCTGACACCGATCTCGTTTCGGATTCTGAGGCGGTGCGTGCGCAGGTACTGGAGCAGATGCGGGGGTTCAGTTCCGAGCCTTACTTTCAGATTGCGGATGAGAAGCTGCGGCTATTGTCGGTTTTCGATGATCTAAAGTATGACCGGGCTGATGTGGACATGGTCTCTCCGGCGATGCGCAAACACGTTGTGGGTAAGCTCGGCCCACTAGGGTTTCGCCAGACCTCGGGCACGGTGCTGGAGCATGCCGAAGCTGAGATGCGCGTATACATACCCAAATTCCACGCCCTCGGCGCGTCACCTTTCGACATCACGCGCTATACCGAGAAACGCCCGCAGGATTACTGCCTGCTAACGCCCACGCAGGTGGCTTGTCAGTACGTGGACTACTACGAGCTGGACGACGCAGTACAACGGATCGAGGCATTGATTGCGAAGCACCCGATCAACCTGCTCAAACTGGCGGATTATCTGGAAGGCAAACCCAAACACCGCGCTTTTCGAGAGGTGCTGGGTCATATCAAACTTAAGCAAAGGATCGCGGTGGAGTCCGAGCCGCTGTGCCGCAGGCGATCTTTGGGGTGAACGGCCAAATGGGCTGTCGGAAAAGCGTCAAGAAAACATATGTGACCCCAAGAAGAGGGTAACACCATCGACGAGTCCACCGGTCTCTGATCGAACCCGTCTTTGGAAAGAGAGAAAGGCCCCCGCGAAAGCGGGGTTTATTGTTGAAAATTAGACGTTTGGCAGAACGGCTACATATTGACAGCATGTTTTACCGGCACAAAGATGGCGGGAGTTAGAAAGATATTTATGTAGAAATGACGAAATGGCTAATCCTTGGCATGTGCGTTGGTTGAATGAAGGCGTTAAAAGGTGGAACCAGCGCCGGAAGCGTGTCTACTTTGAACCGGATTTATCCGGCCTTAATTTCTTCGACGTTCTTCCCCCCGATTTTCGAGATGATCCAAAGACGTCCCGTTACTTTGAAAGAATTGATCTTAGTGACGCCGACCTAGTAGGCGCGAACCTTTCGCGACTAAATTTCCAGAAATCAAAGTTTGATAATGCGAAATTGCATCAAGCTGACCTCACGCGGTCCAACTTTGAGAAAGCTTCGTTCAGCTCTGCCGATCTAACTGATGTTAGATTTGAGGGTTCAATTCTTGCCGATGCGATCTTTGAGAACTCAACCCTAGAAAACACCTCGTTTCAAAACGCCGATATCAACGGGGTTTTGATTATTGGAACCGAATTGAGCTCTGAGCAACGTGATCATGTCGGAGCGCAGTACATTCGAGAATACCCTTCAAGGACAGTGTATCGCGAAGAGTTGCGACAAAAATCTTCACTAACTGCAGATAATAAAGCTGGACTAGAACCAAAAGAGGACTCTCGCCCTCGGAAGAACGCCTACGAAGTCTTTTTCGGCACGACGCGTGGTCCGATAATCGAACGTGGGGCGGTGATTGGGTACGGAGCAGAGCAATGGCAGCAGATAAACTATGGGATCGCTCAGGTTGTTGTTCCAGAGGGCAACAGGCTAGGTGGGCTGGGTAAGACGCTCTGGAGGCGGCTATTTAACAAGCAGAAAAGTGACCTGCGCCTCAAGCAAATCATGACGCTTAATGAAGATCTATTTTTCTCAGTTCTAAGGAAGGTAAACAAGTCGGGTGGGCACCATCAACGCCCCACGATTTTTGTTCATGGTTACAACACTTCTTTTGAAGGTGCCGTCCTTAGAGCCGCGCAGTTTGGTCACGACCTTGGAATCGCTCAAGGTATCGGGCTGTTTAGTTGGCCCTCGCGTGGTACAGAGGCGGGATACTCATCCGATGAGGCTAGCGCCGAACGCAACAGATACGCTCTGTCAGAGTTTCTTGAGATGTTTACGGAGACATTTTCGGAGCATGGTGTTAGCGTTGTTGCGCACAGTATGGGGTGTAGATGCCTACTCGGGGCAATTGAGGTTCTTACTACAAGAAATCCAAATGCTGCAGCCTCCATACATCAAGTTATTTTGGCCGCTGCCGATGTCGACGCAGCAATAATGCCGTATCAAGGCTTACATGCAGTTTCCTCAGCTGACCGAGCTACTTCCTATGTCGGTGACAAGGATCTGGCATTGAAGCTCTCAAGATGGCTGCATGGATATGATCGGGTAGGTCTTGTTCCTCCTGCGTTTACAATGCCGGGTTTAGACACTGTACTTGTGAATGACGCAGACTTAGGCCCATTTGCGCATGGCTATATCGGCCAAAGTCGCGCGGTGCTTGGAGATGTTCATTCGTTACTGACAAAAAATGAGCCACCTTCATCACGCTTTTCCATGAGGGAATACCTCATCGATGGCGTTCAAGTTTGGAAGTTGGCGGACTGAAACCAAAAGATCCTTGCTGGAAACCACGAAAAAACTTGGGTTTGGGCTTTTGTTTGCGGAATACATAAATCGGCCCCGTGAGTGTTCTCATTATCCTATAGACACCCACCCCCAACACTGCTAAATGCACCCAATCTTGCGGCCTCGGATTCGTTCCGGGGCCTCTGATATTTGTAACCGGGGACCTTCGGGGCCCTATACCCTTGGCACCTACGGGGGCCTATCACATAGCAGGGAAACCCCCTGCACTTGCTAAACGGAAGACAGAAAGCATGGCACTCAAGTCGTACAAGCCGACGACGCCGGGCCAGCGCGGGCTGGTGCTGATCGACCGTTCGGAGCTTTGGAAAGGACGTCCGGTCAAGTCTCTCACTGAGGGTTTGACCAAATCGGGCGGCCGGAACAACACCGGACGGATCACTTCACGCCGCCGCGGCGGTGGCGCAAAGCGTCTCTACCGGATCGTTGACTTCAAACGGAACAAATTTGATGTCGCGGCAACCGTCGAGCGGATCGAATATGACCCGAACCGGACCGCATTCATCGCACTGGTAAAATACGAAGACGGCGAGCAGGCATATATCCTGGCTCCGCAGCGTCTGGCTGTTGGTGACAAAGTCATCGCGTCGGCAAAGGCCGACATCAAGCCGGGCAATGCAATGCCGTTCTCGGGCATGCCCATCGGTACCATCGTCCACAACATCGAGATGAAGCCTGGTAAAGGCGGTCAGATCGCACGTGCGGCAGGTACATACGCTCAGTTCGTTGGTCGCGATGGCGGCTACGCTCAGATCCGTCTGAGCTCGGGCGAGCTGCGCATGGTCCGTCAGGAATGCATGGCCACCGTTGGTGCCGTGTCCAACCCCGACAACTCGAACCAGAACCTCGGTAAAGCCGGTCGTATGCGCCACAAAGGCGTTCGTCCGTCGGTTCGTGGTGTTGCAATGAACCCGATCGATCACCCACACGGTGGTGGTGAAGGTCGTACCTCGGGTGGCCGTACACCGGTTACACCGTGGGGTAAGGACACCAAGGGTAAGCGTACCCGCAACAAGAACAAAGCGTCCCAGAAGCTGATCATCCGCTCGCGGCACGCCAAGAAGAAGGGACGTTAATCTATGTCTCGCTCTGTTTGGAAGGGTCCTTTCGTCGATGCTTACGTGCTGAAAAAAGCCGAAGCAGCGCGCGAGTCGGGCCGCAACGAAGTCATCAAAATCTGGTCGCGTCGTTCCACCATTCTGCCCCAGTTCGTGGGTTTGACCTTTGGTGTGTACAACGGCCAGAAGCATATCCCGGTAAACGTCTCGGAAGACATGATCGGTCAGAAGTTCGGTGAATACTCGCCGACCCGTACCTATTATGGCCACGCCGCAGACAAAAAAGCGAAGCGGAAGTAAGTCATGGGCAAGGAAAAGAACCCCCGCCGCGTGGCTGAAAACGAAGCAATGGCGAAAACTCGCATGCTTCGCACCAGCCCGCAGAAACTGAACCTGGTTGCGCAAATGATCCGCGGCAAGAAAGTTGAGAAGGCTCTGACCGACCTGACTTTCTCGAATAAGCGTGTCGCGCAGGACGTTAAGAAGTGCTTGCAGTCCGCAATCGCGAATGCCGAAAACAACCACAATCTGGACGTTGACGAGCTGATCGTCGCCGAAGCATGGGTTGGCAAGAACCTGGTCATGAAGCGCGGTCGTCCGCGTGCCCGTGGCCGTTTCGGCAAGATCATGAAGCCGTTCTCGGAGATCACCATCAAGGTGCGTCAAGTTGAGGAGCAAGCCTAATGGGTCATAAAGTAAATCCGATTGGCATGCGCCTGCAGGTCAACCGCACCTGGGACAGCCGCTGGTACGCCGACACCAAGGACTACGGTGATCTTCTGCTGGAAGACCTCAAGATCCGTGAGTTCATCAACAAAGAGTGCAAGCAGGCCGGTGTTGCCCGTGTGATCATCGAACGTCCGCACAAGAAGTGCCGCGTCACGATCCACACTGCACGTCCCGGTGTCATCATCGGCAAGAAAGGTGCAGACATCGAAGTTCTGCGTAAAAAGCTTGCTCGTATGACCGACAGCGAACTGCACCTGAACATCGTCGAAGTGCGCAAGCCCGAGCTTGACGCGCAGCTGGTTGCCGAGTCCATCGCTCAGCAGCTGGAACGTCGTGTTTCGTTCCGTCGCGCAATGAAGCGCTCGGTTCAGAACGCCATGCGCATGGGCGCCCTGGGTATCCGGGTGAACGTCGCTGGCCGTCTGGGCGGCGCCGAAATCGCACGGACCGAGTGGTACCGCGAAGGCCGCGTGCCTCTGCACACCCTGCGTGCCGACATCGATTACGCACATGCCGAAGCGATGACCCCCTATGGGATCATCGGGATCAAGGTCTGGATCTTCAAAGGTGAGATCATGGAGCACGATCCGCAGGCACGTGACCGTAAAGCACAGGAACTCCAGGACGGCCCTGCACCTCGTGGTGCTGGTGGCGGTCGTCGCTAAGGAGGGAAAGATATGCTTCAACCAAAGCGTACTAAATTCCGCAAGATGCACAAAGGCCGGATCAAGGGTCTCGCCAAAGGCGGCTCTGATCTGAACTTTGGCACCTACGGCCTGAAAGCTCTTGAGCCTGAGCGTGTAACTGCACGCCAGATCGAAGCTGCACGTCGTGCCATGACGCGTCACATGAAGCGTCAGGGTCGTGTCTGGATCCGCATCTTCCCCGACACTCCGGTCACTGCAAAGCCGATCGAAGTTCGTATGGGTAAAGGTAAAGGTTCGGTCGACCGCTGGGCATGCAAAGTCAAGCCTGGCCGCGTGATGTTCGAGATCGACGGCGTCAATGACGACATCGCCCGCGAGGCCCTACGCCTGGCCGCGATGAAGCTGCCGATCAAGACCCGCGTCGTAGTTCGCGAAGACTGGTAAGCGATTGGGGGAAACCCCACCGTATGAAATCGAAGCCCCCGTCGGGAAACCGGCGGGGGTTTTGTGTTGTCGGCGTCAGATGCAGGTGATGGAGCTTAAACCATCAAAGGTCGCATGCCGGTTTACAGACTCGTGACTGGCAATCGGCAGTCAGGCGTGGCTAAATTCGGGCGAACCCTCTCTGCCATCGAGTAGGACGCTGATGCCAAGTTTTATCTTTCGCCTGTTCGTTCTCTTGTTTCTGGTGACCGTTGGCACCGCGATTGCGCCCGTAAAATCATGGGCCGCGTCGCCCGAGGTGAACTTGGGGTATTTCAACAAGCTTGCGATGAACGGTTATGACGTCATGACCTATTGGAAAGGTGGTGATCCGCAAAAGGGCGATCCTGAGATCACAGCTCAGCACAATGGGGCCACCTGGGTGTTTCTGAATGAGGATAATCGTCAGGCGTTCCTGTCCGACCCGGCGAAATTTGCGCCACAGTTTGGTGGATATTGCGCCTATGCGGCCAGCCAGAACGCTGTGGCGGATGTCGACCCGTTCGCGTGGCGCATTTGGGATGACAAACTGTACCTGAATTACAGCCCGCAGGTGCGGCGCATCTGGGCCAGCGATATTGACGCGAATATCGAAAAGGCGAACGGATACTGGCCTGAACTGCTAAAGTGTAGTGGTTCAGATGTGATCTGACAGTTGGCCGTTTTCTGGCGGCGTCTGTCAGGTCAAGTTTGGTTCAGGAACTTTTCCTTCCAGATC
>NZ_JBQFSM010000023.1:0-21237 GCF_056538005.1 Ruegeria sp. BI11 | reverse complement strand
CACTGGAAGCACGCAGGGCGTAAAGCGAATGACGCAAGCAGACAACATATGCGCTGTAGGCCTTGCATCTGACCCTCAAGATAACCCCTGAAATGTCTCTTGTCTCCATGGCATACTGCCAAAAAACGAGAGGCGGCTTTGGGGCAATTCCCACAGTCATTCGAAGTCTATGGCTTCACCATCGAAGTGCATGCGGGCGGACGCCGTGTCTGGCCGCCCGGCTTCAAGCGGTTTGTCAAAACCAAACTCGATTTGGGTGAACTGACTGACTGTGCCATCATGGAGGATTGCCACGTTTTTGGTTAACCGTGGGGTTGTAGACGGCGAAATTCCTGAAGTAGTGCGACGACCCGTAAACGCGGCGAAAGACCCTTTCCTGTCCGAGGGGCATATCAATCAATGTTTACCTCAGGTCGGCAGTCACGGGAGCTGCCAGAACCAATCCAATAATTCTACTAGAAGCGGTCGCATGTTGAATTCAATTAGCGCCCGAGCGTGTCTTTATAGATTACGCCATCCTTCATAATAACGAGAAAGTTGGCCTCCGGGTCGACCAGCAGGTTTATGTCCTTGGTCGGATCTCCATCAACGAGGATCAAATCCGCATATGCCCCTGCCTTAATCACACCAAGCGGGCCTTGCTGATAGGGGTTTCGCGGTCCTGACATCTCCAAAAGCATTGCGGTGTTATATGTAGCCTGTTGCAAAACTTCTGCTCCTGACCACCAACGACCACGGCGTTCGAATTCAAGGTTCTGCAAGGCCAAAAGCTCGGGAGCTCCAAACAGATCCACGCCGAAGGCAATTGGAAGGTCGTATTTCTTGATCAACGCAACATAGTTTTCGACATTGTCTCGCAGTGGCGCGCCCTTCTCAATGGTCGCTGGATCGCCTGCGGCCAACATATTTTCATCCGGCGTGAATATGAGGAACTGCGGGTTGAGGATGGCTCCGGCATCGCGAATGGCGCGAATGGTCTCCTCTTCAAATATCATGTTGCCATGATCGATGCTCTTAACCCCGCCTTCAAGGGCCCGGATGACAGATTCATCAGTGTAGGCGTGAACGATGACGTAAGTGTTCCAATCCTCAGCGGCCTCCACTGCGGCGCGGATTTCCTCGGGGCTGTAATGGGTCGTATCCAGTGGATCATATGGGGTCGAGTTACCTCCACCTAGGCTGATTTTGATCTGAGAGGCTCCGAGGCGTAGAACCTCGCGCGTAGCCGCCCGCACTTCAGACACTCCATCGGCGATGAACGACCATTCTCGCTCAAAGGCAGTTCGATCAGTGCGCTGCCGATGATGGGGGTCATTGTATAGGCGGAAGTCGAAGTGGCCGGATGTCTGACCGATCCAATGCCCCGAACTGAAAATACGAGGTCCCGGAACAATCCCCTCGTCGATGGCCTGCGCGATACCATAGGAGGGGCCACCCGCATCCCGCAACGTGGTGAATCCCCGCATCAGCATGCGTTCCGCTTCCCGAGTGACAAGAGCGCCGGTGTATGACCAGTGAAGGTTGTATGCCAAGGCCAAGGGAGAAGTCGGAAGCATGATGTGGTTGTGGCCGTCTATCAGACCCGGGATCAAAGTTCGCCCTTGTCCGTCTATGACAACAGCATCATTCGGTTCGATTGGGTCGGTCGAAACCTTGACAATCAAATTGCCCTCGACAAGGACATTGGCGTTCTCGATAACCACTGCATTTTCACTGTCGAAGATGTCGACATTGACGAACAGCGTTCTCGACAGAGTTTCTTGTGCATTCGCTCCGAAAGCCAAAATCGACAGAAGTATTGCGGAGAATACCACGCGTGCTGAGACCACAGTCATTGATTGAACCCATTCGAATATGTTCGACCAAGAACAAGAATTGCGTGCAAGGCTAGTTGTGTCAACGTAACCACTTGCCTTGTCACCCACGCTCGCGGTCAAGCAGTCGACTTCCAAAGCCAAGCCCGTCTGAGACACCGTTCGATGTCCGAAAGCAGCTCAACCCGCCAGTTGAAGCAACCCATTGAGAAAACTGGCAACAAGCCCATCAGGATGTTTGGAGGACCAACAGATCAGCCTAGAAAAACACATCCGTTTTGTGTGAGAATTCTGTCTAAGCCGAAGTGGGCGATGCATCTGGGTGAAATCTCTCACTCCGGTGAACGATTGCGAAAACGGAGACTACTTGTGAGTGATGAAGAGAACAGGCCCATCCCAGCACATGTGGAACTAGACCCTGATCACGAAGATGCCATCGTTCGATGGTGTAACCGCATGATCCGCCACGGTGTCAGAGCTTTGTCCGTGCTCATGCTCGGGATCATTCTGCTAGCAATCATTGACGCCGGTTTCACAACATATCTAAAGTTGATGGAACCGCCTGTTTACATTTTGGAGGTCAGTGACCTTCTCGCGGTTTTCAGTGCTGTTTTGGTCGTACTTATTGCGATAGAGATTTATACAAATATCACTCTCTATCTGACCGCCGATGTTATCCACATCAAGCTCGTTGTCGCGACAGCTTTGATGGCGGTAGCTCGAAAAATCATAACGCTCGACGACAAAAATCTGGAACCTCAATACTTTCTTGGTTACGCAGCCATCGGCCTTGCGTTGGGTGTAACGTACTGGCTTATAGATAGAAAACCGTAAGACGCAAATTCAAATACCCGCAAAAATGCGCACTACCGCCACTTTCTTAGCTGAATTGAATGTCCGGTTTGTGCAGTTGGCGACTTGCTGCGCGAACGATGCAATGGAGGATGACGAAGGTCTGGTAAGGGCTCACAGCCGTCATTCGAGAAATTGGCAGGGATCTTAGTTTTCCCTGCCCGAGGCTTGCCTGGCCCCGCGTATAACCCGGTTAGTGAGAAAACTCCTATGCAGCGTATCAACTACATAGGTGCCCTATAAAATGTAACCCGCCTATGTGTATGTTCAGGGAGTTGATCGCACTGAGTCCTTACCTAACTAGACGCAGTTCATGGCTAGGTTCCCGCGCGCCTACGATTATATTGACCCGCTCGGCGTTTTCTTCCGATGCCTGACACACCGGATTATCAGTCAGATGGGCATACCGGAAGACACAGCATTCGACGCATAAGTATGGCGTAGGTCATGTATGCGGACATCATGCAGGCCAGCCCGTCTACGTTTATGACGCCATGGTTTCTGTAAGTCGGTGGCAGACCATCGTCACCGCCGTACTAACTCGTGCGCATGCGATTGCCGGAGGGTGAAGGCACTGTTCGCCTTTATGAACTGATGCGAGTGACGGGCCAGCTTCAGGTTGAGTAGGGTGCAGAAACTGGCTTCTCGGTGGATGGATTGCAAAAGATAGAAGCCACAGGTTTGCTCAAAGTAGCGTCAGGCACCTCGGAAAATATCTAGCAACAAGGACGATGGTTACGGCTCTTTGAGATGAATGGTTCAGTTTCAGACAGGTTCCAATAGCGTCTTGAGGGCACCAACAGCTGAAACAAGCACTCTGTACAATTCAGAAAAACTCAACGCACGTTGCGTCACGCAGGCTCGGTTCTTTCAGTGTACTAAATTCAGATCGCCCGAGATATCGCAAGGACGTCCATGCAACATTGGCTTGGTTTGCGACGCGATGTTCGCGCTGAAATCGTTTACAATGTATGATGGTCAAACGATCTTAGTTCAGAGGATGTGCATCATGCTGAATTTGTTGATGCGGCGCCGTTTTAACATTGCCGCTGCTTTGGGTCTGGCTTTCCTTCTTTTTTCGGTAGACGTTTCAGCCGAACAGAGCGACGCAGAGAATGCCGTCAAAACTTTCAACGACGCGATGCTCTCAATCTTTCATCGTGGCCAAGACGCTCTGACATCAGATACGCGACCGATTATGGTGATTGCGCGGGACGTCACCGTGGTTTCGGAAGATGGAACGGCGACATACCCAAGGAACGCTCCGCGTTATCAGCACCTCAAGTCTACAACGCATGTTCTGTTGGGGATCATCGGCGCAGTTACTCCTTGGCCCGACGAAGAAGCTGACAGTGAGCGATGGAAGCAAGAATTTTCGAGTATTACCGCCGAGATTGATGCACTTCTCAATGAAATTGACGGTCTAGGGCTGTCGGATGACTCATTGGCCAGCCAACGGGAAATGCTTGAGAAGGCTCGAGCCTTCACCGAGCATACACTAAACCAAGATGAACTCACACGCGATGCTGTTTCTAAGATCATCAATGAAACGCGGTCGATCTGGGCAGAAAACATGCGTGACGCGGCACGCGCGGAGTTAACTGCGCTCCATGCAGCCGTTTCTGATGCACGTGCGGCCATGGATAAGGATGATTGGGCAAAGATGTACATAGTCCACCACGGAGGCTCCAGCGTGGAGGACGTGAACGTAGTTCTCTTGTACCTCCAGCGCGTGATGCCGGAGAAGGTTGCAGCCGGACAAGTGTTGTTTGCGGAAAACGCCCATGGGACAGACGCTCTGGCAAAGCACGTTGGCTATGTGAGGATGCAACGGCTTGTTGGGGCATGGGCGTTCGGAGACCCAGGGCGAATGGAAGTTGATCTTCTGGGCTATGAGGCCGGATCAATACTGGACGAAATGATTCAGGCTTCTCCACCGTCGGTCGCTGACGCAGAGTGAAGCTGCAATGCAGCAAACGTTAACACGGTATGAGCTCAGTTGGAGCGACACTTTTGACTTTGCAAAGCCCACCTTCTGCGCTTCGCCGTCATCTGTGGTGCACGGTGCTGCGACGGGCAGCTGTGTGGCCATCAAGTTTCTTTGTTGAGTGGTTGCAAAAGACGGTTCACCCTGCGGATCAGCAACACGTTTAGCAACCATGGGAATTTACAGGAGATGTTCTTTTGCTTGGTCAAATAGGATGTGCCTCTGAGCGCCTAGGGCGGCACCCTAAATTCAACCGCTCGTTCGGCGTTCTGAATGCTAAGGCCACAACGGAAAAAGGTCGCGTGGCAGCGGGTTTTACAAGCTACAATGAATATAAATTTCAATAGAGCGGCGTGCGGGAAACAAATTGTGATTAGAAATTAAACAATTACAGACCAGTTTTGTGGTAGACTAGGGAGAACTTAGCGCGCTGGGACGAAGGAGTACGAAACCTAGAGGAACATTAAAGATGGAGATTTTCGAGCAGTTTGCAGAAGAGTATGGGCGGACAAAGCTCATCGAAATGACGTTGCAGGACTATTTACTGGAATGTCGTGAAGACCCGACGATGCGGGCTTCCGCTGCCGAGCGGATGGTCGCGGCGATCGGTGAGCCAGAGCTTATCGATACCAGTCAGGAAGCTCGGCTTAGTCGGATATTTCTAAATCGCACAATCAAGCGGTACAAACCCTTTCAGGACATTTACGGCGTCGAGGAAACCATTGAGCGCATCGTGGGCTTTTTCCGCCATGCCAGCCAAGGTCTCGAGGAACGCAAGCAAATCCTCTACCTGTTGGGTCCAGTCGGCGGGGGCAAGTCAACGCTTGCCGAGATCCTTAAGAACCTGATGGAGCGGCAGCCGATCTATGTGCTGAAGGCGGGTGACCAGATCAGCCCAATCTTTGAATCCCCTCTCGGTCTTTTTGACCGCGTTCGGATGGGGGATCTGCTGGAAACCAAGTACAACATACCCAAACGGCTTCTGAACGGGTTAATTTCGCCCTGGGCTGTCAAACGCCTGCAGGAGTACGACGGCGATATTTCCAAGTTTTCAGTTGTCAAACTCTATCCGTCGAAACTGCGCCAGATTTGCGTAGCGAAGACCGAACCGGGCGATGAAAACAACCAAGACATTTCTTCGCTTGTCGGTAAGCTCGATATACGCAAGCTTGAGGAGTTCAGTCAGAACGACCCGGACGCTTACTCCTATTCCGGCGCTCTGAACCGCACCACTCAGGGCTTGATGGAATTCGTCGAGATGTTCAAGGCGCCGATCAAGGTGTTGCATCCCTTGCTGACGGCCACGCAAGAAGGGTCCTATGCGGGCACAGAAAATATCGGCGCTTTCCCCTTCCAGGGTGTGATAGTTGCGCATTCGAACGAAGCAGAATGGCAGCAGTTCAAAAACAACAAGAACAACGAGGCCTTTTTGGATCGGATCAGTCTGGTCAAGGTTCCCTATTGCCTGCGTGCCTCGGATGAAACCCGAATTTACGAGAAGTTGCTTGAGGAAAGCAGTTTGGGTGAATCCCCTTGCGCACCGGAAACGCTGTCCATCCTCAGCCAGTTCAGTGTTCTGACTAGGTTGAAGGAACATGAAAACTCGCCAACATTTTCCAAGCTCCGCGTCTATGACGGTGAAACACTGAAGGACACCGATCCCAAGGCGCGGTCGGTGCAGGAATATCGGGACGCGGCCGGGGTGGACGAGGGGATGACAGGTACATCGACCCGCTTTGCCTTCAAAGTGCTGTCCGAGACCTTCAATCACGATACAGAAGAAGTTGGCGCCGATCCGGTTCATCTGCTCTATGTTCTTGAGCAGGCCGTGAAACGCGAACAATTCCCCGACGAGGTTGAAAGCCGTTACCTGTCTTTCATGAAAGACGATCTGTCGTCCCGTTACGCGGAGTTCATCGGCAACGAGATCCAAAAAGCCTATCTGGAATCCTATTCTGACTTTGGTCAGAACCTGTTCGACAGATACATCTCCTTTGCTGATGCCTGGATCGAAGATCAAGACTTCAAGGATCCGGATACTGGCCAGATTCTCAATCGGGGCGTTTTGGAACAGGAACTTGAAAAGATCGAAAAACCGGCCGGAATTTCCAACCCCAAGGATTTCCGAAACGAAGTTGTCAAATTCGTTCTGCGCGCGCGGGCCAACAATCAAGGTCGGAACCCTGACTGGCGCAAATATGAAAAGCTGAGAAGGGTTATCGAAAAGCGCATGTTCGGTCAGATTCAAGACTTGCTGCCGGTCATCAGCTTTGGTGCCAAGCGGGACAAAGAAACTGAAGCTAAGCATAACGAGTTCATTGATCGCATGATCGGCCGCGGCTACACGCGCCGTCAGGTCAGGCGCCTGGTTGAATGGTACATGCGGGTCAACAAGGCAGGATGAGGAGTCTATGCTAAAATGGCCCATTTCATCGACCGAAGGCTGAACCCCAAGGATAAGAACCTTGGGAACCGTAGACGATTTCTGCGCCGGGTTCGCTCTGCCGTCAAAGAGGCGGTTGACGAAAGTGTCCGGCGCCGAAAAATCGCCGATGTCGGCCAGCAGGAAAACGTCTCGGTACCGTCAGACGGAATCGGAGAACCTCATTTTCAGCATGACATCAAAGGTGGTTCCAGACACCGGGTTCTGACCGGAAATAAGACGTTTAAAGCGGGTGACCGGCTTAAGAAACCCCCGTCGGGCCAGAGCGGGCAGGGTGGACGTGAAGGGGCGCCCGATGGGGAGGGCGAGGACGAGTTCATGTTCGTTCTGTCGCGGGACGAGTTTCTTTCCCTGTTCTTTGAGGATCTCGAACTGCCCGACATGATCAAACGCAGTCTGAAAGAGGTTCCCGTCTCTAAACCGCATCGCATGGGCTATACCGCCGCCGGAACACCCGCCAACCTCAGTGTTTCGCGTACAATGCGCAATGCTTTCGGCCGACGTCTCGCAATGCGGCGCCCGACAAACACCGAGATACAGGCTCTAACACAACAGGTTGAAGAACTGGAGGCGTTGGAAAAACCAGATGCGGCGCGAAAGGCGGAGAAGCAGTTGCTGCGCGATCAGCTCGACAAGTTGCTAAGGCGACGCAAGATCATTCCCTACATTGACCCGCTGGACGTGCGTTACAAGTATTTCGAGATGCGCCCCGAGCCAGCGGCAAATGCGGTGATGTTCTGCCTGATGGACGTTTCGGCCTCAATGGGTGAGCGGGAGAAGAACCTTGCCAAGCAGTTCTTTGTCTTGCTGCACCTATTCCTCAAGCAACGCTACGACAAGATCGAGCTTGTATTCATCCGCCACACCCAGGTTGCCGCGGAAGTTGATGAAGACACCTTCTTTCACTCCCGCCAAACCGGCGGTACGGTCGTGAGCAGCGCGCTCAACGAGATGAAAAAGATTATCGAAGCCCGCTACCCGTCCGCACTGTGGAATATCTATGCCGCGCAAGCATCAGATGGTGAGAACTTCAGCGGAGATTCGCAATTGTGCGCCGACCTGCTGAACAGTGAACTGATGAAGTGCTGCCAATATTTCGCCTATACGGAAATCGTCGACGAGACCGAAGCCAATCTGATGAACAGCGAAGATAATGGCATGGAACTTTGGCGCTCGTACCGACAAGTCGCAGAGGCCTGGCCAAACTTCGCCATGAAACGGATCGCGCGCGCTAGTGACATCTACCCGGTTCTGCATGAGCTGTTTGCGCGCAAGACGAACGGAGTTTCCAATGGCTGATCGGGCTAAAGCCAAGACACCGCTGTTTGACGGCGCGGAGTGGGATTTCGAGACCATCCAGCGTAGTTTTGACGCGATCGAGCGCGTGGCGATTGATGATCTCGAACTTGACGTCTATCCCAATCAGATCGAAATCATCTCGTATCAGCAGATGCTGGATGCCTACTCGTCGACCGGGATGCCGCTCATGTATCGGCACTGGTCTTTTGGGAAGCGTTTCGTTCACGAAGAAAAAGCCTACCGCAAAGGCGCAAACGGCCTTGCCTATGAGATCGTAATCAATTCCGACCCCTGTATTTCGTATTGTCTCGAAGACAACACGATGGCGCTTCAGGTCCTTGTGATTGCGCACGCGGCCTTCGGGCATAATCATTTCTTCAAGAACAATCATCTGTTTCGCCAGTGGAGCGATGCGCAGGGTATTCTCGACTACCTCGACTACGCACGTGGTTTTATTGCCCAATGCGAAGAACAGCACGGGGAACGCGAGGTTGAGAAATTACTCGATGCGGCGCACGCGCTCATGCCGTCGAGCGTTTTCCGGCACCGGCGCCCACCCCACTCATCGCTCGCGGATGAGAGAACCCGACAGCGCGAGCGGCGCATCGAAGAAGAGCGGGCAGTACATTACCTGTGGGATGCCTTTGATCATCCCACGCAATCATCCAAAACCGATGAAGAGGCACAAAAACGAAAGCGCGAAATGGGGCTGCCGGAAGAAAATCTGCTCTATTTCGTTGAACGTCACAGCCCGGTTCTGGAGTCCTGGCAGCGTGAAGTTCTGCGCATCGTCCGCAATATCGCGCAGTATTTCTACCCACAGCGCCAGACCAAAGTGATGAACGAAGGATGCGCCTGCTTCGTCCACTACTACATCACCAATCAGTTGCACAGCGCCGGTCTGCTGACGGACGGCGCAATGCTCGAAATCTTGCACAGCCATACCAACGTGCTGACGCAGCCCGATTTTGACGCTCCGAATGCGATGGGGATCAACCCTTATGCGCTGGGTTTCGCGATGATGCAGGATATTCAACGCATCTGCACCAACCCGACCGAGGAGGACCGGGAATGGTTTCCGGACATAGCGGGCAGCCGCGCTTGGCGTGAAATTTTAAAGGATGCCTGGGCTAACTACCGTGACGAGAGTTTTGTTCAGCAGTTCCTCAGCCCCAATGTCATGCGTCGTTTCCGCATGTTTTCGCTGACAGATGACGACGGAAAACCCTTCTACACAGTCGACGCGATTCACGACGAACGTGGCTATCATCAGGTGCGCGACACCCTGGCGCGTGGCTTCGACGTATCGGAACACGATCCTGATATTCAGATCGTCGATGTGGACCTGTTGGGAGATCGCCACCTCAGGCTGAATCACTCTGTGCGCAACGGTGTGCCGCTAGACAAGAGAGCCTGTGAAGCGACACTGGACCATCTACGACAAATTTGGGGCTTCGACGCGGCGTTCGAAAACTAGCAACGATTGTAGGCTTAGACGCCCCACTAGCTCCGATGTCCCCTTTTAGTTGTCTAGCCAGAAATACCTTGTGGGACAAAAGCAAAGAATAACCCCGCCGGAGCGGGGTTAATCCGTGAAGAATTTCGTCAACGCCTAATGCATGCAGCAAAATGCGCCGTGCTTCACATCTTTCATCATCATATCAAAGTCCTTGCCACGCATCTCAATCAGAGTTTTATGGTCTCCGGCTTCGAACCAAATCCTGTCGAGTCCAGTGAGACTGTTGTCTACAACGGTCGGCAGATTATAGGCGTCGCCAACCGGCGGTATCGCGCCGAGGGCGCAATCATCAAACAGTTCGCGCATTTCGGATTCAGGGGCCAAACCAAGACGGCGGTCCATCATCGATTGCAGAGCGGTGAGGTCGACCTGATGATTGCTTGGCAGAACAGCAAGAATCGGACCCTCCTCCATGTGTATTACAACGGACTTTGCGAGGTGATCGCCGGGTACATGCGCCGCTTCAGCGCATTCGCTCGCAGTGGCGGCATAGGGATGCGGGACAGTGTCAAAAGGAATCCCTTGAGAGTCCAGATGATGCTTCAGACGAGATGCGATAGTCATGGTGCCCTCCATATAATAGAAGGCGTCCCGGACGCGAAGCGTGTCACGGTACGCACCCAGGGCGCAATTTGGTGTATGAACTCATATTGTGCGCTCAATGAGCGTAACGGGCAAGGGGGCAAGGTGTACAATCGCCGGGGTTAGTCCTGATGAAGGCTGCCGTAGCACCGAAAAACCCGCCCGCCCCCGATCGAAGGACCGAGATAGGCCCATTTCGATCTTGTACTGGACCCTGTATTTGGCCCCGACGCCGAAGTATGAGCGGTAATCTGGGGCAAAGCAGACTGCGCCGGAATCGCCGCTTTGGCAATTCCACGGTCGCCTTTGACGCTTTGTCGACCGCGCCGAGGCAGTGGTTATCCGAAAGTGCACAGCCGTGATCCCAGGAACCCGCGCGGTATTTCTGATCGAAAGGCCGTCGCTTCATGTCTCGGTTGACATGGCACTCGGTCTAAGACAATCAAGGAATGGATGGTTCCCGATGGTGCGCCCAAGGGATGAATAGGGAATACGGTGAGGTCTGCCAAACGGCGCCAAGTCCGTGACTGCCCCCGCAACTGTAAGCGGTAAGCGACGCCAAACACCCACTGGCCTAGTGGCTGGGAAGGATGGCCAAGCATCGACCCGCAAGTCAGGAGACCTGCCATCACATGTTTAACCAACCCGGGGCGGGGCGTCCTGGAAGGAGGCTTATATGGCACGTCTGATACGTGTTTACATGATCGGCACCTTCTGTCCGCGCTTGGCGTCAAGCGGAGCGGGCAATGCCGGATACACCTGACCATATCCTTCTGATCTGCACGACCTGCAGCGGCACATTGTCTTTTGATGCCATACGCTATGCGTTGACCGGCAAGTTGCCTGCGGGATTTATGATCCGTACTGTTGCCTGCATGGCCGGTTGTGCGCATCCGGTAACAGTCGGATTCCAGGCCAGCGATAAGGCGCAATATCTATTCGGCAATATTGAAAGCTCAGAAGACATTGAAGCTTTGGCTGAGTTCGCGTGGCAATACCATGCAAGTAGGGATGGCTGGACCAACGCCACTGACCGACCCAGGCCATTGTTCACAAAAACCCTTTCTCGTTTACCTCGGATCCAATTGGAGGAGCCAACATGACGACTTCGGCCTTTCTGACTGCGCGCGATCTCGAATACTACGCGCTCAACGGAGACACTCTGTTGCAAGGCGCCTCGTTTGAGCTGGATGAGGGGGCCATATTGGCGATCGCCGGACCGAACGGGGCGGGGAAAACGACGCTTCTTAACCTACTGTGCGGGACGGCTGAGCTTGTGCTGGGTGACGTTTTGATCAATGGACGCAGCCTAAGACGGATGACCGCCAAAGAGCGCGCCCGCATAATCGCTGTTGTGGGCCAGCAAGAGCTTCCGGATGGCAGGCTTATGTTGCGGGATTATATTGCATTGGGCCAAATTCCAATTTGGGCTGACCGTTCGGCTGAAGAACATGCTGAAGAACTGAACCGAATTCTGCACCAGACCGACCTTGCCGCGCTGGCAGACAAGCGGATGGCGGTGTTGTCCGGGGGCGAGCGTCAACGCGCGCATATCGCCAGGGCACTTGCCCAGAACCCGTCGTTGCTGTTCCTGGATGAACCCACCAACCATCTTGATCCGGATGCCAAGGGGCGAATGCTGTCTTTGGTCGCCGAATTGGGGATCACGGTGGTGATGATCGTCCACGATCTGGTGATGATCCCCGAGTTCGCCACCCACGTGGCATTGATGAAATCTACGAGACTCACGGGGTTTGGCTCCGTGGCCGAGGTGCTGACCCCAAAGCGGGTCCGCGACACTTTTGGCGTCGATTACCTGTGCTTTCAACACGAAGGCCGCGTGATCCCGGCGCTGGATATCCGAAGAAACACTGTTTCAACTTAACCCAAGGAGCTATCCCCTATGAAACACATCTGGTCCGTGGCGCTGGTCACAGCCATGGCTGGCAGCGTATCCGCCCATGAAGTCACCGTTGACAATTGTGGCGAGCCACTTGTTTTCGACACCCAGCCCGAGCGACTGGTCGTGCATGATATGAACATGACCGACATGGCCTTTGCGCTGGGTTTGCAGGACAAAATCGTTGGCCTGACCGGCATCACTGGCTGGTACAAGACCAGCCCGGAATTCGACACGTTGCGCGGCGATATCCCCGAGCTTGCGCCCAAATACCCAACGGTTGAAAATCTCGTGGCCGTGGAACCCGACCTGTTCTTCGCGGGCTGGTACTATGGTATGAAGCCAGGCGGTGATGTGACCCCAGATACGCTGGAACCTTTTGGCATCAAGACCATGATCCTGTCCGAGAGCTGTGTGCATCTGGACAAGGATCGCCCCGAGGCCAACATGGATCTGCTGTTCAACGACGTCCTGCGACTGGGCAAGGTTATGCACGTCGAAGACAAGGCTGATGCCCTGGTCAATGTCTGGAAAGAGGAATTGACCGCGATCAAAGCGCAAACCGCCGACCTGAGCAAACCTCGCGTCTTTTTGCTGGACGGCCCGGCGGACGCACCTTTTACCGCAGGTAAGTTCGCTATTCCCGATGCGATGATTGCAGCCGCCGGTGGTGACAACGTCACTCATGACATGGACACAAGCTGGGGGCGTACCTCTTGGGAGGCGGTCGCTGCGGCGAATCCGGAGTTTCTGGTGCTGCTGGATTATCAGACTGGCAACGGCGCCGAAGATACATTTAAGTTCCTGCAGGACCATCCGGTAATGTCCCAGACCGATGCCGTGAAAAACAAGCGCTGGATCGGCCTGAGGTACGAAGAGCTGACCCCCGGACCGGCAAATATCGAGGCAATCTCGAAAATGGCAAAGGCCATGCATCCGGGCCTGAATTGATATGGGCCGATTGGCTCTGACATTGGTGGCAGGGGCGGTCGTGCTGACCGCCCTTTTGCTGGTTTCGACTATCTACGGAACGACCTCGATCCCGACTTCGGATGCGTTCGCCGCAGTGGTTCTAGGCACCGGACTGGTTGAAGGCGACATGTCTCCATTACATCGGATCGTATTTGACCTGCGCCTGCCGCGCGCGTTGTTCGCCGCGGTGATCGGAGCCGGTTTGGGCATCGTCGGCGTAGTCCTGCAAACTACCACGCGCAACGATCTGGCCGACCCGTTTTTGTTTGGTTTGTCCTCGGGCGCTGCGGCAGGCGCCGTGTTCGTCATAACGGTTACGGGGGATATTCTGGGTTTCTGGACTTTGCCTCTGGCTGCGTTCTGCGGAGGGCTTGTCGCGTCAGGCATTGTGCTGGCACTGGTTCATGGGCTGCGCACAAGCGCGCCCGAAAAACTGATACTGGCCGGTCTCGCGGTTTCTTTCCTGTTCTCAGCGATTACCAACTATCTGATTTTTGCAGGTGATAGCCGTGCCGCACATTCGGTAGTCTTCTGGATGCTTGGCGGGCTGGGCCTGGCCCGGTGGGAGACCTTTCCCTTGGTTTGCGCCGGCCTGCTGTTGATTCTGAGTTATTCGCTGTATCGCAGCCGCTGGCTGGATGCATTGCTGACCGGGGACTTGACGGCTTCGACGCTGGGTGTGCCAGTACAAGGGCTTCGCTTCAGAATGTTCTTCGTCGCCGCCCTTGCAACGGCAGTGTTCGTCTCAGTAGCGGGTGTGATTGGATTTGTCGGCCTCATGGTACCTCATATCGCCCGAGGAATCGCCGGGCCATTGCATGGGCATCTCGTGCCGACTGCAGCCATCGTGGGTGCAGCCCTGCTGACTGGTTCGGACATCGTAAGCAGGCTGTTGTTGGCCCCGCAGGAATTGCCCGTCGGTATAGTTACAACCTCAATTGGATCAGTGTTCGTGTTCCTGCTGCTGTTCAGAACGGCCAGAAGCCAAAGGTAGCTTTGGCTACCGCAGTTCAACGGCAGCGCTTCCAACTCAACGGCAAGAAGCACCTTTAAATTAATCTTTGAGAATTAAAGTTCGCTTCGCTTTGAACCCAAAATCTGGTGCGGAAATTTCACTGATTGACGAGTGACGATTGAATGAAAAAGTAGGGGAAAGGTAAGCTTATGATTGAATTCATCAACTATTCTTCCCCTACCAAAGTCAGCAAGTCAGCCAATTTAATCGGAATTTCTATTGAGAAACCGATCTAGCTGTATCTGGTAAGACCCACAAATTTTCACTGCGAAGTACACGTTCTGTGTCGCCTGCAGTTTTATCCGCATAGGGGTGCCCAACTATTAATTCGCTGAAACCTTCTGTTTCGTTTGGCAGGCGACGGAACTGTCGATGGGGAAGGACAGCGACTCGAATGGATGTGTTGTCTTCGAACTGTCCATTTCCGAAAATCGTTTGCTTGTGGCAAACAAACGATTTTTCATTAAGCTTAAGGTTGTAGCCTTTTTCCGCAGAGGCCCACTCCAGGCCCACATCGACAAGTATCTCATTGAGAGCTTTTTGATCGTCAAACTTATTGCCAGATTGCTCCGCCATTTCAGCCAATTGATCAATTAATATTACGCTGGCATCGCTTGCCCGAAAACAAATAAACCCGAAGCACAACACGTGTCCCCAAGCCGCTAGAGCAGCGGGTGGCCAGACCGTGCCCTGTGACGCGATAACATCGGCATCGATTTCGTCCATAAGTGGTATAGGGTTGCTCAGCCAAACAGCATCTGCGTCGGAATGGATCACATTGAACCCCGCGAGCAGAACGCGGCGGACGGAATCCAAACGCAGCCGCCAAAGCTCGGACAAATTGCCTGACCAAGGTATGTGGCATGTGTTGAAACCACTAGCTGCCATATCTGATGCTAACTCTGCATCCAGCGCACAGATTACCAATGGTAGTTCATCAAGGCCCTCGGCACTGCAGATCCAATTTTCCAGAACGGGTCTGTAGGCACTGTTGCAGAAAACAAGGATGACATTGCCGTTGGAATCTGCCGCTTTTGCCGCTGCTTCTTCAAGAGTTTTAGGACGTTGGCGAAAGGAGTCGCCAATCCGTACCATGGGCCGGTTTATATACCTATTTGCAAGGTACCAACCACAAATCCGCTCGCAACCGCCGCCAATGATATGCCGCGCCTGCTGCACTTGCGTGCGCGCCTCATCACCCAGCCGGTTTTCTGAAAACTTGCTAACCGGTCCACCTTCCACTTCCTTCAAGGCGTCTAGCAAGACAGGAATTTCGCGCTGGAGCCAGTCTTGATATTCGGTGAAGATTGTACCGTCCAACAAGTAGCTACCCTTGAGGGGGACAAGGGCATCATCAGGCAGAAAATACCTTGACTTAAGGAAGCCCAGGACATCGGGTGAAATATTGACGTCCTCGTAGTATTTCCAAAGATTCTTGGCCCGCGTTGCTTCAATGTAGGACAGGCAATAAGTATTAAACGATTTTGCAACCAAACCGCTTTTCGTCACTTTTGGCAGAAATACCCTTTTGGCGTTGTTTCTCAATGCCCAACGTAGCGAAAACTTGTCAAAGAGGGAGTAATTGAACAGCCCCACAAGACCTGCCGATGGTTTGACAGACATGTGACCGGTATACTCAGAGAGGACCGCTCCCAACTCGGGTATCTCTGAAGCCCAATTATCCAAAGTTGAAGGTAGTGCACAATCGTTTAGGTCTACAAGTTGGCACCCGTCCACCTGCTCCAGTGATTGTATGGAAGTTTTCGAGTTTTCGTTGTGATAGAAAAAGAAAAGCTCTTGATTTATTTGCATGTCAGGAGTCTCTACCAGCAGAAGTTATTAGGTTGTAAAGCGCCATTGCACAATCATGTGAAAAAGCGGCACTCTACACTTCCCAAGGCAGTTTATGCGGCCGCAATCCAAAAATCGATTTGAAGCGGTTTATTTTTCGGTTACGTTTTTTGATTTTTCGCTCTAGATAGTCGAGCTTTTCGACCAGCCCATCTAAGTTTTCTTCCCGATGTTCCTTGACCTTTCGCAGAACGTTAGAGTCAGTTCTTGCGAAGTCGAGATCAGTCCAAAATGCTAGATAGGCCTCCAACTCGTCGGGGCTGAGTTCCGGAGAGTCGTACCCCATCAGCCGCATCGCAGGGCCATTGTACAGGTCGAACAAAGCTAAATCGCGGCCTGAAAACTCCTTTTGCCAGTTTCCAGTTTTTCCCGCCCCTACGAAACCAGGTGAAGCGTTTTGGAACTTGTCGATTGTCGGGAACGGTTCCGGGTTCGCAGGTATGTCCATCGTTTCAGAGAGTTGACGCGCGAACTCTGGAATGTCTCGGACGATGTCTTCGAACCTAAACCGTTTGTAATTTTTCGGAGCAGCCTGTGCCCAACGCACTGAATGCTGGCCCCACGAACTAAATCCGACACGACCACAAATTACGTCAGACAGTGTTATGTCGGACTTCTGGGCGACTTTTAGAAGGTACTTGTAGTAGGATAGCGCAGAATCCCGGCCGTCTCGAATAATGTGGAAATAAGTATCTTCTGATTTCATATCCCCGTTGGGACAATCATGCGTCTTAATCAGATGTGGTTTGTCATCTGCTCTAAGTGCTTCAATATCGATTGTGTTCTGATCGCCTTCGATATGGCCCACGAGTTCGCCAAGTTCGGGACTTGCGCCGATATCGCCATAATCGCCGTAAATCGACAAGCTGCGAAGGCCAAAGTAGTGGTTAAATACTGAACGTGTCAGGGTGTTGCCGCTTCGGGGGTAGGAAACCAGCCAGACTATCATTTTTGAATTATGCCTATTCGTTGGGTCTTCCATTGATACTACCGTGGCTCATGGGGAAGGACAACTGTAGAGGCGAAGCCAAATGTGTGCCCTCAAGCCTTTTTGGGGAGAGGGGAGCCACACATTTCGCGGCCCGAACAAGCAAGGTGAAAGTTAATTCGTTTTTTGGTCTTTGGGGATTTCCTAGAACCGGTTGATTTAACCTTTTGAACGTCGGCAACTGAACCGTACCGGTTGTCTTATCCAACAGTTTGGGTACGGGCCTCATAGCCAGTTGATGGCCATTATTGCGAGTGCGATTGCGGTGTTCGTAGCTGCTAATGGTACTAGTTCTCGCCAACACCGGCTCGTCATCAACCCAAGGATTGTCGAGGGCGGGGGGAAATGGCACCAGACGCACTTTCTCCCATTCACAGATGGAATGTACGAAACATATAACAAGTTGCTTTAAAACATTAAAAAGAGATTTCAGATAAGAAACAATGGATCCTCAGTTTGGCTGGATTTCGGATATTTAAAATCAACCAATACTCTCGCCGGAACTGGAAAAACACCGCTCGGTGCATAAGTTAAACCTCTGAGAAAGGGCTGAAAATCAGCTGCGATGACATGCGCGGTCCTGATCCGCTATCGGCGCTGTTTGGTGAATGGCGATTGGCCTGCTATGGTGTCTGTTGATATTCAAGTGACTGAGAGTTTGGATCTCTGTGCGCTTGTTCTATCGGGCAGACGCATTTGTCGTAGCATCGTGCGGCGACACCAACTCTGATACTACCTATGACCTTACCCGTCATTTGCGCAACGTTGCGCACGTATTGGAAATGGAAAGTTTACGTAAAAAACTTATTAAAACATTGATTTAAGGCCAAGTTTCGCCACAGGCAGCGCACAGCTGAGGCATCGCGGTTCTCTAGCCCTGATCCAGATCACTACTGGAATCGGAGATAGAACCATGCCGAGTTTCATCGACTGTTTTCTTAAGACACCACTGCGAAACAGGCAATTTTTTGCTCGTAGCACGAGCCGATTTTGCACCATCTTGCTCACCGTTGCGACATTGATACCTGCGGCCCACGCGCCATCACGCGTGCAGGCGCAGGAACTGTTTGTCGTGGGCAGTGATCGCGGCGGGTACCTGCATGATCGCTTGATCGAGTTGAAAAACCTCGAGCGCAACGGTGTTCTGGTCGAAATCCGCGGGCGCATCTGTTATTCGACATGTACGATGTTTCTGGGGTTGCCTGGCACTTGCGTTGATCCGGACACAACCTTTGGTTTTCACGGCCCATCCCGAAATGGACGCCGCCTTGAGCCAGAGGATTTCGATTATTTCAGTCAGGTCATGGCCGATTATTATCCAGAACCGTTGAAATCCTGGTTCATGGCCAAAGCGCGCAATCGTATCAATGGTCTCTACAAGATCAAAGGTCGCGAGATTATACGCATGGGCGTACCCGCTTGCCGAACTGCCTGAGCCTGGCCTTGCCCGCAATCAGGCTCGCGAGTATCAATTGCGGATCAAAGGCCGGTGCCGAATTTCGTGTTTCGGTCCAACCCGGGCAGGAGAACAGATCATCGTGCTGTCATCGCTTTTCAGACGGTTCGGGCGGCGCGTCCCGTTCCTGCCGCCTACCCCCGAGGTTCCGCTATGCGTGATTGGTGACGTGCATGGTTGTGTCGCGCAACTGGAAAAGCTGCTGACCAGGGTGCCACAGGGCCATCGGATTATTCTGGTGGGCGACTATGTCGACCGCGGAGAGTACAGCGCGGAGGTTTTGCGCCTGATCAGCGCGCGCCCTGATCTGACCTGTCTGAAGGGCAATCATGAAGAGATGATGCTGCGGTTCCTGAAAGACCCCATAAGTCAGGGCCCACGGTGGTTGCGGTATGGCGGATTGCAGACTTTGGCCTCGTTCGACATACGCGGTGTCCGGGCCGAAATGAGCGGTGACGAGCTGACAGAGTGTCGGGACCATTTGCAAGAGGCGATGGGCGATAGGTTGTGCCAATGGATCGCAGACCTGGAGACCTGGGAAATGTCGGGCAATGTACTTGTGGTACACGCGGGTGCTGATCCGCATGTTCCCCCCAAAGAGCAGTTTGACAAGACACTCGTCTGGGGTCACCCAACCTTTCAATCGACGGCCCGGCGCGACGGAGTCTGGGTCGTCCATGGACATACAATTGTCGATGTGGCCGGCGCGCGACAGGGGCGGATTTCCATTGATACAGGTGCTTTTGCAACCGGCGTTTTAAGCGCGGTCTGCCTAGATGGAACTGAGCCCAGATTTTTGACGTCACAAGGCTGAATACAGCAGGTCCGGTGCAATTTTTCTGTTACACTTGCTTTTTCCAGACGAAGCTGAGCAAAATCTTGTCACTGTAATTCACATCCAATAGGACCTGTTTAAATCAAATCGGGTTTTGAGCTTATCATGTTAATCACTCCTGTCCTCCTTTGCGGAGGGTCTGGAACACGCCTTTGGCCGTTGTCCCGGAAAAGCTATCCTAAACAATTCGTGCCGCTGGTCGGCGAAGAGACTCTGTTTCAGGCCTCCGCACGGCGTCTATCCAGTGCGACAGCGGGGTTGAAATTTGCAGCTCCGGTGGTTCTGACCAACTCGGATTTTCGTTTCATTGTGGCAGAACAATTGCAGGCCGTCGGCATTGATCCTGGTGCCATTCTGATCGAACCCGAAGGACGAAATACCGCCCCGGCGGTTCTGGCTGCCGCGCTGCGTGCCCATGCCGAAGACCCGGATGCTGTGTTGCTGGTAGCCCCGTCCGATCACGTTGTACCCGATGTCGCCGCGTTTCAGGCGGCGGTTGTTCGCGGTCTTGAGGCTGTGGAGCAAGGGCAACTGGTGACATTCGGAATCACTCCGACGCACCCGGAAACGGCTTATGGCTATCTTGAACTGACAAGCGCGTCGGACAGGGGCGGGTCGCCCGTTCCGTTGAAGCAATTCGTGGAAAAGCCGAATCTGGCCCGCGCGACCAAGATGTTGGAGGCGGGGAATTTCAAATGGAATGCCGGGATTTTTCTGTTCCGCGCCTCGGACATGATTGCGGCCTTCCGGTCCCATGCGCCCGAGCTGATGGCGCCTGTTGAGGCGGCGGTTAAAACGGCCACGCCGGATCTGGGCTTTTTGCGGCTGAACCCCGAACCTTGGGGGCAGGTCGAAGATATCTCGATCGATTATGCGGTGATGGAAAAAGCGACGAACCTGTCGGTTGTTCCGTTTGATGCGGCGTGGTCCGATCTGGGCGGCTGGGATGCGGTGTGGCGCGAAAGCGGGCCGGACGCGGACGGCGTGGTGACCAGTGGTGGCGCAACGGCGATCGACTGCCACAACGCGCTTTTGCGGTCTGACAGTGATCAGCTAGAGCTGGTGGGCATCGGGCTGGAAAACATCATTGCGGTGGCGATGAACGACGCGGTTCTGGTGGCGGATGCCTCGCGGGCGCAGGACGTTAAGAAAGCCGTGAGCGCGCTAAAGGAAAAGGGCGTCTCGCAGGCCACGGCTTTTCCCAAGGACCACCGCCCCTGGGGGTGGTTCGAAAGCCTGGTGGTTGGCGACCGGTTCCAGGTCAAGCGCATCCATGTTCACCCTGGCGCGGCGTTGAGCCTGCAAAGCCATGTCCATCGCTCGGAACACTGGATCGTGGTGGAAGGCACAGCCCGGGTGACGATCGATGATCATCAGCAGCTGGTGAGCGAAAACCAGTCGGTTTACATCCCTCTGGGGGCGGTGCACCGGATGGAGAACCCCGGCAAGGTGCCGATGGTTCTGATCGAGGTTCAGACCGGCACCTATCTGGGTGAGGATGATATCGTCCGGTATGAGGATATCTACGCGCGCGGTCAAGGTGCAAAGGGCTGATTGCCGAAGGCGGTTCTTGCCCCACCTGACGAGGCGCGGCCAGGTCCCGCGCATGGATTAAGGTCCTTGGATGGGGGTCTTTTTTGTTGGTGGGCGGTGTGGTTGTACTTAGCTCGGTGCGTGGCGAGACGCGCAGGGTTCGGGCGGCGGTTTTTTTAGTCTTTAAACCT
>NZ_JBQFSM010000022.1:0-31977 GCF_056538005.1 Ruegeria sp. BI11 | reverse complement strand
GCCCCCACATGAAGAAAAGGCGCGTCACCCCAAATCTCGACAGCCGTCAAACCAGCCAAAACATCGACTTCTTCAACAGTATCCGGACAAAACGGCCATTCACATCGTAATAGCGAATGGCGGCTTTTTGAGGTGGTTCGGGCGCTCAATGCCTTAAAATAGTCACTCGGGAAAATTAGCTTTCACACATGGATCGTCCAGACTTTCAATTTCGACAGGCGCAAGCTGCATTCGACCTGATTTGGTTGCTGCAAGCTCAAGACGATGTTCTGCTTGCTCAGATTGGCGGTCAGGAGTTTCCAAGGATCGTTCGGGAAAGGTCGTGTCGCTTTGAAGACGAGGCAGACGCAAAGTGCTATGAACGACTCGCGGTCATAGCTTTGGATTCCTCTGAAGGGGCAGACATCGCAGTTGCAATGATCGTGGTCACCGATCTTCAAAGGGGATTGTGGAGCGGCGACACAAAAGACTTCGCCAAAATGGCGGAAGAGAAAATACTCGCCTCACGTCGGCATATTCGCACCGCTATACTTCGCGGCTTGGACATTCTCGAAGACTTCTCCTACAGCTATAAACCAGCAGAGTACTTTCTGCCTCATGAAACTAGGCTGACACGCCCAGCCGAGCAAGTACTTCCCGAACTGTGTGAGGTCGCCAAGACAATGGACGAGCCAACGCGCAAAAGCGTTGCTGCCGCCGATTACGGAAGTGATATCGACCAGCATCTGGAAGCTCTGAACGACGCGCTTTCGTCGGAGACATGCCTATTCCCAAAAGATGTTTGGTATCCAAGCGAAGTCGTCGAACTTGTATCTCACGTGCGATCAACGCCTGGTTTCGTGCCTTGTACTGCGCTCCTTTTGGCAAATGCACTACAGGGCAGAGACAACGTCGGCTGGTTTAAGTTTCGTTGGACCAACTTAGCGGCTGACTACAATGACCTTCCCAAGAGCGTTCGCGCTCCAATTTTGGCGGGCCTTCGAATTTTGTATGAGTCTGGCGAAGATTTCATGCCTTACTCCGGAGCCAAACACTGTGATCCAGTCACTACGCTGGAAGGCATGATTGATTTTGTGAAGTTGCCAGATGACTCGTTTTAGGTTGTCTGAAAGCGGTCATTCGTTGGCGATACAGCATCGGACACTCTGGGCTCAAATCAGTCATCCGACGCTTTTGGTCGGTCTTATTGCTCGGCTCGTCGTGCCCAATGGCAGATGAGCGGACGATATCTGACATTGGCTTGTCTCAGCTCCGAGGCAGCTCTGGCCTCATACATTCGGGCAGCGGACTTGCAATGCGTTCGTGACGGCGGCTTATTGCAGGATGACCAGGCCGTGCAGCGGCCCCGTGCGCGGGCAGCGCACAGTCCTGGCGAACTGGGGCAAGCGGCCCCGGTTCGCCGGGACACCAAAGGCGACCAGAGGAAAGTGCGCCACACATGGCGGCGCGCTGACTGTGGTCAAACCTCCTTTCCGTCGCGGTCAAACCGGCGGACGAGCTGAAAATCTATGAAGCCAGACGACACCAGATCGGCGAAATGTGCGCGGGCTTCGTCTGAATCGGCGTAAGTTTCCGGGTCTGCTCCATCCGGCAAGTCGATTTCAAAAAACTGCATTGCATCACAAGCAATCCTGACAATTGGTTTTGTAGACATCTGGTTTCCTCAGCGGCGGATTCTTATGATCTTTGTGTGAACGCGGGCCGTCGCAAATGTGTCTGGCGGCAAGGTTTCGAGTTCTTCGGCCTCGTCGTGGTGAAACGTGACGGGGACCAGGGCAACAAGTGTTGCCGGCTCGTCGTGCCCGCCCCGCCCTAGCAGCGACAATGCGGCCTCGATGTGCTGGCGAACCTGCCGAAACGGAGGATTCATGATGATGCGCGGAAATTGCGCGCGGCCTTTGACTTCTTCCGCATACTCAAGAAAGCAACGGTTGATCGTCGGACCGATCGCGCGCAGCTTTGCCGCAAGCGTGTTGTGGCGCTCGATCATGGTCAATTCGCAAGTGCTGTGACCTGATGCAATCAGCGCCTTTGCGAGCTGGCCGGTTCCGGCGCTTGGCTCCAATGTCAGATAGTCACCTTGCGGCCCGAGATAACCAACCATCCGCGCAGCGACAGGATCAGGCGTAACGTGGCATTCGGTGAACTTATCAACGGCGATGACTTCAGGGGCCTTCAGCTCGTCCAGCTTGGGCGCATCCTGTCGCGCCCTAACCGGAATGGTTAGGGGCTTGTTTGGACGGTAATAGATGCTTGGTCGCTTCATAGTACGGCCTCTACAAATTGATGACGCCGGGCAGCGCGCAACCATGCGGCAATCTGGTCACGCGGCATATTCATTGGGGCGCCGGCCCATGACAGCCAAACAGCGGCGGTCGCTCCGTAAGCTGAGCGGCAAGATATGAGGCGAACACCATTCTTCAGGCGGTAGACCTTCCGTGCCGTTGCCAAACGACGCCCCGTAACGGCCCTTCCCGGAACCGATATACGCGAAAAACCATGCCGGACGTATTCCATCGGGTCGGCCTCAACGATCTGACATTCTCTCTCTGTGTGACCGTGTTTGAGTGCCTTTTCCCGGATCCCCTGCAGGTTCTCGGGCAGGATTGCCGCGCCCTGAGTGAGCGCGACAGCGAAGGTGTAAAGATGGGTTTCCCAATGGTGGCTCACTGGTCGGCCCCCGCTTCCTGAGTGCTGGCCGGAGCGTCGTGCTGCTTTTGGTCGGTGATGAACACAGCAACCCGAGGGCAAAGATAATAAGGGCCTTTGTGTTCAGGGTCGGGGGCCGTCCGGAACCGGAATTCACCACAAGCGGAATAGCGAATGTACCGGCTTTCGCTCCGAATAGAGCCATGCTCGGCTTTGGTCATTTCGACCTGCCGGAAAGTCTCTGTAGGTTCAGCGCCGCGATAGACTGCGTTCGATTTGCCGATGATCTGACCAGACGCCGCTTTGAAATTGAGGATAGGCGGCTTTGCCGGTTTCTTTGCTGGCGGCACGTAACCACAAGACTGCATCAAGTCGCGCCATTCATCGGCGGACATCTCAACGGTGCTGCCGTTGGCGACATGGGCGGGCAACGGCGCGTCACATTCCACGGAAAACAGATCGTCATCGGCTTTTTTGCCTTTCGGCTTGTCTGCACCGTGTTCACGAACGAACATTTGCAAGAGAGTCGGCGTAATCTCACCTTCGAACCGTGGCACCTCACCCAGCATTTCGCGCTCATATGAAAGGCGGTTGAGGGTGTGTGAAATGCGACGGGACAGGTGGTCACTTGCGATGGTGCGTTTTGCTGCCTCAATACGCTGCGCACGGGCTTCTGCCGGGGTGGTCTTACCCTCTGCAACGGCAGAATATAGGCCATAAGGAACCGAAGAATGGCCGCGAGCCAGGATCAAATTGATTTGCCCGTCAGTGGTCGCGCTCTCCCACATTGCAAGGGCCTTATGGGCAGCGTTCAATGCACGCTGAAGGTCGCGCAGCTCGGCCAGTAGCTTCTTGATCCGCCCCGCTCTGACTTTTGGGTCGTTCTTCATGTTTGCGTGAGCCTCGACGCCTGCCGCGCGATATTGCCAATAGCTGATAGCACTATGCGCCTTGACGGCCTTGTCCATGGCGTTGTGCATCCGCTCTTGCGTCTTCCGGGCCTTCCGCTCGGAGTGATGCCCAACAAGAATGGGCTGACCAAATTCGAAGGCGCGGGACAGCTCGTCGGCTGCTCGGTGAAATGCGTTTGCCTGTTCCGCGCGCTTCTCTGCGATCCCGTCCAAGCGTTCCGCTTTGATCTGCGCCCGCTCGGCAAGTGTGGTTTCTTCGGGTTCAATCTCGCCTGCCAGTTCAAGCGCAAGGTTTTCACGGGCAACAGTCCACATGGGTGCAACAAAAAGCTCCTGCTTAGGTGCCCATTTGAAGCCTGCGGCTTTAACCCGCTGGAAGGTTTCGGCGTCCAATCGCTCCGAAGCATACAAACGGATTTTGTTGTCCTCGGGGGAGTAGGTTGCGGTGATATCAAATTCAAAATCAGCCATTCGTGGCGTCTCCTTATCGTGGCGATGCGGTTGCCGATGTTTCCCGGCTATCCGCTAATGGGCGCGGCCTTCTGATCTGTTGGCTGAAAGACCCCGTGTCTTTCGGCTGGCAGAGCAGGAAGGGCAAAGCCCTGCCTGTGGCCTGGGGCGGGACTGTCACGGGGTCGGAGCGGCAAAAAAATGGGAGGGAACCGCGCGCAGGGCGCGTGGGAGGAACCGGTTTTTTTGACGTGGAGACGACGCGCCATGCGCGGCGCTTGCCCCTTGACCGGCCCGACGCAGGATGCGGGCGGATCGGGATGATGGGGCCGGCCCTCGGCCGGGCACAGCAGCCCCACTATTGGACAATGCCAGGGTTGGGGTGAGCGCGCGTCAGCGCGTCGATCCCCTACCCTGTCCAATACTCAATGCGAGCCGCGCGCCCCGCGCGGATCTCCCCGGACTATTGCAAAAGCGGGCGTCACCCTTTGGGCCGAAACAAGCATGTCCTGGCGACCATTTGGCCGCGGTTAAGCTGGCTCGGGACGAGACAGGTTCACCGCTACCCGGGCCGAAGGGAGAAAGGATATGATTGGTTCGGGTCGGAGGTCGGCGCAGCCGGCGTCCGACTAGCACGCGGTCACGCGCCACAAGGCGCGGGATTTGCCCGGAACATCATTGCAGACATTCAGCAGCGTCAACGGCTCTTATTTCCAAATGGACTCTTCTAACCACTTATCGAAGAAACCGGCACTATCCAGCGTTACATAAGGGTTTTTGGGCAAAGTGGCGACATGTTCAATCAATCGTTCGCCCCACTTGCTGGAAGGGTTAATGCGCTTCAACAAGAACTGAAGCATCACCGCCGAGGTGTAGAATCTTGTTTGTTTATGGGTCTGACCAACGAGGTGATCCAAATCCGGAACATCGCCTGCCCGAACCCATGAAGGCCGAGCTGCCATGTTTCGGTTCCACAGGCGCGAATGGTGGGCGCAAAAATTCCGGACATCGTTGAGGTTTCGCAACCACGATTCAAGTATGTCACCTGAAGAGAGGCCATAAAGAGCAGCGATCTTATCCCTATCAGCGACCGTCATACCGCTATAAAAATGAGACAGTGTTCCAAAGTCCCAGAGCTCAACGGCGACCCAGATAGGCGGGACATCGCCTGGATATTTAGCTTTGAAGTGCTTTGCAAAATCCTCTTTGGACTTTCTGAATTTGCTGTCCAGCCGCGCCAACCATTCGTCCAACTTAGACTCGCTGGCTTTGGCAGGGCTTTTGAGGACGAAACTAACGGTCTTCGGAGAAACACCCACAATCTGAGCTATTGCCTGTTTAGTAGGCTTTGGTGTTTGCCCTGCCAGACTCTGGATCTGCGCGATACGGGCAAGCGCAACATTTGGGCGGCTGAAATTACCGTGCAGAAGTAAGGGTTTGCGATGGGCCCAGGGATCATGAACACCAAGCAGTATTGCTATATCGGTCCGGATACCTATTTCAACTCGCTCAAGTGCATCCAGCACAATGAGACGTAGCTTTTTGTCGAAGACGTAGAAATCCAAAGCGTCGGAGAAACTTGTACCGTCGCGGAAATCATCGAGGATACGGGTCTTCGTCCGATTGTCAGCAGGATCAAGGTATTGAACGGACTTTCGGTTAGGAAACCAATACGCGCTCAACCGATAGTACCCAATGCGCGCAAGACGCGCTTTAGCTTTATCTTCGTTCGTTATTGCCATCCCACGACTGCGAAGGAGAGCAATTTGCTGATCGGTTGTGAGGAACGGTTTGTGGTAAGGTGCCAATGATTTAGGCTCTGAAAATGAGAACTGACCCGTACACTTACGTGCAGAGGGGCCAGTCATGTCACTAATCTATGTAAGGTATGGCTCTTAAGATTTCCACAACAAATGTGAGCAGCTGCTAATAAAAGGCAATGAGTGGCGACGAAAGGTAACGAAACTGCCGTTGATCTGTCGTAAAACTCTTAATTGAAACCGTGTTTGAGCAACGAGCGAAAACCTTCGGCGTCGTGTTGTTCGTTGAAGATGAAATACTGGCGCTTAAGGCTCCCTTCGCTTTCATCATCAGCAACATCGACGGCCATTCCCCACCCACCAGGAACCGGCACCACTTCCAAGACCGGCGTTGTGAGTAGGACTGCTTTCTCTTCAGGCGTCATGCTCTTGACCGGTACTGGATCGCTCATTCGCTTGCTCACTTGCTGGATGTCGCTACTTCAGAAACGCATCGCAAAACTGGTGGCCGGATTCCAATATTGAAACCTACGCTATGGCTCGGAGATCTGCAGGCTGATTGGGAATGTTTGGTCGACTTTGCCCGATCATCCTAGAAACACGGACATAGCCGAAGCGCTCAGCTTCTTCGATCCCAGCGAGGAAGTCATAAGGATCAAGGTCTTTGGTGAACTCATGCTGAATTAAGGTTTCGAGATCTATGCCCAGCATCTGCTCTCCAACAACATCGCGGATTGCCATAACGACCTTTGCCGCCGGTTCGCTTACCATCAGTAGACACCTTTTCCAGAAGTTTCACCGTAGGGTTTTGTAAGGGTTTCAAGGCTCGTGTTTTTCATCGTTGGAATACCTTGTCCTCAATTTGTAACCGTGAAGATAGTCAATGCGTACAGAACAACCTTTGGTTTGTCTAAACTTGTTTAACTCGCTTGTATTGGGGTGCATTGTATGACTGACAGTCATTCCTGAAACACATTCGAGATCAACTATGAAGCGGTCAAATGGCAGGAAGCGTCGATCAGCGGGAGTCCGGTGGTTGGCGCAAAGAGTGAAGATAGGAACCGTCTATTTGATGGTAAGCCGGGACAGCCCGGATCTGTTCAAGATCGGCTTCACTGAACGTCTTACGAACGATCGACGCCGGGAACTCGAACGTGGGTCCGGAGAGAGCCTGACTATCGCATATTCGGTGTCGATGCCCTGGGCGTATGCTACGGAGCAACGGTTACACAACTTCTACCGACGTCGCCTGCTGGGCTCGGCCCGCGAGTTGGGGACTGAATGGTATCGGCTGAGACGATGGGAAAGCCTATCAGGTGTGCGCCGACGTATGAACAGCATTGCAAAGCTGACGGAATGGGAAGCACGGCTAAAGCTGGCCTGGCGTAAAGGAGCCGAGATTCATAATCTTCAGCAACCCGCATGTTTTTACAAGCAATTGATAATAATATGAAAATATCCTGTTTTCTCATCGCAATCTGTTTGTTCTGGCCTAGGCCCGCGATGACCGACCCGCTCGTTGACGTCACCATTCGGCTGATGGACAAACCCGATGCCGGTCTTGAAGAGTTCATGAAGCACGTCACTGCTGCATTCTCAGAACCCGTTGCTTTCGGTCCAGCCTTCGGTCCTGCAGACGTTCCCGCCGGGCATGAAGACCCGGTATATTGGGCAGTTTCATTCTCCACATCGATTGACGAACACAAGGTTGATGGACAATGCAACCGAATCGGCCGCGAAAGCGACCTGCTACTGCGAGCTTCCGGGGCTCGGGGCATAAATGCATCCAAGCTGTCTGCCGATCTGTTTGACCCCCAAAAAACGTTGCAAGGATGGTGGCAAGAATCCATGTCGGCGTTTGCTGACGACGCCGTTGCACGGCTGGATTGCTCGTTGAATACTGGTCAGTATGTCGACGCTACCGCCATTGGAAACGAACTTGGTACTATCTTCACCGATGTTCAATTCAACGATGATTTGTTGAACCTGCTCAACTCGGGCGTTTTTGAAATCGAGGCGAGCGGCGGTGTTTGGGAAGCCAACCGCAGACTGGACAACGCTCTGATCCGTTCACACGGCAGACTCGGGACACAGTTCACGGTCACATCCTGGCTTCGAACTCCCAACAGCTAAAATCAGGTAATCAGCCTTTCCAGTTTTCGAGTGTAACCGCGGTTACATTGGCTCGACCGGTATGTAGATTGCCCCAAAAAGACCCGTCGAAGCATTAATGCAGCTTAATGATCAGGAAACGCCGCCGTCATCCGCGCTCCCCAAATAACTATCGTAGAGATTGGTTAAGGGAGGAGGGAATGAAGATGGCTTATATTGGTCCAGTATTAAATTATGGGTTTTTCTCTTGGCCCACCGCCTCGCCTGAAGAGAAAAAGGCTCGGCGCAAAGGAAAGCTCAGAGGATTGGATTCCATGACAGACAGAGAATTGAGAGATCTGGGTATTCCTGCGAGCAATTCAGACAATCTGTCTGTGACCACCACGTTAATGACCGATGGTCTAAGTGTGGGCATGCCCTTGTCCGCAAAGCGGCATCACGGGGGGAAGATCTGACGTCGATTCAGCGGAGTGTAACCGCGGTTACAGTCGCCGGGTTAGAAGTGTGTAACCGCGGTTACATCCCTCGAACCAGCCCCAAGTTGCCAAAAAAGAGGCCCGCCGAAGCGGGCCAGTTATTCCTTTTTCGCCACGAAAAAGGTCATGTAATCAGATACTATGATTTCGCATTGGGGGCCAGTCTTGCGCTAACCACCAGCCAACGAAACTAGATTAGGGGCATTCTCACACGAGATGTTCCACGCCTTCCCTACCAGATCACAACGGCATGGACCGACCATGACCCAAAGCCCATGCCCCGGCTCGCAAGAGACGGCTCAGGGGCTACTGGGACAGGGAGATCATGTTGGGGTGTTCTGGGTGGAAGCCGGCATGCCGGCTGGAACCTAGAGTATCCGTATTGCGTCAAGCTGAAAATCACGCGGATTTCAAGGCATGACCTTTGTACTGAGTGCGACCAATGGACAGAACAAGCCGGATAATGCCAAAAGCAGAAACTCGGGCGAATACCTGTCGATCCAAATTGCTCAGATACAACTACAATTTTTCCACACACATATATTGACGATTCTTGGATCAAAGACTAAGTGCGTCGCACGCTTGAGGCAGATCGCCTCTCGTTATGGAGATTTTATGAAAGAGACCCGGGGCTAACGCCCGTTCCTGGCGAAGCAAATTCAGGAACACCAACATTGATAGGCACACTCACGCGCGACGCTGGGTGTCCTGTTTCTGTACTTTCATAAAATCGAGACATCCCAATGAACATCTCAAAGCACGAGCAACGTGTTTTGCATGAACTCGCCTTAGGTGGCGAGATAAAATACGCGCGCGCCGACAATGGTAAGGTCCAGTCCGTCGAGTGCTATACACGTGATGGCTTTGTCTTCTCTGCCTGCACGATGGATGTGTTCAAACGTCTAAAAGACAAGCGCTTCATCAAATCGAAAAATGGCCGCCCTTATCGGATCACCCATCTAGGGAACCAGTCCGTTCGCGCGCAAATGAACCAACGATAGTCCAATCAAGAAGGAGAGTTTTCTATGAAAACACCTCATCAAATCCAATACGAAGCTTTCGCGGCGGCCGGAGGTTTATACGATGAACGACATGCCAAACTATATGCCGACTTTGCAGATGATCTGATTGCAAATGGCAGCTTTTCCATCGTTTATGAGGGGGTCGCGCATGCCTGCTACACCCCGCTAACAATCGACAAGGCACCGCACTTGAAGTGCTTTGTGCTTGCTCCATTGGCTGTGTTGCCCGGGTTTCAAAGAAAGGGCTATGCCACGCGCCTGATGGAAGAGGCGGAACGGCAACTTGATGCAGATGTGATCTTCGTGATGGGGGAACCGTTCCACTATGGGAACCGATACAACACCCCCCACAAAGTCCTGCCGCCTGTAAGGACACAGGCTCCGCTTGAGTGTTGGTTTGCGCGTGAACTGACTCCGGGCGCTTTGGATGGCATCGGAGAAAGCACTTCCAGCGTGACAGGCCCATATGCTGCGCCGCTCATGTGGGGGCATCCAAGCGAGCAAGTTTAGACCCGAGTTCTGAAAACCAGACAACGCAACTCTGCTTCGCGCACTGGAATACAAGTCCACGAATTAGGGGGGCATTTGGTGCGCGAACTTATTCAACAAAGCTAGGAATGAACTATGAAACAATCAGAATTAGACGCCATTTTGGAAGTCCACCGACTGGCGTTTGGCGAAGCAGAAGGTGAAGAAACCGCTCAACTTGCCAAAGACTTCCTCGATCATCCAGACACGATCTCTATCAGTGTCAAACGTGACGGGCGGATCGCAGGCAACGTGCTGTTCACCCCATTTGTCTTCGAGGATCACCCAGAGACAAAATGCTACCTGCTTGCACCTTGTGGTGTGTCGCCGGAGTATCAAGGCCGTGGCGTCGGTAAGGAGCTAATGGAAACCAGCATCGAACACTTAAAGTCCATTGGCACGGATGCAGTGTTTGTGTTGGGCGTCCCGACTTTCTATCCTCGATATGGTTTTGTCCCAACAGACAAACAGACGCCTTACCCGGATCTGCTGACAGCGCATGAGGCATGGATGGCACTTGAGCTGACGGCTGGAGCAATCCAGGGGCTGAGTGGCAAGACGAAGGCAATCCCACAGTTCATGCAATCGCATTGGTGGGACACCTCTGGGCGCGAGTAACGCCAGCTTACCCTGACCCAGACATTCGAGAGACAAAACCGAATGTCTGGGTCGTTGCGCATCCTACCCATTTGTGCGCCGCGTTGCGAAGGTCAACAATGGTTATCAATCGGTGCCCTTGGCTCCCATTTGCGCCCGGTCGCGAGAAGCGCATTGGCAAGAACGACGAGCTTACGCATCACAGCCGTGATCGCAACCTTCGTAGGCTTGCCGGATTCAACTAGGCGTAAATACACCCGCCGAAGATCTGGGTTGAAGCGCGTGGCAACAACCGCGGGTAAATAGAGAGACTGCCGCAAGACAGCCCTGCCGCCTCGAATGCGAGATTTGCCTTTCCAGTTTCCAGATTCCTGGTGCATTGGCGCAAGCCCAGCCAAGCTTGCTGCTTGCGCTGCCGACAGCTCACCCAACTCGGGCATCTCAACCATCAGTGAAATTGCAGTCGTGGATGAGATGCCTGGGATGCTGGTCAGTATATCAAACCGCTGTTGAAGCTCTGCGTCAGCTTTGATCGCCTTGTTCAGTTCTCGCTCGATAACCTCAATTTGCTTTTCAATCTGCCGAATGCGGGCGGCGCATTGGCGGCGCAGAAGAGGATGCTGAAGGTTTTTCTGGCGGTTCAGATTTACAGTTCGGTCTTTCATCAATGCGCGACGAGCCGCGAATATTTCCATCAACCCTGCAATGTTCTCTGGGCGCGCTTGCTGAGGTTTAGGGTCGAGCGCCACGCCCATGCGAGCGAGCATCTCGGCATCAACCTTATCTGTCTTGTTCAATCGCCCCGTCGCTTCTGCGAACCGTCGTGCATATCGCGGATTGACCTTGGCAACAGGAAGGCCGTTCTTGTGCATGTTCTTTTCAAAATGCCGATGGTAAGGCCCTGTTGGTTCGAACACGATCAACTTGATGGTCCTGCCACTTAGCCATCTGCGGAAGCTCCGAAGACCATGGCTGTCATTTCGAAACCTCTTAAACCTCCCCTCCGGCAAAACATGTGTGTCGAAATGCTGTTTGGATATGTCCACACCGATAATCTGCTCGCTCATATTCCGTCGTCCTCTGCTTATCATTCGGGGCTTTCTCCCCTGGTATCCGTTCAGGCCATTTGGAATTGGCGGGGCGATCACACTCTAGGACGGTCCCCAACGACCAGCCCGGTCCCGATCCGACCCCGCCACCGCCCGGCATAAATGCCGTGCCGGTCGGTGGCTCCACTCTGCAACGGAAGCCTGTCACTTGAATAGATAAGCCCGGTCACGAGCCGAAAGGCTCGGGATTTGCTAGGGAAACAGTTTGCAACCCAAAGTCACTCACCGACCGGGACATACCCTCGACGGCGCTTTTGCTTTTCGAGGTTATGAAGGGCTTCACTAGCTTGGGCTTCGTCTTCGTATGTCACCATCATGGCTTGCCCGTTTGTGCCAATACGTCCCCAGGTCCGAAGGACGGAAACTTCGCCAAACAATGTCGGTTGCAATTCAATTCCATAGAACCGCGCCATGTTGACGTCCGTGTCCACGTGGATCAGGTGGACAGGTGTGGTTTCTGCCGTCTCCATGATCTGATTGTCAGGCAATTCAACCCTTATGTCCAATGACATTGCGAAATCAGTTCCCGAGAAAGGATTCTGATCCTGGATGGTAAAGGAAATCGAATACATCCGCTACTATCGCAACTATTTTCGCACCCACCTGACCAATATGAAGGTATAAGGATTGGACATGTTTCGTCTTCTACTATTTGCCTTCGTGATGGGTCTCGTCGCCAACGTGGGCACTGCGCAGACGCCGCCTTCGGTTGGTGAGGTCGCGCAATACGACGGTCTCTTCGCAGCCGCATACACCGGCAATGAAGAAATGATCCGGCAGCTGGTGGCGGCGGGGGCAAACGTCAACGCGCGGGACTCGCGAGGTCGCACGCCAGCACATGTCGCAGCCTTTGCTTCAGAGAACGGGGCATTGAGTGCACTGGCTGAAGCTGGTGCCGACATGAATGCACTCGAAGATCAGGCCTACGATGTGGTCACGATTGCGGCCGTCGCAAATGATCCAGAATTGATGACGCTCGCCATCGAGCTAGGCAACGATCCGGGCCTAACGACCAGCCCTTATGAAGGAACGGCACTGATCGCGGCCGCGCATCTCGGTCATGTCGAGATTGTCAGACGACTGATTGCCGCTGGCGCGCCTCTGGACCATGTGAACAATCTGCACTGGACAGCAGTTATCGAAGCGGTTGTGCTTGGCGACGGCGGCCCGGATCACCTTGCGGTGCTGGATGCGTTGTTGGCAGCTGGTGCTGATAGATCGCTTGCCGATCGTAACGGAACTACGCCACTCGAACACGCTGAACTGCGCGGGTTTACTGAGATGGCGGAGCGGTTAGGGCAAGAGGACTGAGACTGGTCCAGCTGGCTGAAACGGTAGTTTTACCGGAAATGTGCCGATGGCAGCTTGGATACGACGGACCTCTGATCAAATTGTTGTCGTGGCACAGTGGTAAAAAAGATGAATGTGTTATCCATTCTAACCTCTCACGCATCACCCACATCATCACAAAAGAGTTCATACAGCACGGCAACGACCGCTGATACTCTTTGATCGGCGATCCTGTAATAAATGTTCTTCCCATCGCGTCTTGCATCGATCAACCCAGAAAGGCGCAGACGGGACAGTTGCTGCGAGGCTGCGGCCTGGCGCATGGAGAACATGTCCTGAATTTCACCAACAGATTTCTCACCGGTGAGAAGCAGACACAATATCTGCAGACGACCATCATGCGCCATGGCCTTCAGAAAGTCGGTTGCTTCAAGGGCGTTTTCGCTGAGGTTTGCCTTCAATTGGCGCTCCAGAGTAGTGTTAAATCTTGATATCACAATTTCAGTTAACAACCACCTCCGCGGCGCGGATAGCGTAGTAATCTATCTTCATGCCTGCGTAGTGGTTGGCCATTGGACCTTTCAGAATTTCCGCTCATACTTAGGGCATCTGAGCATCAAAATGAGATATTCCCGATGATTAAACTGATCATGTGTTTGCACCGCCGTTCGGACATTAGCCGAGAAGAGTTTCAGGATTATTGGCTGAACAAGCACGGGCCATTTTTTCAAAAGAACGCGACTGTAATGCGCTCTAAGCGGTACGTACAAAGTCATACAATTGACAGCCCACTGAATGACGCGATGCGAGAGTCCAGAAACATGCAACCGGAATTTGACGGTGTGGCTGAAGTCTGGTTCTCTTCTGAAGAAGATCTGATGGAGGCGATGGGCACCACTGAAATGCAAGAGCTAAGCGCAGAGTTGCTGCAAGACGAGGCCAATTTTGTCGACCACACAAAGTCATGCGCATTTATTGTTCAAGAGCGGGAACTCTAGACCAGTCGGATAAAGTAGTTCATCCCACAAGCGGCATTCAACACTTTCCCCAGCGATGCAATACTCCCTTCGCCCCGCAACCCGGCCAGGACAATCCGGATCTTTTCTTCAGAAGAGTACTGTCTGCGTGTTTGGTGCTTAATGCCCCTGAATAACTTGCCAGCGGCATATTTCGATGTTCCGGACTTCTTGTTAATCAAAACCCAAAGCCGGTGCCTGGAGCACGGCCCTAAGTTCACCACCCTGTGCTAGGGCCGCTCGGCTGCGCGCTCTCGTTCCGTGATCGACCTCAAAATCGGCCGATCCGCGCAGCGTTCTATCCAAGCGCGAACCGATGGTTGCTTCGGTGCTGCCTCCGGTAGCCAATGGAACGGGCTCGATAGCAGGAGGTCGACCGCCGAGTAATCCTCTCCGAGCAGATAGGGCTGGCCGTTCAGCGTGTCGGAGAGGTGATTGAGCATGGCATCGAGATCGCGAAACGTTGTGTATAGTGCGGGATGATCGATTTGTGCCCAGTCAAGGACCAGCACGGGCTCCATCACACCTTGGTAATAAAACAACCAACTGAGGAACGCCCCACGCTGCGGATGCCCGACGGGACGGCCCAGTCCTGTCTCTGGGAACAGGTCTGTCAGGAAGGCAACGATCGCACCGCGCTCACGGAGGCAGTCATCACCGTCGACCAGATAGGGCACTTTCTTCTCGGGATGTGGGTTGCGCGGGTCCGGGCCCCCACTGCCGTCCTGGCGGGAGACTGTGACCTCGGCCACGTCGATGCGGTCAACGATCCCCATCTCCTCGATCAGGGTGAGGACGGAAGTCGAGCGAGAATTCGGGGCGTGGTAAAGGGTCGGCATGAGCAGGGTCCTATGATTGCGTCGAGCCTAGCCATACTCGCACCCTGCTGTCATATTCCGGCAGCATGGCCCGACCCGACCGTCTCATGCGCCTGATGGATGCGCTGCGTCGACTGCCCGCACCGGTAACGGCCGCGCGATTGGCGGAGGAGACCGGCGCGTCCAAGCGTCAGCTTTACCGTGACATCGCAACACTGCGCGCGGGGGGCGCCCTGATCGACGGCGAGGCCGGCGTGGGCTACCGGTTGACCGAGGACCCTGCCCTGCCGCCCCAGAGCTTCTCGCGACTTGAGATTGAGGCGCTCGTTCTTGCTATGGGAGAGTTGCGCCAGACCGGTGACGCGGAACTGGAGATGGCGGGCCAATCGGCCCTTGCCCGGATTATCGCGACACTCACTGACGAACAGTCCCGGCAAGCCTTACACACGGTCCCTCGCAGGTTCCGCCCGCCACCCGCTCCGGTAGCTTTCACGGCGGACATGGCGCTGCTGCGCCGCGCTTGCTGGGAGGAACTGGCGCTTGACGTTCGGTACCGCGACCTGAAAGGGAGGGTCACGCCGCGCGAAGTCTGGCCTCTGGGGATCAGCTATGCAGACGGTTCACTGATGCTGCTGGTCTGGTGCTGCCTGCGCCAAGACTGGCGACACTTCCGCGTCTCCGGGATCGAAGATGCGACACCCAACGGCCGCAGCTTCCGCCCCCGGCGTGTGCCTTTGCTGCGCGACTACACCGCGCAGTACGACGCCAGCAGCTCTTCTGTGAATGAGTAAGAATAACTCGCCCGGGCAAAGGCGGCCCAAACCGGACTTTGGACACATTCTCGCAATGCTGCGCTGCGGCTCCAAAGAGCTGACATCCAGCTCACTAATGCCTTGAGCACCGCATTGAGAGGTTGATTAGGCTGAGTTTTTCCTCAATTGCCAGCATTCATTGACTTGATTATCGTGTCTTTTGAGGACGATGCGAGAGAACCCGAACTGTGTCTCAGCAGGTTGAAACAGACAAGTGGCATTGGATCGCGATAGGTGCCGGAGTGGGCACAACAGCGCTTCTGTTGGTATTTCTGTATGCACCCAATGGTCTTTGGAAGCTAGTTATAGCTTTCCTACTGGTTGTTACGCTGGTTGTCATGATGATGAACCCGCGATACCGCCTTTTCGGGCTAGGAACGGCTGCGACCCTTACAGGTCTTGCCGGTTTTATAACAGAGATCTCGCTCAACGCGTCAGCGACTCTGCCTGGAGGTGGCGTCCTAAGCGCCGGCGTTGAGGGCGGCACGAATGTCCACCCAATATTTTTCATCCTTGTCTTAGGCATTGGGCTTGCGACAATCGCATTTGACAATGTGGGGCGCGGGTGGATTTGGCCAGCGCTCCAAGAAGGTGACGCCGCGCGCCCCGAGCTATCGTTGGCCTTGGAGGCGAAACACGTTACGCTCACAGCGGAGCTCGCGGACGCCGGCCAAAGGCGATTCCACATTCCCATTTCCGTTTCGAAAAACGAGGGAAGACCAGTTCGACTGGTAAGCGTTGAGATTAAGGATGCCTCCATTCTAGAGTTCGGTGCAGGATCTGGTGACGGCGTACAAACCACATGCACACTTGAGAACTCGGGCGCCTCGGATGTCAGCATTCTTGGCAGTTTCCCCGAGGCGAAGCTTTCCGGAGGAAAAGCCACACGAGAAATCATTATCGTGGACGAGTTTAATCGCCGTTGGACTGCCGGAAAGATCACTTTAAAGGCTTCAGATTAGCTGCCTATCAGGCGCTGCATGAGACTGAGCATAAGTGCATCATCTGTCTGGCGGCTTGAGTCTGGTAAGATTGCCTTAACGACTACGACATCTTGCGCACTGTCGAATTCGTAACCGACCGTCAAGTCTTCAACCTGTAGGCGGTAGCGAGGCAATTCGTTGGAGATTGAGATTGCTTCCGGCGGCACAGGATTTGCCACAAGTGAGCGAAGCGCCTGGATCAGAACGTCCTGCGACCGCTGATCCAGACCGTTCAAAACGCTACGAGCGGTTGCTCCCAGAATAACGCGCCTCGACGTGCTCACGGAGCCCTACCGCACCTCTGAAGAACCGCGATGCGCGATCAGTTCTTCCAAGTCATAGAAGGTCTGATCTGGATTCCGATCCGCCTCGTCCATTGCTGCATTCACACGCGCATTCTCCATCAGATGCACAAGCGCCAAGGCAACCTTTGAGTATTGAAACGGAAGCACCATCGCGACTTCTTTACCGTAGGCCGTCAGAACTGCTCCAGATGTATTGTGGCTTACTCGACCAACGATTTCTCTTTGCTCTCTCCGAAACTCCTCAACGCCTTTACGCTCCAAAGATCCGCTAATTTGTGCCCAGATCTTATCCACGAGCTCAGACGAGAGGCCCTTCTCCCCTACTGGGAGGTCTGAAAAGTCTAGTTTCATCCTAATCTCCTGTCTGCCATGGTGATCCTATAGGACCTTGAAGACTGCGAGAACCTATAGGAACTATAGTTATTCGATAGCGCTTTGTCAAGATGCGTTCGCAGACAGCTCATTTTGAAGGTGTTCGATCGCACGACTTTCCCACTCCCCGAAACCAACGGGATCTGACCAAAAACTGTCCCACGCCTGGTTCAAACACAGCGCTACCCCCGTAATGCTACCGGGGCGCGCGGGGCGAATCCCTGCTTGTTCGAACGCTAAAATTGCTCCTTGAGCGATGCTCTTCAGAGCTTGGTCTGGATAGCATTGCTTGTGGCTCATATTGGCGGACATCCCGCTCAGACGCACCTGCCCGTCCCAAGTCTCTCCAATATGTCTTGCCTCAGTCACAAACCCGAGCACGGTCAGCGCATGCAATATGACAGACATGCGAGATGCGTCGGAGGGATGTTTGCTCTTCTCAAGCCTGGGGGTTTCAAAGGGGTTCGTCGCGAGTTTCAAACACAGATGGCAGTGCGACCAAGCATAAGCTGGTCCCAAGCAGAAGGTCGCAAACAGATCGCAGTAGAACTCTCGCATCCAATGGTTGGCCCAAAAGTCCGAATACGCGATCAACCTTAGCCGTTCGGCTTCGGGTTTCTGCATCCGCTCGTTCTCAACCACAGCTTCTTCCAAGGCTTGCAGACGATCGAATATGGCCAGAGTGTATTCCGTCTTGAGGGATCTCAGACTTGGCAAGCCAAGATGCTCATCCAAGAGAAGTGGGTGGCCGAGCTCATGATACAGATCCGGCAAATGAAGCAGAAACTGGCCCTCCAGAGGCGGCACGTAAAGCACATTAAAACCCTGATCGATCTCGAAATGCGATGGAGACGTTTCGCATACAACCGGCACCTGAAGCAGGTAGCCGACATCTTCACAAATCTGATGCACCAAACGGCTCAAGAACGGATCGTTGTCCGAGGAGTGAACAAGCGCAAAAACTCCCGAGCGCTCAATCATAGCCAGTTGTTCAATCAAACCTCGGTAGTCATCGATAATGCTTGCCGGGTCATTGTCCCAGAGCACCGGAATTGCGCCCAAAAGGAAGTCAAGACGCCCATGGATGACTTTCAGGCTGTCAACACACCCTGCCTGGAGGCCACGCATATCAGCCCGACGACATTTCAAGGCCGCTTCCTGCAATGCCAATGCTCGTTTTTGGGCAAGATGAATGGAGCCCGTAAGGTGATCGCGCTCGATGGATCTATCCTCCCGAAATCCGACCAGCGATATCAGATCGTTCTTTCGCGAGCGCGCGCGAGATTCGGGAGAGTACCTCAGCTGTTTGAGACTGGAAAACGCCATCGGCCGCCGAAAGCCGCAGCGCCTGGAACTCCTCATTCGTGACACTGCATCGAGACCTCAGCAGTGTTTGAAATTCCAAAGCGTCCAATGATGCAGAATCGCGCTCTTGAGGCTCGAGCAAACGGATAAGTTCCATCAGCGCTTCACTATGTTCTTCGCCGGTCAAAACACTGGACCGCCGAGCGCTTTCGGTGAGGGAGCTGAAAAACTCTAATCTGCCATAGGCGGCAAGCAACCCACTCGCCGTACTCACAGCACGGCCTCATCTGCCTCGCGCGCAGCGTAGCGCACGGCATCCATGTCATAAGCGGCGGCTTCATCAAAGAGCGTGATGTCGCACATTTTAATTGAGATCGGATCTCGCATACATCCGTCTGGTTTTGGCCAAGTCAAACAGCTCAGCGCATAGATATCGGCAACACCATCTGAAATCGCCATAGGTCCAAAAACACGTTTTACGTGGAGAGGATCTGCGGTCCCCTGTCCTAGCAATGGAGCCCCGGTGGTACAGAGATATGCGTCGTCTGCACCAAGCTGGAACCATGAGCCGACGAGAGGATTGTATACCCCGTCTGGGTTCTTTTCGTTCGCCCGGCCACGACTGAAGATCCGCAAAGGTGCGGGTGACGACTTCAATATTTCAAAAACGTTCACCTCGACATCTGAAGCAACTGCGCCTTCGCCAGCGATCTCATTGAAGGCAGCCTCAATACCAGAAATCTCTTCCTGCCATGATCGCCCGTCGCGGTGAACAGCCACTTTACGTACCGGGCGCTCGAGGTGCTTTAGCTCGTCGCGTAATACAGCGAGAATGGCGTGCTTCACTTGCTCTGTTTTGAGCTTCTCTTTCTGTTTGGACTTGTCACGCCTGACGCGCACCGTGCGACCACCCTCTCCCACAAGCGTAAAGACAGACATGTGATTTTTGACGTCCATGCCGATAATCAGATCAGCTGATAAGGGTGTATCCAATACAAATGGCCACCGACCATTCCCGAGGCAAATCTTGTTCAAGGCAACGCCCTTGAGATAACCGTCCATGGCTATCCTCTGGTTGTTTCTCTGCTCGTAGCGAGCATGGCCCTGTTCTGTTACCCGAACATAACCTCGCTTCGGCGTGTCAGAGTGCATCACTTGTACCCGCTTATCGAAGCGTAAGAAAAACTCGTTGCTGACCATCGCCGCAAGTTCATCTTGCCGCCTTTGAGGTCCAGGGACACGGTTCAACATAACCAACAAGTTGTCGACATTGTCCTCGTCAAACGAGTCTGCTTGCATGGCTGCAGAGAGACCTTTCCATTGCCCATCAAGCGCTTTACCGAAAGATTTGTCGTCATAGGTGACAACCTTGGGGTCATAGTTCCCCAAAGGATAAAGCCTATCCATGATCTTCTTGAGATCGGCCAGGAAGGCGGGGCCAAAACTGCTCCAAACAGACTGTGGAACCAAAAATCCCTGTGGAGGCAACGCGCGTTGGGTGTAGAAGCCACGCTTTTTGTCCAGCATCGCGATTTTGCGCTCTTTCGAAAATCCTTTCAGTGTCGCAAACCGTGACCCTTTTCGAGAGACGGAAACCCTGGTGTCATGACCAAAGAGAAGTGAAGGGACCGGCACTACCGCACCTTGATACTTGTGCATTTCCGGAGCGACACGGATCTCCGTGCCATTGATCACCACCTTGCTTAGATAGCGTGCGACGAAGTTGTGCACGCGCTTCCAGCGATCTTGAGGATCCAAAATTGTTTGACGCTGAAGATGTCGCCCGGAGCGCCCGGACGTTTCTTCAATCAGGTAGCAAAGGGCGGATGGCGCAAAGCGTTGCTCTTCAGAGGACGTAAAATACGTCAGAACAGCGCCTTCGAGATCGAGATTCACAACACTCTGCGGAGCTGCATTTCCAGCCGCACGAACGAGGTGCTGGTGCAGAGTCGTTGTACCAGCATCCCCAAAGTTGAACTCATCCCCTACAGTGACATCAGCAACGCCGTCGATCCGGAATTGGTACCAGCTGTCATTCATCTTATAGAGGCAACTACGCCCGATCAGATCTTGAAGGAGAGCCTCTGTTGGCTTCGCCCCGATTGGTTTGGACCGCACCAGCTTGCTCTGTGCGTCACAAATGATGCCGAAGCCTCCGGCCGGGTGCCGACAAACACGTACGGATACACCTTCAAAGATGTTTACGTCTTTCCCCGCTGTGTGTGGTCGTTTGAAGAAGTATGGTTTGCCAGCACGTGGCTGCCAAAGCTCACCATTCTTGTACAGCGGGTGCTGCAATACGAAGTTCAGATAGCGGATGCGAAGGCCTTCAAGTTCATCCGGTGCGCCATCGAATGTGAGCTCCAGCGCATCATTGGACTTCTTCAAGTTAACGAACCCACCAACAACTTGATACGTAGTTTCAATTTCGCCCACCCCGTCTGGCACGGCCAGATAATACTCACCGTCTCGGCGAAGGTAATCAAACGGCGCTTTGCGCATGAAAGAAAGTCTGCGGACCAGCTCGTTGACCTTCTGGTGGTAACCTGACGAACCGACAAGGCCCAGTCCGCGGATCAAAAACAGCGTATAGCGTGCCGTCAGATGTTCCAGACCCTGGACGCGAAAAAGGGATACTTCCAACGTCATTGAACAACCTCCGGGCAAAGTGTTTGAAATGGGCACTTGGCACAGGTCAGGCCAGAATGGGCCAATCGAAAATCACCGATGTCAATGTCTTGGTAGTCCTTGCCTTCTGTAAGGCAGATCATTTCATAGGCGCTGGCATCCATGTATGCCGTCGTCGCACCCACATCGGCCTCCTTCAGGCGATATCGCTTTGTCTGATCGAGAAGAAGTTGTGCCTCTATAAGTTCGATCTCGGTCGGAGCGGCATGCCAGTTTTCAGGAAAATCTCTGTGCTTTTTGCTCCTGTGCAGTGCGACCGCATAGACGGCAAGTTGACGTCGTGCATCGTTTCCAACATCCGAGTGCACCTTCCAATCAATGATTGTCGGTGGCTTGGATCGGTGAAAAGCGATGAGATCGGGTATTGCGGCAGCTTTCGTGCCATCAATGAGTTCGAAATGGAGCTTGCGGGGCTGCGTTATCAGTTGGATCGCGTCTTCCAGGATCTGCTGGATCTCCGCATTACGCCAAAAGTTCTCCAGCGCGGTCTCAATCTCAAACCAGGCTCGGTCGAGATCCTCTTGTGAAGGCCCCTCTCCAAACTCATTTTCCATCAGGAGCGCAAAACGGTCTCCGATATCGCCAATTTTCACATCGAGAACCGCAGCCCGATGATCTGACGCGTATTCGAGTTGTTGTGTGAACAACCTCCGAGCGATGGACTTTGAACCGTCGATCCCCAAAAGATCGTCGTTTGTAGGGTCTTCCAGAGAAGGAATAATGTGCTCTGAGATAACAGTATCGACAAGTTGGCCTCTCCAGGCGCTCACAGTCAGCAGCTTGCCAAAAAAGAGAGCACGGCGCCGGATCGGATCGCTTGCCTTGTGATGGCCCGCCATGTTGCCAAGCAACCATTGAACCTGACATTTCTTGAAGGAACGCGATGCTGAATAGGACCATTGCATTTGTTACTCGGCCCTCCGTTGCCGAAGGAACTTCAGATAATCCGCTAATGCGTCGGCTTCGCTAGAACTCACCTCCCCTACACGCGCCGCAAGCCGCGACACTGCTTCAGGCACTTGGCGCACTGAAGATTGCGGCACGGGATAACCCGCCTTTGCCATGAGGTCCTCATATGAGCCACCAAGGAGCAGAGATAGCTTGTAGAGCGTGTTGGGAGACGGCGTCTTGATTTTTCCGTTCTCAAGCTGGCTGAGATAGGCATTCGACACACCGATTGCGGCCTCAACTCGGCGAAGCGTTAGGCCGGACTCTTTTCTCAATCGGGTCAGCTCGATGCCAAGTTCTTTCATGTCTGCACCTCCGTCTTGCTAAATATATCAAGCATGCTTGCTATGTCAAGCAAAGGGCGGCAAGAGTGCGGTGCTGCGTCCTATCGGCCGCGTGTTGTGAGATTAGATCTTCTCAATCAGATCCGGGTCGAGCAGGATGTGAATCCCTTCAGCATCCGCACGATCCCTGCCATACTGTTTGAGATCCGGTTCCCGGGGGCGGACATCGACAAGCTCAAACTTCGCAGACCGAAATTTTGCCTCATCCTTGACCACGCGTTTAAGAACAACCCGGACACAGAACGAAATCTCAGCTCCCGCAAACGAGCAGCTATCAAAGTAAAGGGCTTTAAGTTCGTCCTGTTGATCCTCACTTGCAATATCGAATTCCATATAGCCTGGCGGATCAGGGTCTAGAGCAAGTCCAACAGCCATCTGCGCCGTCAAGCATGCCTTTGCTTCATCGATAGAAAAGGTGTCCGATGCACCACTTCCGGCAAGCGCGACAAGGCGCTGCCATCCCTCGAGAAAATCACGGAGCCTTGGCAAATCTTCAGGCGAGGGTCCGTTGAGAGCCCCTGCGACAGGAAAGTGAGATGTCTTACCCGGACCGAGTGTTATCGCCAAACTACCTTTCCCATCTGCGAGGTGAGCCAAGCCGCGTAGGAGATTGCACCAAGCGCTGAGGCTACGTCTGGCTTCACCAAACACGTTCTCTGTCTCGAATTGCAGCCCTCTCTCGTCGAAAGTTATTGCGAAGTCGTTATGCTTCAGAAGCGCGTGCGGGCCTCCTAACTCTGGCGATGCAAGGTGCAGCTTTACGTCGAAGATCGCGGCGGGCTCAAACGGATCGCCGGCTTTCATGGCAACGCGACATGTCCCCATCTCTGGTGGCGTCACATAAACGTCTTCAAGATCGTCGAATAAGGACCCGGTATAGGGAACAGGAATTCCAAACCGCGCATCAAAGACCCGCATCTCGCTGGCCTTGAGGGGTTCCAATCCCAATGCCACGCGCGCCAATTGGTCGTTGCGCTCAATGCGAAAGACGGCGTGACCCACCAACTCGGCTTCCTCGTAGCCGAGTTCTTCCAACTGCCGCTGCTTTTCCCTCACGTAAGCCCCGTAGTCATGACCTATTGCCCCGTCCAACGCCGCGCGCAGACCCTCAGGCGTTAGCTCAAAGGCTGTGCCTTTCGAGGCGTAGTCAAAGGACAGCGTTTCCTTTGTAAGGTCCGCATCAGCTTTAACTTCCGCCTGCCGCAATCTCAGCAGCACACGCCGCAACTGATCGCCAATGATATGGACAATAAAACCCTTTTTGGGACGACCATCGGGATGCAGTGCAAAGACGATAAGTAGAGATGGACCCGGCAGCTTCGCAAAGGTTTCAAATGTCGACAACTTAGCGCGGACAGATGTTGGTTTCTTCTCCGCCGTTGCTTTCAGTTGCACATGGCAAGACCACTCCAAGCGTTTATCCAGTGTTTCGCTCGAAGCCGCGCTTTGCCCGCCAGGTTGGACAAAAAAGTCCCAGCCTTTCTTGTCGATATTGCTAGGATTGGCGATCAGCCGTGCTGTAGTCGCTATGCTCCTAAATAGCGCTTCGCCGACGTCGCCCAATTCGTCCGGCGTTAAGGTGATGGTTTCTTGCTGTAGAGACTTCTCCAAAATATCCAAATCAGCGTCGAGATGTCGCTGAACCTTTTTCCTAATGAGTTATACCGGAGAGTACTTTTCCCAAAGACCGCTTTGAAGCAACAACTTCTACGCATCGGTTGTGCAGCTAATGTCTGCTTTCCGCCCTTCGTACCAGATCAGAGGTAGTCTTCTGACAAGCCTTTGGTGGTCACGTACATCCGTTCGGCACATTCTTGGAAACAACTTTGTCTCTCTGGCAAGAGTTCTCGACGGCATTTGAGCCAAGCATCAGACAATCAGTGAAGTAGTTCTTGCGTAGACAAATCACTTCTAATCCGGGTGGGACATTAAGATCGGCATTTACCTTAAGGATGGAGTTTTCTCAAATATCGGGCCCCCTTGCTTCAACGGAAAACCGATGCCCTTCTTGCATTGTAATAACCGCTGTGCTCCAACACAGGATATTGAGCTCAGCATTCTGGTCTGCCAACATTTGTTGTCTGCAGCAGCTACAGAAATAAGACCCTTTCCGAACGATGATGGCGGACTCTGCCCTTATCTTCCAACCAAAAGAGACTCAGATCGGATTAGCTTCCGCGTATTTCCGGAAATACGCGAGAAATGCACGGTCGGGGTCTTTGGGTGGTTCCATTCTCGCTGACCATTCACGCCATTGGCCTTCAATATAATAGATATCATATCCTGGATGGCGCAGGCGTGCGGTTTCGTAAGTTTCGGTCTTTAAGGCATCACCACTCTTTTCCAGCCAAGCAGGGCGCGGCTTGATGGGGGGGGCAACTGGCGTTTGCATCTGCTCTTCTTGCCCTTGCGCCTTAGTCTTGCGCCCGACGGATGAGAACTTCAGCGCGCGTTCCGCAGCTCCCTGCCCTTCTCCGTCCTTCTTCCACCAGCGCAATTCGACATGCGTTACGCGCCGTCCAGTCTTAATCGGATCGATAGCTACCATGTAGTCCGATAACGCGTTGACCTCAGCCATTGCTGGCTCGATCGCACGGAGCTTCAAGTTACTCCAATTAGTCAGCTTACCCTTGGGCACGCCTAGAATACCGCGTAGATCGTCGACAGAAAATTTCTCGGACGCGCGCCAGCGCAGATTGCCGCGTTTCTGCACAATCTCATAAAGAGTCAGCGCGTATTTCGAACTCAGCGCAAACATAATCTCGCGCTGCAACCGGGCAAATACTGTCGAATTAGAAATAATTTTGCGCAACCGCGCCGGAATCTCGTATTCAATTAGACCGTCGCTGCGCAAAGTCTCCACATTACCACCCAGCAACTGTACCCGCTCGACCGCGGGCTCACCATCCCAGACTACTTCCACTTTTACGATGGCCGACATCAGCCGTTCTATCGACTCCCCTACCCTGTCGTTCGAGTTATGCGACCCACGCAGCATGGATTTCTGGATTACATGGCTAACTGGCTTGTCGATCGCGTCCCAAGCGTTTTCCAACAGCTGATTGTAGATCCGCCGATCATTCAGCGTCAGCGGCGTGACTTCAATCACGTCTACCAATTCACCTGGCTTTATCAGGCTCTCTGAATTTGGCCGTGCGTCTAACGTGCGATATGGTTTTTTTGACATGTTCTGCCCAACACCTAATTATTACTTTTGTATGGCGTATGATGTAAGCATAATCATTGCCCCTGCCGTGGTCCAGCACCCAATCTGTAATTTTTCGAATCAGCACCGTGTCTCAAGCGATTCGGGGGGGTTCTCGCAAACACCAATAAAACAAGGGTTTTTCTAGTCGCCTCAGCCATCCCTAAAAGTAGGTTTTATGCCCGTCCCTAAATGTAAGCTTTAAGCACCCTATCCGTAAGGCCAACCACCCCGATCTGTAAGAGTTTGCGCCCAATATGTAAGCGAAGTACGGCACAAGATACTGATATAGTTGGAGAATAACTGTATGAACACTTGAATCTATGAATCTTGAACAAGATTGGTTTTTTATATTTGGATTTTAGGGGGATTGGCATCTAGTGGGACTGTCAAACATAAATCTAAATCGTTTCGCCCATTCTACGCTAGTATAGCATCGCCAACTCGAAGCGTATGGCTCAGATTTCCGTTCCTACAGTGTCTCCCCCTGTATTTCCCATTTTTTTGGCAATCAGCCTCAAATACCGCACTTGAGCCCAATCGCCAAACCGGGCATGATTCTTAGAAGGCAGACTTCTACAGGACAAAAACCATGAACACCTCCCCCTTGCCCCCTGTTGGGCTGGACGAGATTGAGCAACTTTCTGATCGTGCAAGCACCGTGATGGGGCGATTGCGTGACCGGGTATTCTCCCCAGACTCCGAAAAAACGTTAAACCTCAACTTCAATGTCCGCTCTGCAGCTGAGATGGTGGGCCGGTCTGAGAAACTGATCCGCGATGCCGAGGCGGATGGCCGCTTACCCGAGCCAGAAAAAGATTCTGTCACGGGAAGAAGAACCGGATACTCCCTGTCTGACATAAATCGGATGAGGGAAGTGTTCGGTACCCTGCCCTATCGCGCGATAGATGATCCTACGCTGGTTCTATCAGTTCAATCATTCAAAGGTGGCGTTGGAAAATCAACGGTAACGACCCATCTTGCTCAATTTCTTGCGCTCAAGGGTTATAGAGTTTGCGTCATTGATTGCGATAGCCAGGCTTCAACGACTTCGATCTTTGGCCTTAACCCGGACATCGACGTGGATGAGACCGAAGATACACTCTACCCGTTCTTCCAGCATGGCGGTCCGCAGACGCTTCATTATGCACTCCGCGCTACTTATTGGCCTGGAATCGCGCTGATCCCTGCGAACCTCGGTCTCTACGACGCTGAGTATGAGTTCGCGGCACGGATGGCCAGGGATCAGGTTTTCGTATTGGATCGTTTGCGCGATGGGATTAACACTATTGCAGATCAGTTCGATGTTATTCTTCTGGATCCGCCACCTGCGCTGGGGATGATCTCCCTTTCTGTGCTCCGGGCAGCAAACGCGATGGTGATCCCCGCTCCACCGAACAATATCGACTTCGGATCCACTGCCCATTTTCTCAAGATGATGGGCGCCACCTTGAGTGAACTCGCTCAACATGGCGGTGCCCGTGACTATTCTTTCGTCAAGATTCTTGCCACCAAGATGAATGACAACAAGTCTGCCCACGTAGCAATCAAGCGAATGATGGACGCCGTGTTTCCACAGGACATGTTGGCAAGTGTTCTAAAAGACAGTGCCGAGATCGACAATGCCACAGCGAACCTAGGCACCGTGTACGAGATCACGGGCCCTGCGGCGAGGACGGAAACCCATAAACGCTGCCGGGCCTATCTGGACGCGGTGGGACGCGAGGTCGAGGTTCTAATGCGAAAAACGTGGCCAAGCCACCATGCCGCATTACGTAAGGAGGGCGTGCTATGAGCAAGAAACACGACGCGATTTTTGATGATGTTCTAAGTGGGTTGGATAGCAGCCCTGCCCCCAAGGCAGAACGTGCTGGTGCTCGATTTCTCAATCGTTCGAACAGGGTGGCCGAGCGGGCGTCAGGGGATGTTGAGGAGAAGTCCCTGAGATGGGTCGATCCCGAAGAGTGCCGCATGTGGAAACGACATAACCGGGCATATGAGTTACTAAATGAAGACAATTGCCGGGATCTGATCGACGGGATCCGCAGTCAGGGTCGACAGGAATTTCCAGCCATTGTACGCAAGACGGGCGATCAGGATCAACCGTATGAGGTGATCTGCGGAGCGCGGCGGCATTTTGCGATTAACTGGCTGCGCACCAATAACTATCCTCAGTTTCGCTATCTGGTAGATTTACGCGAGCTGACTGATGAGGAAGCTTTCCGGCTTGGTGATATCGAAAACCGGGATCGGGAAGATATCTCTGACTACGAGCGTGCTCGCGATTATGCCGACGCAGTGTCGCGCTATTACGGAGGAAAGCAAAAGGCGATGGCAGCAAGGCTGGAGGTCAGTGAAGCCTGGCTCTCACGTTATCTGCAATTGGCCAAACTGCCGGATGAAGTCGTTGCGGCCTTCCCATCCATCCGAGAGATCAAGGAATTGCATGCCCGGACCTTAAAGCCATTTCTGGGCCGGCACGAAGATCGTGAGAAACTTTTGGCAACGGCAAAGCAGATGGCTGCAGATGGGGTCAGCCGCGATGGGGTTCAGGTGATGAATGTGTTTAAGGCTGCTTTGAAGCCCCCGGTCCCTAAAAAAGTCAATCCGATGATTTTCCAATCCTCGCCCGAAAAGCCTGCGGTGACTTGTATGCACAAAGGCAAAAAGATCGTGTTAGAGTTCCCAGCGGACGTCAGTCAGGACGATTTGCATGAGGCTTTTACAGCATTTATGCATAGTCACTTTGCTTCAAAAAATGATTGATTTTGCCCGATGACTCCGGAAATTGCCAATTGGCAATTTCCAACCAAAGTTGACCAAGTTGGAAGAATTGCCAATTGGCAAGTTTTTGGCAACTGTTCACGAAGACACCGTTTCAAATACTAACACTTAACCTGTCTTTTGGATTTGCCTGATCCGAACGTCTACCACCGATACCGGGCTCTGAGCTTCGGCTGTCGGAGAACTTTTTATCCGTGACAGGTTCAAAAGTCGATGAATTGGTGGCAAATTTCACCAAGCAGAGCGCAGACAATTGAGCAACTGTATTGTGGAAGTGAGCTTGGCTTGCGCGCATTGCCGAAGTCAAACTGGTGACCTTTCCATTTTTTCTAGTGGTTTGTTTGGCATACCCGAGACTGTCGGGCCAGAGGGTACGTACTTTGAGAAAGCTCCTGTCAGGCCGGAGCGCAGTCCATGAGGTGAGACTATGTCCACGGGCGGCCCACGAATTTCAGCCGATGTTTGACAATCTGATAGATCTCATCTGGGCCGAGACGGCAATTGATATTATTGTCTGCCTTTGAGATCGGGTGAAAGAGAGGATCCTTGGTAATCTGTCGCACCTCGATCCAGTGCGTCAGCGCCTGCGAGGCGGCTCTTGAGTCCCAGCCGTAGGGCCTCGCACTTTTGGGTCGTCTTGGTCTCCAGCAGCGAGATCCAGACCGGGCCCGTCTTGTCGAACTCCTTCAGGGAGTTATCCTCGCGCATCAGCCCGGTGATCTCGGACGGCCGACGACCGTTAGAGGCCCAGCCCATCATCATCAGCGCTCTGATCGACGCAATCCCGGCGCGACCCGTGGCAGGTGACCAGCTGCTGTTCTAGAATATAGCGGGTGTTTGACGGGTGGATTTCGGGTAGGGAGGCCGGCCCCGCGTTTGGTCTGTGCGAATGCGGAAGGGCGATGGTTAACCCAGCTATGGCGGTGGGCACCTATCTGCTTTCTCAGGCCGGCCTTCAAGCTATTCCGGTCATTGACGTCATGGAGACTCAACGTTGCCGTATTCCCAAGTGAAACATCTCTGTTATTGCCCACCTTCAAGACATTTTGGATATTCAGACACGACACCTTCAATTCGATGGTTTCGGCTTGACCGCAGGACAAATTGGCGTGATTCACATTGAGCGCGGATTGTGGCGCAATTGTCTCCCGTCATTGGATCGATAGGAGTCCACAGACTCGATCCGGGCTATTCACGTTCATTTGGCGTCATGTCACGGTTTGTAGACTGATCACTTCTCTTTGCGGCGAATAGGGTACTGAGCGAGGGCGAGCCTAGTTACATGAGGCTTCTTGCTTGATACAGAAAGTCAGGTTTTTTTCTCCATTACTCTGACCAGGAGAGACCAATTTGTGAGGCCCCGGTGAGCCAAAAGACCTGCTTAATTAGATTGCCGGGTGTGGAATCCTCAACTGTTGAACAAGTACCTTCGTTGGCATATATTGCCAATCAGGAGGCTTAAGCCATGGTAACCCGCAATGTCGTACTTACAGAAACGCAGGATCAACTGGTGCAGGACCTGGTTGCGTCCGGTCGCTATCAGAACGCCAGTGAAGCGTTGCGCGCCGGTCTTCGTCTTCTGGAGCGGGAAGAGGCGGGACTGGTGTCTCTCAGACAAGGCCTGCAGGCGGGCGTAGCCCAGGCTCAGGCGGGAGATCTGGCAGAAGGCAGCGGTCCAGATGCGATCCGTCGTGCCTTTGCAAGGGCACGAACCAAAGCGTGACCAGACCCTTTCGACTGACACGCCGTGCTGAAGCCAGCCTGATGGAAATTGCCCGGTGGACAATCGACAAGTTTGGACCGCATCAAGCTGATCTTTATGAACAAGAACTGATAGCGCGCTGTCAGGCCATCACGGAGGGCAGGGCGGCCAGCCGCAGCTGTTCTATATTGGTAGAGGAGGCAGCTGATCTCAGATATGTACGGGCAGGAGAGCACTTCCTAGTCTACCTGGATCAGCCGGACGCGGTGATCATTGTTGATATCTTGCATTCCCGCTGCGACCTGCCGCGACATGTTTCCGCGCTGGCCACGTTAACGGATGCGACAGGAAACAAGACATAGGCACAGCAGCCGGAGTTTCCCTCAAGCTGAGAATTCTTTAAGTAGTCAGTATGTGCTCACCCCAATAGATCAGTCGCCGGGTTCTCCGCAATATCGACGTCATCATAGTACTTCTGCGCCTGGGCCATCGAGCGGTGCAGGGAGAGGCGCATGGCGGCCTGGATCGGGGCACCATCCAGCGCGGCCTGGGTCAGAAAGCCGGAGCGCAGCCCATGGGGCGAGGCGAAGCCCTCTGGCAGGCTCGCCAGAACCAGCCTGTGTTTGACTATCTGATAGATCGCATCCGGGCTGAGGCGTCGTTTCAACACCCGGTCGGCCTTGGAGGTTGGCCGGAACAAGGGCCCGTCTTCAATCCGTCCGACCTCGATCCAATGCATCAGCGCCTGTGCGGCGCGGCCCTTGAGCACCAGCCGTGGCGTCTCGCCCTTGGTGGTGGTCTTGGTCTCAAGCAGAGAAATCCAAACCACCCCCTTAGCATCAAACTCTTTCAGCGAGACATCATCGCGCATCAGCCCGGTGATCTCAGACCGGCGGCGGCCACCGCTGGCCCAGCCCAGCATCAGGATGGCCCGGTCGCGGCAATCGCGGCGGGACCCCCGACAGGTGGCCAGCAGCTGTTCCAGCACATCACGGGTGATCGGGTGCTGCGACTTCGGGGCCGGGGGCCGGGCGGCAGCGCGGCGCGCCTTGGCGCGGGCCTGTTTCACCTGCGGCGCGTCAAAAGGGGAGGGGAGGTTCTTCATTCGATGAAACGCCAGCCAGGACGCGATGCGCCGGTCCAGGGTCGATGGCGCCGGGCAGGCCAGCGATTTGCGCAGGCCTTGGGCGATCAGCGCCTCTGCGGTCAGGCGGGCATGGTCGTCCGGTGCCGCGTCGTTCAGATCGCGGGCATGATCGAGAAGGAAGGACAGCGCGGTGGCCTCGGTCTCGGGCCAGTCCAATGCGGTGCCGAACCGCGCAGCCTTCCACGCGGTCACATAGACCAGGTCGCGCTCATAGGCGCGCAGCGTATTGGCGGGCGTGCCGCGGATATAGAGATCGGTGAGCGCCGCGTGGTCGGCCCGGGACAGGGCCGGGGAGGGCGCGGGAAGATAGGGGGCCGGGGCTGTCATGGGCCAATTCTGCGCCGAAATTCACAGGAAATCAATAAAACATGATAAGGGAAACTTATCGGGTATAATAGCAAATTGAGAGTGCGCCAAAAGTAACGAGCAAAAAGGTTCTTTTTTGCGTGTAAACCGGGTAGGGGGTTGCGTGGCAGTAAAATTACATGCGCCCGGTGAGTATCTTAGGGATCTGTTGCAAACTTTTGGATGTTGACGACGTCAGATGCTGCGGGTGAATGACTTTCGGTAAAATCAGTCGAAAGTCAGTTCATGATTTCCTTCAAAGGCGCACAATATCCGAAGGATGTGGTCCTCTTCGCAGT
>NZ_JBQFSM010000021.1:0-32858 GCF_056538005.1 Ruegeria sp. BI11 | reverse complement strand
CCAAGGCGCAATCATCGACCCCTCATGCGGCGGTAACCCCATCAAACTCAACGAGGATAATCTGACAAAACTATTCAATAACGCGTTGTGAAACCGAAAGCCCGGCAGACACTCTGCCGGGCCTTCGGAGGTGGATGTTCTGAGAGTGTATTTTTAACTTGATTGGCTTGTACACCACGTCGAAAGTGAGTTCAGAGCGATCAAGAATGCGCGTCGGTATTCCCATATTTTTTGAGAAGAAGCTTTCCATTTGGTGACCGGATATATTGGAAAGCCAACAAATTCTCCCGAAATTCAAATATTGTCACAAAACATACACAATTTTTGTGGCTTTTTAATTGAAACTGTGGTGGGATTCGAAAATGGATCACGATAGCGAGAACATCCCTCATCGAGGCCGTGAACTACTGGATGTGCTGGCAAGGCTGGGTGGCTCGGCCCGCAACACCCAGATTGCGCAGGTCATGGACGTTTCAGAGGAAACCGTACGCCGACTGGTTAAAGCGCTGGCACAAAAAAACATGGTTGAGCGGGTGCATGGAGGAACGTTTCTTTCACGTGCACAGGACACGCCGATGTTTTCCGGGGCGTTGGAACAAAACGCCGAAGAAAAGACTCTCATAGCCAATAAAGTTAGCCAGATGATCGAGGACGGCATGGTGCTGTTCATTACCGTGGGCTCGACAACCACCCATATTGCCGAGCAGCTGCGCGATCTGAAGAATCTGACCGTTGTCAGCAATTCGTTGTCAGTTATCGCCTCGTTGGCCGATCACAACGGTACACGCGCGATCCTTGCCGGGGGTGAGGTTATTCGATCAGAACGCGGCAGTTTTGGTCGCGCCGCCGAGCAACTGGCCTGTCAGTACAGCTATGACGCAGTGATCTGTGGGGCGGATGCGCTGTCTTTATCGGGCGGAGTGCTGGCCTCGAACCCGCTTGAGGCTGAGCTGACACGCGCGCTGCGCCACAATACCCGGCGCATGATCGTTGCAACAGATCACACGAAATTCGGCGAAAGGGCGGCCAACGTGTCCTGCCGATTTGATCAGGTTACCGATTTGGTGACCGATATTGCCCCGCCTGAAACCTTCGCCACTGCCTTGAAGGATGCAGGGGTCACAGTCCATGTCGCCGCGCGGCATGGCGATAAAAAGAATAAGAAAGCCGACGTTGCCGCAGTCAACTAACCGGTTTCACAAGAGAATAAAAACGAAACTGACGTTACCGTAGGGAGAAAACATGAAACAGTTTCTGATGTCAGGTGTGGCCTTGGTCACCCTTGGGGGAACTGCTTGGGCGAATTGCCCGGCAGCGACAGTGGCAGATATGCAGGGCGTATCTGACGGTGCTTATCCACAGCAATTTGATCTGGCAGAGTTTCAGTCAGCCGCAGGCTGTACACTGAGCTTTGCAGAAAACCCGTCAATTGCGGACCTGAATGGTCAGATCCGTGGCAATGCCGATTTGCCAGCGCTAGCGGATCGTCTGCCGTCCGAGCCTCTGGTGATCGTACCCTATGACTCGATCGGCCAATATGGCGGGGTTCTGGACGCACTCTCCAACGCCACCGAAAGTGGAACGTCAGACTTTCTGTCCGTGCGCCATGTGAACCTGTTCCGCTATTCCGACGACCTTCAGACCTTGGTGCCAAACGTGGCCAAGTCATGGGAGTGGAACGATGATTTCACCCAATTGACCGTGCATCTGCGCGAAGGCCACAAGTGGTCGGACGGGGCGCCGTTTACCGCGGCGGATGTGGTGTTCTGGTACGACAACCTGATGATGGACACCAATGTCATCGCCGAAGCCAAGGATTACGCGTTGGCGGGTGGTGAGCCGATGAAGGTCGAGGCACTGGACGATACCACGGTGCAGTTCACCCTGGCCGCGCCCAAGCCGGGCCTGACCGAGACATTCTCGTTCACCTATGTACAGCCATACCAGCCCAAGCATTTTTTCGAAAAGTTCCACCCGGCACTGGATGAAAATGCGGACGCCAACGCACAGGCGCTTGGCTATGAAAATGGCTATGAGCTTATCAAGGCCTATTATGGCAATTCGGACTGGATGGATACGCCGTCGCCGATGCTAACAGCGGGCGATAAGTTGGCGGGTCTGCCTACGGACACTATGCCAACCCTTGAAAGCCACATCCTGGTGAAAGAAAGCACCGAAGGGCGCCACTATGTCGCCAACCCTTATTTCTTCCAGGTCGACACACAGGGTAACCAACTGCCTTACATCTCGGAAATGGATGAAACCTATGTCCCGGATGAAGAGGTACGTAACCTCAAGCTGCTGAACGGCGAGGTGGATTACAAATCTCAAGGTGTGAACCTGACATCTGCTCCGGTTCTTCTGGAAGGTCAGGAAAGTGGCAACTACACATTGGAAGTGAAGCCAGCGATCGGATATCCCGTACTGACTTTCAATGTGACCGCCGAGGATGAAGCCAAACGCGCGCTCTTCAACGACATCCGTTTCAGAACGGCCATGTCGGTTGCGATGGACCGCAATCAGCTGAACGAGGTTACCGCATTTGGCTTGGGGGAACCGACGCAATACATCGGCTTCTCGCCGCGCCCTGACTTCATTGATGCTAAGTGGACAGAGTACGAGGCCGGTTTCGATCAGGATCGTGCCAATGCTCTGCTGGATGAAGTTGGCCTAGTCGATCAGAACGGCGACGGTTTCCGCGATCTGCCAAACGGTGACCCGCTTGTGCTGGACTGGCAGTTCTCGACACAATCCGCATCCGCTCAATTAGTGGAACTGATTGCTCAGAACTGGAAAGATGTGGGCGTCAACACCGCGATCAAAGAAGTCACCTCGGATGAGTTCCGTGCGGCGCAATCGGCCAATACGCTGGACATGGGGATGTGGCTCAAGAGTCAGCCCGCCGGTTCGGTTCTGGGTGACGGTGAAATCTGGGTGCCTCCGTTTGACGGATATTTCGATGTTCGTACCGGGATGCTCTGGGCTGAATACATCAGCTCGAACGGTGAAAACGGTGTCGAGCCACCCGCTTGGGTTGCCGATCTGAAAGCCGCTCTGGACACTTACCAATCCAGCGCACCTGGATCGGACGCATCTATTGCTGCCGCTCAGAAAATGGTTGAGATAATGACTAGCGAACTTCTATTCATTGGTACGGTCAACTCGCCGGCACCTATCTATCACTCGAACAATCTGCAGAACTTTACCGAGTTCAAGACGCAGTCCTACGAGTTCTATCGGACCTATCCGTACCGCCCTGCACAGTGGTGGTTGTCCGAATAATCCGATCTTCGATCTGAGATGAAGGAATGGGGCGTCCGCGCCCCGTTCCAGTTGCTAGCTAGGAACAAAGATATGCTCCAATTCGCTCGCTTTGCCGCCACGCGTGCGGTGATGGCTGTGGTCACACTTGTATTGGTATCACTCATTGTGTTCACGCTAATGGAGCTTGTGCCGGGCGATTGTGCCGAACGCTATCTTGCCTACAAGAACACTCAAGGTTCGGCCATCACACTGGCAGATATCGAGGCTGAACGGGCCCGACTGGGGCTGGATCGCCCGTTTCTGACACGCTGGGCCAGTTGGCTGAGCGGTGCGTTCCGAGGCGATTTCGGCGAAAGCTGTATCCTGCGCGTTAATATCGCGCAACTTTTGGGCGATAAGTTCTGGATTTCGCTATGGATCTGCCTTGGGTCGTTGACGCTGGCCTATATGATCGCGCTGCCCGTGGGCATTATCTCGGCTGCTTCCAAGAACGCATTCCTCAACAACTCGCTGCGCCTGATCAGCTATTTGGGTTTGGCCATGCCAAACTTTCTGCTGGCACTGATGGTGATGCTGTTTTCCACCATCTATTTCGGTGAGACACTTACCGGCTTGTTCAGTCCAGAATATCGCGAGGCCCCCTGGTCGTGGGCCAAATTCGTGGACCTGCTGAAACATGCCTGGCTGCCCATTTTCATTCTGGGCTGGTCGGCAACTGCGTTTGCCTTGCAGACGGTCCGCGCACTGATGTCGGATGAAATCGGCAAGCTTTACGTAACCGCTGCTGCAGCGCGCGGCATCTATGGCCGCCGTCTGTTATGGCGCTATCCTGCCCGTCACGCGCTTGGGCCAATCGTCAACTCGCTGGGCTTTGACCTGAACCGTATCTTCAACGAACTGCCCATTGTCGCTCTGATCCTGACCCTTACCGAGGCTGGATCGTTGCTGCTGGAGGCTTTGGCACGGTCGAACGACCAGCAATTGGCCGGCGCTATCATCTTTCTGCTGACAGCCGCCATCGTCACGCTGAATTTCGCCACGGACATCCTGTTGGCCGTGATTGATCCGCGCGTGCGCAAGAGCATTCTGAGGTAAGATCCATGTCTGCAAAAACCTCCACGAAAATCGACGATCAGAAGGCCAAGGAAGCGTATTTCACGGCCTCTCAAAGACAGCTGATCTGGGCCAGATTCAAAAAGCAACGCGCGGCGATGATTGCCGCCACCGTGTTGATTGTGCTGATCTTGTCGGGCCTCTTTGCGCCGTTCCTGTCACCCTATGATCCAACAGTTGCTGGTCGGGATAAGGATTACCTGAACGGGGCACCTCAGATACCGAAGTTCTGCGACAAAAACGGCTGTTCAATCCGACCCTTTTTGCACACGGTTACCCGCGAGCGATCACTTGCGACCAATTTTCGCTGGGTCGAAAAGATAAACGAGGATGAGCGCCGCTATATGCAGTTCTTCGTGCGGGGCGACAGCTACAAGCTGTTCGGATTCATTCCGGGCAACATCCATCTGTTCGGCATGGATCAGGGCTATGTCCATCTGTTTGGCACCGACAGTGCTGGTAAGGATATCTTCTCGCGCACGCTCCACGCGGTCTGGACGTCACTTCAGGTGGGGACATTGGGCGTGGTGATTTCGTTCGTGTTGGCTTTGATAATTGGCGGTGTAGCTGGGTATTATGGCGGTGCCATTGATAGCGTGATCCAGATGATTACCGATGCCGTCAGGACGGTGCCCTCCATCCCGCTTTTCATGGCTATTGCCGCCTTTATCCCACCCGAATGGTCAGCCGAGACCCGATTTTTCGTCATAACCCTGATCCTTGGACTGGTGGGGTGGCCAACGTTGGCCCGGCGGGTGCGGACCCACCTGTTGACCGAGCGTAATCAGGAGTACGTGCTGGCCGCGCAATTGTGCGGGGCACCCGCCGGTCATGTCATCAGACGGCACCTTCTGCCGAGCTTCACCAGCTATATCATCGTCGATCTGGTTATCTCGTTCCCATACGTGGTCCTGTCGGAAACGGCTCTCAGCTTTATCGGTCTAGGCCTCAAGGATCCGGTGAATTCATTGGGGGTCATGCTTCAGAACGTGACCAAGGCGGATGTCTTGCTGAACTATCATTGGTATTTCATCCCGGTCCTCTTCTTCATCGCGCTTGTCATGGCCTTCGTCTTTGTCGGCGACGGGTTGCGCGATGCTGCCGATCCCTATTCGGAGACCCGTAAATGAGCCTGATCGACGTCGAAAACCTGACGCTGCAATTCAAGACCGACGAAGGGCTGATCACTGCAGTCGACAACGTGTCATTCTCGCTGGCTCCGGGCGAGGTCATGGGCCTTGTGGGCGAAAGCGGATCAGGCAAATCCGTGACCGCGAAATCGCTTATGAAGCTTAATCCGGGCAATGCCGTCTACGCCCCTGAAAGCCGGATCACGCTGCATCTGGACAGCGGACCGGTGGATGTCCTGTCCCTGCAACGCCCGCGTGATATGGAAGTTGTGCGGGGTGGTGCGATCAGCATGATCTTTCAGGAACCGATGGCAAGTTTCGCGCCTGCAATGACCATCGGCAGCCAGATGGTCGAGCAGTTGTTGATTCACACGGATATGTCCAAAAAACAGGCCCGCGAACTGTCGATTGAGATGCTGGACCGTGTAGGTATTTCCGATGCATCCACCCGGTTTGGGCAATACGCGTTTGAGATGTCGGGCGGCATGCGCCAGCGGGCGATGATCGCCATGGCGTTGTCGACCAAACCGAAACTTCTGATCGCAGATGAGCCCACAACGGCGCTGGATGTGACGATTCAGGCTCAGGTCATCGATCTGATGAAGGACCTGGTGGATGAGTTTGGCATGGGGATCATCTTTATCACCCATGACCTCGGCGTGGTTGCCCAGACGGCTGACAAGGTGGCGGTTATGTATCTGGGCAAGATGATTGAACAAGGCCCGGTCCGTGAGGTGATCCGCAACCCCTATCATCCGTATACCCAAGGGTTGATTGACGCGCTGCCGCAGCTTGATGATTTGGACAAACCGCTGATGCCGGTGCCCGGGGATATTCCATCACCGCTAGAGCGACCCGAAGGCTGCGTTTTCCACACCCGTTGCAGCAAGATTGTTGGCGATGTCTGTAAAACAATCGTTCCGGGCTGGTCGGACACCGGTGAAAACCATCGCACGGCCTGCCACCTGTGTGACGAAGGACAATCCGCATGAACAACGACAATCTGATCGAAACCCAAGACCTGTCGGTTGGATTCCCCGTTGGCGGGAAGATCTTCAACAAACGCACCCTGATGGCAGTGAACGAAGTGTCTCTGGCTATCCCCCGCGGCTCGTTTTTCGGAGTGGTGGGTGAGAGCGGCTCGGGCAAGACAACTTTTGGACGCGCTCTGTTGAATGCCGCACCAATTACCGGTGGCACCGCCCATTATTATGATGGCGAGGTCAGCTATGATCTGGGCAAACTGGCCGGGGCTGACCTGAAAGAATATCGCCGCCGTGCGCAGCTGATCTTTCAGGACCCGTATGCTGCTCTGTCTCCGCGTATGACCGTGCGCGACATCATTGCCGAACCGCTTGAAGTTATGGGCCTGTGCAACTCGCGCGAAGAGGTTGATGAACGTGTGCGCGAAATCGCCGGCTTGTGCCGTCTGAACTTGGAGCATTTGCGCCGGTTCCCACATGCCTTTTCCGGGGGTCAACGCCAGCGGATTTCCATAGCCCGCGCGCTGGTATCCAAACCCCGCTTCGTGGTGGCCGATGAAAGCGTCGCTGCGCTGGATGTTTCAATTCAGGCCGACATCCTGAACCTGTTGAAATCGCTTCAGGATGAGATGGGGCTGACCTATCTGTTCATCAGTCACGATTTGTCGGTGGTGGCCCATACCTGCGATCATGTCGCCGTGATGTATCTGGGTCAGATCATGGAAAGTGCTCCGACGCGCCAGCTGTTCCAGTCGCCGCGTCATCCGTACACCAAAGCCCTGTTCTCGGCGATTCCGTCTCTGGACCCCGATGATCGGGGCAAAGCACAGAAACTTGAAGGTGAGATTCCTTCGCCGACAAACCGCCCCAGCGGCTGTCAGTTTCATACACGGTGCCCATTTGCCACGGACCTGTGCAGACGGGAAGAGCCACATCTGGAGACCTGTGAGGCTGGCCATGCAGTAAGCTGCCACCGATGGCGTGAGTTGCAATTGGCTGGTTAATCCGGAGCAAAGAAAGTCGAGGGCGCGATATCTCAATTGAGGCACTCGCGACCTCTGACAATGAGACGATCGCCAAGCCCTTTTCTCCACCCTGTCAATGAAAATTTTTGGGGGAAATTATCCACTCAAGTCCTGGACCCCGATGGCGGTAGTAGACTGTCTGATGTCGTCAATGCGCCAGACGGCGGTCAATGTACACGACAATCCTAGGGCAGTAGCAATGCCGACCGGACACACTTTAATGACTGATAAGGTCTTGAATACACAGTGGGACCAGTTGATGAACACCGTTTTGAACAAGGGCTACCTCTCGATGATTTCTGCAGCCACGCCCCGCTGCCTGAGCACTAATCGTGCGCTCTGACAATTAACAGGACTGAACCATGATCCAGAATAACCCGGCCCTCATCGACGCTATTCGCGAGCGGTTCGCTCATGTCGATAGCTGCCCGTTTCAAGGCGAGCGTATTTTTTTCGAAAACGCAGGTGGGGCACTAACGTTGAAATCGGTCGCTGAAACGTCGGCGTTTTACGCTGCGATCCCCGACAATCCGGGTCGTCTCAATCCGGCGGGGCAGGGGACTCAGAACGTGATTAATAAGGCGAAGGATGATCTGGCGGTCTTCATGAATGCCTCAGGCGGACAGTTTTTTGCGGGTGAAAGCGGGACTGAGTTGCTGTTCCGGATGATCCGCACCGCCTGTCTGGCTGCGCCCAAAGGTGGAAAGGTGATTGGATCGTCCATCGAACATCCTGCGACGCGCAGCGCCGCGCACCGCTGGGCTGAGATTGCCGGCCTGGATTACGTAAACGTGCCGCATGACAACGAAACCGGGCTGGTTACGCCCGAGGACTACACAGCGTTGATGACCCCTGATGTGGCGGTTGCGACAATCCTGCACGCCTCGCCGGTGACTGGCATGGGTATGGATGTTGCTGGGATCTCCTCCGCGATCCGGGCGGTGGCGCCGGATTGCATGATCATCGTCGATGGCATCCAGCACGCCGCCCACGGACAGTTGGATTTGGACGCCTACAATGTCGATGGCTATGCGATTTCGCCCTACAAGGTGTTTTCGCGCCACGGATATGGCATCGCCTGGATTTCCGACAAGCTGACCACTACGCCGCATGATATGCTTATTGACGCGCCTGCGACCGGTTGGGAATTCGGCACTCGCGATACCGGGTCCTATGCGACCGTTTCGGATGTGGTGTCCTATTTCGACTGGCTGGGCGGAGAAGTGTCAGACGAGACCGAACCACGCGCCCGTATCGAAGCTGCAGGCCGCGCCATCCACGCCTATGAGACTCACTTAACCAACGCTGCCATCAATGGAACTGGCAACCTGCCAGGCCTGCGCGATATGGAACACGTCACCATTCTGGCCGGGCCTGACAATCCTGCGCGCGAAGGGCTGGTGTCGATTGTGGTCAATGGATATGCTTCGGAAAATGTGGTGGAGATTCTGAACCAGCAGGGCATCCGCACCCATACCCGCAAGGCCGATCATTATTCCGGTAATGTCCTTACACCGCTGGGTCTGCCCGATTGCATCCGCATTTCGTTCTGCCACTACAACACCGAACAGGAAATTGCCCGCCTTCTGGGCGCAATCAAGGTGCTGGGTCAGGATGGTTGACGGACATATACAGATCGACCTAGATCCATAAGACCTTTGTTACGTCACAGGTGTCAGAAGCCCTGCATGAGCATGTCTATGGCAACCGTGACCCTGTCGGCTTCCTCTTTCAGGTTTGTGGTCTGAATCTTGAGTATCCCTATCGGAACAGCGGCCATGAACTGAGTGACCATGACAACTTGTTCACCATGGACATCAAACACTGGATTGAGACGGGTCGCCGGCTTTGGGGCTTTTGCCAACGGCATCAAGGGGACAACCACCCGAGTGTTCAGGTCGCCAAGCAGATCGGTTTGAACATCCAGAAGGTAACCCTCGCCAGATGGGTTTGGAAAAGCATCGTATTTGGGCATCAGAACTGCCTGAAGCTGTCCAACGGTAGGCCGCGTTGCTCAACATAAGCGTTAGAGCTTTCGAGGGCCTCAGCGTTTTCGGATTTCCACTGTTCCGCCTTTGCCTCGGCGACCGCAATTCGCACTCCTTCCTCGGCTGCGCGGGAAAGGTTGACCTTCAAAGCCTTGGCCTCGGTCAGCAATGCGCTGTCCAGTGACAGGTTGGTCGGTTTGCGCGATTGGGCGTTCATCAGGCATGCCTCCTTCATGAGCAAAGATAGGCACATTTTATATGCACGTCAAATATGTGCATATTTTATATTGATCGTCTTGATGCTTGCCTCTATCAGACCCGCAAGAGGGCAGGATTTACATTGTCTGTAAACAGATGTGGCAGTGGCAGAGAAGATCGTTACCTGCGATATCTGTGGTGGAAACTTATATTGATCTCGCACTAAATAAGCGAGGAACACCATGTCTTTAACAAGGGAAACATTATGCAGAGCGTTCTCATTACTGGTTCGGCAGGTTTTATCGGCTTTCATCTGAGCAAGCTGCTGCTGGCCCATGGCTACCGCGTGGTGGGTCTGGATGCTCTGAACGACTATTATGATGTTTCTTTGAAAGAAACCCGCCATGACATGCTGACGCGTGAACCAAACGGTGCGAACTTTACGCCAGTTATCGGCAAGGTCGAAACCCCCGGGCTGATCAAGGATTTGTTCGAAGTTCACAGTTTCGACTATGTCATCCATCTGGCTGCGCAGGCCGGGGTTCGTTATTCGATCGAGAACCCGCGCTCGTATCTGGAAAGCAACGTGATCGGAACGTTCGAAATCTTGGAAGCGGCACGTGCGCATCCGCCCAAGCATATGCTGCTGGCCTCTACCTCTTCGGCCTTTGGAGCCAATACTGAAATGCCGTACAAGGAAACGCAGCGAGCGGATCATCAGATATCGTTCTACGCGGCTACCAAGAAATCGACCGAAAACATGGCCCATTCCTATGCCCATCTGTTCGATCTACCGATTACCATGTTCCGCTTTTTCACTGTCTATGGTCCGTGGGGTCGTCCGGACATGGCGTTGTTCAAATTCACCAAAGCTATCCTCGAGGGCGAGGCGATTGACGTCTACAATCATGGTAACATGAAACGCGACTTTACCTATGTCGACGATCTGGTCGAGGCGATCAGACTGCTTATGAATGCCATCCCCCTGCGCCCCGCAGACGGTCAGGTGCCCGAAGGGGACAGCTTGTCACCGGTCGCGCCCCATCGGGTGGTGAATATTGGCAACAATGACGCCGTGCAGCTGACGGCGTTCATCGAAGCCATCGAGGCGGCCACCGGCATCACGGCGGAAAAGAACATGATGCCAAGACAGCCCGGTGATGTGCTTGACACCTGGGCCGATGCGTCGCTGCTAAAGGATTTAACCGGCTACCAGCCCAAAACTTCCGTCGAGGAGGGCGTGGCCGCGTTCGTACAGTGGTATCGTGACTTTTATCGCCCAAACGCGGCCGGGGCTGTTAAGGCCACTGGCTGATCCGTTGACGACAAGAACCATGCTCTAATGTGACTATGCGCTGACGGCGGCAATAATTTATCTCTGGTTCTTCGTTTTGTACTTACTTCTGTACTGTTTGGAACAGATCCTTGCGAAGCGTCATCAGCGCGCCCGGATCAATCTTAGCCTGAATGACTGTGGTCTTGCCTGAAGCAATAGCCTGCTGCAGTGCAGGTTCCAGGTCACTCGGCCCGTCGACCCAGATACCCTGACCACCGCAAAGCTCGGCGAAGGTATCGAAACGGGGGCTTTTGATTTCAGCGCCGAACAATCGCCCGCCGAAGAATTCATTTTGATAAGCTTTTTCGGCGCCCCACGCTTCATTGTCCAGGACCACGATGGTGATAGGCAAATTATGCGAAATGGCCGTTTGAATTTCGATCATCGTATAGCCAATGGCGCCGTCTCCCATGATGGCCACTACCGGGCGGTCGGGTGCTGCAGCCTTGGCCCCTATGGCTGCAGCCAGCCCAAACCCGACCAACCCGAAATCCAAGGGTGTGATCAGGGACATCGGCGCGTAATGGGCCAGCCGGTCGGCGGCCTGAAGGCAGGTATTGCCGGTGTCCAGGGTGACGACAGCGTCCTCGGGCAACGCGGCGCGCAGTTCCGCCAATGCGCGGCGGGGATGCATGGGTAGGGTCTCGATCGCGGCTTCCTTCGCGCGCTCGATCCAGAGGTTCTCTATATCGGCGTGGAAACTCTCTCGCCATGTATCGCAGTTGGGTTTTTTAGCGATATCGGCCAATGCTTCGGCAGTCAGGCGTGCATCGCCCTGCGCGGCGATTTCAGCCGGGAAATAGCGACCCACGGCAGAGCCTTCGATATCAACTTGGGCAATTCGGGTGTCGACCCCGACGTAGTCGTTTGAATGGAAGGTCGAGTTGAAGCCAAGGCGCGCCCCGAGTACGACAATAACATCCGCCTCTTTGGTCAATCGGCTGGCCACCCAGTTTCCGCGTGGCCCGGCCTGACCGGCGTACCACGGATGGCGGTGGCGCAACACATCGGCGTGTCCTGTCGAGGCAACCACGGGCACCTCGAGCGTCTCTGCCAAAGCCGTCAGAGCATTGCGCCCAGCCCCCCATTTGAATCCGCCTCCGGCGAAAATGACCGGGCGCTGTGCGCCTGCTAGAAGATCAGCGATTGCAGTAATTTCGGCGGGTGCCGCCGAACCTGAACGGGCGATTTGCACCGGTTTGGGGTCAATCACAGGCAATTCGGTGGCGAAGAGATCGCGGGGTATATGCAATACTACCGGCCCTCGACGACCGGTGTTGGCCAGCCGGATTGCATCCTCTAGCATCGGAACCAGCCGTGATGGGTCGGTGACCATAACCGACCGTTTGCAGATCGGGGCAAAAAGGGCGACCTGATCGACCTCTTGAAAGGTATCTTTGCCTTGATCAGCGCGGGAGATAGCCCCAGCAATCACGACCATCGGAGAATACGCCAGGTGCGCCTCGGCCACGGCTGTTACAAGATTGACGACGCCTGGCCCGGCCTGCGCCCCCAGAACGACGCCGGGTTTGCCGGTCATTCGTGCCCAGCCATCTGCCATATGTCCGGCCGCGCGTTCATCCCGTGCGCCGACATAGGCAATCTCACCACCTTGATAAATGGCGTCATAGAGTTCGAGCATTGAGCCACCCAACAGTCCGAACACTTTATCGATCCCATTGGCTTTGAGAACGCGATAGACGGCCTCGCCGCCGTTGATGAGGTTCGTCATCGTGAGTTTACCTTTTGGTTCTGGGTCACGCTAAACATCGTCACTCCGGGGTCGTTGGTTTTGAGGATCGAACAGGGCGTCATCATGGACGGTGACCGAAACCTGTCGGTTCAGAATTTGCACGCTCAGGCCTTGGCGCGGGGTGTCTTTGCGCACGAACAGCCAGCCCAGGGACTTCCCGACTGTGTAGCCAAACCCACCCGAGGTGGTCAGACCGACGGGTATGCCCTCCAACAAGACCGGTTCGCCGCCTTGAATGTCAATATTGTCAGCATGCAGCTCAGCGTAGAACAGCGTCCAGTCGGGATCACGGGACAGCAATGCTTCTCTGCCCAGGAAATCACGATCTTGAGCGCTGACAAAGCGCTCCAACCCCACGTCGAATGGCCCGATATCGGTGGTTAACTCTGCGCTTGCGCGATAGGCTTTTTCCATGCGCATGCCGTTGAAAGCATATGAGCCTAGATCAATTAGGCCATGGGCAACGCCCACCCGGAACAGCGCGTCGTAAAGCGTGGCGATATGTTCTAACGGCGCGTGCAACTCCCATCCCAATTCGCCCACAAAGGAAACCCGCAGCGCATAGCAGGATACGCCAGCCACCTTGATCTTTTGACCGGACAACCAAGGAAAGGCAGCATTGGACAGATCGGTGTCGGTCAACATTGCCAAAATTCGGCGTGAGGACGGTCCGGACAGTGCCAGCATCCCCCAATTGCTGCTGCGATTGACCATCTGAACATCTTCACCGGGCCGGATATGGCGTTTGATCCAGTCGAAATCCGGTACCGCTCGCGCAATGGGTGAACCCGTGAAATAGTGATCTTCGGCCAAACGCCAAATGGTGATCTCGGTTTCAAACCGGCCCTTTTCGGTGAGCAGGTGATTGAGGCTCATCCGCCCGTCTTTACGCGGGATGCGGTTGGCCGAAAGACGATCCAGTAGCTTGCCTGCATCCTTTCCGGTGATCTCGAACTGAGCAAAGGCGCAAAGGTCGATAACGCCCGCAGCCTGCCTGGTGGTTTGCGCCTCGTGCAGCGCGTGCGCGTGCCAAGGTTGATGACCCCAACCGATCTGCTCAATCTCGCCTACCGCACCGAAATACCGTGGCCGTTCCCAACCTGCGATCTCGCCGAACACTGCACCTTTGGCCGCAAGGCGATCATAAAGCGGGTGGCGGTTTAATGGTCGCAATGCGGTGAACTGCTTGCCGGGGCAGGGCGTGTCGTGGCGCCGCATGAATTCATCCTTTGTACGTTCCAGAATGAACTGGTCGCTAGCAAAGTCACCATAACGGCGAGGATCAAGGCTGCGGCTGTTGATTTCAGTTTCACCATGCACCATCCAGTCGGCCAAGACCTTACCTGCGCCCCCTCCCCAAGCGAGGCCGATGGACGAGCCGCAAGCCAACCAAACGTTAGGCGCTCCAGACGGCCCCACTAGCATACCGCCATCTGGCGTATGGGTAATCGCACCGCGCACGACACGTTTGATGCCCAGATCGGCCAGGATCGGCATCTTGCCCAAAGCCACCATCAGGAAATCTCCGATCGCGTCATAGTCGGCTTCGAACAACTCATTTTCAGCCGCCCAGGGCGCCCCCTGAGGCATTTCCCAGATAGTCGGGCACACATGGCCTTCGTAGATGCCTATCAGCCCGGATTTCTGTTCCTGCCGGATATAGCCGCCAAAGGCATTGTCGCGCATGACCGGCATTTCCGGACGGTTCTCAAACTCGGGCACGGTGTCGGTGACCAGATAGTGATGCAGGCATGAAACCGACGGGATCTTCAGCCCGAACCAGGTGCCCACCTGATTGGCGTAGGACCCCGCGGCGATCACCACATGTTCGGCCAGAACATCGCCTGTTTCTGTGCGCAACAACCACATATCGCCCTTGCGGCTGGCCCCAACGACCCGGTTATGTCGCTCAATCCTCGCCCCCTTTGCCCGGGTGGCGGTTGCCAACGCCATAGTCACGCCTGAGGGGTCAATGTGCCCGTCTTCAAACGTGCGCACCGCTGCTTTCACGTCATCAACCTTGTAGAATGGATTGATCTTGGAGACGTCCTTAGGGCCAACCAACTCCATTGGCAGGTTCAGCAGTTTGCCCGCCCCCATGATCGACTTCAACCAGTCGACCTCATCATCGGTAGTGGCGATGCGGAGCCCGCCGACCTCATGCCAGCCGATACTTTGGCCGGTTTCCTCTTCCACGCGCTTGTAGGTCTCGATCGAGGTTTTGTTGATCCACCCCATGACCCGGCTGCCAACGGCATGGGCGATCTGCCCCGCCGCGTGCCAGGTCGAACCTGAGGTCAGCTCGGCCTTTTCAAACAGAGTCGTGTCGGTCCAGCCGTTTTCAGCCAGTTGGTATTGCGCGGCAACGCCCATGATGCCGCCACCGATGATCGCAACCCGTGTGGTGCGCTGCGTTTCGGACATCAAAAAACCTCCTTGGCGGGCTTTAAGGAGGCCTTGGCACCAAACCGGACGCAGGCGATTTCAACCTCGAAGCCTGGCACCACATCTTGTTTGGCTAGCAAATCCAGCGGTGCCGAGATCATCGCCAAAGCCACCGAGCGCCCATAGCGGTAGCTCCACGCGGCAGAAGTGATCTGCCCCACAACGGTACCGTCGAAATAGATTGGCTCATCATGAATCGGAATGGCTGAAGGGTCATCGAACAGCAAGGACACGATCTGCCGAGCAGGTGGCTCAGCCTTGTTCAGGGCCTCTTCGCCAACAAATCCAGTCCCGAAGGCGCAGAAGCGATCCGATCCGGCCTCCAAAGGGGTGGTGCCGGGTGTCAACTCGTGGCCGAAGGCGCGAAACCCGGATTCGATCCTCAGCGAGCCACTTGCATAAAGGCCCGCATGTGTTGCTCCAGCGGCGACCAGTGCCTCGTGCGCGGTCATGGCCATGTCAGCGGTGGTGTACAGCTCATACCCTTCTTCGCCGGCAAAACTCAGCCGCCCAGCCCAACCATGTGCCAACCCGATTTCAATCGGTGCGAAAGTGAACCGTTTCAAGTCGGGAACCGGCGTGTTCGAAGTGGCCTGTAACACATCGCGTGCCTTGGTTCCGGCAAGGCCAAGAACCGCATAGCCACTGGTCACGTCGGTGAATTCCGCACGGAAATCTCCGCGTGTCTTGCGCATCCGTTGCATGACACGCACCACTTCTCCGGCACCAACGATCATCAAATAGGTCTCAGGCCCATGACGTTGCACGGTCAGGTCACTTTCAATCCCGCCACGTGCGTTGAGGATTTGCGTATAAGCGATCTGGCCTTCGGCTATATCCATCTGAGCTGTACATAAGCGGTTGAGAAATGCGCAGGCATCCGGTCCTTGCACCATGATCTTACCAAAGGCGGATTGATCCAGAATGGCCGCGCCGGTCCGGCAGGCGTCAACTTCGGCACCCACTTGATCCCGCCATCTTGGCACGCCGAATGTCAGGGGCAGATGCATTGTTTCGCCACCGAAATGCACTGCACGTTCCCACCCGTTACGCGCTTCGAAATGGGCGCCTGCCGCCAACAGGCCCACATGAACGGGTGAGCGGCGCTGACCTCGCGCAGTGTCCATAGACCGGCCAGGATAGGGGTTGTCGTAATGCCGCCCAAGAACTTCGGGAATGCGTGCCTCAAGCGCGCTCAGCACGTTCATTTCCGGACCAAAGCGACGAATGTCGGCCTCGTTCAGCTCCATCGTCGGCTCGCCTGCGATGATCCATTCGGCCATCGCTTTTCCCGCCCCGCCAGCCAAGGCGATACCGGTTGAATTCATGCCGCCCATCAGGAACAACCCCGGCACCTCTGGGCTCTCACCCATCATAAACTGGCTGTCCAGGGTGAAGCTTTCGGGTCCGTTCAACAACATCCGGATTTCGGCCCGCTCCAACGCCGGGATGCGACGCAAGGCATTCTCCATCATCGGCATGAAGTGGTCCCAATCCTCGTCCAGCAGATCGAATGAAAAATCGGCAGGCAGATCACGGGTCGAGATACCTTTGGCGTGCGGCTCGAACGATCCGACTAGCAAACCCTCAACGTCGTCGCGGGCATAAAGATAGGCATCCTGATCGTTGAGCGTCGGCAGATGCGCTCCCTTGCCCAAGGCTTGCACCTCGGGCAGCGGTTTGGTCAGCATGTAGAAATGTTCGCACGCATATAGCGGCATGTTCGCCCCGCACATCGCGGCCACTTCGCGCGACCAGAGGCCACTGGCGATCACAACCTCTTCGGCCGCGATGACATGATCACCGACCTCGACCCCCGAAATCCGTTGGCCGTGTTTTTGCAGCCCTGTGACGGGTGTATCTTCGAAGATCTGTACCCCACGCGCCCTTGCCCCTTTTGATAGGGCTAAAGCCACATCCGATGGGTTTACGCGCCCGTCCGCTGGGGACCAGACTGCGCCTATAACGTCGTCGGCTTTGATTAGTGGCCACAGCTCTTTGGCGCGAGCGGCGTCGACAACCTCAGCTTCGAGCCCGAAAGCACGGCCCAAAGAAACCTGCCGTTTGATATTGGTCAGCCTGTCGGGGTTCGTTGCCAGGGTTAGGCTGCCGGTTTGGACCCAGCCCGTTGCTTGTCCGGTTTCAACCTCAAGCTCGCCGTAGAGGTCGATCGAATAGTTGATCAACCGGGTCAGCGCGGCCGAAGGGCGCAACCGTCGCACCAGTCCCGCAGCATGCCACGTGGTGCCGCTGGTGAGTTTCGAGCGTTCAAGGATCACGATATCCCTGCGCCCTTCGCGGGCTAGGTGATAGGCAATCGAGCATCCGATCACGCCGCCCCCGATGATGACGGTCCGGGCCTGGCTAGGCAAAGTCATGAAATTATCCCGTCTCGTACCATATCGGTGAGAGTCGCGCGAAACGCATCCAGCGCCTCGTCCACCAGATCAGGCGTATGGGCGCCGCTGGTCACGCCAGACGTATAGGACATGATATCAACGCCACGTGCCGACATCCCATCGCGATAGGCCTTGACCACAGTCTTTGACAGGCCCCGGATTTGCGCGGGGCTGAGGCCGTCAAGATTGTCGCGACCAAAAAGCACATGAAAGACCGAGCTGTCACCATAGGCCAGCCCGGTCACTTCCATATCTCGAATTGCGCGGTTCATGCCATCGCGCATCCGCTGCGCCATCGCATCAGCCCTGGCCTGTGTGGTCCCGTCCGACAGCAGAGGCATTGCCGCACAGGCCGCTGCTGCAACCAGTGGAGATGCGTTGAAGGTGCCCTTGTGGCTGACTGCCGGGGCGATGCCCTTGCGTTCGGTAGTGTTGTTCAGCAGTTCCATGATTTCAGCCCGTCCGCTCACCACCCCGCCAGGTAGACCGCCGGTCGCAATCTTGGCCAGCGTCGTCAAGTCAGGGTTAAGTCTGTCGCGCGCCTGACGCCCACCGGGCGACCAGCGAAAGCCGGTGATGATCTCGTCAAAGATCAAGACGACCCCTGCGTCGCGCGCCACGTTATGCAGGGCTTTCAAGGTCTCTGTTTTCATTGGCACGCAGCCGTAATTCGCGCCGGACACTTCGATGATCACGGTTCCGATGCGATCATCCTGTAAGGCGAGTGCCATTGCCGTGGGATCGGCGGCGCAGATGTGGATCAGATCGTTGACCACCTGCGGAATGCCAAGCGATGTGGCCCGGTTGTTTCCGGGTTTGGCCCCTTTCAGCGCATGGTCGTGCCAGCCGTGGAAGTGGCCATCCAACCGCAACACATGATCTTTGCCAGAGAAGGCTCGCCCCAAACGCAAGGCCAACATCGTGGCCTCGGTGCCGGATGCGGTAAAGCGGGTACGCTCGGCTGACGGGTATAAGCGGTTGATCCATTCGGCCCATTCGATTTCCGTGGCATGGCAATCCGCGCTGAAGATCGATCGTTGCGCTTGTTTCTGTATCGCCTCGACAATGGCCGGATGGCAGTGTCCCAACATTTGGCTAGCGCTACCCATCTTAAAGTCGATGAACCGCCGCCCGTCGATGTCCCATTTCTCGGCCCCCACCGCGCGATCGACGAAGATCGGGTGCGGTTCACGGTATCGCAATTCATGGCTGACGCCTCCGGGCAGGGCGGTACGGGCGCGTGTGCTGAGTTCAGAGCTGTTCATTCCGGGCGTCCGATCTGTGTTCGGGTTAGGCGAATATCGAAGGTCTTGCGCACTGTACGATCCACTGCGTCCGGCAAGTGATCGGGGTAGTGGCTGCTGAGAATCTCTCGGGTACGGTTGCGTGCCACGTCGCCCACGCGATGCGCCCCGTCCTCTTGCCAGGCGCGGGGGTCACGACGGTCGCCAACTTCCGGGTAGAAATAGTCCGATTTCATTCGACTGAACGTGTGCTGCTCACCTAGATAGTGTCCTTCGCCGCGACAGACCTGCGCGATGACGTCGGCGGCTATATTTTCGGGTGTGGCTTCGACGCCCCGGATTGTTCGCAGGATATTGCCCAGAAGATCATTGTCGCTGACATAGGCCGCATGGCTGACGCCCAGCAGGCTGGACATCATACCTGCGGCCTGGGTGACGATGTTCGAACCCGCATGTGCCGCCATGGTCACGGCAAGCGCTTTCTCGGCCCCATATTGCGCGTCCAGCCGTTTGGCATCAGTAATCCCGGCAATCGAACTGGTGGGCAAATCCCAATGTCGTCCCATCTGCGCGGCACCGGCCATCAAGATGGCCTGTTCGCCGCCACCACCGCTCATTGAACCGGTGCGCAGATCGGCAACAAGAGGCTTGGGAGCAAAGATGGCCTTGACCTGAGGATCGACTAGACGGGCAAAGACAAGACCCGCCAGAGTTTCGGCAACGGCTTGAACCAAGGAACCAGCAATTGTCGCCGGGCTTGTCGCCCCGGCCTGTCCGGCACTAATCAGCTGAACAGGAAAACCAGCCTTGATTGCGTGCTCCAGCACCTCGCAGGCTTCTTCGGCAAACCGCATGGGCGGTACGACATGGCAGGCCATTACCGTGAGAAAGGGCCGGGCGCGAAATGCCGCTTCGCTGCCTGCGATATTATAGCAAAGGCGCGCGATTTGGGCGACGTTCTGCGGTTCGGTGATCGAAATTGAAACGTGTTTAGAAGTGCCTGCCAGACAGGCATAGGCCGTGTTCAGGTCCATCAGCGCAGTATCTTCAATATCACGCGCCACAACCGAACGGCTGAAATGGTGAATATTCTCCAACCGGTCCACGATCCGCGCTGCGTCGTAGAGGTCTTGCAGGGTCGAGTCGCGATATTCATGCGTTTCAAGGTCGAACACGCCGGGCGCAGCACCACCAGTGGACATATGCACCCGCGCCGCCTCGATCTTAAGGTCATGGTCGGGATTTTGACCGCATAGGGTAAATCCGCGCTGCGCCCCGTCGATCGCCCATTGCACCAGCATTCGCGGAAACAGCAACCGACCGTCCGGGGTCATGGCGCCACCCGCAGTGGTGACCTTTTCAACCATAGACGGAATGGGCTGGCTCAATCCTAGCGTCTCCAATAGCGAGAACGCGGTTTCTCCGATCAGAGTCACCTCATCCAGGGTAAGCGGCTTTAAGCGCCCACCGACCACACCGGGCCAAACGGGTGCGGGGGCGTCGGTGTCCGTTACCTGTTTTAAACGGTCTTTACGACCGCGCCGTCGGTTTGCCTGGGTCATCGACTCATGAGCTCAATTTGCTGCAAACACATGATGAACAGGTGTAGAATAAATTTACAAAGGCAAGTTTCTCAGCAATTAATGAGTTTAACTTATCAATAGGTATATTGTGAAAGCGTCTCTTCCTGCCTTACGCGCCTTTGATGCAGCCGCCCGGCATGGCAGCTTCCGTGCCGCTGCTGAGGATTTGTCCGTTACACCGACTGCCATCAGCCACCATGTAAGGGGGTTAGAAGATCAGCTCGGCGTCAAATTGTTCCGCCGCGAAGGTCGGGACGTTGCTTTGACAGAAGACGGCAGGCGCTTGGCCAAAGCCACAAGCCAGGCGTTCGGAGTTCTGGATAACGCCGTGCGCACGTTGCACCGCAGTGCGCGCAAAGCCGTTCGCATATCGGCCGGGCCGATTTTCACGGCGCGCTGGTTGATGCCGCGAGTAAGTGACCTTTGGGCGACGCATCCGGATATCGAACTGGAAGTAGTACCTTCGTTCCAGCCCGGAACGTTCGATACGAAAAACGTCGATATCGTTATCCGTTGGGCACGCATGGCGGAAAGAACGGGTGATGCACTTAAGCTGCTGGAGCTCAGTCCTGTTGCAATTGCATCCCGCAGCTTTGTCTGTGCCAACGGTCACATTGAACACCCGGCGGATCTGTTGCGTCTGCCACTGCTACATCAAAAGAACCATTGGGGATGGCTGGATTGGTTTGCGACAATGGGCGTGCCGGTCGACAATCCTTTGCAGGGGCCAATTTTCGAGGACGCCAACGTCTTGTTGCGTGGCGCAGCACAAGGTCAGGGCGTCACGATTGGCTGGCTGCCGCTGATCGATCAAGACCTGGCTGAGGGCAGGGTTGTTCGCCTTTTCGATGAAAATATCTCGCCAACTCATGCCTATTTTGTTGACGTGCGAAACCCTAGCAATACGCGCCGCGAAGTACGTCAGGTCCAGGAATGGCTGATCACTGAGACTGGCGATTGAGCCAGGTTTAGGCCAGCCAAGCCTCGTTTGGCCCGGGGTTTCGAAACCAACCGATACCAAAATCAGTTTAGACCCGAACGGTCACCACATTGCTGAGGTCAGGCAGTCAGACCATTGAAAAAGCCAAAAACACGTAAATCCGGTTGTCTTTTGATCCGATCCACCCTAGTCACGACCTCACCTCGGGGTGCGTGGCCTGCTGCGCTGAGATGCCTTTGGCGAACCCGTAGAACCTGAACCGGCTAGAACCGGCGGAGGGAAAGGTAACGGTTTCATCCATCCTTGCCCTCTCGCCGCAATGGAGGATGACATGAAACATCTGATGATTGCTGCGGGACTTCTGAGCGCCACAGCGGCTGTAGCAGCCGACAAACCTCAGCTGACCGTTTACACCTATGACAGCTTTGTCTCGGATTGGGGTCCGGGTCCCAAGGTGGTAGAGGCGTTCGAGGCAGTTTGTGACTGCGATCTGAATCTTGTGGGCGTCGAGGATGGTGCAGCGCTGCTGTCGCGTCTTCGGCTTGAGGGCGAAAACACAGACGCCGATGTAGTCCTTGGATTGGATACAGGCCTGATTACGGCAGCCAAGGAAACCGGCTTGTTTGCCTCTAACTCTGTCAGTGCTGACTATACTCTCCCAATTGAATGGGCAGACGACGTGTTTGCGCCTTATGACTGGGGTTATTTCGCTTTCGTCCATAACGCTGATGCGGCAGCACCTGCCAATTTCCGTGAACTGGCCGAGGGTGAAACCAAGATCATAATTCAAGACCCGCGTTCTTCTACTCCGGGTCTGGGGCTGCTGTTGTGGGTCAAGGCAGCCTATGGTGACGAAGCGCCAGAGATTTGGGCCGGACTTGCCGATAATATCGTGACCGTGACAAAAGGCTGGTCCGAGGCGTATGGTCTGTTTCTTGAGGGTGAGGCCGACATGGTGCTCAGCTACACCACGTCACCCGCTTACCACCTGATCGCCGAGGAAGACGCCAGCAAAGCGGCAGCGGCCTTTGACGAAGGGCACTATATGCAGGTCGAGGTTGCGGCAAAGCTGGCCGGAACCGATCAGCCCGAACTGGCAGATCAGTTTCTGGAATTCATGGTCTCGGACACTTTCCAGCAGATCATTCCAACCACCAACTGGATGTATCCGGCAGTGACTCCTGCCGCCGGTCTGCCCGAGGGGTTTGACACGCTGATCACGCCGGAAAAGTCCCTGCTGTTCACCCCGGATGAAGCCGCAGCCGTGCGGGATCAGGCGCTTGCAGAATGGCTGGGCGCGCTCAGCCAGTAAGCCCCTGGCCAGGTGTTGGCGCAGCGACACTGGTTTCTGCGCTGATATTGGGCACTCTGGCCGCGGTGGCCCTGCGCGCTGATACAGCGGGCGGTTTCGGCCCGGCCGATTGGGCGGCATTACGTTTCACACTTATTCAGGCAGTGTTGTCTGCGCTGTTCAGTGCCGGGTTGGCCATCCCAGTTGCGCGAGCGCTGGCCCGACGTCGATTTCGTGGCAGGTCGGCCCTGATCGCACTGTTGGGTGCCCCCTTCATTCTGCCGGTCATCGTCGCGATCCTTGGGCTGTTGCAGGTTTTTGGCCGTGCTGGATGGATTTCCGACATTCTAGGGCTGTTTGGCCTGCCGCCTTTGCGCATCTACGGCCTGCACGGGGTGGTTTTGGCCCATGTGTTCTTTAATTTGCCTTTGGCCACGCGGCTGATCCTGCAAGCGTGGCAGGAAATCCCCGCAGAACGATTCCGTCTAGCCGCGCAATTGGGGTGCGACGGCTTTGCCATGTTCCGTCTGATCGAACTACCCATGCTAAAGCGCATTCTGCCTGGCGTTTTGGCCGTGATCTTTGCGATTTGCCTGACTAGCTTTGCCGTCGCACTGACCCTTGGTGGAGGGCCCCGCGCGACGACACTGGAACTCGCGATCTATCAGTCCTTTACCTATGACTTCGATCTGGGCCGCGCGGCGCTGTTATCCGCGCTGCAACTGGCCCTGACCGCCGCAGCTGCGCTGGTCGCTTTGAAGTTTGCGCGTGGTGACGGGTTTGGCGCGGGGTTAGATCGTGCGATACGACGATGGGATGGCGGTTCGCCCACAATTGATGCCTGCTGGATCGGAGTTGCGGCTGCGTTTCTGCTTCTTCCATTGGCCGCGGTAGTGATATCCGGTTTTGCCGGGCTGTTCGAGTTGCCAGCCCTGGTCTTCCGCGCGGCGGTGATCTCGGTTCTGGTTGCCGCTGTCAGTACCGTTGTTTTGTTGATGCTTGCGCTGCCCATGGCCATGGCCGTCGCGACCGGACGTCACGGAATTGTAGAGCTTAGCGGCATTCTGGGGCTGGCGGCGTCACCTTTGGTGATTGGCACAGGCCTTTTCATTCTGATCCGCCCGGTTGCCAACCCTGTATCACTGGCACTGCCTGTGACCGCACTGGTGAACGCCGTCATGGCCCTGCCTTTCGCATTACGCATTTTGGTGCCAGCGGCGCGCGAAATGGTGACTCAGAACGGGCGACTTGCCCTGTCGCTGGACATGGACAAGAAAACGTTTTTTGCCCGCGTCCTGCTGCCCCGAATGCGTCCGCAGATCCGCTTTGCCGCCGGTCTTTCAGCCGCATTGTCGATGGGTGACCTAGGGGTTATTGCCCTGTTCGCCGATCCGCAGATCGCGACCTTGCCTTTGCAGATATACCGGTTGATGGGCGCGTATCAGATGCAGGCGGCGGCCGGGGCGGCGCTGTTGCTGTTATTGCTGTCGATGGGGGCATTCTGGCTATTGGATCGCGGAGGGCGGTTGCATGCTGAAACTTGAAGGCTGCGTCATCGAGAACGGTAAGTTTTCGCTGCAGGCTGATTTTGCAGTCGAGTCCGGCGCCAGCGTGGCCATTATAGGACCGTCCGGCGCAGGCAAGTCGACGCTGCTTGAGGCAATTGCCGGGTTTCGGGACCTCAAACAGGGAAATATCTTTTGGGACGGGGAAGAAATTTCCAATTTCGCCCCGGGCAAACGTCCTTTGGCGATGCTGTTTCAGGATGGCAATTTGTTTCCGCACCTGACTGTCGAGCAGAACATCGCCCTAGGCCTGCGCCCGAACGGGCGGTTGACGGTTGATGAGCAAACTCAAGTTCAATCCGCACTGTATCGGGTTGCCCTGCCGGGTCTGGGGGGCCGCAAGCCAGCCGAGCTGTCTGGGGGTCAGCAAAGCCGGGTCGCATTGGCCCGGGTACTTGTCCAACGTCGTCAGCTATTGCTGCTGGACGAACCTTTTGCGGCGCTCGGGCCTGCGCTGAAGGCTGAAATGCTTGATCTTGTCGCCGGGTTGCTGGCCGAAACCGGAACAACACTGCTTATGGTCAGCCACGACCCGCAGGATGCGCGCCGGATCACTGACCAGACTGTTCTTGTGGCTGATAAACGAGCGCACCCTCCTGCTTCAACCCGGGACCTCTTTGACAATCCACCACCCAGCCTGCGCGACTATCTGGGATAGCGGCATGGCATGGAAGCCTGCACAAGTAAGGGTCGCAGCCCGGCGCGTAGCTGAAATATTTTGGCACGCCGGACTGCCGGGGAGGGATCTTATTTTCGGTTGTGGAAAATGAACCCGAGGAAATTTAGCAGCAGTTGTGCCGCAAGGATCTGCGTGCTCTCGGTCTGGTCATAGGCAGGGGCGACCTCAACCAAATCGATACCAACCACATCCCCGCGCTTGCTGAGTCCCTGAACGATTTCCAGCACATCATAGTACTGGAACCCGCCGTGGCTGGGTGTCCCTGTTCCCGGCGCAATCGACGGGCAGAACGCGTCGATATCAATGGTGACGTAATAACGCGCGTCTTCGGGGATGCGATCCAGAACGCCCTCGGTTCCCAGTTTGCGGACCTGCCGCACGGACAGGATATCCGAACCCCGGGCCCGCGCGTCGTCATAACCTTCTTTCGCGGTTGAGGACACGTTGCGAATGCCCAGTTGGGTCATGCCCGAGACGTAATCCTTTTCGATGGCCCGGCGCATCGGGTTGCCGTGACCTTCAGTGATGCCTTTGCGTTCGTCGACGAAATCCAAATGCGCGTCGATCTGGATCACGTGGATGGGACCGTTCTTTGCGCAATCCTCCTCAAAGGCGCGAATGCAGGGGATGTTGATCGAATGATCACCACCAATGGTTACCGGCAGAGCACCCGCATCAAGGATTTTCTTAACGCCATACTCGATGTTAGCATGGCTTTCCTCGGTCTTAGTGTGGATGATATCAGCATCGCCCAGATCGACGATACGCACATCGCTCGCCAGATAGGTCGCATCATCCTCGTGGTCATAGGCCCCGGCATGGCCAAAGCTGAACAGGGTCGACGCCTCGCGCACGGCGCGGGGGCCGAACCGGGCGCCGGACCGGTACTGGCAGCCGAAATCGAAGGGCGCGCCGAGGATGGCGACATCTGCGTCGATCTTATCCCAATTCTCGACATAAGGTTTCTTGCCAAAGGTCGCGATGCCGACAAAAGGCAGGTTCAGACGACCAGATTCATAACCATGATCTGACATGATTTCTCCGTTTCTTATGGGTTATCGGTACGCCAGTTCCGGTAGGAATAGCGCGATTTGAGGGAAAGCCATTAGCAACCCAGTCACAACCAAGAGGATGATCAAGAAGGGTGGCACTCCGCGGACCACCTCCACAAAGGGGCGGCGGAATACGGCGATGGCGGTGAACAGGTTGCAGCCAAAGGGTGGTGTGGCGGCACCGATGGCGACTTGCAGGGTGATCAGGACGCCGACTAGAACCGGGTCTAGCCCGCTGGCTTTGATCATCGGCGCAAAGATCGGAACCAGGATCAGGATAACCACGATCGAGTCAACGAACATACAGCCGAGGAAGAACGCCACGTTGATCGCCAATAACACCATAAGCGGGCTGGCCTGTTCCAGCCCCAGCGCTGCGATGATGGTCTGTGGGACCTGGGCAAAACTCAGAGTCCAGCTAAAGGCAGCACCTGCGGCAATCAGGATGAACACGACCGAAGTGATTGCACCGGTGGACAGGGCGATGTCGAACAGGTCTGCTACTTTGATCGAGCGGAAAATCACCACCTCAAGGATTACGGCATAAAGCACGCAGATCGCAGCCGCTTCGGTCGGTGAGAACACGCCACCATATATACCTCCGACGATGATGGCGGGGAAACCCATCGGCCACAGAGCTTTGCGCAGCGCGGTCAGGCGCTGTCCCCACCCCTCACGAGGCAGTACAGGGATATCGTGACGGTATGCGTACACCATGCAATAGGCCGAGAATAACACCACGATCAGCAGTCCCGGCAAGATACCCGCGATGAAAAGCTGAGAAATCGACGTCCCCGAGACCACTCCATAGATGATCATGCCGATGGATGGCGGGATCAGATAGGCCAGATCAGCGGCATTTACGATCAACCCGATCGAAAAGCTGTCGCTATAGCCCGATTTCAGCATACGCGGCCGCATCGCCCCGCCAATGGCCACTACAGTTGCCTGGGTTGATCCACATACAGCCCCGAACAAGGCGCAGGCCGAGGTGACAGAAATTGCCAGACCGCCTTTGATATGGCCCATAAAGCTCATCACAAGGTCGATCAGTCGGTTGGCAGAATGGCCTCGCGTGATGATATCAGCCGCGAGAATGAACATCGGCACCGCAATCAGCGCGGCCGGTTTAACGCCCCCGATCATCTGCTGGATCAGGATTTGCATGTTCATCTCGGGGAAATAGACGAGAAACCCCAGCACAGCGGCCGAAATCAACGGCATTTTCATTGGAAAACCTGCCAGCAGCAGGACGATCATTACAACCAGCATCAACTCGGTCATTTGTCTGCCTCCGCAGTATCCTGGAATTTCTTGATGGCTGACGCGGTTTCCGGATCTTCATAGCTGTCAATTTCGAGGTACGAGACATAGACGTCCTCATCCGCGAAGTTCAGGTTCCGGATCGCGGTCAGAAGGTATTGGAACGAGGCCAGTGCCAACCCGACAACCACCCAGACATAGGTCAGGTACAGCGGCAACTGCAGCGCCGGGGTGATCCGCCCGCGCGAGGCGACTTTCTGCACATATTCAAACGCGTACCAGGCGAGCACAGCCATCACGACGGCCGTGGTGGTGGCGATCACCACCATCAGGCCTTTGCGCAGTTTAACCGGCAGCGCGTCATAGATGGCGGACATGCGGATGTGGATGCCCTTGCGGGTGGCATATCCCAGCCCCATGAAAGTGACGATCACGATCAGGAACTCGTTCAGCTCTTCCGAGAAATAGATGGATTGGTTGAACACATATCTGCCAAAGACATTCGCGATGGTGTTCACGGCCATCAGGGTGATCCCCCAGCCTAGGATCCAGACTTCGATCCGTCCGATAACGGCGTCAATCTTTCCCAATAAGCCGAAGGGAGTTGTTGTATCGCTTTGCATGATTTCCCCCCTTTGAAAGCCCCCACGCGCATGACGCGTGGGGTAGTTTTGAGTGAATGGGAGGGATCAGTTGCTCGACAGTTCCGCTTGCAACGCGTCCAGCAATTCCTGACCACGGTCTCCAACAGTGTCGACATAAGCGGCAGAGGTTCCGGTGCTACGCTCACGGAAGGCGTCACGCTCTTCTTCGGTCAGAATAACCAGACTGATGTCAGGTTTGGCTTCTTTGATGATGTCCAGACGCTGCTGGTTGAAGTCGGTGACGACGCCATCAATGAACCCGGTCATGTCGGCCATGGTGTCACGCACCAACTGCTGACGGTCAGGGTTGAGGGTTTCAAACCAGTCCGAACCGGCAACGACGGTGGTGACAAGCTCTTGCTCCCCGGCCCAGATCAGGTGGCTTGTGACTTCGTAGAACTTCATCTCTTCAATGGTCGGGATCGGGTTAACCTGACCGTCAACCGCGCCCAGTTGCAGCGCGCCGAACACTTCGCCAAACGGCAGCGGGGTCGGGCTGGCGCCCATGTTCTTGTACGTCTCAAGCAGGATCGGCGATACCATCACCCGCATCTTGAAGTTATCAAAATCTTCGGGCGTGCGGATTTCGCGGTTGGTGGTCCAGACCTGCGGCCCTTCGGAATACATGGTCATGACTTCCAGACCACGCTGACGGAAATCGTCGTTCAGCGGGCCATAGATGGTCTCCGAACTGCTCAGGATATTCGATATCGCCGCCGGATCAGAGGGCAGCAGGTAGGGTAGCAGGAAAACCTGACTTTCCGGCACTACAGTGCCCAGGTTGCCAATCGACACGTTGGTGAACTGGATGATGCCGTCAGCGGCCTGTTCCACCGTTTCAGTGGGTGTACCCAGCGTACCCATCGGATAGACGGTCACAGTCACTTCGCCATCGGTCGCGGCTTCGATACGCGATTTGAACTCCTGTGCGTAGGCATCCATGATCGAGCCCGGAATTTCTTCGATTGCGAACTTCCAGTCCTCGGCCAAGGCAGCGAGTGGGGTCAGGCCGAGCAATGCTGCTGTGGCAGTGATCTTGAGGTGACGAAAGGTCAAGGTCATGTTGGTTTCTTCCCTGTTGTCTTATTGGGTTTGGTCTTCAGGGATCAGGACAGCATAGAAAATTACACAAAAAAATATCATCTTGTTTATGTTCACATGAGAAATATTTATGCTAATGGCATAACAACTCCCGAAAGGCGGATAAGCATTGAAACTGCTCAGAAATACTCTGCTCGAGACTTTCGTGACCGTGGTCGAATGCGGTGGATTTACGGATGCGCAATACGCATTGGGTATTACGCAATCGGCGATCAGCATCCGAATCCGCGATCTGGAAACGGCACTAGGCTATCGGATATGTGAACGTGGCCGAGGTGGGTTTCGTCTGACCGAACGGGGTGAAATCGCCTATCGAAAAGCCGGAGACATCCTGCGTAGCGCTCGCGACTTTGACGCAGAATTGCTGGAACTGCGTGGGACCATTACCGGTGACCTGCGGATCGGTACAGTTGATGCGGTCAATACGCTGGCTGAGCTTAACCTGGCACAGGTTCTAAAGCGTTTTCTGGACCGTCCCAACGAAGTGCAACTTGAAGTCGTCGTGGCATCACCAACGGAATTGACGCAAAAACTGATTACAGGGGATTTGCATGTTGCTATAGCACCCTTCCGCAATCAGGTTTCGGAACTGACCTACACCGAACTGTGTCAGGAAGAGCATCGCCTGTATTGTGGTCAGGATCACCCCTTGTTTGATTTGCCGGACGATCAAATTGATTTGGATGTGATCTCGGAGCACCAAATCTGCCAGCGATCTTATAACATTCTGGTTTCACCGGTGCTGCAGACCGCCCAACCAAAAGCCATCGTGGCAAATATGGAAGCGATGGCGATGATGATTGAAACTGGGCACTATCTGGGGCCGCTTCCGGTTCACTTCATCGAAACCTGGGCTCACCGTGATCATCTCAGAGAGCTTGCGCCGGATAAGCTGAATTGGAACTCAACCTTTTACCTCGCGACACGGCCGTCTGTGGTACATAGGCGCGCGGTAGAGATTCTGGTGCAAGACATCATTGAATCCTGTCAATCTGCAGACAACCACTAGCCCCGTTCATTCACTTTAAGCGTCGTCATCAACAAAGTAGATTTCGGCAAAAGCTTTGGCGACAGCCTCTATTGTCTCTTCCCGGCGGCGTTCGATGTGTTTCCGAATGGTATCGACTGCTTCGCTTTCATTTCTGTCCGCAATGCTTTGCATGATCGTGTGGTGGCTGGGAATTTGACTGCCTGTGTTTTCAACCCCGCCGTTCAGATATGCGTGCTTTAGGTCAATAAGGCGGACGAACCGGATGCGAGCATTAAGGTTCTCAAGAATGCGGACAAGTTCTTGATTCCTAGAGTACTTGGCAATGTCCACGTGAAATTGCTCATCCAGTTCCAGCATTCGCCGGGGGTCTTTGCACCGGTCATATTCAGTCAAAACTTCACGCAGGGTTTCAAGCAACGAGGCAAGCTGACTATCTGAGGATTTGCGAATAGCCAGCCGCACAGCTTCTGTCTCAACTGCGATCCGGGCTTCGTACAGGGACAGAATCTGAGAAGGGCTCAACGGACGGCAGAAAAACCCCCGTCTGGCCTGAAAGGTCAGGAACCCTTCGGCCACAAGTCGGTTCAGCGCTTCGCGGACGGGTGTCCGGCTGGTGCCAAAGCTTTTGGCAAGCGCAACCTCGTTGATCTGAGATTCAGGTTTGAATTCAAAGTTCTCAGCCATCTTCCGCACGAGGTCATAGACACGACCAACACGATCTTCGGTTTTTGTCATCCAGTTTCCCCAAGGCAAGGATCGGGCATTGGGTTAACAGGTTTTTGCCGAGCGTTGAACTGAGTATTGACTGGTCGGCAGTATTGTATAATCAATTGTCGACAATTTTGACTGACCGACTCTGGAAGTGGAGAATACAGTGGTGAAACCGGCAGACCCCTTGTGGATGAACGGTGCGCAGGTGATCCTTAAAATGCTGGAGCTTCATGGGGTGCGACATGTGTTCGGCCTGCCCGGTGAAACGACGATTGGCTGGTATAAGGAATGGCGCGAACACAGCGATATCGAATTTGTCCTGACACGCGATGAACGGACGGCTTCCTACGCGGCTGAGGCCTATGCCAAGATCACCGGTCGGCCTTGCGTTCTCGAAGCTCCAAGCCCTGGCATCACCCACTGCACACCCGGCATCACCGAGGCGTTCCTCAGCTCAGTTCCGGTGATTTTCTTCAGCTCGGACATTCCTATCAATCAGGACAAGAAACACGGGCTGACCGGGATCGATCAAACCCGACTCTATGACAGTATCTGCAAGGAAAGCTTTGTCCTGACCAATGTAAAGGACATCCCCTTTTTGCTGCGTCGTGCCTTCCGCGTAGCGACGTCGGGGCGTCCCGCTCCAGTCCATATCCGGGTGCCAATCAACATTTATGGCGAAGAGGCTGAGATCAGCGATCTCTATGCGGAACCCGAATACAGCCATTACCCGGCCCATCGCCCCGTCGCGGATCACAGCAAAATCCGTGCAGCCATTGAAGTTCTGATCAAGGCGAAAAAACCAACCTTTGTCTGCGGGCAGGGGGGGCTGATCTCCAAGGCGTCTGATACAATCATGGAATTGGCTGAGCTGCTGCAAATACCTGTCGGGACCACGACCCCGGGCAAAGGCACCATTCCCGAAGATCATCCTCTGGCCCTGCGTGTGATCGGTGGTCGGGGCGGCATGGAATATTCAAATCAGTATGTCCACGACGCCGACACAATCTTTTTCATTGGCTCAAACACTGACAGCGCCGCCACCGATCACTGGAAGCTGTACGGCGATCCAAATAGCAAGACATTCCTGCATCTCGATATAGCCGAGGCCCATATCGGCAACAATTTCCCTGTGCAGATCGGCATGGTCGGCGACGCGCGGGCCAGCCTAGAATATATGGTTGAGATCATCAAAACCGAACACTCTGATCTTGAGCGGCCAAAGGTCGATCTGAACCCGGTCAAGAAAACCGCGCTCGAGAAGGTATTCAATTCCAACATTCCCATGCCAGAAGGCACGTTATCTCCTGTGCGGCTGTCGCAGGTGCTGGACAGGATCTTACCGGATGATGCGGTCGTGACCTCAGAGCCGGGCGTCAGCGCAATCTACCCTTCGGCTCTGCTGACCTTTCGCAAGCACGGCAGGCGCTACATCACCAATTATTCGATGGGGGCTTTGGGGTATTCCGTGCCCGCCTGTATCGGGGCGGCTTACGCGAATGACGGTCCGGTGATTTCATTTACCGGTGACGGGTCTTTTGGCTTCGTGATCGGAGATATGGAAACGCTCAAACGGTCGGGCAAAAACGTAACGGTGATATTGACCCGGAACGATACGTTTGGCTGGATTCGTGGAGAAGCAATCCTGCTTGATGACGTTGACGCCCCATGGAGCACTGATTTTGGGGCCGTCGACTACGTCAAAGTGGCCGAAGGTTTCGGTTTCAAAACGGCTCGTATTACCTCAGAAGCCGATATCGAGCCGATCCTGTCGGAAGCCATTGCCAACCCGGGCGCAAACTTCATCGAGATCATGGTGCCTTCGCAGGACAAGATCATTCCGTTTGTCCCCAACTGGGTCCGCGCGGCGCGCGAAAAAAACTTGCCACATTTTTATTAAGGCCCTTATGGCTTGGCGTCTGCATTGTTCGGTTGGCTTTTTCGGGCGTCAATTGTGTTTGACTAGGGTTTGGTTGATTGCTTCAACTGAGCGAGCCTGGTCAGGTGGCGGATTTTTCCATCCTGCCGGTTGGTCCCGCGCATGGATCAAGGTCTCCGGATGGCGGTCTTTTTTTGTTGGTGGGCGGTGTGGTTGTACTTAGCTCGGTGCGTGGCGAGACGCGCAGGGTTCGGGCGGCGGTTTTTTTAGTCTTTAAACCT
>NZ_JBQFSM010000020.1:0-34766 GCF_056538005.1 Ruegeria sp. BI11 | reverse complement strand
ATTACACCGCTGAGGGCTGTTCATCCCCTGCGGCAAAGCCCCAGACAACGCCTCAGTCTCAAAATCATTCCCAAAACCAGGCAAGTAGCCCTTTGAAATGGACACTCCATCACCCGCGATAGTCAATCCACTATGCCGTGCGATTTCATTCATTCGGGCCTCCTATTCAGGCGATTCTAGTCGACAGCGCGCTTGACGTAAATATTCGTTGCGTTTGCAACGTTGTCAATATTTTTGTTGCAAATGCAACGATAATCTGGATTCTTTAACTCAGAAAGGAAACCGCTTTATGAGCACAAAAAACTTGCCAGAGTTCAACCTGGAGGGGTTCTTACCATACCGGTTTACAGTGTTAGGCGCACATCTGAGTGCTGAAATGGCCAAGCAATATAAGCATGAGTTTGGAATCTCTATTCCCGAATGGCGTGTCCTCGTGAATGTTGGATATGCTGAAAATCCGTCTGTTCGGGACATTGAAAAACGGGTTAGCTTGGAAAAGTCAAAGGTCAGCCGGGCGGCGGCACGGCTTGAAGCCCGTGGCCTGATCTCCAAGGACGTGGACCCTAATGACCGTCGTCTTCTTAAATTGAATCTGACAAAAGAGGGTGCCGATCTTCTTAGTCAGTTGGTCCCAATTGCGATGTCATTTCAATCCAGCCTTGAGGCAAAACTTGGTGATTCCGAGAAGACACTGCAGGCAGCCCTCGATTTATTGTCGGACGAATGAATGATAAAACTCTATGACTATTGGCGTTCTTCGGCCAGCTACCGGGTTCGGATCGCCCTTGGTCTTGCACAGGAAACCTGGGAAACAGTCATAGTAAACCTGTTGGAAGCTGAACAGCGGTCTGAATTCCATCTGTCCATGAACCCGCAGGGATTGGTACCGGTATTGGAAATTGACGGGCACAGGTTTACTCAGTCACTGGCACAGATCGAGTATATTGATGAGAGCAGAGGCTTGGGCCTTCTGCCGTCAAACCCTTTGCACCGCGCCGAGGTGCGGGCCTTGGCTTATGCGGTGGCCATGGAAATCCATCCTGTGTGCAACCTTCGGGTTGCAAAATGGGCTGTCGAGCAATCGGGAAAACAGATTTCGATGAATGGATGGATGCAGCACTTTATCGGCGAGGGGTTGGCGGCCTACGAAGAAATGGTTCAGGGTGGCCCATATTCTTATGGTGACAGTGTCACTCTATCCGATGTTTGCCTGATACCTCAGCTTTACAATGCGCAAAGGTGGGGCGTTGATTTGTCTGGCTACCCTAAGATTGCTCGGATCAAGGACGGGCTGGATAAGATCCCGGCGTTTCAGGATGCCCATCCAGATAACAGCCCGCGTTAACCGGCTTTGTTTTTTCGTTCCTGTCCATATTCCACAACAGCACGTTCCAGAGCACGCAACCCGTCTTCGAGTTTGCGCATATCCGTATCGCTCATGTGTCCCAGAATCGAGTCTGCACAATTCTGAACGGCCGGGAAAACTTCATTGAACAGCGATTGTCCCGCCTTGGTGCAGGTGTATTGACGCAATCTTCGATCGTTATCCGCAATTGCGCGGCCGATCAGGCCCTTATTTTCTAACCGGGTCGCTGCACGACTGACCTGAACCTTGTCCAGGGTCGTGCGTTTTGCCAGTTCCTGGGAATTCAATTGACCCGCACCGGCCAATAGGAATAGCAGACGCCATTCCTCACGCGATAGTCCGTAGGTACGGCCATACACCTCAACTAGTTGGCGCGAAAAAGCCTCAGCTGTGGATGCAAGCTGATAGGGAAAATAGGTTTCAAGATTCATTCTATCACCTCGTCTGCTGCCAACATATTTTGTTGCACACGCAACGTTATGATCTGGATCAAATGGGGTCAAACCGGGTGAGGTCAGATTTTAACGGCCTGTAGCTCTTCAAGCAGATCCAGCAGGTTTCCCAACTTTTCCTGACCCATTTGCGCCTCGATCGTGTCGTAGATGGCTCGTGAAGTCGCAGAATTGTTTTCCAGAATCTGACGTCCCTCATCGGTGATTGTCACCATAGTGCGCCGCTTGTCCTGGCTGTCTTGACGGCGGCTGATCTGGCCGTCGGCCTCCATCGTTCGCAAAATTCGGGTCAGGCTGGGCAAAAGCAGGCAGGCCTCATGGGCGATGGTGCTTTGCTCCACTTCCCCTAACTCGTCCAGTGTGCGCAGGATACGCCATTTCTGTTCAGTCAACTGAATGCCCTGCAACATATCCCGGATCGGCGCCATAACGGTTTCACGCGCACGTAGCAGCGCAATCGGAAGGGACCTGGAGGTGCTATTGGTAAAGCTCTGAGTGTTCATGATGCCTTTTCTAGTCGCCCTTTCAGGAAATGCAAAGATTAACAAAGCAAGTTCTTGACTGCGGGCGCTCAATATACTAAACATGTTAATTAAATGGAGGAGAGACCATGCCGCATTTCCACGTCGATTATTCCGGAAACCTGGAAGACAAGGTCGACATGAGTGGTTTGTGCGAATGTATCCGTGCAACGGCTGCTACGATTGATACCTTTCCTATGCCCGGCATTCGGGTTCGCGCCACGCGTGTTGATCATTATGCCATCGCCGACGGCAACCCCCAGCACGGTTTCATCGACATCTCGATACGTTTGCGCGCGGGACGCACTGACAAAGTCAAGCGGGACGCAACGCAGCGTGTCTTTGATGCGGTCAAAGCATATCTCACCCCGGCCTTTGCAAACTATTCCATCGCGTTCTCGGTTGAGATGCGCGACATCGACCCAGACCTGTCGCCCAAAACCGGTACAATCCGTGACCATTTGGCTGCGACTACGCAGGAGACCTGACCCATGAGAGCATTGGATACAAATATCGAAAAGCTGTCAGGTTTCCTGGCTCGGTTCAAACAAACTGGCATCATGAATCGTATTGCCGGAGAGGACCAAAGCGGTGAGGCCGGAGTGTTCCAATCGATCTCTCCAGTGGACAAGTCCGTTATTTGCGAGGTTGCACATGGCACCGCGCGTGACATCAATACAGCCGCCGAAGCCGCCCATACGGCCTTTGCCGAGTGGCGCGATTTGCCCGCCACCGAACGCCGCAGAATTCTGCTGAACGTGGCTGACGCGATTGAGGCTCGCGCAGAAGAGATTGCGCTTTGCGAATGCTGGGATACGGGTCAGACCTTGCGCTTCATGTCCAAAGCGGCGCTGCGTGGTGCTGAGAATTTCCGTTTTTTTGCAGATCAAGTGGTGCAGGCCCGCGACGGTCAACATTTGAAATCACCTACTCTGATGAACATTACCACACGTGTTCCTATCGGGCCGGTTGGTGTGATCACCCCTTGGAACACGCCTTTCATGCTATCGACCTGGAAGATCGCTCCGGCGTTGGCCGCAGGCTGCACCGTGGTTCATAAACCGGCGGAGGATTCACCTTTATCCGCGCGACTGCTGGTGGAAATCGCCGAAGAAGCCGGACTGCCTAAAGGCGTTCTGAACACGGTAAACGGCTTTGGTCCTGATGCCGGCAAGGCCCTGACCGAGCATCCGTTGATCAAGGCGATCGCCTTTGTCGGTGAAAGCCGCACCGGTAGTATCATCACTAAGCAAGGGGCAGATACGCTTAAGCGGATGCATCTGGAGTTGGGCGGCAAGAATCCCGTCATCGTGTTTGACGATGCCGATCTGGATCGCGCGCTGGATGCTGTGATCTTCATGATCTACTCGATCAATGGTGAGCGGTGTACCTCGTCCTCGCGGCTGCTGGTGCAGGACAGCATCAAGGAAGAATTCGAGGCCAAGCTGGTTGAGCGGGTAAACAACATCAAAGTTGGCCATCCGCTAGACCCTGCAACAGAAATCGGCCCGCTTGTGACCGAAGAGCACTATAACAAAGTCAGCAGCTATTTCGATATCGCCAGGGAAGATGGCGCAACGGTCGCTGCCGGTGGCGAAAAACTGGGCGATGAAGGCTATTTTGTCCGACCAACCCTGTTCACCAACGCCAACAACGACATGCGCATCGCACGCGAGGAAATCTTTGGTCCGGTTCTGACGTCGATCCCATTTTCAACGGAAGAAGAAGCTTTGCGGATTGCCAATGACACCCCTTATGGGCTGACTGGTTATGTCTGGACGAACGATCTGACCCGCGCGCTTAGATTTACTGATAAGCTTGAGGCAGGAATGATCTGGGTGAACTCGGAAAATGTTCGCCATTTGCCAACGCCCTTTGGTGGGGTCAAGGCCTCGGGCATTGGCCGGGACGGCGGCGACTGGAGCTTTGAGTTCTACATGGAGCAAAAACACATCGGCTTCGCCACGGGTCAGCACAAGATCATGCAATTGGGGAAGTAGGGTCGGTCAGTCAGCCCCGCGTCGGGGTCGTCACCATACACGAGGAGGAACTGCGATGGGAAAGATTGTACAGGCCGCGAAGATCACGCATGTGCCCAGCATCTGGATGTCCCACACGATGCCGAAATACAAAGGCATCCGGCAACCCGCCATCGATGGCTATGCGCGACTGCGTCAGGACGCAATCGACCGCAACGTCGAAACGTTCATTATCTTTGACACCCACTGGATCACCAATCAGGGGTTTCACCTGAACACGAAAAAACACCACAAAGGCCGCTTCATCAGCCATGAACTGCCACACATGCTGGCGGATATGGAGTTCGATTACCGTGGTGACCATGAATTGGGGGAAACAATTCTCGAAGTTCTACGCGAGCGTGGAGAGCGGGCCTTGGGCCATTCGCATCCCGATATGGGCATGGAGTATGGTACCCTGTTGCCCATGCATTTCATCAATGAAGGTGTAAACGCGCGGGTGCTGCCTGTGGCGGTGAACCAGTTCTCTTCCATCGCGGAAAACCGGGTCTGGGGTGAGGCGATTGCCGAAGGCATTCGTCGTTCTGACCGCAATGTGTCTGTGTTGGCCTCGGGTTCGTTAAGTCATGATTTTACGCCGAACGAACGCTCGGTTGATGGGCTGAACGCGGTGAATGGCGAGTTCAATCGACAGATGGATCTGCGTGTGCTGGAGCTTTGGGAACAGGGACGGTTCGAAGAGTTTCTGGAGCTGTTGCCTGACTATGCCAAGAAATGCACCGGTGAATGCGCCATGAACGATACCGCCTTGCTGTTCGGTGCCCTGGGTTGGGGTAGCTACAAGGGCGAAATCGACATCTACACTCCGTATTTCGGCAGCTCTGGAACAGGCCAGGCAAATATCAGCTTTTCGGTCTAAGACCGGAAATCAGGAACGTATCAAATGAACGAATTGCGTCTAAATGATCCCACGTTGCTTGTGGAAGCTGCACGGGTGGGGTCCCAGTGGGTAAACGCGTCCGAGGTTTCGGTGTCGATGGATGTGACCAACCCGGCCACTGGCAATCTCATCGGTCGGGTTCCCAACCTGGGTTCGTCCGAAGCCGCCAAAGCGATTGCCGATGCACAGCGCGCCCAGAAAGACTGGGCTAAGCGCACCGCCAAAGAGCGCAGTCAGGTTCTGCGTCGATGGTACGATCTTATGATAGAAAATCAGGACGATCTTGGTGCTATCCTTACCGCCGAGCAGGGTAAACCACTGGCCGAAGCCAAGGGCGAGATCGCTTATGGTGCCAGTTTCATCGAGTGGTTCGCCGAAGAAGCCCGCCGTGCCTACGGAGATGTCACGCCCGGCCATGCACCTGACAAGCGGATCATCACAATAAAGCAGCCCATCGGTGTGATCGCCGCTATCACGCCATGGAACTTTCCCAACGCAATGATCACCCGCAAGGCTGGTCCGGCCTTCGCCGCCGGGTGTTCGATGGTGCTGAAACCGGCCAGTCAGACTCCATTCTCAGCCATAGCGCTGGCGGTTCTGGCGGACCGTGCCGGACTACCGGCGGGCTTGTTCTCGGTCATTACCGGGTCGGCGCGTGAAATCGGTGGCGAAATGACGTCGAGCCCGATCGTGCAGAAACTGACCTTTACTGGCTCGACCGAAATTGGTGCAATGCTTTATGCGCAATGTGCCCCGACGATCAAAAAACTGGGGCTGGAACTGGGTGGCAACGCGCCTTTTATCGTTTTCGATGACGCCGATTTGGACGCCGCTGTCGAGGGTGCTGTGATCGCGAAGTTTCGCAACAACGGTCAAACTTGTGTCTGTGCCAACCGTATTTATGTGCAGGCCGGGGTTTATGACGCCTTTGCTGAAAAGCTGGCTGCCAAAGTTGCAACTCTGCCCACCGGAAACGGGTTTGATGAAGGCATCATCTTTGGCCCGCTGATCGACCACGCCGCCGTCGAAAAAGTGACCGAACATGTCGAAGACGCCACCTCGAAAGGCGCGCAGATTACTCTGGGAGGTAAGCCACACACGCTTGGGGGTACTTTCTTCGAACCCACCATCCTGACCGGCGTAACATCGAACATGGCGGTTGCAACCGAAGAGACATTTGGCCCCGTTGCCCCACTATTTAGATTCGAGACCGAAACAGAGGTTGTCGCCGCTGCAAACGATACCGAATTTGGGCTCGCCTCATATTTCTATTCGCGCGACATGGCCCGTGTCTGGCGTGTTTCAGAAGCTCTGGAATACGGGATGGTCGGCATCAATACCGGTCTGATTTCAACCGCCGAAGCACCTTTTGGCGGGGTCAAGATGTCTGGCCTAGGCCGAGAAGGCTCGCGTCACGGATTAGATGATTTCATGGAACTCAAATACCTGTGCATGGGCGGGATCGAGCCCGCCGAGGAGGCCTGATGCGCTTTGCGACCTATACCGCCAATGGTGCTACCTTTTTCGGTGCGATCACCGACCATGGTGCAATCGAATTGAATGACGAATTCCCTGATCATAGCAGCCTTTACGAAGTGATTGCCGCAGGAGCATTCGACAAGCTGGCTGAGGCTGCCAAGGGTAAGTCTGTGACCCATGCAGAGTTCACCTACGAGATGGTGATGCCCGACGTGCGTCGCATCCTGTGCGTTGGCGTGAATTTCCCTGACCGCAACGCGGAATACAAAGATGGCAGCGCGCAACCGAAATACATGTCGCTGTTTCCCCGCTTTGCCAGTGGCTTTACCGGCCATGACCGCCCGCTGATCCGCCCGCCGGAGAACCACACACTGGACTACGAAGGCGAGGTAGCCATCGTGATCGGCAAGACCGGGCGGCGGATTTCTCAGGACGACGCCTATGACCATATCGCCGCGTTGACATTGTGCAATGAGGGCACAATCCGCGACTGGGTACGCCACGCCAAGTTCAACGTGACGCAGGGCAAGAACTGGGACAATACCGGTGCCATTGGTCCATGGTTGGTGCCTTTCACCGATGCTGCGCAACTGGATGATGCTCGCATCCAGACTCGTGTGAATGGCGAGTTGCGTCAAGACGACACTCTGAACCGTATGATGTTTCCGATCCGGCGCGAGATTGAATATATCTCGACCTTCATGACCCTGCAGCCGGGAGACATCATCGTCACCGGTACGCCGACAGGGGCGGGCGCTCGGTTCGACCCGCCTAAGTATCTGGCCCCTGGCGACGTGGTGGAAATCTCGGTCGATGGCATCGGCACCCTGCGTAACACCATCGAGGACGAGCAGGTATGACACCCGAGGATCACGCCCGCGCTGCTGCAGATTTGCTGCAGGCAGAACAAAGCCGTGAACAGATCGGCCTGTTGACTCTCCGTCACCCCGAGATGGGGATGGACGATGCCTACGAGGTGCAGAACGAAATCTATCGTCAGAAATTGTCGGCCGGGCGCAAGGTGATCGGTTGGAAGATCGGGTTGACCTCGAAGGCGATGCAATACGCATTGAATATCGACATTCCCGACAGCGGTATTCTGTTTGATGACATGGCGTTTGAAAATGGTGGTACCGTTCCGGTGGATCGCTTTATCCAACCCCGGATCGAGGCCGAGATTGCCTTTGTCATGAAATCCGCTGTCGGTGGCGACTCGGTGACTTGCGAGGATATCATCGCTGCGACGGACTATGTGGCTCCGTCGATCGAAATCCTCGACACCCGTATTCAGCGCCTTGATCCCGAGACCGGAAAGGCACGCAGCGTGTTCGATACGATCAGCGACAACGCCGCCAATGCGGGTATCGTATTGGGCAAGGAACGCCACGCCGTTGATGCCTTCGACCTGCGTTGGGTTGGCGCGTTGACCTTCCGCAATGGTGAGATTGAGGAAACGGGTTTAGGTGCGGGTGTTCTGAACGATCCTGTTGAAAGCGTCGTCTGGCTGGCCCGCCGTATGGCCCAATACGGCCAGAGCATCGAGCCCGGTCAAGTGATCTTGTCTGGCAGCTTCATCCGACCGGTTGAATGCCCATCTGGAACGGAAATCCACGCGGATTTCGGGCCGTTCGGTTCGGTCGATATCAACTTTGCTTAAAGGAGCGTTCATGCCTGCGCCACGGAACACGTTCAAAGCAGCACTGAAGGCCGGAAACCCGCAGATTGGGTGCTGGATTGGGATGGCCAACGCCTATGCGACTGAAATCGCAGCGACCGCGCAGTTCGACTGGCTGTTGGTCGACGGGGAACACGCCCCAAATGACCTACGCTCGGTCCTGGAACAGGTGCGAGTAATCGAAGCAGCGGACTGCGCGCCAGTCGCACGGCTGCCGATTGGCGAGACTTGGATAATCAAGCAATACCTTGATGCTGGCGTACAGAACCTTCTGGTGCCGATGGTCGAAAGCGGCGATCAGGCGCGAGAATTGGTACGAGCTGTTCGATATCCGCCGCACGGGGTGCGGGGTGTTGGTTCGGCCCTGGCGCGGGCGTCGCGTTTTGCAGCGATCCCGGACTATTTGAAAACTGCAGATGAACAGATTTGTCTTTTGGTGCAGGTAGAAAACCGGATCGGGCTACAGGCACTGGACGACATCCTGACGACCGAAGTGGATGGTGTCTTTGTTGGCCCCTCGGATCTGGCAGCCGATATGGGCCACATCGGCAATGCTGGTCACCCTGAGGTGGCCGAGGCTGTTCTGGACGCCATCACCCGTATTGTCGCTGCCGACAAGGCAGCGGGTATTCTGACGCTTGATCTTCAAATGCAGCGAAAGTGTCTGGAACTCGGTGCGACTTTCGTGGCCACCAATATCGATGTGACACTGTTTGCCCAAGCCATGCGCGCCGCGGCTGAGGTCGGTTCAAGCCTGCTGCCGGATCGTGCAATTGATGGCCATATCCTTTCGTCAGAATGAAACCGGAAGACGGATTCTCAAGCCGATCGAGGAACGCTTTGGTTTTGTTTACCTGTAAAGGTGTCGAAACGGCTTCGATGAAGTTCTACATCTGGAGTCCTGCCCGTTTCGCTCGCTGATTATCCGCATGTTTCTGGTTAAGCGTCCTCGCGGCATAAGGCCTGACTGAGGCAATGCACGCCGCCGCCGCCCAGTGTAAACATGGACATGTCCGGATCGTAAACCTTGAACCCCATGGCACGCATCTTGGCGTTCAGGTCGGTAGCCCCAGCCATGGACAGGACCTTACCTTCACCAAGCGCAACAAGGTTGACACCTAAGTTCTTTGCCTCGCGATAAGAGACATCGACAATCTCGATTCCCCACCCTCTGACAATATCCACCAACCATGGCTCCATCGCGTCTATGCAAGCCACCGCAAGCTTTTCAGCCAAAGGTACGATCAGACCGTCCATGTGAACGAATTCGCGGCTGATCGGGGCGACTACGGCTTCCCACCCTTCGGCGCGAACGAATTCGGCAACCTGTTCAGAGCCTTCTTTCTCGGACCGTTCACCGCAATACCCGATCAGCACTCGGCCGGGTTCAATAATGTTGAAATCGCCGCCTTCAAAGTGACCAGCAGTGGCAAATTTCCAAATCGGAATATCGTTTTCCTGATAGAATTTGATAGCGGTTGCATAATCGGCTCGGCGGCATTTCAACTGCATATGGCAGATTAGGGCACCCCACGGCGTCATGGCCGAACTGTCGCGCGCAAAGAAATTGCGATGCAAAACCTCGTCACTGTCAAGGTAATGGCATGTAACTTCGTTCTCCTCGTAGATCGAGACCATTTCGGAATGCTGTTTCATCGCCAATTGTAAATCGAACGTGTGGCCGGTCTTTTCTGCATTGGCGAGTGTGCGCCCGATCAAAGGCCCGGCTTCGACCCATTTGAAATATTCAGGTTTACCTAACAATACATCAGTCAGTTTGGTGTAGTCGTTATTGATACCCCATTTGCGGGTCGGGAAGGCGCTGCTATCCATATGTGTGATCTCCTGCCTAAGAGTTTTCACAGCAAAGGGTGTCGCGAGCCAAAGTTTAGGTAAATAGCAAATTCAGGGACTATACTTGCATAACTTTACAAGTATTGTCTTGCCATGCTGCCTCCGAGTTTGTCCAAAGCTGATGTGCACTTGCTTTACGTGTTTTCCGTTGTGGTTGAATCCCGAGGGTTTTCAGCAGCGCAAATTGCGTTGAACGTCTCTGCTTCGACTATTTCGCGGCAGATTTCCGATCTGGAAACGCGGCTGGGCATAAGATTATGCCAGCGAGGACGCAAAGGATTTCGCCTGACTGACAAGGGCGAGATCGTCTATTCCGCATCACAAAAGCTTTTTGCGTCACTGGAACACTTTGGTGAAGTCGTTGCCGGAACACGAGGCAAACTTGTGGGCCGTCTGTCCGTGGCTGCCATCGACAACTGGGTACACAGCGACGACACACCTATCATGAGGGCGCTTACGCGATTTACCCAAATCGCTCCGGATGTGTCTATCGAAGTTCATTCGCTATCACCGGACAATATCGAAATCGCGGTTCAGGACGGGCAAGTTTCTTTGGGCGTAGGTGTGTTTCACAGACATAAACCTGGTCTGATCTACGAACCTTTGGGCACCGAAAAAATTGGTTTGTATTGCGCCCGAGGGCACCCATTATTCGATGCAACCACCCCGGAGGATGTTGAAAATCTGCTGCCCAAAGCAAATTACTGCAAACGCGCCTATCTGAATGAAGATCAGGTGGCCCCGGTTTCGAGCGGCCTGCCGTCCAATGCAAGTGCACATCAGATCGAAGGCGTGGCCATGCTGATTTTAACCGGTAAATACATCGGTTATTTGCCAGAAGGTCTCGCTGATATCTGGGTTCGCGCAGGAAGATTGCGTTCGGTCGGAGATGGCATGTTCGACCTTAAGTCAGAAATCAAACTGGTCAGAGGGCGAGGTGAAGAACCAAATCTTGTTGGTAAAACGTTCATACAGCTACTGAAGGATACTACGTCCTTTTCTGGTTGATCAAAGGTGACTGGTTTTAAACAATTTGCCAAACTGCTTGCTTAACCTTGGCTTGATCGCTGAAACGATTCACCGCATTTGAAATCTCGCAACAAATCCCCTCGACCCGCGGATTCAAGCCAATTTTCGGGTCTACAACGAAGCTGTGTCTATACAAACCGAGTACACCCCGATAAAGGGCTGTCTTTAACCTCGGACGATGCGCCGATTGCAAGCCTGCACAGCTGCACAGTCTGTCCCATACAGAGAATTTCCGCCGTGAAAAAAACCATCGCAGATGCGCTTGCCCGTAAGGGCTATGATGTTCTGACTCCAGTTCAACAAGCAGTCACCCAACCTGAACTGGAAGGCCGGGACTTGTTAGTATCCGCGCAAACAGGATCGGGCAAGACGATCGGCTTTGGGTTGGCAATAGCCCCAACTTTGCTGGGCGACGGTGATACTTTTGGTGAGTCCGGGGCACCTCTGGCTTTGATCATCGCACCAACGCGGGAACTTGCATTGCAGGTGAAACGTGAACTCGGGTGGCTTTATTCCGACGCGGGCGCGTTTCTGGCCTCGTGTGTAGGTGGCATGGATATGCGCGACGAGCGCCGTGCCTTGGCGCGTGGTGCGCATATCGTTGTTGCCACTCCGGGGCGGTTGCGCGACCATATTATGCGCGGCTCCATCGATCTGACCCAAGTACGGGCGGTCGTGCTGGACGAAGCCGATGAGATGCTGGATTTGGGGTTCCGCGAAGATCTGGAGTTTATTCTGGATGAAACACCTGCGGGCCGTCAGACCTTGCTGTTTTCTGCCACGGTTCCAAACGCGATTGCGAAGCTTGCCCAAAGCTATCAGCGCGATGCTGAGCGTATCTCGACCGTAAGCGAGCGAACCCAGCATGCCGATATTGACTATCGCGCTATGATGGTGGCCGCACGTGATGGTGAAAATGCGATCATAAATGTCTTGCGTTTCTATGAAGCGCCCAACGCGATTGTTTTCTGCAACACTCGCGCGATGGTGTCGCGTTTAACCGCGCGTCTGTCGAACCGCGGCTTTTCAGTCGTGGCTCTATCCGGTGAATTAACCCAAAGCGAACGCTCCAACGCGCTGCAGGCGATGCGCGATGGGCGTGCCCGGGTTTGCGTGGCGACCGATGTCGCGGCCCGAGGGATTGACCTGCCAAATCTTGATTTGGTCGTTCATGCCGAATTGCCCAACAGCCACGAGACCCTTTTGCACCGTTCAGGCCGCACCGGTCGTGCTGGGCGAAAAGGTGTAAGCGCCTTGATCGTTGTGCCTTCGTCCCGAAAAAAGGCGGAACGTATTTTGAAGTTCGCCAAACTGACGGCCGATTGGGGTTCTGCCCCTTCGGTAGATGCTGTGAATGAGCGGGACCATGAACGTATGCTTGCATCAGAGGATTGGCTGACTGACATCTCCGAAAGCGAACGCCCGACCGTTGAACAATTGGTCGAACAATTTACACCCCAACAGATCGCTGCAGCCTATTTGCGCCAGTATAAAGAGCGCCACTCTGCTCCGGAAGAACTGGGCGCGGTACAGGTCGATAAGACCAAAACCAAGGCAGCGTTCGGTCCCAGTGTTTGGTTTTCACTCTCGGAAGGGCGCAACCAGCATGCGTCTCCTCGGCATTTGCTGCCAATGGTGTGCAAAGCCGGAAAGATAGCAAAAGACGATATCGGTGCGATCCGCATTGCGGATGATCTGTCCTACATCGAAATTCGCGAGGTTGCCGTCGACGGTTTTCTGGCGGCCATTGGTCCTGAAATGAAAATTGAAGGGTCCAAAGATATCACCCGCCTTGATGCGGCACCGGACATCCCGGCTTTTAAGCGACCAAAACCAGATCGCGCACCCAAAGGAAAGCCACGTCACCGCAAGGCGGACACGACCCCGATTGATTGGAATGATGCGCCGGAACCCCGGCGCCGTAAGCCAAAACCTGAAGACCGCAAAGCCCCAAAATCAGCGGGCAAAAAGCCCAGGGCGAAAGATGCCGACAATGTTGTGCAGACACCTCTGAAAAAACGGAAACCTTCGGCGTCCAATGCCACGGGCCAGTCAAAAGCTGAGCCCAAAGGAGGCAGGGACGTGCCTTCCAAACCGCGCAGCAGCGCGGCCAAGGGACCCCCACCCCCTAAAGGCAAACCCACTAGCAAGAAGAACCGCGCACGTGCGGCCGTAAAGGCTGCCAAAGGAGGAAATGCAGTGCCAAAACGGAGGTAACGTTTAGCTATGCTTCCGTCTACTCACGTTCCTTTGCGGTAACCGCGAGCGCCATCCGACTTTGCAAGGCGGCTCGTCCAATTAGCTAAGCGCACCGGGCTCATTCGGTGCGCTGCTTATAGTATGTGTCCTTGTGCACGATCAGCCCGTCGCGGTAGGTCAGGATGTCGACGCTTAGAAACTCTTCTTTCTTGCCATCCTTATGCGTGGCAGAGCGGCGGTACTCGCAATAGGCTTTGTTTCCGGAAATGGCGCAATCAAGCGTTTCCCAATGCACGTTTTCGACCTTGTCGAAAAGCCCGGCAAAAACGTTGCGGATGGTCTCAGCCCCTTCAAAACGCATGCCGTATTCCTCGGATCCAAGCGCGTGATCAAACGTTGCATCGTTGGCAAAGTGTTTCATCACGGCGTCGATGTCGTTGGCGTTGAAAGCATCGCCGACAGAGTCGACAAGGGCTCGGGTTACGGCTGTCATGAGTTTTGTCCTTTTCCTTGAAGGATGTCGCAGGTTTTTTTGAAGAATGGACTTGCAGGATCAACAAGCACATTCAATTCATCGAAGTGATCTACACCCGGCACAATGTAGAGACCGATCTTGCGATCCGCTGTTTCATACTTTTCGACGTACATCTGCGCCTGCCGGTGAAACTCATCCGTTTCGGCCCCACCAACCACGGCCAATTGCGGGGCGTTGGTCACAGGCGGGTGACGGGTCATCGGGCTTTCTGCGTCGGCCTCCCTCAGGTCCATGCGGATGCCTGCATTTAGCGCCTCCGTCAGGCGAACAGGTTCCAGATAGCTGAGCGGTGATACCGGAATACCTGCCTTGATCAGGTCCATAGGCAGGTCGCCACCGAATATCGGCCAATCTGTGGCCATCATCATCTGGGTGATATGGCCACCTGCAGAATGGCCCATTACAGTGATGCGGTCTCGATTGATGCCAAGATCGTCTGCGTTACGCCATATATACGCCAACGCTTCACGGGCTTCTTCCGAGATGCGCGTGATGGTCACTGACGGGCATAGATCGTAGCCGACGACCACGACATTGACCCCGGCTGCGACAAAGGGTGGTGCGACGAAGCTATAAATCGACTTGTCGCCGCGCTGCCAGTAGCCGCCGTGGAAATAGACCAGTGTCGGTGCGGCAGGATCGCCGCAACGAAACACATCCAGCTTTTGTTTCTCGCCTTCTCCATAACGAATATCGAGGCTGCAATCTGATGAAGCTCGTGCATGCTCACTATCGCTGATCCATCCAGGAATGACTGTCTCTTCATAGTCAGGTCGCCCAGCACGCAGGTTATATTGTGCGTCGAGTTCTGCGGGGCTGAAGCGGGCGTGGTAGGTCAGATGATCGCTCATCGCAGAGCCTCCGTTTGCTGTGCAGCAAAGAAGCCGCCGCGGCAGTAAACAAGGGGTGGTATTGGTCTGTGAGCGTATCGCGCAACACGCCCAAGAAGGATTTCATGATCTCCGGCATCTACCCGGCCATGCACCTTGCATTCTAAATGAGCCGCAGCACCCGGTAAAAGCGGTGCTGAGGTTCCTGCCGTCCAGTCTGTATCGGTAAAGCGGTTTTCGACATCGCTGGCAAAATGCAAGGCGAGGTCTTCTTGTGCGGCAGACAGGATATTGACGGCGAAATGGCCAGAGCCTGACAGTGTCGGAAACACCCGACCAGACTTGGCGATGCAGACTGAAATCACCGGCGGCTCTAACGAGACCGAGGTGAATGAATTCGCGGTCAGGCCCCAGGGTTCACGATCTGCGTCTAACGCTGTCACAATGGTGACCCCCGTAGGGAAAGAGCCCAAAGTGCGGCGGTAATCGCGTAGGTCCATCACAGAACACCTTCACTGGCGCAGGCTTTTTCTAGGGCGGTCCATTCATCCGGGTTTGTCCCAAAATGGCGCATGACATGGTCCTTGTATGCCGGTCGTTCCGTTAATCTCTGATACCAGGCCTCGACGTTTGGCAGTGGTTGACGTTCAACCTCGACATTGAAGTAGCGGTAGACCACGCAACCCATAGGGATATCCCCCATGGTAAAAGTATCGCCGCAGACAAATGCCCTATCCGCAAGATGGAGGTCCAATATGGTTAACGCCTCATGCACCTCGTCACGCAGCGTGGCAATTTTCTCGGGCTCACGCTGATCAGGCTGAGTGCGTACCGTCGCAAAGAACAAATAGATCACCGGCAAAAACGCGCGGCTGGCCGACCATTCCATCCATTGATCGGCAACTGCACGGGTTTGTAAATCGGACGGGCTGAGGGTTCCCGCCCCGTACCGTTCGCAAAGATAACGCACGATAGCGAGGCTTTCCCACAAGGCGAAATCCCCGTCCCGGATTGCAGGGATCATGCGGTTGGGGTTGATCTGAGCATAACTGTCAGTGTCGAGCTTGCCGAAGCTGCCCCCTGCAAGTTGCAATGTGTAATCCAACCGCAACTCGTTGGCTGCCCAGATCACCGGGATTACGTTCGATGAGTACGGGCGCCCCCAGATTTCAAGCATGGTCCAGCACCCGTTTTTGCGCGATGGACTGAGTTCCAAACTTCGGCACCACATGTTCAAAAAGGCGGTGCCAACTGGCCAGAATCTTCTCGTAAGGCACGCTTGTGTATTGCTGCATCAACATGAGATGATCGAGACCGATGGTTTCCTGTTTTTCAGCAAATCGTTCAGCTACATATGCTGCATCACCTACGACGATGATCCCGCGTTTATTGAGGAAATCGAACCAGTCCATTGCCTCGTCTTCGGGCGTCATTTCTTCCCCGACATCAAGGTAGCCGTGCTTGGTCCATTCGCCCTTTGGCCGCGACCCGCCGAGAAATTCGTAATAGGCGTTGATGGGACCGCGGATAGTATTGACCGCTTCCTCCATGCTTTCGCCAACATAAAAGGCGGTGCAGACACCAACGCCTTCGCCCAGCTTCATCTCGCGCCCTTCGCGGTTGGACAGGGCTTCGCGATACGGTTCCCAGCAAGCAAGTGTGGCTTTTGGCCCAGCAGACATTGAGATTACGCCCCATCCCCTTTCGCCAGCCAGCTTGAATGTAGGTGGCGCGTTCGACATCAGCCAGACTGGGGGATGCGGGTTGGTGTAAGGTCGTGGATGTAAGTACATCGCTTTGTACGCGCCATCCTCGGCGTGATAGCGCGGGTCCAGAGGGTCAAAGAAACGATTGGTTTCTTTCCAGCCGGGAACCGGGAATTGATAGAATTCGCCCTGATAGGTAAAGGCCTCGTTGGTCCAAGCCTTCAGAATGATCTCAAGGTTTTCCTGGTAAAGGCGCATCACCTTGGCATTGTCGCGACGATCCGCATCTTTGTTGAATTGGATGGTCGACCGTTCATTGATGCCTTTGGCCACCCCAAAATCGAACCGGCCCAGCGTCATGTTGTCCAGCATGGCGGCATCCTCGGCCACCCGTAGTGGATGCCAATCCGGCAGGACAATAGGTGCTGTTCCAACGCGCAGCTTTTTGCAATGCGCCGCCACGTGGGTGCACATCTGGATCGGGTTGGGCGGCGCGTTCATATATCCGTTATGGGCAAAATGATGCTCGGTGAACCAAGCGGTCGTGAACCCCGCCTGCTCAGCCAGCGCGCATTGTTCGAGGATCATCTCCAGTGTTCGTGTCCAGGGAATCGTCTCACCAGGGCTGAAATTCGCAATTAAATCAAAGCGCATGATGCCCTCCCGAGCAGATTTGTCAGTTGAATTTTTCCCTCTTTTTCAACTAAGTTGAATTTCTCTCGAAAAATCAACAAAAATCTTCTATCCCGAATGCATGAATAATCACCTTCCTGAAACAGATGCCCAGCAACTGGGCAGTGAAATCCGAGAAGTGCGCAAAGCGCGCGGATTGACCTTGAAGGACCTCTCTGAAGTGGTGTCCTGCTCAACCGCATACCTAAGCCGGATCGAGCTTGGCTCTGCGATCATTTCAGACGACCTCTTGCGGGAGATAAGTGCGGCTCTTGCGGTCGACCCCAACTGGTTCTTTCCCAAGAAATCGGGCACCGGCCCGCTAGAGCGCAAGCACGTTGTCCGTGCAGAAAATCGCCGCTTGCTGTCGGGAATGTATACGCGGACGACCGAAGAGCTCGGCTTCGAAGATGAACTTCTTTCCAGTACCTTATCCGGGCAATGCTACCTGATTCTGTCTCGCTTTCGTCCGGGGGCTGGAACCCCTCCGGAACCCTTGGAGGGCTATTCTTTTGAAGGCGAGCAACACGCGATTGTTTTGGCCGGAGAAGTCGAGCTGCGTCTGGCCGACGAAGTCATAGTCTTGCGCCAGGGGGACAGTTTTTCTTACCCCTCAATGATCGCGCACCGTTTTCGGAACCGCACGGACCAAGAAGCCACAATGGTCTGGGCCATGTCTCCCATTCGGATCACTTGGTGACGATTAAGTCGCATATCGATGCACGTACACGGTGAATTCAGCATTAGCCGAATTCCGGATGCTGCTTAGCCAGAACGTTGTGTTTCACGGATCACGTCATCGCGCTACAGATCCCATGTCAGAGCAAAAAAAATTGGCAATGCCCTTTATATCGACAGGTATGAGGTGACGGGTCCATACCCCTTCACAAAATGATCGCGTGCTTCAAATGCGACCCCTTCCTGACCAACTGCTTTTTTTCGTAGTTCCTGAAATTTGAATGCGACCCGGTTCTCCGGTCGCCTCCAGGCGGCTTGTCAGATTTACGGTTTCTCCCCAGACGTCGTAAATTGACCGTGTCTGGCCCATCAGACCCGCGATGACGGGACCCGTGTGAATACCTATTCGAATGTTTAGCTCTGCGCAGGTGTTATTCGCTTGTGGCATCACGCGGATCATATCTCGGGCAAAAGCTAAAGTCGCTTGGGCATGGTCAGGTCGGCGTGTAGGAATGCCAGCTGCGGTCATGTAGGCGTCGCCAATGGTTTTGATCTTTTCGATCCCGTGTTTCACGGTCAATTCGTCGAAGGCCAGAAAGACTTCGGCCAGTTCATTCAACAATTGCACCGGGTCGCTACGAGACACCAACGGAGTGAAATCCACAATGTCCGCAAACAGGATTGTGGCGCTGTCGAAACGATCAGCGATATGTGTCTCGCCTGCTTTCAGACGCGTTATGACCGGAGAAGGAAGCATGGCCCGAAGTAGGGCATCTGCGCGTTCTTTTTCCAATTCAATTTGGTCTATGAACTCCTGCTCTTTACGCCGCCAAATCAACTTTTCTAGGCAGGCGTCCACGCGTGCGTGCAGCAGAACCGGGTCGATCGGTTTGGGCAAAAAATCCTCGGCACCCGCGATGATGCATTTTGCAATGGCATCGGTTTCCCGCAATCCCGACACCATGACAACAGGTATATCGCTTAGCTTTGGGTTGCTTTTGAGAGTTTCCAGAACTTCGATGCCGTTAATATCCGGCATAAGTATGTCTAGAAGCACCAGATCGAAACTTTCGCGGTTCAGCGCGGCAAAGGCTTCTGCGGCTGAACTGAGTGCCAGAACACTGTGACCGCGTTGTTCCAGAAGACGGGTCAGGATTTCCCGGTTGGCCGTAGTATCGTCTACGACAAGCACGCGCCCGATATGAGCGGCGAGCCCACGGGTATCGCTGGCCAGAACACGATCTAACCCGACCGCCAGCGCGCTTTCTTGTTCTCGGTCATCGCTAACTGCACCTAAGGTCTCGTCAATCTTGGTTCCCAGATCCCTCGCTTCCTGCAAAAGTGCTGAAAGATCATTTCGGGCGGCCTTGCTGATTTGCGCTTCAAAATCCTCTAACACCATTTCTCCATAGCCAAGGATGGCATTGATCAGGTTTCGAAGATCGTGTCGCAGTTTCTTGCGCGCGTCCGGATCACTATCCAAGGCGTCACCCAGCGCTTCTAAATTGCTTGTCTTTTGGTGAAGACTACCTGCAGCGTCCGAAATTTTTTCGAGGTCCGGTAGAGCTGTGGATGGTCCCTTGCGTACAACTGCATCAAGCAGCAATGCCTGATATCCCAGAATGGCTTCGGCTGGACCCGCCAGATTTTGGGCGATGCGCATCGCATAGGTCAGCTCTCCTATCCGGTTTCTGCTCATTACAGGCCTTTCTGGTTCAACAGCTTGTTGATGATCTCCAGCAGACCGGGAAACTCGATCGGTTTGGTATAAAATTCGTCGCAACCGGCCGCCAATGCCGTATCGCGATCACTTGTCAGCGCATGAGCAGTCAAGGCAACAACCGGGATAGATGAGGTGCTGCCGTCTGCTTTGAGACGCTTCGTCGCTTCGTGGCCATCAATGCCCGGCAGGCTGATGTCCATTAGGATCAGATCCGGTCGGGTTTCAGCGGCAGTGGCGACACCTTCATGACCGTCCTGCGCCGTTACGATCTCAAAACCTTTACGGGCCAGTCGTCTGGACAACATGTCAAGATTCATATCGTTATCCTCAACAATCAGGATCTTAACCATGTTCAGCCACCTTTCCAGTTTCGTTCATGCCCTTTAGGTGCCGCTGCAATGCCGCGATCAGATCCGCTCGCCCATCTGCTCCTTTTCGAATGACTTCGCTTGCATGAGCCTTGAGCCAATCCAGTTCTTGGCGCGACAGGTCCTTGGACGTGACCACGATGACCGGTAAGTCAGCCAGATCGCTTTGCGCCCTCATTGTTCTGAGAACGTCAAAGCCGTCCTGCTCGGGCATCATGATATCCAACAGCATCAGAGTTGGTCTTCTTGTATTCAACTGAGCCAGAGCGCGGTGTCCGTCCGATGCCTCGTGTACACGCCATCCTTCTCGCGCTAATATGCGTCGGAACAATTTTCTGGTTGATGCATCGTCATCGACAATCAGAACGTCTCGGGGATTAGCACTGGCAATCCTGTTCAGCGTCGCAACCAATTGCTGGGGTTCGACTGGCTTGGTCAGATGTTCAACTGCTCCGAAGGCAAGGCCCATTTCACGGTCCGGAACAATAGTCACCAGTATGACAGGAATCTCGCACAACTCCGGATCGCACTTGATTTCTTTTAGTAAAGACCACCCGTCGCGCCCGGGCATGATCACATCCAATATGATCGCATCGGGCTTGTGCGTTCGTATCAATTCTAATCCGGTCGTAGCATTGTTCGCCAGCAATGTGGCATATCCTTCATACCGTACAATTGCTGCCAGCGTGTTCCGCGCGGTTTCCTCATCATCGACGATCAGCACAACGCCTTGATCCGGACATTCAGTCTGAAACCCCTCTTCTTCTTTGTCATCAACGGCTGCACTGACACGTGCGGGAATTTCAAACGAAAAAGTGGATCCAACCCCGGGTTCGCTTTGAACGGAAATCTCTCCACCCATCATTTTGGTAAATTTCTGCGTGATCGCCAAACCCAAGCCGGTGCCACCAAAATCGCGAGTGGTTGATTGTTCCGCCTGAACAAAGGCGTCAAAAAGACGTTCTCTTTGTTCGGGTGTCAAGCCAATGCCTGTATCGGACACGGAAAACCGGTACCAGGCCATCCCGTCCCGAACGAATTGATCGACTGTCAGCCCAATGCGGCCCTGATTGGTGAATTTGCTTGCGTTAGAGAGCAAGTTAAACAGGTTTTGGCGCAACTTGGTTTTGTCAGTCTCGATCTCACTCTCATCAAGGCTGAAATCCACATACAGCTCATTGCCATTTTTGCTGATCAGAGGATTTACAGTGGCAACGACTTCCTCAAGCAACGGCTCCAGCGGGAAAGGTTCCACATACAGCTCCATCTTCCCGGCTTCGATTTTGGAAAGGTCGAGTATGTCGTTGATCAAAGACAACAGATGCCGCCCGGAGGACATGATCTTTTCCAGATCCTCGCGCGCGTCGCCAAACCCCATTTCGTCGGCATCTTCGGCCAGCATTTCGCTATAGCCGATTATCGCGTTCAGCGGCGTGCGAAGCTCGTGGCTCATTGACGCGAGAAACTGGCTTTTGGCGCCACTGGCCGCGACGGCATCCAATCTCGCGTCCTCAAGTTGTTGCTGTTTGGTCTTAAGGTCGGAAATGTCGCTGAACACCGTCACGGTTCCGCCATCCGGAGTTTTGCGCCGGGACACGCGCACCCACGATGAACCCACGGCGACTTCGCGGGAACTTAACCGTCCGACGGCATGCAAACGAAGCTGCTCGGCGATCCAATCCTCTTTTGAAAGCGTACCCGTATCGTCCAGATCAAGTGCCGCACGTGCTTTGAGCAGTTCGGAAAAGCTGGTTCCCGGAACCAACAGTTCCTTTAGCGGTGCATACATCGCCCGGTACCGCTCGTTCACCAAAACCAGCTTGTCGTCAGCATCAAAAAGGACGAAACCATCGGGGATCGTTTCAATGGCGGTCAGGATTGTATTGTGTTGTTCCCGGGCCTCTTTCTCAAGCGATTTCAACTGGTTTTGACTTTCTCGCAAAACCCGCAAAGCCTGGCTCATACGGCCCATTTCATGTGGACCTTCCGGTGGAAGTTCAACGTTGTGCTGACCGTTTATTAGCGCATCGATTGCGGCACTATTGGCCTGCATAGGCTGCAATATTGATCTCAGTACAATCCAGGTCAGACCTGTTCCGGCCACCACAATTGCGATGCATGCAATGATCGCGCGGCGCAACGCACGGCGCGCTTCCTCGGCCGCCAGACGCTGTGTTTCACTTGCTTCGTCTGACAGGGCCTGCACCAGCTGTGACAGAGCCTGATCAACCGCGTCACTGCCCAACCGTGCCTGCGCCAACAACGTATTGCCGATAATCCGGTTCCCGTCGGTATAAGCATCTGCAGCCTTCAGGGCGCTGTCGTAATACGCGGACGCACCTTCCCGAATTGTGGCAGCGATATCAGGCGCAAACCCGGATATCTGTTGAAGTCTGAGGTCGAATTCTTCACGCGCAGCTTCGGCTCTTTTTTCCGACAAGGTTAGTAGGCTCACTGACAAATCCGTCAGCCAATAGCGAATTTCTCCAAAATACCGATCGGCTTCCGCAGCTATTTCTAACCTTTGCACGTCCTGATTGACTGTCTTCATCCGATTTTGGCTGCGCGTCAGATCAAACGCCATGATCAAAGTGCTGATCACGAGCGTAATTAATAGCCCCGCAGACAGAGCGCTTATACGAACCGGGATCTGGTTTTCTGCTATCCAGGACCATCTGGTATTTTTCTGCTCACCCGATTTCATTTGAACAGAATGATCGAGATGGCCCCGGCCAAATCACCTTCTGAGCCACCTTCTTTGGGAAATCCCGTCACATCGGTTTCCCCGGCAGGTGACCCGTGACATGCCAGACAGGACTCGGAATAATATTCCGGGATCAGCATTCGAAAGGCCGGATTGCCGTCTACGTCAACTTCTTCGAAATATGCCTGCCCTGTCGGCCAATCGGTGCTTTTGAATTTGCTCTCAATGACGTCGTTTTCCCAAGTGTCCGGCCGGGCCACACGGTTGCGCACCAGATTTTCAGGTGCGGTGACTTTAACGCTTGCCACCGTTTCCATTTTTTCTCCGAAATTTTCATTTACTTGCCGCGCAAAAGCTGCCGGGATGAAACCTTTGAAGGCAATGTCAGGGGCGTTGATTACATCCTGCGAGTCATTGACCACTTCGACCATTGCAGCAAGCTGGGCTTCGGTGAGCTGGCGCTGAATGGGGCTTAGGGTGTCATTCAAAGGCGGCGCGCCATTTGCTGCCTCAAAACTTTCGATCACCAAGGCACGAAACTTCTCTCCGGAAAGGTCTTTGTCCCCTTTCGCAGAGTCGTTGATCAACGTTTGGTTGTTAGAGACTACGTTTCGCCCTGCACGAAGAACCGCGGCAAGGTGATTGCCAATCTCGATAGATGCCGCAGGGTCACTCGCGTTTACCGGCTTTGTGGCGCTTAGCAAAAGCAAGCCCAACGTCGCAGCTATCACGGTCAAATTACGCATGTTTCCCCCGTTGCTAGAACAGCCAACGCGTGTCGGGGCACCCGAAATGAATAATGAAATCGCGCCTCAAAATCCGCCAGGCACATAATTGAAAGGGTGTCCGCTCGTGCGGCCTTAGTGTCAAAATAATACCACGTCGCCTCGAATTTGTCGCCTGATGAAGTGGGCACGTGATTTGGTCAGTCGCTTGGACGGTACTGCAGCGCCGCAACTCCGTTGTCAAAGCGACAAGGTGGCAATAGTTCTGGAAGTATTGGGCGGCGTCATCAATTACGAGCTTGGTTTGGCCGATTTGGAAAGTCGTGCAACTGAAGATCGCCCCAAGTCGTTTGGCCTGAGTCGAGGGCGCCCCAAAAAACTAAGCGCTGCAGAGCGGGAAGAAGCGATATCCCTGCTGTCCGTGGACAAAACCGCTGCAGAGATCGCGCGCATGCTGGGTGTCAGCAGATCTACAATATCGCGCCTCAAGTCTTTGCACACTTAGCAGTGAAATTTGGTTCGCGCCGCGGCCTACGTCTCTAGAAAATAGTGGCTCTAGGTCTTTGACACATTAACGTAAACCAGAACAACACCGTCATGTGAGTGATGACCATTTCACAGCCATTCTCTTCCACCGCATTTAAGGCCAGAGTTTTTTCGCCTTTGACCTTAACAACGACCTCGCCGACGATCCCATTTTCTAAATCCGGTTTGTCGCAGCCGCCTAGGACACCGACACCGGATTGGTTGTTCCTCTAACGATACATTCCAACTCGCAGCATATTCTAAAGGGCTCCGGATCGTCTGAGGTAATATAGTCAGTGAATTTTTCACCAGCGAGCTTTCCTATGTTCTCTGCGGGAATGCGAATGGTGGTGAGTCCCGGCTCAACATCAGCAGACCCTTTGAAATCACCGATGCCGATAATCGACAGGTCGTAGGGAACGTTCAAACCAAGGTTTTGGGCCGCAAATAATGCGCCTTGTGCAATAACGTCATTTCCGCATAGCAAAGCCGTTGGACGAGATGGCTTTGTCAAAAGGGTCAATGCTGACTGTTTGGCCTGAGATACGCTGTAGGGCGCTTCGGATTCATGTTCGTTTGGAACTGAGATTCCCGCTGAACCCAGAGCATCATGCACGGCAGAAAGTCGATGCTGCGCGCGATCATTGCCATTTGTCTTAGGAAAGATCAAACCAATGTCTCGGTGTCCTAAAGCTAGCAGATGCTCTGTCGCTAGACGCCCGGCCAATCGGTTGTCGGCACCAACGCATGGAAGGGCGGAGCTTTCTGAAAAATTCCACATCGCAAGGGCTGGTATTTTCTGCTGTTCGATCAGCCGAGCGGTGGCTTCGGAATGCTCCAATCCAACCAGTGCCACACCGTCGACACGGTGCTCAAGAAACTTGCGGACCATCGCATATTCCCGATTCAGGTCATAACTGTGCGACGCCAGCAACAGGCTGAACCCGGCTATGTCGATAGAATCCGAAAAGGCCTGAATGACTTCGGCAAAAATGGCGTGGTTGATCGTAGGGACTACGAGACCGATGGTGCCGGACCGTTTGCCATGCATCGTCTGTGCCGCTCGGTTTCGGATGTATCCCAATCTCTGCACCGCTCGATTGATCTTTTTCCGAGTCGCGGGGCTGACCAAATTCGGGTGGTTGAAGGTGCGTGAAACTGTGGATGGCGACACTTTTGCTGCCTTTGCGACGGCTACAATGTCCACCTTACCCTTTTGAAAATTAGCCATAATATTCTCCCAAATGGTCGAATTTATGAAAACATTTGCAATACTATTTTCATCGCCTAACCTGATTTGTCAACAAAAGTAAAAACATGAACCGACGGGTTGGGAGGCCCTGAATGGAATTCATTTATTACTTCGGAGACGTATTCACGCCGCTGTCGTTTATGCTGCTGCTGGGCGGCACGATCGGGGGCCTGATCTTGGGCGCGACACCGGGTTTATCACCCACGATGGCGGTCGCACTGCTGATCCCGTTCACCTTTCAACTTGAAGCGGCGCAAGGGCTGATCCTGCTGGGTGCGGCCTATACGTCGACTGTCGCAGGTGGTGCCGTAAGTGCAATTTTGCTCAAGATCCCGGGTGCGCCGGCAAACATCGCAACAACATTGGACGGGCATACCATGGCCAAGCAGGGACAGGGTGCGCGGGCGCTGCAATTGTCGTTTCTGGCTTCGGCCGTGGGTGGCATCTTTGGCGTGCTCCTGCTGATCTTCCTGACCCCTGTACTAGCCAAATGGGCGTTAGCATTCGGTCCTTCGCACCTGTTCTGGTTGGCCATCCTTGGCGTAACGGTGATCGGGACGTTGGATTCGGCATCGGTGGTCAAAGGTCTACTTTCAGGCTGCATAGGGTTGTGGCTGGCCACCATCGGCTTTGACGACATCATGGGCGCACAACGCTTTATCTTTCACCCCGCGTTGGGCGGAGGCATCAACATCATCGCCGCACTGATTGGCCTGTTCGCGATCCCGCAAGTGTTGACGATGTTTGCGAAGGGTCGCCACAACACCGGCGCAGAAGTCATCGAAGTACAGCGGCACTCTATCCTCGAAGCATTCCGAGAGCTTTTCAGCCGTACTCGAGCTTTGAGTATAGGTACGCTGACAGGTTCGATTATCGGCCTGATCCCCGGTGTCGGTGGGCAGATTGCGGGGCTCGTCGCTTATGACCAGACCAAGAAGTTCTCGTCCGAAAAAGACAAGTTCGGAACAGGACATTCCGAAGGCGTCATCGCCGCGGAATCCGCCAATAACGCGATGGTGGGCCCATCTCTGGTGCCGCTGCTGACACTATCGATCCCAGGCAGCCCAACCGCCGCCGTCCTGCTGGGCGGATTGCTGATCCACGGGATTTTCCCGGGCTCAGATCTGTTCGACAACCATCCTGATGTGGCCTGGACATTCATCAATTCCATGCTAATCGGGCAGGTTTTGATGTGCATCTTCGGCCTCTATGTGGCCGGTCTTGCCGCACGGGTCGCTCAGGTGCCACAATCGGTTATGGCGGCTATCGTTCTGGCTCTGTCGGTCTTCGGGGCCTATTCGGTGCAGGGCTCGATGGGTGATGTCTATGTGATGGCATGCCTCGGCATCGGTATGTTCTTCTTGGAACGTTTTGGCTTCTCTGCTGCCCCGTTGGTTCTGGGACTGATCCTTGGACCCATCGCCGAGGCCAACTTTATTCAAGGCGGCATGATCGCGGATGCGACCGTAGGTAAGGCGTCGTATTTCCTGACCGGCGGATTGAACCTGTTCCTGATCGCAGTGGTGCTGGCCTCAATCGCATACTCGGTCTGGATGGAATTGCGCAGCCGCCGCTACACCACCAAAGAGGAGGCGCAGGCATGAACCGCTCGCAACACATATTCGGGTCGGGTCTGGTTTTCGCCGTAGGTCTTTGGGTGACCTGGGTCAGCTATACCCAGCAACCGGCCGAGGCCTTCCTGTTCCCGCGTCTGATCGCATCAGTCTTCGTGGTTTTGGCCGGATGGACGTTTGGCAAAGCGGTAATGGGCTTATCCAAGGTCGGGAACGGCGTGACACGCGCGATGTTCCTGAACATGCTACCGGGATTGGTCATTACACTGATCTACGTGTTCTGGGCGGCCAAGTCGCTGGGCTTCTACACGGCGACGGCCATCGCATTTTTCGTTCTGCTGTCGATTTACGATCCAGCCCCACATTCCGAAGCCAAAACCTGGGTCAAGCGCGGTGTCATCACGGCAATCTTTTTGGCGGTGATGTACGGGCTCTTCGCCATGCTTCTGAACGTCTACACACCAAAGGAAATTCTGTTCTGACCGCAAAGTTTGCGGATGAACCAAATTAGGGAGGAAATGCAAATGAAACGAATGATTGCAGGGGCCGCATTGGTCCTCATGGGCATGACAGGCGCGGCGGTGGCCGAGGAATACCCCGACCGGCCGATTATGATGATGGTCAGTTACGGCGCAGGCGGCGCGACCGACTTTCAGGCGCGCATTGTTACCATGACCTCTGGAAACGAAGACGCGCTGGGAATGCCCATTGCCATTATCAATAAACCCGGGGCAGGGGGCCGCGTAGGGTGGAACTGGTTTGCGACCCAGGCTGATCCGGATGGCTACACTCTTGCCGCCTATAACGTGCCGCATTTCATTGCTCAGTCGATTAAAGGTGGCGTGGAATATTCGACCGACAGCTTTGAACCCATCGCGAACTGGGGTGCCGACCCAGCTGTATTCGTAGTTGGCGCGGACAGTGAGTTTAACTCGATGGAAGATGTTGTCGCCTTTGCCAAGGAAAACCCTGGCAAGCTGACCGTTTCAGGTGCGGGTCTTTTTGTCGGCCACCACATTGCAGCATTGCAGATCGACAAGTCCGCTGGAACCAAGATGGCTTACATCCCGACCAAAGGTGGTGGGGCTGCAGCGATGAAAGCGGTGATCGCCGGTGAGGTCATGGGCGGCATCAACAACCTGTCTGATGCGTTCCGCGCGCAAGAGGCTGGCAACGTCAAAATTCTCGGGGTTGCTGACCTTGAGCGTAACGCTTTCCTACCGGACGTTCCGACAATGATGGAACAAGGGCTGGAAGTTGACAATTCGTCGGTCAACTTCCGAGGCGTGATGGTGCCCAAAGGCACGCCGCCTGAGGTTATCGAAAAACTCTCGGCTACGGTGCCCGAGATGTTTGCCAATTCCCGCGTCGCCAAGAAAATGGAGGCTGGCGGTTCACCCATGCACATCATGACACGTGATGAAGTGATCGAGATGTGGGCTCAGCGTCAGCAGACACTGAACGAGTTGCTGGCCGGTCTCTAAGCCAGACGGACACAGCGGGGCGGAGTGGGTCCGCCCCGAACAACATATTGAGGACCAAGATGAACGCTCAGGACGGGATTTCACCCGAAATCGCTGAAGTAGATCGTATCGTTGCACAGGCGCGCGCAGCCCAAGCGGCCTTTGAAGTTCGTGGCAGTCAGGCGTTATATGACAAAGCGGCGCTGGCGGCGGGATGGGCCATCATGGAGCCAAGGCGCAATCGGGCACTAGCCGAAGTTGCCGTTGAAACCACTGGTCTGGGCAATGTGCCCGACAAGATAACCAAGAACCACCGTAAGACTCTGGGCTTGTTGCGCGATATCGCAGACGCGAAAACCCACGGCATCATCAGTGATGATCCGACAACTGGGATTACTGAGATTGCTCGACCTATCGGAGTTATCGGAGCGGTTGTTCCGTCGACTAACCCTGCCGCGACACCCGCGAACAACATCATTAATGCGCTAAAAGGCGGCAATTCCATTGTTGTGGCGCCGTCACCCAAAGGTGTGGCGTCGTGCGAGATGTTGATTGGCTACATCCATTCCGAATTCGACAAGCTAGGGCTGGATCCGAATTTGGTTCAGATGATCCCAGCACCCGGATCAAAGGCCAAGACACAACGGCTTATGGAAACTGTTGATCGGGTGATCTGTACCGGCAGCCAGAATAATGTCCACCGCGCGCAATCCTGCGGTACCCCGGCCGTGGCGGTTGGTGCTGGCAATGTGACGGTGATTGTGGACGAGACCGCTGATTTGCAGGCAGCCGCAGCCAAAATCACGGCTTCAAAGTGTTTTGACAACGCGACGTCCTGCTCTTCTGAAAACGCGCTAGTCGTTGTGGATGCGGTCTATGACGCATTCGTCGCTGCGATGGCTGCCGAGGGCGGTGCCCTTGTGTCGTCCTCTGAGGCAAGCGACATCGTGGCGCGACTTTGGCCCGATGGACATCTCAACCGTTCGGCCATAGCGCAGGACGCTGACAAAATGCTCGAAGCCTTGGGGATGGCCGGCAAAGTACCCGAGGGGACTAAGTTTCTGGCAGTCGAAACTGATGGGATAGGTCCGGATCATCCTTTGTCCGGTGAAAAACTCAGTCGGGTTCTGGCACTTTATCGTGCTGCAGATTTTGAGGCGGCCAAGACCCTTGCGTCTCGCATTTTGGCGCATCAGGGGGCCGGGCATTCGGTTGGCATACATACTGGCGCCGACGAGCGTGTGATTGGGCTGGGTCGTGATTTGCCAACCTGTCGGGTCATTGTAAATCAGCCGCATACCTTTGCCACAGGCGGCAGCTTCACGAATGGAATGCCTTTTTCCCTTTCGATGGGTTGCGGCAGCTGGGGTGGGAATTCCATCGACACCAATCTGCATTGGCGGCATTTCGTCCAGACAACCAAGATTGTGCGGGAAATACCCCCGTGTGAACCCGGATTGGAGGAGATTTTTGGCCTCTATTGGTCGGAGGTCGGACAATGATGGAACCGCCCAAAGGAACCGTCCGCGACTGGCTGGATCAGAGAGCTAGTCAGGGAGGAACCGGGTTTGTTTTCCCGGACGGTGCACCGGACTTAAGCTGGGGTGAATTGCGTTTAACTGCCCGCCGTATCGCGGTCATGTTGACTGAGATGGGTGTTGCAAAAGGCGAAAGCGTTGCGATCCTCTACCCCAATTGCCGTGAAGCGCTGGAGGTTCTATTTGGCGTTCTCTACGGCGGCTTCCGAGCAACGATGATAAACCTCGTCGCTGGTGACAGTGCTGTCGCCTATGCGTTGGAACACAGCGGCGCGCGTTATGGCTTTGTGCATCCCGAACAAACGGGTTTGTTCGAGCGTACAGCCGATCCTGCCAGGATCAGCCCGTTGCAAGTTGCAGATGCCGTTGATACTGGCAATAACCTGCACAGCATCTCGTCCGATAGTGATGCGCTATTGATGTACACATCCGGAACGACCGGACGCCCAAAGGGTGTAGTTCACACGCATTCCAGCCTACTGGCTGGCGGCTGGACGGCCACAGTTGCTCATGAGTTGACCGAGGCCGATCGTGGGTTTTGCGTTTTGCCAATCTACCACATTAACGGGCTGTGTGTGACAGTCATGGGAACCTTGGTTTCAGGCGGATCGTTGGCCATGTGCGAGAGATTTTCTGCCAGCCGGTTCTGGGATAATTTGGGCAAGGTTAAGTCAACTTGGTTTTCGGTAGTGCCAACCATAATTTCTCACCTGCTGCACTCGGATACCAAGCCGGATACTCCAACCCGTCAGCGGGTTCGTTTCGGCCGTTCTGCGTCTTCAGCATTGGCGCCGGACGTGCAGCGGGCTTTTGAAGACCGGTTCGAAATCCCTATCGTGGAAACCATGGGCCTAACGGAAACAGCCGCGCAGATTCTATCCAACCCTTTGCCTCCGGGTGTACGTAAGATCGGATCTCCCGGTATCGCTTATGGAAACGAAGCAGCGATTGTTGACGCGAACCTTCGACGGGTACCAAACGGAACGGAAGGTGAATTGGTCATTCGCGGACCGAATGTAATGCTGGAGTATCTCAAAAATCCCGATGCAACGGCGGGTACATTTACTTCCGATGGTTGGCTACGTACCGGTGACCTCGCCCGGATGGACAAGGATGGGTACGTTTTTGTCACCGGACGGTTAAAAGAACTAATCATAAAGGGTGGCGAGAACATTGCTCCGCGCGAGATCGACGAAGCACTTTATTCTCACCCTGATGTTGTAGAAGCTGCAGCTTTTGCACGCCCTTGCAGCAGCTACGGCGAAACCGTCGAAGCCGCTGTAAAAATTCGAGAAGGTTCAGAATTGACTCCTCTGGAGTTATCGAAAATTTGCGAAGCCCTGTTGGGTCGCTTCAAGTCGCCCGATGAGGTTCATATCCTGCTTGATCTTCCAAAGGGCCCGTCTGGTAAAATCCAAAGAAACAGAATACTCGAGGTTGTGGACAAGAATGCTGGAAATTCAACCACTTGAACATCCATTGGGTCTGGCGCAAGTACTTAACCAAGTTTTGGCCAGTATGAAAGTCTAGGGTATTCTAATTTTATCAGCGGCCTAATTGAGAGTAGTTTGCTCTGCAATGCTGGAATGGCTCAGGTATCAGCTAAGAAAAACAACACGGTCATACCCAGCCCGACAGCTATGACAATACCACGCACAACCCGAACAGGCAGTCGGCGAGCCAGCCTTGCACCGACATAACCGCCGATCGTTGATGCTATCATCATTACGGCGGCTTCCTGTATGTAAACTATACCAGCTAGGACAAAGGTTAGGACCGAAGCTGCCGAAAGGATGAAGGACATCGCGTTTTTCAGACCGTTCATCACGTTCAGGTCGCGAATGCCCAGCCCCGAAAACAGGGCCAGCAAAACGATCCCCAAGCCGCCGTTGAAATAGCCGCCATAAGTGGTCACTGCCAGAGTTGCCGCCGTTTTGCCAAAAGAGCTTGCACCTTCCTCGCTGCGTGCCAGCACACGGACCTTTTTGTCGAACGCAAAAAGTAAAGTGGCGAACAGCAACAACCACGGCACCACAAAGCTGAAAACCTCAGACGGTGTGATCAGCAACAACACAGCACCAGCAACGCCGCCCATGATCGATAGAAGAGTAAGCGTCGTCAGCGCACGGCGATCGAAATCCCGCAATTCCGAAAGGAACCCCATTGCTCCGCTGAGGTATCCAGGAAAAACTGCTACGGCACTAGTAGCGTTGGCTGGGATCGGCGGAACCCCGACAAAAACAAGCGCCGGAAAGGTCAAAAAGCTACCGCCGCCTGCAACAGCGTTGAGAACACCGGCCAGGAAGGCTGCTGTGCAGATTATGGTGATGTCGAACAATTCGGGCCGCTCCTGTACCGCACTTGTGGCTCAGTGCGCTGCTGATACCAGAGGGCGGGTGAGGTGCAAGGCGCTTGTCAGTTTGTTCTCGGTCACCTTGCCGCGGGATTCGGCCTCTGTCAGAACGAAATGTAGCCAATTGTTTTCGCTCAAAATCCGGTGATCAGACGTCTGGCGGACGTTTCATACATCGCAAAACCTTAAGAGGTGTCTCAAAGTTACGGTAAGTTGAGATCCTGATGGTCTGAAGCATGTTCCGTCTGCATGTGATCCAACAGATCGACGTTGTTGAATGGACCTATTGTTGCTGGAAGAGGATCTACGATGAATTGAGCGTCGGAACCTTGTAGTTGGGACAATTGTATACGTGGATGAATGCTACGATCGATCCAAATTCAACCTATCCGTATCTTCAACTTTGAAAGACGCCAAGGCCGTACAGATGATCATATTGTTAGTGCTGGGGGCAGATACTGTCCTTTCAGAGATTTGCTGAGCTGACGGCCGATTTCCCATTCAATCACCTGACAGCAGCGTGATGTCCCAAACTTCGTACTAGGCTGGGGAAACCAATTACCCCAAAAACCCACATGAATTGGACAAAAACAAATAAAATCGGAAATTAAATGTTGAAGTTGTATGTTTTTGTGGAAATATAGGGTGAATGAAGGCAAGAATCCGGTTTTTGATGCGGCAAGTAAACGACAATCTGAATCGCCAGGAGTGGATTGCTGGCTGTCGCAGCTCGGTGCGTGTTCATCGCTTTCTTGAAAAGCTTGGCACTATTGGCGACGTGAAATGGTGGCCTGACTCCAAGTTTGTCGCCGCCCTGGACCCGCGATTAATCATCAGACAGGACGGAACCGGATGCTGAACCCAAAAAGCACACAAACGACCGCAGTGGCTGATCTGGTATCACATGCGATGACGATTGCCGAATTGGCCAACACTGCGGCCCGCGGGTTTTTTCGCGGCAGGCTGGGCGTAGAATTCAAGTCGGACGAAAGCCCCGTAACGCAGGCGGACAAAGGTGTCGAGAAGGAGGTCCGCGCCTATCTACAGCAACATTTTCCGGATCACGGCATCTTTGGGGAAGAGCATGGGTTTGAAGGGCAAAACCGACGTGAAGTCTGGATCATTGACCCGATCGACGGCACAAGATCCTTCCTTTCAGGGCATCCGCTGTTTGGCTTCTTGCTGGGGCATCTGGTCGATGGCAAACCGGATATCGGTGTGATCGGCATGCCTGCGTTAAATGAGGTTTTTGCAGGCGTTCCCGGCCAGGGCGCAACCCTGAATGGTGAAGCGATCATGACGTCCAACCAAACGCAATTGGATCAGGCCATCCTGTTCGTGAACGAAGGCGACAAGATTTATCGTGATCATCCTTCGCTGTTTGCAAAACTGATGCACTCCGGTCAGACCCGCCGTTTCGCCTATGATTGCTACCCTCATGCCCTGCTGGCAGCGGGCCATGTGGATGCGGTGATTGATTACGACCTGCAGCCGTATGATTTTCTGCCGGTTTTGGCAGTGATTGAGGCTGCGGGTGGTGTGATGACAGACTGGGATGGCAGGCCGCTTAACCTGGAGTCGGACGGCCGGGTAATTTCGGCAGCAACACCCGAACTGCATGCGGAAATGCTGAACGTGGTGAATGGTTAGAACTATGGCGACGTGCAGCTTCCTCATCAGCCTTCCCGAAGAAATGCCCTGGACGGAAATACATACGGGATCAAAGGTGATGAGATGACTGCACCAGTAGAGGTATTGAACGAGAAGGGGCAGGGCAGGGTGGTTCTGTTGTGCGAACACGCAAGCTCTCGGATTCCGTCAGATTACAGTGAACTGGGCTTGTCCGCTGCCGACCGGCATAGCCACGCGGTTTGGGACCCTGGCGCGCGAAGCCTGGCGTTGGAACTTTCGCGGGTTTTGGATGCGCCGGTCGTAGCCTCGACCGTGTCGCGCTTGGTTTATGACTGCAACCGTCCCCCAGAGGCTGCAAGTGCTATGCCTGAGCAATCAGAGCAGATTTCGGTTCCAGGGAATGTAGGCCTGACGCAGGTCCAGCGAGATGCGCGAACGGCTGCGGTTTACGATCCGTTTTGCACTGCTGTCTCAGAGGTTCTGGACGCGCACGGGCCAGACACTGTGGTCGTGACGGTACATTCCTTTACTCCTGTCTATTTCGGTAAGCGTCGAGCGGTCGAACTGGGTCTTTTACATGATGAAGATAGTCGATTGGTGGATGCGATGCTGAACTATGTGGATCGTATTCCACATCGCCGGGCAGAACGAAATGAACCTTATGGCCCGGGTGACGGGGTCACCCATTCGTTGCGCCTGCACGCGCTCGGCCGAGGGTTGCCAAATGTGATGCTAGAGGTGCGCAATGATTTGCTGCGCACAGGCGAACAGGTCGCGGACATGGCGAATGAAATACTAGCGCTGCTGCAGCCGGCGCTAAACGATATCACGATCAGGGAGGAAGCATCGTGAGCAGAGTTCTCAAATTAGACGAGTTGCGTTCTCAGGTTGACGTTGGATCGGTTGACACGGTTTTGGTTTGTTTTGTTGACATGCAGGGTCGTTTGATGGGGAAGCGGTTTCATGCGGGTCATTTTGTTGGTGGTGCGTGGGA
>NZ_JBQFSM010000019.1:0-44358 GCF_056538005.1 Ruegeria sp. BI11 | reverse complement strand
GTCCCATCATCGCCGCGCCCTCCCACTCTCAAAACAAGTGAATCAGGACAACAGCAACCAATCAACAGACTTTTTCAACAGTATCTCCGCATAGCAGGCCTTCATACCGTCTGAACCGACCCGATGACCTACTGAAACCGTCAGATGACTGGTTTGAGCCCAAAGTGCACGAATTCTCAAAGAAAAATTGGTCTATATGAAATTATCTTTTCTGCTAATGCCTTAGATTTGAAGCTGCCGTCAGGATTGGTAAATTCGTCGGAGTGAAACACATAGTCCATCCATTCAGGATCGAGAATATTTTTCGACATCTTAGACACTTGATCGTCGATCTCATTCTCGGTTGCGGATGAGTACATTAACTTGTGCAGCTTGTTTATTTCCAAAACCAGCTCAGCTTTTTGATACATTCGATGACCTTAGCTTAGATTGCTTGTGCAATCTTAGTTGGCAACCGATCGGCAGAAAAGTCCGCTTCGCTGACATTGTATGTTGGACAAATCCCGCGCCTATGGGCGCGTGACCGCGTGCTAGTCGGACGCCAGCTGCACCGGCCTCCGACCCGAACCAATCACGCCCTTTCTCCCTTCGGCCTGCTGCGGTGAATCTGTCTCGTCCCGAGCCAGCTTAACCGCGGCCAAATGGTCGCCGGGACATGCTTGTTTCGGCCCAAAGGGTAACGCCCGCTTTTGCAATAGTCCGGGGAGATCCGCGCGGGGCGCGCGGCTCGCATTGATTATTGGACAGGGCAGGGGATCGACGCGCTGACGCGCGCTCACCCCAACCCTGGCATTGTCCAATAGTGGGGCTGCTGAGCCCGGCCGGGGGCCGGCCCCATCATCCCGATCCGCCCGCATCCTGTGTCGGGCCGGTCAAGGGGCAAGCGCCGCGCATGGCGCGTCGTCTCCACGTCAAAAAACCCGGTTCCTCCCACGCGCCGTGCGCGCGGTTCCCTCCCATTTTTTTGCCGCTCCGACCCCGTGACAGTCCCGCCCCAGGCCACAGGCAGGGCTTTGCCCTTCCTGCTCTGCCAGCCGAAAGACACGGGGTCTTTCAGCTAACAGATCAGAAGGCCGCGCCCATTAGCGGATAGCCGGGACACATCGGCAACCGCATCGCCACGAAAGAGAGAGACCATTCATGGTTACTTATCGCATTTCCTCGTCGGAATTGGTGTACGCACCAAACGTCATCGCTTGGTTTATCAGCGGCTACGCATTTGCTGATGATCGCCCCAAGCTGTTTGACGCTATGTGCAAATCGTTCCCGACCATCCCCGGCACCGCCATCGAAAAGCTTTTGTCCAAGGCCGTTCCCTACACGGTCGAGGATGGAGCGGTCGTTTTCAGCGTGGACGAATAGTCCGGTTCTGAAACGACCAACGCGCAACCTGCGCACGAAAGGAGGTGAGAATATGAGCAATGAAATCTTGCAGCAGCGTATCGCGGAAGCGTGGGCGCTAATCAGGAAGGGCGATGACTTCGACATCGGACGCCGCTTCCTGATCCAAAACGCAGCCGTTTAAGCGGCCTCGTCTCAGCCCAACAGGGCTGGGGCACCCATAACACACAACTTTGCCACGAAACAAGGATTTGCCCTATGAGCAAGCACGAAAAAATCATCGCCACATCAGCCCGGTTCCCGCTGGCCAAACTGATCCTATCGCCGCTTAACCCGCGCCAGAATGTGCCGGAGGCCGAGGTTATTGAACTGGCCGAGTCCATCTGGACCGCTGGCCTGATCCAGAGCATTGCCGGTATTGCCGACGACAATGGCGGCGCAGAAATCGTAGCCGGTGGGCGTCGCCTGCGCGCGTTGCAACATCTGGCCGAGAAACATCCGAACCTTGCCACGACGCACCCGGAACTTGCGAACCCGCTGGTCATGCTGGCCCCCGATGTTGAAACCGCCGAAACGTGGGCGAATGCGGAGAATATCAACCGCAAGAACCTGTCACCTGCCGAAGAAATCCGCGCCTATGGCAAGATGGAGAAGGCTGGGGCACCCGTTTACGGGATCGCCCGCGCCTTTGCAGTGACCGAGGCCCATGTTTATAAACGTCTGGCATTGGCGAACTTGCCTGCCCCTGTTCTGGACGCATTGGAAGCCAAGGAAATCAGTCTTGGGGAAGCCAAAGCCTTTACCCTTGCCAGTGACGAAACGCTGCTGTTGCAAGTTTTGGAACAGGCCCGCAAAGGCAACCTGTCCGAACATCAGATTAAGAACATGCTGAAACCCGACGCCGTGAGCGCGACGGATCGGCGGGCGCGGTTTGTCGGTCTGGATGCCTACAAGGAAGCCGGAGGCCGTGTTTCTGCTGACCTGTTCGCGGAAAAGACCTTGCTGGACGACGAGACAATCCTTGACCAGTGCTTTGCCGATAAGCTGGCGCAAACTGCGCGCACCATCCGGCAAGAGAACGGTTGGAAATGGGCCGAAGTGGTCAACGATACCCATTTCGGCGGCTGGGATATCGACCAGATGAAATGTGCCCGTATCTATGCTGAGCAAGGCGTTTTGACCGAGGAACAGAGCGAGCGCTATGACGAACTGGCCGAACTTGCCAATGGTGAGGTTCTGGACGAACCGGGGCAAAAGGAACTCTCAGACCTTCAAGCCATCGTGGATGGGGCATATTCGGATGTGCAGAAAGACTGCGCCGGGGTTGTTCTTAATGTCACCCATGCAGGTGGGTTGTGTGTGACCGAAGGACTTGTGAAGCCCGAGGACAAAGAGGCCGCGATTGAGGCCGGTGTTTTGGAGGCATCGAAACACAAAGCCCCGATGAAAGCGGAGACCTCGGCAAAGCCTCGCATGTCTCAGGCTTTGGCCGACGATCTGGCCCGCGTCGTGACAGGTGCGCGCCAACATGCTGCGGTCAATAACCCTGATCTGATCCTTGCCTTGCTGGCGTTTCAGGTTTCGGGCGGCACAAAGTACAGCAACCCCATCGGCCTGAGTGAGAACACCGTACCAAACTGGCCCACTACCGAGGCCAACGGCTATGCTCTGGATGACCGTCTGACAACCCCGACCGAATGGAGCGGTGACGCCTTTGACCGTGACTACGCAAAGGAGTTCCGCGCATTTCGCAAGAAAGGTGATGACCATGTTCAGGCGGAGTTGATCCGGCATCTGGCGGGCCTGTTGAGCGGCGGCGACAAGGCGTTGAAAGCCTTGATCGACAAGGAGGTCAAAACCGATATTCGCACGGTCTGGACCCCGACATTCGATAATTTTTTCAGCCGTATTGCCGGTCCCTATCTCAACGAGATTTGGAACACCGTTCTGGGTTTGAAAAAATCGCAGCCGCAAGCCGTCAGCTTTGAAGCGCTGAGGGTTGGCGAGAAGCGCAAGAAGCTGGACGCACTGTTCAACGACCCCGAAACCCGCGACGCCATGAAACTGAGCACGACTGCGCTCAAGCGGATCGACACGTGGTTGCCCGAGGGCATGGGCTGAGGAAAGCAGGGCAGGGCGCGCAAGCGCCCTGTCCCCTGGCTGGGGAACAAGAACATGACACGATCTATCTACAGAACACCGGGCACGACGGTCACGTGGAGCAGCGTCACCGAGTGGTGTCTTGCGGCGATGAAGCTTGACCGGCGGCGTTCGTCGGAGAAGCGCAACCGGGACCTGACGACCCATAGCGGGATCATGCCCTTGACTATGATCTATGCGGAGACCGACATCGAGGCCATCGAAACCGCTCTGTACCTGTTAAAATACGGCCCCTCATACCTTTGCAGGCCGACGCGGGGCAACCGGGCCGCGCATCCGTCAACGCCGATTATTGTTGCACTCAACAACCGTGCGGCTGTGTTGAAACGTGAGGCCGATGTGATCCCGCAGGGTGACAACTGGAAAGCCGTTAAAAGCGGTGAAAAAGACACCTGAATATTCGTTTTTGAATTGCTTGAATATCCATCTTAGGATATACATATAGGCAACAGGAGGATATGCATATGCCGCTCTATATTCGAGACGATGCTGTCGATGTTCTGGCCGAAAAGGTCATGATTGCAACGGGAGCCAAAACCAAAACTGACGCAGTTCGCAAAGCTTTACAAGCACAGCTTGACGCTGAGAACAATCGAAAGCCCCTCTTGGAAAGGTTGCAGCCGCTCTTGGAACGCGCCGACGCGATTGGCGTGCCGGACCCGGATTTTGACATGAAGAAATACACCGACGAAATGTATGAGGGCATGTGATGTACATTGATGCTTCTGCCATCGTTGCCATTTTGTTGCGAGAGCCGGGATATGAGGACCTTGTTCGCCGCATCGAGGCGGTCACAGATCAGTTGTTCACATCTCCTTTGGCGCGCTTCGAGGCGAGTGTTTCCTTTGCACGGGCGCGATCTGGCAAGCACAAAAAGCCAAGCCCGGAGTTGCTGACCGACAGTACAGCGGCGGTAAGCCAGTTATTGGACGAACTTTCGGTGCGCGACATTCACATTACCAGCAGCATCGGCGACGCTGCGATCCGCGCCGCCGCAGAATACGGCAAGGCGGTGGGTCATCCAGCAGACCTGAATTTTGGCGATTGTTTCGCCTATGCCTGCGCGAAGGCTTATCGCCTTAAACTCATCTATAAGGGCGATGATTTCGCCAAAACGGATATGGCATGACGACAGCAACCACACCTGTAAAAGTTGGTGACGCGGCACGCCGCGTCTGGAAGTCCGCGCAGATGTATATTGCGTTCCACAAGGATCAGAACAAGCGCCAACGCGATGAACCGAAGTTTTGGCCGCCAAAGAACGGCAGCGCGTCAATTCATGGTGCCCCCGCCGAGCAAGAGGCGCTGGTTGTGGTCAAAGCAGCTGACCCAGAGGAAACCCAGGATGTGCAAATCAAGCTACACCCCAATCGGATCGTTGTGCGCCGCGATGCTGAAATTTGGTGGCAAGGGGTTGCGGTTGATGATCATTCTGTGACCGTCCGAATGGCAGACGGCACAATCATTGAGGTTCACCATGATGGTTCTGTCAAACGTCGTGCCGCCGAAGATGAAACCCATGTCGAAGCGGACGGCAGCATTTTCAAATGGACCGAACACGCTGAGACAACAATGACCGGTGACGGGATCGAGATGACCCGCCGCACTGAGGACCGGATTACCGCGATCACCTATGACGGCGTTGTCGATCGGGTGCGCAATCGTTGATCTGAAAGGAGTTTGTTTTGGAATATTTCGTATTCGCAGGTTTTGCTGTTGCTGCAATCTGTGTCTGGATCATGTTCGAGGGCACGCCCGACGATCAAAAAAAGAACCTTGAAACATCTATAGCTTGGACGTGGCGCTCCGGGCGGCGCTTGGTTGTTTACGTTTTTGGGTTGAGCTTTGCGGTAAGCGTTATTTCCTTCACAATTCATGCCCTGACATGAGCCCCAGCTAATTGATCAAAATTCCTCTCGTGGCGAGAGAACTTGGCCCGCTTCGGCGGGTCTTTTCTTATGTGCACGAATATCAAGTGTGACCGCTGATGCTTCGAGAGATTAGCTCGTCCTCCGACGACTGCTTCGAGCCCTCTTTACCAGAATACTAAGACACCGCGAGCGCATGATTTAACCTGTTGTTTTATGCAAATTACCGTGCTAGTTGGCCGCTATGAAACTGATGAACCAAACACTGGCCTATTATATCTAACGGACGCGGAAGCGTCCGAATAATGGGCGCTGGTCGATAGTTTCAAACTCCACACACACCACCAGACCCATTCCTTGCCTTGGTAGCTATGCTTCTAGAGCGGCACCTAAAATAGTGCTCATCAGTGGCGAATTTCCCCAAGGCACCAACTCAGGGGAGTTGGCAGAGCGGTCAAATGCGGCGGACTGTAAATCCGTTGGGGCAACCCACCTAGGTTCGAATCCTAGACTCCCCACCAAACTAAATCGGTCAGATGAAAGGCGGGTCAACTGACCACTTTCTGTGTAGGTAATTGCTTACGGAATGTCTCAAAAGTCCCGCATTTCCGAGATTGTTAGTTGAGCACTAGAGCCCAACCGGATCGGGTGGTGAGTTCGGCTGTTAACCTGATCCGTGCAGAGCACGGGCCAGGGCCGAACGACATCTTTCATTGTCACTCGGCCGCGTCCGATTTCTCACCAGTAAATGCCAGTTCCAGCAGATCGTCAGGTAACGGCCTCTGCAGCCTTGCGGCCTCTTCCGGTGAGCCATGCAACCAGGTCTCAAACTCTTCGGCTGTGCTGAGAATAACTGGCATGGCTTTGGGATGGATCGGCGCAACAATGGTGTTCGGCTCGGTTGTCAGGAAGGCCATAGCCGAGATCCGTTGCCCCCCGTCACGAAGCGCATCGTCGGACTTCTTGCGCAGACCGTCTTTTTCCCAATCCCAGCGGCGCATGAAGCCAGCAAACGCAAACGGTGGCCTCGCTGTTTCACCTTTCATGCGAAACCAGCTCGCCGCTTTGATCGGCTTTCCGGTTGTTCCGAGGATCTTTTCTGTCGGGTGGTATTCCGAAAACGAAGATGCGGGCACAAGGCATCGTTGCGACCTGTCCTCGATCACGTGTTTCCACGGCCAACCACTCAGGTTGCGCACATTGGTCACCCAGCCGAATTTTGCCTTGTTCCAACCCCATCGGGCGAAACGCAACGATCTGTCACCCGTAACGTCAGCGGTCACGATCACCGATTGCCCATCTGGAAAGATTGCCGGTTGTGCCGATGCGTTGCCCAGCTCATCACGCGCGGCAGGCACGTCGAACAATTGCCGCATGGCTTCTTGCGTGGTCGTATTCGAATAGAGGTTACACATTCAGACAGGCTATGCGCGCAGTTCGGTTTGGACAAGGTTGTGCGTGTTCTTTATTTGTTCTTACTATGCCTGCTTCGAATCCACCCATACGCGCGCATCCCGGTAAACCGTTTCGCACCATGAAGGACGCGGCTCAGTCGCACCAGGTCTTGACCCTGCGGTGTAACCTTTGCCGCCGCCGAGTGACCTATCTCGCCTCCGATCTCGTTGAGATCGTCGGCCACGACTGGCCGCTCGATATCCCTCCGTTTGCATGTCATAAGGATGGCCGTGAATACATGCACGTCGAAGTCTGGAACCCACGAGCTGAAGACATTGGCCGCGTTCCTGTTCGTCGCCCTGGCCGTGTTATTCAGACGTGGCAAACAGTCATGCTCGGAGATTGAGCATTGCTTTGAAAATCCGGCCCTCCACCTCCGCCGACAGGAAAGGGCGACTTGCACCGACAATGCGCCCTTAATCTTTGTTCCGCAGGTCATCCCATTTCGGGAAAGCGACCAGCTCGCGGATCTGCACACTGCGCCTGTGTCGGATCGAGGCGATGTCGCCGCGTATTGCGGTTTCACACTGTTCAAGCGTTCCGCGCGCTTCGGCCCCAGAAGATCTTGCCTTTCACTCGGTCTGACAGCCTCAAACCCGTTGCCAGTGAAGATCCTCGCTGACGTGTTTCTTCTCTGATGAACATAATCGGGCAGTCGTGGTAGCCGCGCAGCCCCCGTTCCGGGCGCTCCACTTCAACAGGTAATTTCCCCTGCGCCTTCTGCGCATTCCTCGCGGAACAAATTACCTGCTGACAACCCCTTTATGCCCGCTTCTCCCATGTTCATCGAAACACTCAAAAGCGAGGATCAACCAATGGCAACTCAAACTCTGAAACTGAACGTCAAAACCGGTGAAAAAGATGGCAAGAACTTCTGGAACCGCTGCGGTGTCGCCTTTGTAAACACCGACGATCACGGCAACATCACCTCGATCCAGGTCAAACACGATATGTTTCCCGGCGTCGAAATGGTTGCTTTCCCGAAACGGAATGACGACGACGATCAGAACTGAGGGAAGGGCAGGGCGGCGCAAGTCGCCCTTTCCATTGCTCCGGCTCCGAGCCGGACAACATGAGCGCCAAAAACGGCGCTCTCGTTGGTCGCTCGGGTTCCAATCGTCGCAAGTTGAACACGGTTCGTCACAACCATGTTCCTTCCTAAAATCTGAGATTGATCCACAACTTGGACGAAACTACCAAAGTATCAGTCCCCTCCTGAGGACTTACAACCGTAATCGCCATGGCGCGCAGGTTCCTGCATCACATCCCAGCAGACCTGATCTTTTCTATCCCAACGATCGCGCCATGGCGGTTGCAGCCTTCCAACTCTGATTTCCCGATTTCAAAAACGAACAAACTTTCAAAGCTCCTAGCTTTGAAAGGCGAAATCGAATGACGACGAAATCCGTTTCAGCCCACACCACCGTCGAGCTGATAACACACTACAAGTATTCAGACCTGGAAACCGTTCAGCAGAAGATCAGTGAACTGATTAATCTTAAAAATCGAACCCTAGAGCAGACCGTTACCTTGATTGAATTGAGCACGTTGAAAGAGGGTTTGTTGAAGTATGCGACAGGGGATTAAAGTGATGTGGCAAATCCCGCGCCCTTGGGGCGCGTGACCGCGTGCTAGTCGGATGCCGGCACACCGGCCTCCGACCCGAACCAATCACGCCCTTTCTCCCTTCGGCCTGCTGCGGTGAATCTGTCTCGTCCCGAGCCAGCTTAACCGCGGCCAAATGGTCGCCAGGACATGCTTGTTTCGGCCCAAAGGGTAACGCCCGCTTTTGCAATAGTCCGGGGAGATCCGCGCGGGGCGCGCGGCTCGCATTGATTATTGGACAGGGCAGGGGATCAACGCGCTGACGCGCGCTCACCCCAACCCTGGCATTGTCCAATAGTGGGGCTGCTGTGCCCGGCCGGGGGCCGGCCCCATCATCCCGATCCGCCCGCATCCTGCGTCGGGCCGGTCAAGGGGCAAGCGCCGCGCATGGCGCGTCGTCTCCTCGTCAAAAAAACCGGTTCCTCCCACGCGCCTTGCGCGCGGTTCCCTCCCATTTTTTTGCCGCTCCGACCCCGTGACAGTCCCGCCTCAGGCCACAGGCAGGGCTTTGCCCTCCCTGCTCTGCCAGCCGAAAGACACGGGGTCTTTCAGCTAACAGATCAGAAGGCCGCGCCCATAGCGGATAGCCGGGACACATCGGCAACCGCATCGCCACGAAAGAGAAGGGCCAAACATGGCTAATGACATTCAAAACCCGAACGACCCGAGCTATTGGAGCCGGGTTAAAGCTTCCACTTCCCTGAGAAATGCCAACGCCGCTTTCAAAACGGAAAGCGCAAAGGTGCGCGTGGGCATGATCTACGAGGCATATATTGCCGAATTGGCCGTGTTGGTCAGTTCAACGGCCCGCACATTCGGCCTTTCGGCTTTTCCGGGTTCATTGCAGGCATTTCGCAATGACTGCGCCAACCTGATGCACATTCCCGAACTCGCGGAAACGGATGCGGCAGACCTCGTTGCGGAAGGCGAACAGGCCACCCGTGACGCCGCAGAAGCCCTCTACGGCGCGTAACCCCTGCAGTTTCAGTGAGTGCGCCCGCAACGTCGGGCGCCCATCCCCCCTAGATTCGGAGAAATACTATGAGCTTTAATCGTTACATGCGCGGAATGTCTTGCGGTGGTCTGGTCACTGGTGAGGCCCTGACCGACGATCAATTGCGCAAAGCCGTGCCCTCGATCTTCGCAACCGAAGCCCACGAAAGCCGGTCTGATCGCTTTGTTGCGGTTCCGACAATCGACGTTCTGACCGGGTTGCGCAAGGAAGGCTTTGACCCGTTCTTTGCCCAACAGGCCAACACCCGTACACCCGGCAAGGCCGAGTTTACCAAGCACATGATGCGCCTGCGTCACCGCTCGATCACCAATGCCGAAGGCGAAGCCTTTGAAATCATCTTGGTCAACGCCAATGACGGAACATCGTCTTATCAAATGGTGCCGGGGTTTTTTCGGTTCGTCTGCGCCAACGGCCTGATGGTCGGTGACAGTTTCAACGAGGTGAAAGTTCGTCATTCCGGTAATGCCATTCATGAAGTGATCGAAGGGGCGTACACCGTTCTGGAAGATGCGCCAAAGGTGGCCGAGCGGGTCGAAACCTTCAAGGGGATCGCGCTGGACGCCGCCGAGCGCAAAGTGTTCGCGGAAGTGGTGCACGAACTGCGCTTTCCTGACGCTCTCAAAGAGAACGGCAAGACCGCGCCGGTTCAGGCCGATGCCCTGCTGAAAACCCGCCGCAACGCCGACCGCCTGTCCGATCTTTGGACCGTTGGCAATGTCCTGCAGGAGAACGTCATCAAGGGCGGGCTGCAGGGCCGCGTCAAAGATGGCAACGGCCGCACCCGTCGCCAGCGCACCCGCGCCGTTGCCGGGATCGACCAGAACAAGCACCTGAACCGGGCAATCTGGTCTCTCACCGAAAAGATGGCCGAGCTGAAGGGCGTAAGCCTCGCAGCCTGAGAAACATCGCGCGGCTCGATCCGGGCCGCGCCTTCCACCGAATTTGGAGCCGAGACCATGCAAACAAAAATCGCCAACACACCCGCGCACAACCGATTCAACAACCTGCCAATTGGTGACACGCTGGATGGGTACGAATGGTTTGAAATCATGCCATGCCGCTATGATGCTGGCGAAGAATGCGCCGTTCAGTGCGAGGCCGGAGAGGTCGAGTTCTGGACCATTTATGGTCGCAAAAACGAAGGCGGCAAAGACGAGCCCGAGTTTTTGGCAACAGCTATCCATGACGCATGGGACGCCCGCGAGATTGTCAGGATCGCCCGCCAGATCGCCATCGAAACCGGAAAGGGTTTTCTGGCCGGTGATGTTGCCTTTGGGCAGTTTCCTCGCCGCGACGGCCGACTTGTGCCGGTGACTGACTTCATTGAGTTGGCCGAGGATCTGACGACCGCCATTCATGAGGACATTTGGGAACGCATCCCGCACGACGATCAGCGCGAGGATGATTTTGCCAACAATCCTCTGGCCGCGCTGCGTGAGGCGTTTGTCACCTATTCCGACTATTCGGGTTCCGACCAGTTCGAACCGTATCAACCCGAAGCCACCACTCACTGAAACCCTGCAAAGCCGGGAGGCCGCTTTAGCGGCCCCCGCCATTTGTTCGATGGAGAAGATCATGCAGCAACTTGATTTGATACCGATGGCCCCGACCGAGAAAGGCACCTACGGCGCGAGCTGGTGGGCAGGCGCTTGGGAGTGCCGGAATCTCGACGGGTATTTTCAAACCCGCGAGCAGGGCAGGGGGCCTTGGAAATTCGTGATCTATGGATTTGGTGACGACGAGGTTTCTGTCTATGGCGTCAATCCGTTTGGTGAGTTGATCCACCAATGCGTGCCCATCGATGGACAGGACCGCATTACCATCCTCGGCCGGAAATACGGCCGGGACAACTGGCAGCACTAAGCCGGGCGAAGCCCGAAATCAGCGACACGAGGGACAGGGGCGATAGAGTTCATTGTTTCCCAAACGGCGACACCGAGGCGTGCGACGGTTGGTTTTGGTGTCCCTTGCCACCCAGGGGCCTGCGCCCCTAGGCGGCTGCACGACGGGCGCTTCGCTTAGACGGCCGCTGCGGCGGCCGGCACAACATAGCCGTGCGGCACCTGGTCCATCCGTTGAGTTTCGTGTCCGGCTGTTAACCTGGCCCGCGCCAGCGCGGGCCAGGGCCGGACGGCCCACCCCCACACGGTCTTGTCATTCTACCACACCGGTAAAGGACTTCGCGTCGCGTTCCGCGCCGCTCGCACGCCGCCTACGGCGGTCCTTGACTCGGCGTGTCCAAATGCCCGCGACCGTGCAGGGCGGGCGAGTTCGCTTTGCTTCCAGACGGTTTTCAACCTATATTCAAAAGGAGATCATCATGAGCACGAGCGACATGACCGAAGCTGAAATCAGACTTGCAGACGACAAGATGCGCGCTGAGATTGCAAATCTCAATGCGCTGACTGCGAAGCTGGCTGCAGAAACCTTCAAGCTTAATGCTGAAGGCCGTTGGTACCCGATAGCGGTTTCAACTGGCTTGGTTGGCGCCATCGCTGCAATCACAGCCGTGGTTCTGAAGGTCTTCGGAGCCGCTTTTCTGCGTCTCCGCATCGCGTCGGGATCACGGTATCAGCATTGATCAGCGACGCTCCTTTTTCCCATCATCCACGGTTCGAGCGAGATCCGGATAACCTGCGCCGCACCGATTGTGCAGGGTCAGCCCGTGCTTTTCGCGGGGGCAGGATTTGGCAATGATCTTGAGCGCGTCGGGAAGCGGTGTGCTTGCGCCGACCAGTTCAATGAACCGCTCTTTCGGGTACTGGCCGTACCGTCCACAGGTCTCACATTTGATCCGCACCAGATCAAACGGGTAATCCCATGCCCTCACAATGCACAACCTCCAGTGGTGGCCTTTGTTTGCCGCTGCCAAAACGCGACTGCTGCATTCGCAGCATGTACCTCACGGTGCCGCACAGAGCCACCCTGAAGGTTAGGGCGCGCGGTTTGGATTATCCGCTCCGGACAAAAAGCACCGACCTGCAGCCTGCAGGTCGGAAGTGGGGACCTCGATCGGTCCCGCGCCGGTCCGGCCCGTCAGTCTGGCGTCATCCGTGGCCGAGAGTCGGCCCGAACAGTTGGCGCGCTATCCTGACCGGCAGCGCTGGTTCCAACCGTTCGGCACCCGCCGCCCTGGCGGCGGGGAATTGAGCGCGCTGAGGCGCGCGGCAATTGCCATAATGAACTTTAACGTGCCGGAATGTGACGGGCGCTGTTCGGGTCACTCGCAAATAAGTGCGAGCGCCCCTGCGCCAGTCCTCCGGCACCCACGCCTGCTGGAAGGAAAAGGGACGGAACCCTTTTCCCGGCGTGGACATAGCCTCCTAGAGCAGAATTACTCCGATCACGATTGGAGAAAATGAGGATTTCTCAAATCGCATCGGTCTACTCTAGGAGATTCTGACAAGATTAGGTGGTTGTGTTACAAAATACGCTGAGCTATTTGTAGACTATGAGCAAAACTGCCGATACCGACGTGTTCTCCGTCCGATTGCCCACTGACGCAATCACCCGATTGGAGGTTGCCGTGAAATCTCTCGGGGCCAAAAGTCGGAACCAGGTTATCTTGCGTCTTGTCTATCGGTTGATCGGCTATCTCGACCCTGACCCGGCAGTTGTGGATCTCTGGCAAAAGCATCTGCGTCAGGTCCAGGGCGGATACACCAACCTCAACCAACTCGCGAAGTCGGCCAAGCGCGGGACCGTGGTTTGGACGGATGACGACCGCCGCGATGTTGAAAATCTCCATCGTGCGATCATCCAGCACCGTCAGGACCTGAAGGCGATGATTAGCGCTGCACGCCGGAACAGGGAACCGGAATCCGCCATTCGACGGATCATGAAAGAAGATCACTGGGAGCCCGATACATGACTTCTGCGGCACTTGATCTGACAGCATCCCAGCTCTTCGAACTGGCATTTCGTGAGGCCGACAAGGGCATTGATCTTTCAAAGCGGATCAACGCACAGTTGCAAGCGGCGAAGCGCTTCAAGTTCTTGGTGTCACGTGCCTCGTCAGTCAAAAGTCGACTTGGGGCCGTGTATGGGAAGCCCGAGGCTGTCGTGAAGCACGTTCAAAAGGGCGGTGTGAAAAACGCCAAAGAGCTTCGCCGCCAGATCAATTATCTAACCCACCGGGCAGAGGGCGTTCTGGACATTCGGGACAATGGCGTGACCTCCCTCGATGCCGATCAGGTGAGTGATCTGATCGAAAGCTGGGCCGACGAATTCACTGGCAAAACGAATTTTGGTTACACCCGCCACATGATCGTGTCCTTCCCGGAAGGCACCTATCCGGACGCGGCTCACCAATCAGCTTTGGAGTTCGCTGACCGCGTGTTCGGCAGCGGTGATTTTGGCGATACGTGGGACTACCTGACGGTCTTTCATCAGGATACCAACAACCCTCATTTGCACCTCGTAGTGAACTGCCGGGGCGTCGAAAATGGTCAATGGTTGAAGATGGGTATGACCAGCGAAATGAACATCGACGTCTTACGTTCGATCCATGCTGAAGTGGCCGATCAATACGGGATTGAGCTGACCGCAACCACGCGTCTTGAGCGCGGCTTACGGCAAGAAGTGGAGACCGACACGTGGAAGGCTCAAGCCGGAATGTCGGTAGTCGAAAACACTCCGGAAGTTGAAGTGACCGCCCGCGAGAATGCCGCCGATGTGATGACATTATCCATCGCAAGAATGTCCGATCTCTTTGATGAGCGCGCTGAGGCGGTCAAAGAACAGATCGAAGAATTTGCCATTCAACTTGTGGAGGGAGACGAACCAATGGTTTCGAAGATGGAACATCTGTTAGATCAGGCCGACCATTTTGACGACTATGGAGAGCCGGGCGAGCCGGATTACAAGTCTCCCGAGCTGATGCGAAAGCTTCGCGAGCATGTCACATTAGGCGGTGATGCGGAAACAATCAGCCCTGATCTGAGGGCCCGCGTGATACAGCACATTGACGACCACCAGCACAATCCGCAGAGCGGCGGGACGCTTTCTGCCCTGGCTGATATTGTCGAATACAAGGACTATCAGGCGTCGGAAAACTACTCCGCACCAGCCCAACGCTATGATGCATATATGCGCGACACGCTGGACGAGGATGCTAATGACGGCTGGTCGAAGAAGTCCTCTGATATCCTGCAGTCCATCGAGAGAATGGAAGGGTTGGCGCGCGAGGTCGAAGACCCCAATCTGCGCGTCTCAATGGATATTCAGATAGGCGAGTTGAAAGGCGACGTCGCGAATATGCGGCCCAACGATCCTAACCTGCAAGCCTTCATCATCGAGGACAAGCGTTACTCGACCCTGATGGACACCGCAGAAATGGACACTCTGGATTACCCGCAAGCTGCTGAATGGGCAGAGATCCGCAAGGACATTACAGAGACTGCCACCAGCTACGGCTTGGATGGTGAGGCTTTCATTGCTCGTTTTGGCGACCATCACAACGTCACTTTGGGAACAACAATGAGATGGCGCAGCGACGATATTTCGACTGCGGTGGCCCACTTCCAGGCTCAAGGATTGTCCGACAGCTACGACCGGGCTGAGGCCGTTGTTGACGATTTGCACCAGCTCGCATCCACCAGGATCATCGCAATCTCTGAAGAACTCTCAGACGTCCATGCTCACGCGACGCACCCGCTCCTGCAGGGGCGCGGTGACGATGATGGGCACAGCATCTAAGGAATTTCTCGATCTACCTAATGTGTGCACCAACGTAATCGGCAAATCAGGCCACGAGTTGCCACCAACTCACACAAGGAGAAGCAACATGGTTTCGCGCACCGAGTACCTTTTGAACGAAGTCGAACATTTCGCACCTTATTCTAAATTTAACCGGTTTGGTGACCATGAGGACCGCGTTTCAGAGCAGGTTGACGTCATCACGAAAGAGTATCGACAGATGGGATATGACGATGCTGCCATCGGTGGCCGAATGGCTGACATCGAGGAGCAGGCCAGCCGCCGCGTTGACGAACATATTGGCCAAGCTGACCTGATCAATGAATTTAAGATCGAACTTGAAACCGCTGAGAGGACGGGGGTGCCGGCTGATTTGGCCGATATGCGTGTTCTGGTTTCTCAGCACATGACCGAGGCGCAGGAATATGATCTGCATCTCCCTTACTACTCGTCACTTGCGGATCTGACCGGCGACAAGGATTTCCAGGGTTCGGATGACTACCAGTCGCCCGGTGATCGCTATGTGCAATACATGCAATCTGCATTGGGGCAGACCGGATTCGAGCATTACGAAGAACAGACCAAAGACATCGTGAAATCCATCGAGAACATGGAAGCGCTTGCCCGCGAGGTCGAAGATCCGCACCTGCGCGCCGCTATGGATGTGCAGATCGGCGAGCTGAAGGGCGATGTTGCCGAACTGCGCCCCTACGACGCCGACCTGCAGGCATACACCGTTGCTGACGGCAGCTACACCACAACCATGAATGCGGCCGAGCTGGATAACCTGGGCCCGACAGAGGCCGAAAAATGGCTGGCTGTGCGCGATGACATTGTGACAACCGCCAACAGCTTTGGTCTGGACGGCAACAAGTTCCTGGCGCGCTACAACGACCACGACGGTGTGTCGATCGGCACAACCGCGACGTGGAGGGACGCGGACATTTCCGCGGCTGCTGCTCATTTCAACAGCCAAGGCGTTCCGGACAGCTACGAGCGGGCCGAGGCGGTTGTTGGTAAGTTGCACCAGGTCTCATCCAGCAAGATCGCCGCCGTGGTGCAGGAGATTGCCCATACTCGCGAACAGGTGACGCACACTCACGAGGATGATGGGCATAGCCTGTAGACCTTTGGGGAATGCGGCGCCAGCGGTTCAGCTCCGCGGGCTGCGCGTGCAGGCAGTTAAGCCAAGAAACGATTGACCCAGCCGATTTACTTAGGTTTGGCGACAGATGACGTCGTTTTAGGTGGTGTGGGTCGAGAAGTGCTTTGAGACGCGCCACCCCCAGATGTTGGTTTGTAGCCGTTTTGCACAGTTGTGCTTGGACGTGGCTTGTACCCTTCTGAAAGCACAGTTCTTTTTACACTCTTTGACATTTTAGGACTCCGCGCCATCTAAAAACTCTATTGAGCGAACACCACTCAGATTGACTAGGGCTGACCGGCCAACTTCTTTTTCCTGCCATTGCCCTTCTTTATCGACATCATATAGGCGCTCAAGATAAATGTCGCTACGATTAGTGTCATTCGCAGCCAGCGAGTTTTCTCCATAGTAGCCGTAAACTTCCGCGCCATCTTCAAACGAGATGATTACGAACCCTGGAGATCTTTGGTGAGTGAACGCGTAGTCATAGGCTCTTCGAATTGGGTGTTCAATTGGCATTGAGAGCCTGCGCAACAAAGCATGGTTCCAACCCTTAGAGAGATTCCAACCGGCAAAAACGCCAATAAGTGTCGGAAGAATAAGAATTTCGATATAGAACGGTGCTTTTGCCCCGAGGCTAATGGGCAAAAAGCCAAACACCCAAAAAATGACTGGCAGCGCGATTCCGAAGAGTAGCTGATTGATAAGGCTGAAGATAACAGCTTCTAGGACAGTTTCAGTAGGTTTTGGTCTCTCAGCAACAACAAACCTCGACCTCACTGAGATGATAATAAATCCTGACAGAAGATACTTAGCGAAAAAATCAAAAGTATCCGGCGAGATTAAGTTCTGCATCAATTATGCCGCCTTGGGATCATGAACGAACGAGACAATAACAGTCTGCGGGCTGCTGTCATCCCTTCTAACCTCTTCTGCTGTCACAAATATACCAAATCCTCTCGGTCAAAAAAGTTTCAGCTATCGGGCTTTGCAGCTCAATCAATCCAAGCGCTATAGGCTCGTATGTCCATCATTGGTACTGTGCCGAGAGTTTGTAAGCGCGCGATTAGTTCGAATAGAAACTTGGTCGTCGCACGACTTGAGTTAGTGCGGATGTTTCTTGATGTGGTTTCGTCGAACTCAAAGATGCCATGTGCGGCAACACATCCTAGGTCGAGCCGGCTGGCCGCGCTGACATCCAAATCAAGCTGAGCTTGGAGTGGTTCGCCAAGTGGCGGGTTCCAGCCGCTCGCGAGACCAATAAGGCCACCGATGATGTGTTTGGGAAGAACAGGTTGGGCAGTACCATTCGCAGTAGGAACTGGAATGCTTGTGCGATGGAGGCGGCGGACACTGGCTAGTTTTTTTCGCGCGTAGTCAATGTTGGCCGCGTTTACCGTCTGTTTCGCTTCAAATACAGCGTAGATGCTCTCTGCTGGGACCACTTTGGCTCCCAAGAAATCAAAGACAAACGGCGAATACTGTCGATCAAAAATTACAACGTCAATTTGATCACTAAACGTGCCTTCGCTGTCCACCACATGAGCACTGCAGACCCGGTATCGACTGGGAAGATACGTTTCTAGTAAGCCGATCCAGATTGCTTCAGACGTATCACCTTTAGTGCCCGGGTGATTCAATGCTTGACGCGCAACATTTAGCTCCGTTTCGATCCGGCTGTGCAAGCTGGCAAACAGTTGGGTAAGAGACCACTCGCTCATGTCACGACTCCTGACCACTGACCGGACAGAGCCTGAGTTGCCGCTGTTGCTACAGACTGTTTTTCAGCGGCCGATAAATCATCCGAAATCACGTTGTTGGTATTAGCTGGATCGATAATTCTGATTGTGGTGAGCCTATCGCGGAAAAAGCGTAGCGCATGTACTACATTGTCGGATAGCTTACCCAGCGGTTTTCCATGCAGAGCATGAAGTGTGGCAAGTTCTAGGTAGATGGACGGAAACTCTAATCTCTTTTGATCACGCCACAATTTCAGCACTCGAATTTCCTGGGTTCTACCGCTGTCACGCACCCTGTTAACGTGCGTTTTAATATTGGTTTTTGTCCAAGTATTGGCCTTTCGGCGGTAGAGACTATGATCGCTGCCGTATTGGCTCTGGCGTTTCCCTGGAACAAGATCAACTTGATAGCCATCGACTACAATGCCGAGAGACACGTTCTGTTCGCGAAAATGATAACCATGTTCTCGCAAACAGTTCCCCAGCGAACTGTGGATTCGCCCCAAACTATCTGGAGTAGTGCTCGAAAGCGAAAGCAACAGATCAATATCCGTGCCAGCCCGATTGCCAGTTCCTTTTGCGATAGATCCACTCGGCTCGATGTTGAGTAGATACCCGTTTCCCCAACGATACAGCATAGGAGATAGGGTAGTCGCCACGCGATAGACTGGGGACAACAAACCATGATTGACTTGCTCACGGCCCAAGATACTCTTCAAATACTCATCCGGCCCCATTGTACTAATTGTTCCACTTCTATCTCTGATCACACCTATATAGGGTATATCCAGAGTGAGTTCATTACGCGGCGGGACAAATTGCAAACCCATAGTAAAAACTCAGCTTGAGAAGCTCATATCGCCGGAATGGGTGACACCCGGTCCTTTGTAAGCGCGAATGGCAAATCCTGCGGCCCTCACCCGTCGGCAGAAACTGTAATCCTCGGGATGTCGAAGGCCTTGGTCGTCAATCACGGCATCATAGAAGCCGTAAGAGGTAACAGAGCTTCCTGGCATGTGATTTGTCCTTCTGATCACCGACTCCGAGGCCGCTAACCTTTCAACGACCGCGCGCCTGAGCACGAAGAAACCTGTCCCCACCTGCTCGACCTTGGAAATTCCGATGCCCAGACCATCACCGTCAATCAATGGTGCCGCACGTAGTTGCGCATCGCGGTCCGACAACCCCCTGCGGATACCCTCGGAGAACTTTGCGAGGCTTATATTGCGAGGGGGAATACAAACGCCGATGTAATCGACGTTTGCGTTTACCAGCTTCAGAGCAACATCAACCGTCACGCTAACGTCATCGTCAATACCAATCAAAACATCGCAGTTCGATTCCAGAAATTGCGTTGCCAAATGATTTCTAGCTTCTACGATATCAGCACCAGCCAATATATTGGAAAAACAGCTGTGACCCTGGTTGACGAGCGTCCCGAGCACAGTTTGCATGGTCAAGGTTGTTCGATAATGTATCAACCCCCGGCGGCTTGGACAGGCAATAAAAAACTTCATCCTACACCTCACCACAGAACACGCAGGCCAGCGGCCGCAGTACAGGTAAGCCGGATACGGACCCATCATCAAGCATTGTAACTCTCCATCAATCTGCACCTTTCTTGGAAACATTGGGCCTTCGAGAAGCACGCCACAGATAATTTTTTGACCTATCGATAGGCTTCCGCTGACGTGTCAGTTTTGACCCGTTTCATTTTCTCCGCTGCCATTTCTTCTGCGGACTTGCTCTTTCGTTTGGCGACCGCGCGCTGAGCGTCGAAAGCCGCCTTCAGCTCCTGGTCGGACTCTGAAACTTCTTTCTCCGGGGCAGGGGCCGGTTTTGCTTCAGCCAGCGCCTTAGCTGTGTCCCTAGCCTGTACTTCAGTCAGATCACGGTGTGTCCCTTTGATATTCGGGGTATCGCCGCCAAGGAACTGCATGAAATACGGATCTTCGAAGTATCGGATCTTGTTCGCAATCACCGGCATCTTGCCTTCCCTGAGCAACACAATCACATCGTCAGGCAAGCGGCCCACGTGTTCCGGCCGGAGCAAGCGAATACCTTCTTCGCGTTCTGATACGCTGCCCATTTCCATTTTACCGAGCGCCCGCGACTTCGATTTGCTCATGACAGTTTTGTCACCGATGGATCTGGACACATGTTCACGCACCTCCGGGTCTTCGGAGGCCGCAAACATCTGCGTGCCGGCGTTTGCCAGCATTGCCCGCACGCCTTCATGTCCGTAAATGTCCTGAAGGCGAGAAATAGTCTGCGAAATCACCACAATCCGGCCCCCGAACGATCGCATGGTGTCATAGGCTTCCAAAACGCGTTCAAGGTGCCCAAGGCGCTGGAATTCATCGAGCAGCAGCAGTACCTTGAACGGCTCGTCTTCGCCGGGCTCGTCGGTTTCGATGGTATTCACCAGATCGAGGAAGAACAGGCGAATGAGTGTTGCGAACTCTTTGACTTTTTTTCCCGGCACCGAAAAATAGATCGAGCTGGGGCGCCGGCGCAGATCCTCAAAGTTAATGTCATTGCCCTGAGTGGCGCGGGCTACGGACGGGTTGCGCCAGAGTTGCAGACCGGAGTTGTTCATGACCGAAATCGTTGACCGAAGGATCTTGGGTTCTTCGCCGGCAAGATTCAGGAACTCGTCTGCAGCCCGCGCATAGCCAACTTCCTTGGCCATCTTCTCATAGTCTTTTTGCGGGGTCGTTTTGACCAGGCGCAGGATTTCCGAAATATACGGCCGGCCTCGCTTGATCGCCAACATCGCCATCGCGCAGAACATGCCTTCGACGCTGCCCATGAAGCTCTGTGCCGACGAGCTGGGCGTGTCAAACAACTGGGTCGCCACCTGAATCACTTCTTCCCATCGCCGGTCCAGGTTCTCTGCCCGAACGGCACGGCGAAGCGGGTTGTAGCTGTGGCTCTTGTCCGGGTTCTCTGGGTCAAACACAAAGACCTCATCACCCATGGCCGTCCGTCGCGCGCCTGTGGTTTGGAAAATCTCACCTTTGATGTCCAGGACGACGCAGGAGCCATTAAATCGCAGGACATTGGGGATGACAAAGCCGCTGGTCTTACCTGAACCTGATGGTGCTATGAACACCGCATGGGGCTTCTGAACGTCGGGACCAGGCTTATAGAATGTCGCGTTTTTTTCCTTTGGCTCACCAAATTTAGCAAAGACGATTTCGCTATCCAACGGCGCTTTCAGCTTCAGCTCCGACGCATACCCCTCCTGCACGAGCTGAGGCGGTTTCGCAAAGACCGCATCCCCGTATTTAGTAGAGGGACCACGTAGAGCAGCGGCCACAAATGCGAATGTCAGAACGCCAACCGCCACAGCCGCGACCAGACCGACGATTTGCTGCGTCTCAGTAGGCAGCGCCATGAACTTCGTCGGGATTGTCCAAACGTCCAGATCTCCGAAACGCCTGACAGTCAGATATTCGATGAACAGACCCACCAACAGGTAGGCACAGGCTGACGTGGCGAGAAAGCCGATTGTACCGGCCACCATCACTTTTGTGTTTCTTGGAAGATCCTGAAACTCAGTCATTTCAATCCTCATTGGATGTAAGAGGCGAGGGTTTCTGAGAGTACCTTTTAGCCCCGCATGTGGACCCAAAAACCAATGCCAAAGACGACGGTTCCTGCCAGCAACGTAACCGTCATTGGCCAGGCTGACAGCAAAAACGATGTCTCGCAGGATTGGAGGAAATCAGAACACTCCGAAAGGTGCGATTCCCTATACATGCGCATTACAAGGCCCAATACGACCAATAGATATCCTGCAATAAACTCTGCCATCCCATCGAAAAAGAAACGCAGAGCGCCAAACAGAAAGACTGTCAGGAGGAGAGCCCATACCAGAAAGTTACCAAAGCTTTCCGGAGTCACGCCAATTCCGTCCGCAATGTATTTCAGGGCGACCCAAACAATAACCATAACTCCGATGGCAATACCCAGGATGTAACCTGGTTGATCGCGCTCATTCATCTTCTGTCCCTTTACTGGTGTTGTTGGATTGACGAGAGGGGGAGGACGCGCCGCCATTCACCATTTTGATAGGCCATTGTCACAGGCGTCTCTCATTGCATCGCGCACTTCATCTGGAAGGGGCGCTGTACCGAGATCGAATGTCATGGCCGCCAGATCCTCGCCCATTCCAGCTGGATAGCTATCGGCCACGTCAGAAGCATATCCAATGAAGTCTCCCGCAACATGAAGCAGGATTGTTCCCCGAGCCCGCAGCTCCCTAACAACGTGATTTGCCGGCTTTGCATTGGCCTCCTGTAAAGCTTTTAGAAGCCCTTCTATTTTTTGCTCCTGCGCTTCGATTTTCTCGGTCAGGACGCGGTGAATGGCATCAGTAGAACTTGTCATTGGTCAGACCTCCTTCAATTCAGTTGGTCAGCAGCCATCAGAGGCGGGAAGATCACGCCGCTGACCTTCCGTTCGTCTCCGATTTTCTTCATGTGAACGATCATGTGGATGGTGGCTCTGATGTCATCGACCACCTCGGATTTCTGGACGGTGGGAGATCCGCGCCGCACCATTTTGCTCATCCGCCCGATAGCATCCACAGGCGAGTTGGCGTGCATGGTGCAGACGGAACCGTCATGGCCCGTGTTCACCAGTTCCAGGAACATGTTCGCATCGTCGCCCCTGATTTCACCGCAGACGAGCCGGTCAGGCCGAAGACGCAGCGCCGATTCCAGCAACTTCACCGGTGATCGGGGTCCGTCTTCTTCCGAACGATCGGCAAGCAGATCCACGGCATTGGGCTGCTCGATGTCCAGCTCCGCCACTTCTTCAATCGTCACAATCCGTTCGCACGGATCGACACGTTTCAGTATCGCATTCAGGACGGTGGTTTTGCCGGATGATGTCCCGCCGGCAATGATCACGTTCCATTTTCTTTGCATCGCGAGGTCGGCCAGCTCTTCAAAGCTCATCGTGCCTGCTGCCAGCGCCGCTCGTGCCTCTTCCAATGCGCTGTGGTCGTTACTTTCTGCCAACGCAGCCTCTTTGTCGGCGAAGCTGAATGCGCCCAGGTTGACGGATTTCACGCGGAGCAGGCGGATCGCCACGGACCCCACGCCGGTTGTCGCGGGCGGTATGACCACCTGAACCCGAGCCTTGCCCTGTTCTGTCGGCACGTTGGCCGTCGCAATCGGTTTGTTTTCCCCGAATGTTACGTCACTGAATCCGGCCACACAGCGACCGATATTCTCAACATCGTCTCTGGTCAGAGTAATGTCCGTCCTGGTCATGTGCGTGGTGCCCATCTCCTCAACCCAGACAGATCCATCCGGGTTCACGGAAATCTCGCTCAGGCTTTCGTCGTGCAACAGATGCTCGATCTTGCCGGTATAGTATTCAAGAAGGCCGTTGCCGTTGCGCCCGCTCATATTGCTATCCTTGTTGTTGGGTCAAAATGGCCGCCACCGCAGCCACTCGGAGTGCGTTGCCTCAGAAGGTGTCGAATACAACGTCGCGCTGCAGGATGGCGTTGATCCGACTTCCCTGATCCACGTAGATGGTTGGTGTGATCCGCAGATAATCCTCAAGGGCCGCTGCTGTGGCGTTCTGAAGGTTCGAGCCAACTTGCGTTGCCAGATCCGTTTGTACCGAATTGTTGCTTTCGTTGTCCGAGACCAGCGCGACCGGCGCGATTCCGATAACCGACAGCAAAGCGGCCGTACCAAAGCGTTCACCAAAATGCGTATCTACCCGGCCGGTCGCACCTGCGCGGCCCTGGCCGTCAGTGCCACCGGAAGCAATTTGCGCCGACAGGCCATCCGGTGTGATAACCCGGCTCCAAACGATCATGATCCGCGTTTGTGCCAGCTTGGTATCAGCACGGTATTCGCCATAGAGCTTCGATCCGCGTGGCAAGAGCAGTCGAGTGCCGTCCATCGAATAGACGCCGCGCGTGATGGTTGCCACGACACTGCCGGGCAGCTCTGAGCTTACCGCCCCACCGAACACAGCTGTCAGGACCGTGCCTTGTGTCAAAGTTCGGGACGGATCATCAATAATCGAGGCACCCACGATGGGCGGATATTCTTCGACCAGATTGTTTTGCCATGTCGTGTTTGGGTTTTCCTGATAGCCGCGCTGTTCTTCGGGCAGGCGCGTATTCTCAGGTTCGAACTGACCCGACTGCGGGGCAGTGGGGAAGGGCTGGAAAATGATCGGCTGGGAGCCGCTATTGATTGGCTGATAGTTTTGACCGGGCGCGTCCGAGCCTTGCGATGCGGCGCTTGAAGCCAACGCGATCAGGGCGAGGGTGAGTGCTGTTCTGTTCATGGGTTCATTCCTTTGGCTTCACGTCTCGTGGTTAATCAGGAGCGGTTTTTGAACCAGAGATAGCCCATGCCAACAGGGGCGATCAGAAATGCAAAATTCCATAAAACCATGTTTACGAGCAGCTTTGCCCCGAGAAGAAAAATCGCGTTGCTCACCAATATGGTGTCACCGAGAACAAAGTCTCTGCTGCTATTCCAAACCAACTTTGCAAACGGGAAAAGCAAGGTATTCACGATAAGCAATGACAGCATAATAGCCTTAATCGCCAATTGTTCGCCGCTACCCACGTTCGGGTTTGGTTCCATGGCTACAACAAGGGCAACGCAAATGCCCAAAAAGAGCGCCCCAATCAGATATGATCGGGCCAACCATCGGCGATCAAGGGCACCAAAAGTGCGTTCTACGAAAGTGTTCATATCTCTGTCTCTTCTCAATTTCTGCGGTATGGGTTTTCATCGAAAACAATGCCGTCGGATTGGTTTTGCCGCTGGCGCATCTTCTTGAGTTCTTCGAGCCTGCGCCGTTCATCTTCGGTCAAGCCCTGCGTCTGCAGGTGGCTCATACTGGCAAGCACCCGGGCTTCGGCGTCCGCAACGGCTTGGGTTAGTTCCGACTGAAACTTCTTCTCGCGCTCATCGTATCTGACCTGCAGGCGTTCATTGTTCAGATTGATGACCGCGATTTCGTTGTCCTTTTCAGACAGAGACACCCTGGCCTCGGTCAGCTCGTCTTGCAGATCGGAGATCCGACCGTTTTGCTGTTCGATCGTTCTCAGGGCTTGTTTCAGCCCATCAGAATCTACCTGCACTGGCGCTGCAACAGGCGCTGCAACGGCGATTGTCTCAGGCAGCGCTTCGGGTTGTGGTTCATCGACCTCCGGACCCCGCGCGGTCAACAAGCCGTACCGGTCACCGCCGCTTGGTCGCAGAGCATCAACACGGACCCCCGCGCGCGTTTCGTTAGTGTCATCGCTCAGTACAAACCACGCAAAGCCAATGAACACCGCACTGGCTATAGCGATCACGCCGAGTTTCTTACCGTCGAATTTCTTCCGGGTTCGCAATGTCGGCTGTTCAGCTGCCACGCGCGCTGCAATGCTGCTTTCACGGTTCATTTCTTGCCCGCCGATGCTGGAATGCTGTCATGGGCAGTGATCGGCTTGGGGCTTTGTCCTGATACACTGGCTTGCTTGAACTCGTCACCGTCATTCCGGACACAGATCGAGGTGTCCTCGATGCGCAGCGTCCACAGATCGGAGAGACCCTGCACCTGGATTACCCCGCGCTCTTTCACTGTGGTGTTCACCATCAGCTCGCGCCCATCAGGCAGAACGCGGAAAATTCCGGGAAGCTCCGCATCTTGCGGGATCTGCATGTAGGTGTGAACCCCATCATCCCAGACGGCCGTTGGCGCGAAATCCGCTTTGCCCGATCTGGAGTAGTTCTGGTTTACAAAGCGGCCCGTGGGCTTGGGCTCGCTGCGTGCAACCTTGCCACGACTGTGCGCCGGTTCGCCGTTGGTATGCCTTTGATCCGCGTAGAATGTCACACGGAATGGGACGCTTTTGCGCTCCGCCTCGGTTGTGGCCGGCACCAGGTAGAAATTGTATGTGCCACGGTTGGTCAGAACCGTCAGGTTTGAATCCGAGTTGAGGATTTCCGGTTTGAACGCGATTACACGCCCTTCCTGCAGGCGGGTAATCTGAAAACTTTCTGTGTCGCCGGCACCGATACTGCGCACCGTTTCACCCTGCGGGAAATGAACATAGGTGATCAGGCGTTCGCCAACGGGAATGCGGTACACCTGGTTCTCAGCATAATGGAAATGCGTTACCCGATGGTCGGCTTTGGCCCCGTCTGGTGTGGGTGTGATTTCTGCCAGCACTGGTGAAGTAAAGGCTAAAGCGGCGGCGGTGGCAGTCGTAAGTGTCTGAAGGATACGCAGCATCAGATGTCTCCCATGGCGTCTACGCGGTAGTTGGTGACGACGAAGCCGAACGGGTTTTCCAGCAGCTCATCCATCGACGTCACGATTTTTTCTTCAAACCCATAGGTCACTGTGACGACATAGCGAGCGGAAGCTGTTGGTTGGTTTGGCACGATCAGTGACTTGCGAATATCGACCTGAACCGTGTCGGCGTTCACGGGCGTCACACCCAGAACATTGGTCTGCACCTTGGTTCTTGGGGTATAGATTTCGTCGGGATGGTTTTCGTTCGATCCATCCCACAGATCCCGATAGGAGGATTCCGCCAGCTCGTCGGAACGGCGCAAAACCGATTTGAGGCGTTCGTTGTTGTCCTGAACGTCATAGGTTTCCCGGTCGCGGACATAGTTTGCCACTTCACGGAATGCCATCGCCTCTGATGGCTCCAGCTTTTCAACCTTCTCGGTCAGAAGCACCGGCAATTTTGTGTCCGGATCAATGGAGAAAGGTACTGCACGGATTTCCTTTAACGGCAGGATCAACGCCCAGCCGATCATGGACGCGACCCCTATTGCCAAACCGACCGCCCCGAACATCTGCCATCTGAAGGCATCGCGTCGCGCGCTCAGAAAAAGCTCTTTCTCGTGATCTGTCACATGTGACATTTGCTCTATCCCTCGTTATCTGAAGCTTTGGCGCGAGCCGCTTGGATCGCCCGCCGGTAATTGTCGGCGGCGCGTCCCTGACGCGCTGCGCCACTTTGGTTTCGTGATCTGTGGGCGATATCCCGACGGGCTTGCATGGCACGCGCTGCGCTGTCTCGAATGCCTGTGCCGCTGCGCGCTGCCGAAGCCATCGCTGCGCCTGTTTTGCCTGCGGCTACAGCCTTGCCTGCGCCCTTGCCCGCAGCGCTAAGTGCGTTTTTCGCGGCACCCGCCATACCGCTCGCGACCGCAAGACCGGACGCTGCTGAAACAATCGCACCGGACATGCCGCTGGCAAGAGACGGGATCTGCGTCAGCATGACAATTGAGATGATGCAGACCGCAAGGAATTGACCAGTTTGCTGCATGCTGCCGGCGTTGTTTGTTTTTGAAAGAATGTCGATGAACAGCGAGGAAATGAGAGCCATCATGCCCGCGAGAACCACGGTGATCAAAAGCAGACCTATGACCGTCTTTGCCCAGGATGCAAAAATTTGCCCGGTCCCGGAACTGATCAGCGTTGAAATAAACACAGGTGCAAGTCCCAGGGCCAAGGCAAGACCACCCTTGGCGATCAGAGCCATGCCCGTTCCAAAAGCCGCAATAATTCCTCCAATAGCCCAAAGAACGACACCCGTTAAACTCACGCCGCTCCACGTGTTTTCACCGGCTTCTTTCGCGAGCGTGAAACATTTCAGGACTAATTCATCAAGCGATGACCAAACACTGTCACCGCCGTTTATCGCGGCTGAGATACTGTCTCCGAGACCATTAACACCCGCATATATTGGCTCGAAGTAACTCCAGCTGCTGGCCATGGCGATGATGATCGCAATGCGGATGTACCATCCAATATATGCCGTCAGCCCGATTTCTTTTATTTGCAAAACTGCGTTGATCATCATGACAACAAAGATAAGCGCCGCGATCATCCAGAGGCCGGCAGCGAGGTCGCTTGCCAGATTGTTAAAGATGGTGCGCGAAAAGCCATTCAGAGCGGCGTCAATCTGAGCAACAAAACCCTGAATCATTTTCCGCAAGCCTCCTCAAGAAGAGGTTTGAGGGCGTTAAACTGATCCTTTTGCTCAGCCTTCAGATCTTTCAGGAATTGATAGTCTTGCTGCCAAAACTCCGGGTTATCGGCTCCAACTTTTTGAGTTGCTTCTTCCACTGACAACGAACCAAGCGGGCATTCGGAGCTGTAATCTTCGCCTGCCGCCCGAAGCTTGCATTGTTCAAGCGCTGTTTCGGTGGCATGCAAAACCTGCTCATTTAAGATCGCATCGCCCCAATAATTGTGGTCCCATTCTCGGCGATCGCTTTTGCGGTGTTCGTCAAGTTGGTCTTTGGCGTAGCTATAGGCTGGATCCTGATAGTCGACTATGGCCCACCCCCCAAGACAGGTCCCGTATTGTCCAAAAGTCCAGTTTACCTCTGGCTGCGGTATCCAAACCAAATCCGCAGACGCCACATTCCCCAGCAACAAAAGTGCCGCTCCAATTCCAAAGCTTTTTTCATCATTATTCTCCTCGGGCATAGTTGACGGTTATCGCGTGATCCGCGGCGTCAGCTGCAAGGCCGGAACCCGAGGCCAGGGCATTGGCTGAGGTCACACGCAGGATTTCTATTTCGACCTGAAGCAGTTTCAGAAGAACCGCCGTGTTGTAGTCGATTGCTTCCTTGAGCTCTTCCTGCTGGCCGACCTGGCTGCGCAGGTCTTCCGCATCCTCAGAGAGCTGGCCGGCCATGTCGTATCCGTTCTCGCCCAGAGCCGATGCCATCAACCCTGCGCCACCCCGCTCTGACAGGATGCGACGCGCTTGCACGTTCGAGCCATTAAACTCCGACAGGATGCCACCGTTGAGACCAAGGCTGATGGATCGACGTTCCATTGCCTGCGCGGCGACATCAGGCAGGCCGGTGATGCTGTCCTCTGTCGAGTCCAGCGCATAACCCAACGTGTCGGCCGCCGTCGCCAATTTCAAAAAACTGCGGCTGTTAATGTCATCAAGATCCGTCAGACCGGAGATCGCCTTGAAAGAGTTTTCCAGCAGAGCCCGTTGCTGTTCGAGCATTTCATATTGCTCCAGCAGCTGTTCATACTGGCGAACCATTTCTCCGATCTCACGGGCGGAGTTGGTCGCATCCTGCGTAATCTGCGCCGCGTCGACTGTGGGAACACCCTGCGCGATCGCAGAGACGGGCAGAGCTAGGGCAATACTTGCGGCAAGGGCATAACGCGTGGCTTTGAAACACAGCATCAGACAAACTCCAGGTTTACAGGTTCCATCTTCTGAAAGTCGCAGGCGCACTTGCTGCGATATCCGGAATAGGTACCGGTGCAGCCTGCAATGACGGCGAGAGTGATGAGGGCGAGCGCAAGACGAAGTTTCATTGAATTTCCTTCCAGAAGTTGGGGTTTTGACGCCATTCGGGATCAGGGAATGATTTGCCGTCTGATCCGCTCAGAACACGAAGAAGGGGGCCGAGCGCGCCGATATCGACATCGAGCCAAACGCTGTCGTTTTCTTTCTTCATCAACATCATGCGGTGGTCCGCATGCGCTCTCAGAGCGGCCAGTTCAGAGTCGTTTAAGCCGATTGCCCGGTAGTCATCCTCGTTTCCTTTCTTTGAGGGAAACAGGAGTTGAGTGCTGGTGTTTGCCAGGATCGACTTGCTGGCGGGTGATGACAGGAAGTGATCGGGGTTTTGCGTCATCATCATCATCATGACGTCGAGTTTTCGATACGTGGTAAATGCGTTTTCGAGGATTTTCGCGCCGTATTCGTTGCCGGCGATCACCCAGGCTTCATCAACGACAAAGACTGTTGGCACTCTTTCAGCGCAGCGGCGTTCGATCTGGCGCATGACGTAGCTGATCCATGCTAGCCGGACCAATTCATCATTCAAAACCTCGGAGATATCGAACACCAGATGCCGGTCGCCAGAGGCAAACGGATCTGTACCTCCTTCTCCGAACATCCAGGACAACCGCCCATTGCCGGACCATTCGCTTGCCCGTCTGAACAGGTTCTTGCCGTCAGCAAAGGCTTTGAATCGTTCCGTCAATGAATCAAAGTTCTGCAGCGCCGGTGGCAGGGCGGCGTTGGCTTGGCACGCCCGGTTGATTTCGTCTTTTTGCTCTGTTGTCAGCTTTTCGTCGTGGCTCAAAAGAGCAACAACCCAATTCGCCAGCCAGCTTTGCCCGGCTTCATCCGTTTCCGTTTGAAACGGGTTCATGCCGGTGGGCTCGCCAACCCTGACGCGGGTATACTGCGCCCCAAGCGCCCGCATCGGGGCTTCCATCGCCCGGTCTTTGTCAAACGCGATGATCCGCGCGCCCTGTGCAACAGCGCACGTCGCCAGCAGCATCGCAATCACGGTTTTGCCTGACCCATTGGGGGCCAGAACAATGGTGTGACCGGGGGGCAGGTTTTCCGGATCATCGCTGGTTTTTTGCGAGTGCAACGACAGATCATACCTGTCGCCTTGCGTGGTGGGGAAGGTTGCCAGCGGGCCCGGCCAGGGCAATTTCTTTGCTGGAGTTCCTGTTGGCCGCATATGGAACGCAACCATGTCCGCAAAGTTCTGGTCGGTGATCAGTTCTTCACGAGGACGGAACGCGAAATTGCCGGGGTGCTGCGCGAAGTATACGGCCCGCGCCGACATCGCTTCACGCTTTACCGTGCCGCCCTTGATTTGGAGTTCACTGATAATGCGTTTTTCGGCAAGTCTAAGAACTTCCTCGGTTCCGAACACACAGATCGAAAGGTGGTGTTTGCCGATGGATACTGTGCCGGAGGCGATGCCGTCCGCCAGAATGGTCAAATCGTCCTGCAGTGATTGCGCCTTGTCCCCAGCCGAGCGCATCTGCCCCGACTTACGCCGCTCCATTTCCTGCGCCTGCGCACGGCTGATCGGCAGGAAGGATTGAGAAATCACAATATCGACCGGCAGATCCAGACCGTCGAAGACGCCTGGAAAGGAGGTGTCTGGGTAGTTCTTCAGAGAAAAGACGCGAATAGAGCGCTCCTGGTCATCTCCAGTCACCAGCTTGCCGGTCTTGCCCCGGAACAACACATCCTCTTGCGGCATGTTGAAGGCAATGGGTTCTGCAATGTTGGTGTGAATGATCGGCTGGTACCGCCCGTTCAGCAGCATCCCATAATAGCCTAACCATCGCCCTTCACTAAGCTTCAGTCGGCGCACCCGGCCCTCACCCAGCGTGCCGGCCAGCGTCTTGAAAAAGCCGTCGAGCTGTTCAATCAATTCGCTGCGTTCCTCGTCAATCGTGTCCGACGAAATGCCGAGAATTTGCTTGGCCCGTTCATCCTGACGCTTCTGCAGAATGGCACTGATGACGATCCTGCGTTCTTTCAGCTCTGCATTGAGCGAGGCCGAATGCATGGCTTCTGCTACAGCACCGGCAAATCCGGATGGGTCCGTAACGACGTGACCGGTCTCGGACGGAACAGTCAGCCGATGAACGTAAAAGGCGAACTCATTTGGTGTGTTCCGCAACACCCCCTCGAAGCGTTGGGCCAGAAATTCGAACTCGTCGTCGTCCAACGTGCTTGCGTTGATTCCGGTGATTTCTGCAGCGCCGATCAAACCGCCGTTGCGAGTGGAAATCACCTCATCGTCCACGACATAGCCATAGGGCAACATCTGAAACAGGTGCATTTCATCCTTGCGCCAGCTCGGTTCAAGCAATGAGCGCGCGATGGTCCACATATCCTGAGCGGCAGGTTTAGGCACTGTAGTAATCTCCCCCGTGATGTTGGCGGTTCTTGGTGCGTGGTGTCATGGAACGGGTCACGAACAGGATGCGGAAGAATGCCGGTTCCCATTCGTAAAAGAGGCGCAGCCCGGTATAGAAAGCGAACCCCGCAATGATTGCCGGCGTCAGTCCAAACAGGAAGAACGCCAGCAAGATCAAACCCGAAATCACCAGCAGATAGATCACGGGCAGACCGCCCCATTCTGCGGGGCGGCTCAGCCCTTTAAAGACCGTGTTGCTGCGCGCCATCAATCAGGTTCCGATGAAGGTGTCAGAGAGGCCGATGACCGCGCCAATCAGAACGGCGGCAATCGGCATCTTGAGCGAACCCCAGCCAAAGATGTAAGTCAGAAGGCCCCAGATGAAGCCAATTGCGGCAATGGTCACGCCAACATTCTTAGAGTCTTCCAGCGTCTCGCGGATAAAATCACCAATGGCATCGTTCAGCCAACCGGCAGAGGCGGGGGCCGCGCTAACGAAGATCAGGGCCACTGCGAAAAAGGCGACTTGCTGTTGAAAATGGGATCGTTTCATAGGTCTGTGCTCACTTTGCTGAGGATAGTCCGCACGTAGTTGCGGGTTTCGGTGAAGGGGGGGATGCCGCCATATTCAACGACGCGATGAGGACCGGCGTTGTAGGCGGCGAGCGCCAGTTTCCAGCTTCCAAACTCGCGGTATTGCGTCGCCAGGTAGCGCGCGCCACCGTCGAGGTTTTCTGCTGGGTTCTTGGGGTTTACGCCCAGGTCTTTGGCGGTTCCCGGCATGAGCTGAGCGAACCCCATTGCACCTTTCGGTGAAAGGGCGTCAGCGCGGTACCGGCTTTCCTGCCAGACCAGTGCCATGAACAGCTCTGCCGGTATGTCATGGCGATCCGCTGCGGCGTGGATTTCCTTGATGATCCGTTTCTGCGACCAGCCACCGGACGGATTGCGCGGCCGCGGTGCCTTGCCCGCAATCTTGATCTTGTCCTGCGCTTTGACCTTCTGCGTTTGGTCTGGTCGTCCAGCTCGTATTCGCGCATCCGGAGCGGTTGAACTACGCCGTCAACGATTTCTGCGCGTGCGCCATTCAGGAACACGCTGCCATCAGGCTCGTATTCGATGACCTGGGCATGCGCCCGGCCACCGAAGACCAGTAGGGAGAGTAAAAGCATTGCAACGCCGGGCTGACAATCGGCGCGATTGCCGTTGAACCAGGCTTGTGCCTTCGCGACTTGACCGATTTCGGTATCAGCCTTAACCGTTTTGTTCCACAGATGGAGACTCAAGGGCTTGGCCTCCTGTCGTGGAGGCGCGGTTTCTCTTCTGTCTCGGTTTCAGAAGAGAGGCCGCTGCCATCGAGAAAATAGCGCATATCGGTGAGACCGTATTGCTCAAGGAGTTCTTCGATCCCATTGATCCGGCGCAACCGATGATAGCGCTGCTCGACCGCAATCCGTGACCGTTCCAATTCCCCGGCAATGTGGACGAAGTCCTTACCCTTCTTTTTTGCCTGAAGAAGGTAATAGTCATCTGCAGACGACCAAAGCGGATGGAAAACGGTTGCAAAGCGCTCTTCGTCGCTGGGCTGTTTGGGCGGGATCATGTGAGCAGGGACGCCAAGAACCATTTCACTCTCCTTCGCCAGCGCGGCTGACGCGCGGCTTGACCGTGACGGCCCAAAGTTCTGCCCACCGCTGCGCAATGAATTCGTTCCACCAAACCAAAGGGTCTTTGGTTACGGCGAGCCACAGCCCCCGGAAACTGTTGCGTGGTTGAAGTCGGTCGTTATTGGCATCGAGCGTGAACGGCCCGAACATATGCTCTCGGCGTGGCCCAAAGGCTGAACTGTGCGTAATTACAAGCCAGGTCTCACCAGTCTCTTTCCAAAGAGCGCGGGAAAACTGCGGCTTTTTCGGCGAACATAGCCCACGAGGCTCGCGTTCCCGCATTGGAACAATGGCGGTGTAAACCTGGTCCGCGCACTGGTGACAGGTACCATCCAGCAGCTCGTATATGATAGTTGTTCCGTGCCGATCCGGATCGTAGGCCGCAAACAACCCACGATCATGAATCAACTGTTGCTGAATGCTGTGGGTCTCGCTGGTGACCCAGGGTTTCGCGCCGGTCGAGAAATTCAACACGCCCTCGGGCGTCACCCAGCCAAGTCTGGCCGCACAGGACGGGCAGTTGAAATTATAGTCCGTTTCAAGTGGGGTGATTTCAATCGCTGCAGTCATAGAAAAGCCTCCCGATTTAGGTCAGCTTTACTGTCATATTTAACATAACAGTCATTATGGCGCGCTTGGATCAGGGCGGGTTTCATTGGCCTACCTCCCCGTAATCAGGCAGATCAACAGGCTGCCAGCCCAAAGCCTTTGCCGCGTCCAGTGTCTTTTTGTGCTCGTCAACAAGCTGAGAAAATCGCGGCCAGTCTTCGGCAGGAATGTCCTCGGGAACCGCGTAGACATTTACGAAATCGCGCGTCCAGAGCTTCTGAACTGCCAGAGCCTTGACCGACATCGCCCAGACAAATTTCGGATGCTGTTCGATCAGGAAGTCTGCAACACGGATCGCCTCTGCGAACTGCCCGTCTGCCATCAATTTCTCAATCACTGATGACGCCAGCAAGGCGGCCATCTCGCGCTCATCGAGGCGCTGAAAATAGACCTGCTGTTCCAGAGCGGTGCCGCTGATGGGTAGATAGGCGCGATAGTCGTCAACGCTGAGAGATCCGCCGCTCGACGTTGCTTCGAGATTGAGGCTGTCCCCTGCCCCATTTTCGTATTTTACAACGACGTGCCGCGGTGCGAGCGCCAGCCCGAGATCCAATCCGATACGTTGGCCGAGGACCGCAAACAGGACAGGCATGGTCACGCAATTGCCTGTCCGGTCCTCAAGATAGTCCGAAAGGAGTTTGTTCTCGACCTGCTGTCCGTATGGGTCATCAGTGTCGTATTCAAAGGCGTGCTGGCCGTTCCAGTCCCCTGCCCGGTAGAGAAATCGCCGCAGCGCAAGCAGACGCGCATCCGCGTCAGCATCTGCGGGAATAGTGGTCCACAGGCTTTTCTCAAGCGCATCAATTTCTGCAATTATCACGCTGCGGTCGGTGTCAGGATCGACCAGTTCGTCAATCCGGACCTTGAAGGACAGGATATCAAAACCGGAACCAAATTCCGTGGTGCTGAATACCTCCTGCACCTGTTCCACCCTGTCACCGGCCAAAGCCGGTGAGAGGTGCATCGAGCATAGCAGGCAGAGCGTTGGGATGACGCGACGCATGGTCAGAACTCCCAGCCCAATTCAGCGCCGACACCATATGATTTGAAGTCGCCGGAACCGCCTGTTCCCAAACCATCGTGGAACCCCGTAAGCGTTACGAAGCCAAGACCCCGGCGCGCTGTGAACGCAAGATCGAGGCGTGGCCGCAGCGAGCCCTGATCAACAACAGGGTTATCCTCCAGCGCATTGGCTTGCATTTGGAACATGTAGATGCCGCCAAGCTTAGCGCTGAGCCCCATATACGCGCCATTATTGGCCAACCATTCCCGGCCGACTTCGGCCGCAAACTCCGCCTCACCAATGGCTATGGTCTGTTCCGGGATCGTGTATCCAACGGTGTCGACATATGCGCCCTGCTTGTCGCGGTAGTAGCGCGCGCCAATGCTGGGCGAGATCCGCCAGCTCTGCACGTCGAAATCGGCACTGTATGTCCCGGCAACAAGGAACCGCGTGGTGTCAAAGTCATCGGAATAGAGCCCGACGGGGTTCACCGTATTGTAGGACCGGCCCCAGCTGGCTTCGACTTCCAGAGTGCTGTTGGTTTCCGGAACCTGCCAGACCGCATATGGGCCGACCATGAAGCCTGTGCCTTCAACATCGGACCCTGCCGCATCGTTCTTCTGATGGGCATAGTCCAACTGCGCCATCATGCCGAGCACCAGGTTTTCTCTGGTCCGGTTCTGAATACCGATCTGGCCGACACCGAAGCGAAGCCTGTTGCCGTTATAGTCTGCGATGCTGCCTGCGACATTGATCCATGCCGACCAATGTTCTGTCAGCGGTGTACAATGGCTGGCGTCGAATGAGCCATTCAGCCCGGAGTCACCAGAGGCAACATTGAAACCACCTGACGGGTCTCGGTCACAGGCCGCCAGTCTTGTGTAGTTCGGACGATTGCCCAGCATTTGGGTTCCGCGACCAACCATGAACTCAGCGATGGCCTTAACGGTTTCTTCGACATACCCGCTGTTGGTGATGGTGAGGTCGGCCTGTTCGTTGCCGTTGCCAGCCAGATCCCGAACGGCGTCTGCCGCCAACGTGATCACCACATCATTGATACCGTCCGGCGCGACCATGAAGCTGAACTGCTTGCTGTTGATCCGTCTCAGGCCGGAGAGACGCGCGTGGTTTGCCGCCAGCGATGCCAAAACAAGCGGGCGGGCGTCATCGAGATATTCATTGAACGTGATTGTTGCTTCGAAGGGCTCTGTATAACTGTAGCTGTCCGGCGAAATCGTTGCGACCGGCGCTTCCTGGTCCGAGGGCGGCGCCGTGATCGACTGTGCGGCGATGGTGGTTGAGAGGTTGCCGTCCGCGTCGGTTACAAGCCCCTCACCTATTGCAATTGTCACATCGTCTGATCCATCCGGCAGGATCGCGAATGTCACGACCGATCCGCTGGCGGCAATAGAGTCCAGCGACGCATTCTGAAGAACAACCGCGCTGCTATCGTTCAGGATTATCGCCTCGTCAAAAGTGGCCGTTATCTCAACCACCGATGTTCCAGCAAAGTCGGCTGGTGCTACGAGTGTGCCCACCGGTTGTTTGGCGTCGGCAATCGACGCGCTGATCTGATTGGTGGGGTTTCCGTCCAGATCGGCTGCAGCTCCATCCGGAATGAGGAGCGCCATCGGGCCGGTCCCAATTGGCGTCGCTGAGACCGCAAAGGTAAATTCATCGACCTGCGCAAACTGAAGATCCGAGACACCTTGCGCCTCAAGAACAGCCGCCGGCACATTGCCGAGATCATCCCAGGTTTCTGAAGCCGTTACGTTGAATGTTACTGGTGACGTATCGGTGTATTCAGCCGGTGCAGCGCTAAAGGTTACTGTCGGCGATGGACCCCGAAACACAGCAAAGACGTCAGCCTCAACGCCCAGCCCGTTCGCATTTGCCGCGGAATCCGCTATAAGCCTAAACCCAACACTGTCGGATTGGCCAGATGGCGATAATTCTATTTGGTAATTTGCGCCGCTGCCGCTTAGGTTTGAAAAGGTTGATATATCCGATGCGAGATCATCCAATCCAAAACCGGTTACAGGCTCATCGAACGTTATGTTTACAGCGATCGGGTCGGTACCGTTAAAGACATCTGGAGTGTCAATCGTCACACCAATGCGTTCGACTTCGTAATCCCCTCGGAGGCGCAATTCAGTCTCAATGCTGTTCGCCCTCGTTCCCTCAACTAAAATGTTAATAACAGTTTCACCACGATCGCATCCGAGCAACCCTGCGCGGAAGCAGTCTCCAATGAGTGTGAAGATTGTCTGGTCATTAATGACTTCCGCCGACCAGCTTTCGAGATGGTAAAAACCTTCGAAGAGATTCACGACTGTAATATCTGACCATTCGCCATCGGCAGTGAACGTGGTGGTTACCGTTGTCGTGGTACTGGGCCAATGGGTCGGGTTCAGTTCTCCATTGATTACACTGTCCGAGATGGTTTCAAACGCCATCGCAGGATCAGGCAATACCGTCGTCGTCGCTAATACAGCGGACGCGATTGCAATTCGGCGCAGATCAGGGAGCGCCACCCTTTTGATAGCAAAGAAAGACATAATCTGGGTCCTGAGAATTCTGAGAGGGGATCGGCCCGGAGCAAGTCTCCGGGCCGATGAGCGTCACGCATGCGGTCAGTTCGCCGCCAGTGCCGCTCCTGCTCGCTCAGGAATTCGGAAGCCCAATGCTCCGGAACCGTCAGGTGCAACTTCGATCTGATAGGTGCTGTCGCTATCAGAGCCACCAACCAGCGTCCAGGTCCCGTTGGTCACTGCAACGTCATCCGCACTGTTTCCGAAGCCATTCACGCCTTCATCGAAGGTCACGGTGACCGTCAACGCCGAGGTGTCGGTGTATTCAGACGGTGCATCGAGTGTCGCCATTGGACCGATTGCGTCCGCAATGACGGTGCCCAGGCTGGACGAGATCGAGGTTTCGGCATTGCCGTTGCCAGCTGCATCCGTGACGGCATTTGCGGACAGCAGCAAATCAATGCCGCCCGAACCGTTCGGTGTCAGGATAACGGCGTAGTCGGTTCCGCTGCCGCTCACGCTTGCAACAGATGCGTTGGTCGGAACCAGATCGCTAACATCGAGCCCGGTCACATCCTCATCGAAGGTCAGACCAACGGTGATGTCATCAGTGCCGGTGTAGCTCGCAGGTGCATTGAAGGTTGCGACCGGTCCAATGCCATCAACAATGGTGGTCCCGGTGTCGGCTGACAGAGATGTTTGGGCGTTGCCGTTGCCTGCAGCGTCCGTTGCGGCCTGCGCCGCAAGAACCACATCAATATCGCCCGAACCGTTCGGTGCGACTGTCACGGTGTAATCTGTCCCGCTGCCGGTCACGCTGACAATGCTGGCATTGGTCGCTGCCAGGTCGGATGTGTCCAATCCGGTGACATCTTCATCAAATGTCAGGGCCACAGAAATATCAGATGTGCCGTTGTATGAGCTGGGTCCGGCAAAAGTAGCAACCGGGTCGATCCCATCTGTGATCGTCAGCGACGCCCCGAGGTTTGGGTTGCCCGACAAATCGGTCACTGCGCCGTCAGGGATCTGGAATGCGCTGGCTGCAATGGGCAAACCAGCGCCGATGGCAGCAAGTGCCGCGACGAAAGCCGTTTTCAACGGCGCGTGAGTCATGCTAGTCACGTCGTGTTCCTCGTTTTTACGGGAATGGGGCCCTGATGCTTTGAGTTTGCAGACACGGAGCGTCAGGGCCGGTTTCCCGGTGAGTGGTTTTTTTCGGATTTTTGAGCCTCTGTTGAGCAGAGTGCTTTGGTCTTAACGTCTCGTTCTCTCCCGGTTCATTTCACTGTTCATCTTGGATCAATCACACCAGGGCTGGCGCTTGCCTCCCTCATAGGATCGTGCCAGTCCCTCGGATATCAGAATGTCACCGACATCCTGACCATCCGCGTATCCGATAGCCAAAAGACGGCCATGCTTGTCGTGGTAATTCTGCTTTGCCAGATCGATCCCGCCAGCCGCGTTTACGATTTGTTCGAGCCTGTTTTTGGCTTTGAGGCCCAATGCACGCTCCGCGTCACATTTGGCCCGGTATGTTTCCGGAGTGTCGAAGCCGACCAGCCGGTAACTGTCATCACCATGATCAATCGTGTCGCCATCAACGATCTCCACCTCTGATGCTGGGACGTGCAGATTGTTGGCAAAAAACCTACTGCTTAGGTCGTAGGCCAACATTACAGCTGCCGCCAGCCCTATGAAGACGAGCTTGTTCATGCTGCCCGCCCCGCTTTCCGAAACCCAAGCAGCGCAACCAACAGATGTGCGGGATAAGGAAGACAGGGGGACGCCTCCCCTACCTCGCACCCGGCGCCGTGAGTGTAAATTTGAGCCGCCAGGACTGGCTGATTGCCAGTTCCTATGACTGTTAGATTGTCTGATGTGTCCTGCTGTCCCTGAGCGTGAAAACTAGTCAGAGTTATTCTTTTTGGATCCTGCGCCTTCAAGTATTTCTGGCAAAAAGTCCGCTCGCTTGAAGCAGACTTGATCCCCTTTTCGCATGGGGATCTCAAAGCGCTTGAAACCAACATTGTACGCAAGCTTATACAACACAGCGAATGTTCGGAAATCCCTAGGTGCAACCGAATTGACGGCACAGAGAACGCGTTCCACTCTGCCATCGGCGACAGCATAGATCCGCCACAATCCAGATAAGTTCGGCCCAATTCGAGTGGGTGTTTCAAGACACCTAATGTGAATCTCACCACCATCCTTCACCCATTTCGGTAAGTCTCTCAGCAGAAACACCGGTCTTTCTTCATCTCTCTGCATGATCGGCCCCAACCGCTACGAATGGCTACGGGGCTTATGACATGGTTCTTTAAAATAAACACATTGCGAGTCATGCCTCCTATCTAATACCATGTCAACTACTAAATGCTATGTTAGGTATCAAACGTGATAAAGTGGGAGGGTGTAGGACCGGTCGTTCAGGACGACGCAATCGACAAATTTCTATCATCTGCAGATCTGAGAACCAGATGTGCGCGGCATCACTAGGTTCCGTAGGTGTCGCAACGCGTTCTTTTTCGCATGCACGTCTGGATTGAAGCTGGAAACTGGGGAGTGAATATGGAGAACGGTAAGAGAGATTCGAAATTCGACCATTATAAGTCGCTGAAATACATGAGAAACAGCATCAAGCTAATACTGGCATCACTCGCCCTCACCGGGACACAGGTGATAAGTTTCGGCGCTCAGGCTCAATCTTCTGGATACCCCATAGATTGCGCGATCCTGCTGTGTTTGGCAGGTGGTTGGCCATCGTCTGCTGAGTGCACGGCAGCAAAGGCCGAGTTCATTAGACGGATCACCCCCTACCCTGTGGAGCCGCCCCTTCAAATCTGGCGCTGCCCGTTGGGCGTGAGCTATGATGTCCCCGAAACTCTGACGGATCGGATCTGGAAAGTAGCTGCAGCACAGCCATTCGCGCCCCCTGCCCTTCCGGTTCAATCGGCTTCCGACGCACAGCACATTGCCGATCGCATCATCCTCGCACAGCAGGCAGATGTAGATATTTCAACCTCTGCATTTGATTTTGTCAGGTCGGTCCGCGTCTGGGATGTCCAGTTCTACAGCTATGAGAAACGTGGCCGGGACGACGATTGCTATCTCAGCTTCCATATTCAACTCGGCACGTATGGCACGCAGGGCGATTTTAAATGGGAGGAAGCATCCCTGGGCGCAGTTCCCAGCTGGGTGGGAATTCCGCGACGGGCTTCTTGCGAACCATCCGTCTTCTACCGAGGCGTTGGCGTCGAGTGGAACGACTATGAGGGCAACCACGGGTACGAAGTTGTCCGATACTGAATTTAAACACGTCCAACCAACTGCCTTCCGTTGCCGTCGCAATGTTCGGCCGGATTCCCGCCTCAACTGGTACGGGATCTGGCCTACGTCGACGGCTTCAGCACCGCGCTCACAGACCGCTAAGGCGCAGTCCAAAGAATGCGCTTGCGGGCACCAGCCAACAAAATCAATGAACATCGAAGGAGAAATGTCACCGCCAGAATTAAAGAACCCCCGCAAGGCGGCGGCCTAACGAGGGGGCTCTACAAACAAATCTAGGAAGCGCCAACTTCCCAAAAGTCGATCTCACATCGACTACATTTGTAGAACTCCCTGACATCGCAGGCAAGAAAAAAACGCATTCGTGCGAACAGGAAATTTTTGCCCGTAACGCCGCCTCGCTCAACGACAAAATCGAACGAGGACGCAGAGCATGACAGCTAATAAACGGGCGCATCAGGCCGCCTACTCCCGACCACGGGATTTTGAACCGCCGGTACTCTCAGGTATCACACGAGACGGCTTTTTTCGACTAATCAAACGCGTCGCAGCACACCTCCCCTGCCCTCCTGGTAAGGCAGCATTGCGCACTCTTGAAGAGATGTTTGAAATCACCCGCCCCTCTGATTGGGTCAAACCTGGCGCTGAACCGATTTGCTACGCAGCGCAGACAGAACTCGCGAAACGCGCGGATTGCACCGACAGCCGCATCAGGGCTCACCTGAATGAGTTGGTCACAGCTGGGCTGATTGAAAAACGTACCATGGGCAATGGCCGGCGCTCAGGTTGGCAGGATCGCGGGATATTCTTTACGCCCGCCATAGAACGCCTGGAAGAGTTCAGGCAGATCGAAGCCTTTCTGGACGAACAGGACAAGTCCGCGGCGCGCCTACGTGGCTTGCGGTCCACACACAAACGCCATCTTAACTCCGTAATCGCGGAACTGTCCCACTTGCTTGGGCCCGAGCACGAGGACGTGGCGCGGCTGTCCGAGGCAGCCTCAGGCTGGCCTCGCGCGGACCGACTACACAGCATGTCCTTGCAAGCTCTTTCACTCCACGAAACGGATGCGGATAACCTCTGTAGAGAGGCGTTGGACTTACTAAGAAAGTATGAAGAAACGCACGGTCAACCAGTCGAAAACGAGCGGTCCTATATACAAGATACAACCATAAGATCTAATAATGTAAAATGTAATGCCAGCATCTCTATATCGCCTGCCTGCAAGCAGGCAGAACCAAAAAATTCTGACACACCACCTGACGGTGGCGTGAATTGCTTAGAAAAAGATGATGCGGCCGGCAGCGATGCGCACAAGTCCGAATTTATCAAAAAATTAGGGCCCGAGCGGCTTTATGATTTGGCATCTGAGGACATGCAGATGTACCTGGATATCCGCCGTCATCGGAACGGTTCATTGGAGGATCATGATTTTGTAGTCGCCGCTCAAAATATGCTTCCGGAGCTTGGTATTCGTCCTTCCCTCTGGGATGAAGCTGTTCGGTTGATGGGCGAAGAAAAAACGACGATGTGTATGTTGATCCTCGACGCCAACAGGGATCGCCCTGGACTGCCTGTCATAAGTCCCGGAAAGTACCTGACCGGGATGGTGCGCGCGGCCGAGCAAAACAAACTCAACATCATTGGCAGCCTGATTGGCCTTAGTGAGCGGAAAGGGAAGCAGGCCTCGGAGTGATATGACGTAGCGCTCAATCCCCAATCTGTCTCAGTCGGTACCCTTGTCCACTTTGGGGTGTATTCCATCGTGAACCTTCAGCTAGAGATGAGTCTGCGAAAGCAGAGAATTACCATGGCTGACAGATTTAAGACGGAATTAATTGAAGCTCCCACCGGTCATCTCTCGATGAGCGTGCAGTTATTGGATGCCAGTGGCCAACCTGCGAACCGGACAATCTGGATGGACTTTAGCGACGAAGCAGACTTCCAGACGTCGAAACAACTACAGTCATTGTTTGGCAGGATTGTTGAAGAAGTCGTCGTAGATGAGCGAGATACTGACCGAACCACCCTGCCTGCCACTTAGGTAAATCAGAATCTGGTGGTTGGTTCAGGGGTGTGGCGGCAGCTTGAAGCCAAAACGCTATAAAAATTACCATAATTTCTCTTACAGTCTAAATCTCATGTAGCCGCAAAGCTAAAATGTCACCCATGAGCAATTCAGGAATGTCACTCTGCCCTCAAAAATCATTGAGGACGAGCGGACATGGGTTGGGTGATGATGAGCGAGCGCGAGTTGAACCGCGTAGAGGTGTTGGCGCAGGTCGATGATGGCCGATTGACAGTCGACAATGCGGCGAACCTCCTGGATCTGACGCGGCACCAGGTGTTTTGGCTGTTGAAGCGATACCGCGTGGATGGAGCAACAGCGATCCGGCACAAGGCGCGCGGCAAACCTCCGAACAACCGGATTCACAAGGCAAAGCGCGACTATGCCTTGGCGTTGATCAAAGAAGGCTATGCGGATTTCGGGCCGACTTTGGCCGCTGAGAAATTGGTTGAACATCACAGGTTCTAGGTCTCACGCGAGACATTGCGCAAATGGATGGTCGAAGTCGGGATTTGGCTGTCGCGCAAACAGCGACGGACTTTCCATCAGCCGTGTCTACGCCGTGAATGCTATGGCGAGTTGATCCAGATTGATGGTTCGGATCACCGATGGTTCGAGGGTCGAAGCGACCCCTGCACCCTGCTCGTCTTCATTGATGACGCTACCAGCACGTTGATGGAGTTGCGGTTTGTGGCTTCTGAAAGCACGTTCAGCTACTTCGAAGCCTTGGAGCGCTACCTGCTTAAGCATGGCCGTCCCGTCGCTTTCTACAGTGCCAAACACACCGTCTTTCGAGTTCCCAAGCCCAACAAACATATGACTGGTATGATACAATTCGGTCGCGCGCTGGACTTGTCTCGGAAAATGCCGGGTTCGCTAAAGCTCCGGCTAAGCCAGACAACCTACACCGCGCTTTGAACATTGAACCGGATCGCCTCGCCGAAGTCTTCTGTCTGCGCGACAAGCGCTATGTGACCAGAGACTTGACGCTGAAGTACGACCGCAAGCGCATCAGATTGAAGGTCAATGATCTCTCGCGCCGCCTGGAAGGCAAATACGTCGATACCTACGAGTTCGCAGATGGCCGGATCCAAGTGCGCGCAAAAGGCGTGGCCCTGCCCTGCAGCATCTTCGATCTGTACCAGCAGCGCGTCACGCATGCCGCAATCACGGAGAACAAGCGCCTCGGCGCTGTCCTTGCACACATCAAGGAAGAACAGGAAAGAGGCCCGATCAAAACCACGTTCAAACCAGAAAGCGATCGCAATGGATATCGTAAGAACGGGCGCGGAAACAACGGCTGGAACACATTCGCGGACAGAAAACGCTAAGCCAGCCACGGCTGCGATATGTGAAGTGTAAAGCACGAGACTTGATCTGACCTTTCTGCTCTTCTGGAGCACAAGTTAGGAGTGTCGATCAATGACAAGCATTCAGGAAAAGATCATCAAGCCGA
>NZ_JBQFSM010000018.1:0-52249 GCF_056538005.1 Ruegeria sp. BI11 | reverse complement strand
AGCCGAAGCCGAAGCCGAAGCCGAAGCCGAAGCCGAAGCCGAAGCCGAAGCCGAAGCCGAAGCCGAAGCCGAAGCCGAAGCCGAAGCCGAATTGGTGGAGGAACCGACCCCCACGGAGCCCGTGGCGCACAAAGAGGAAAAACGAGGCGGCTTTATCCCCGCTCTAATCGGCGGCGCACTTGCTGCGGCAATTGGCTTTGCAGCGGGCAGTGCGGGGATGTTCAACTCAGGCCAGTCTTACGCATTTACAGCGCTGGAATCGAAGCTAAGCGACCAAGCCAGCCAGATCGAAGCGTTGACGAAATCCATATCCGAATCCCAGTCCGGCAGTTCGGATGTAGATAGCAAAATCGCGGCGCTGACCGATCAGGTCACGCCGCTCAGCACTGACCTGGCCGCGTTGAAAACCAGTTTGGACGGGCTGGCGGGCAAGGTTGATCCTCTGGCCGGACGTCTGAGCGATCTTGAAAGCGGTGCCCTGACGCAAGGTGCATCAGCTGAGGTCTCGGCAGCCTTTGAAGCAGAACTAAAAAAACTGCAGGATTCGCTGGCCGCTCAGCGGGCTGAGGTTGAGAAAATGGTCTCGGACGCGCAGGCGCTCGAGGCGCAGGCCGCGGTCAAGGCACAGGCTGCGACCAACGCCGCTGTTCTGTCTCAGGTGCATGGGCAGTTGGAGGCGGGCCAGCCCTATAATGAGCTTGTAGACAAATTGACGGCAGGAGGCGTGACCGTCCCCGATGCCCTGTCAGCACCGTCCACAGAAGGCGTTGCAACCCTTGCTGCTTTGCGCGACTCCTTTGTGCCGGCAGCCCGTACCGCGCTGGCCGATGCGCGCGATGCCGACAAGTCCACCGGGCTGGTCGCCTTTCTGCAGCGTCAGACCGGCGCGCGCTCGGTGACTCCGCAAGAGGGCGACAGCCCGGATGCGATCCTGTCGCGGGCGCAGGCGGCTTTGTCCCAAGGGGATATCGCTACGGCGCTGAGCGAACTCAAAGCCTTGCCTGACACGGCGCAGGCCGCGTTGGCCGATTGGAAACAGGCGGCCCAAACGCGGGTGGCTGCCGTCGACGCCGCAAATGCGCTGCAATCCAGCGTAAACTCGAACTGAAGGACCTGCCATGCTGTGGTCACTGTTAAAGATCCTTGTTTTTGTAGCGATTATCGGTCTGCTGGCCATGGGCGCCATGTTCCTGATGGAAACCAGCGGCGGAGTTCAGATCACCGTCGCGGGCACCGAATTCACGTTGGGGCCGCTGCAATCGGTTATTGCGCTGGGCGTGTTGGTGGTGGCGATCTGGGTGTTCTTTAAACTGGTGACCCTGTTGATTGCGACGCTTCATTTTCTCAATGGCGACGAAACCGCCTTGTCTCGCTATTTCGACCGTAACCGGGAAAAGCGTGGCTATCAGGCGCTGTCGGACGGGTTGATGGCGTTGGCCTCGGGTGAGGGGCGCGTAGCAATGTCCAAGGCCGCGAAGGCCGAGAAACTGCTGAACAAGCCGGAGCTGACCAACCTGTTGGTGGCACAGGCCGCCGAGATGAATGGCGACACGAAAAAGGCGTCCGAGACCTACAAGAAACTGGTCACGAACAACGCCACCCGCTTTGTTGGCGTGCGCGGTATCATGAAACAGAAGCTGGCCGAGGGGGATGATGACACCGCCCGTAAGCTGGCGGAAAAGGCGCTGGCGATTAAACCGCGCCATGCGGAAACGCAGGATATTCTGTTAGGTCTGCAAACCAAATCGCAGGATTGGGCCGGTGCGCGCTCGACCCTGACGGCCAAGCTGAAAGCCGGTCACCTGCCGCGCGATGTGTTCAAGCGCCGTGATGCGGTGCTGGCCTTGTCCGAGGCCAAGGACATTCTGGATGACAGCGCCACGGTCGAACAGCAGGAACACGCGATCGAGGCCAACAGGCTTTCGCCCGATCTGGTACCTGCCGCCGCGATGGCCGCGCGCGCCTATATCGAAAAGGGCAAGCCGCGTGCTGCAACCAAAATCTTGAAAAAGGCGTGGGAGGTGCAGCCGCATCCTGATCTGGCCCATGCCTTTGCCGAGATCGCGCCGGATGAAACCCCAGCGGCACGTATTACCCGTTTTACGGCCCTAACCCGTATCCACCCGGAGGATCTGGAAACCCGCCTGATACTGGCCGAACTGAACATTGTCGCCGAAGATTTCCCCGAAGCCCGCCGTGCGCTGGGCGATGTGGTAGAAAAGCAAGCCGATGCGCGGGCCTATACCCTGATGGCGGCGATTGAACGGGGCGAGGGTGCTTCGGACGCCGTTGTACAAGGATGGCTGGCCAAGGCGCTGAACGCTCCGCGCGGCCCGCAATGGGTCTGTGACAACTGCCACGACATTCAGCCTGAATGGGCCCCGGTTTGCCAGAATTGCGGCAGCTTTGACACGCTCAGCTGGCAGACCCCGCAAACGCCTGAGATCGCCACGGCCACCGGTGTGCACATGCTGCCTCTGATTGTCGGGGCGCTTGAAGACAAGGCTGAACCTGAGCCCGAACCGGAAGAGGAAGAAGTTCAAGAACCTGAGACCCCCGAGGTTATCGAGATGGAAGCCGAGCCCGTCCGTCCTGACGTTGAGCCGGTGCGGCCGGATGTCGAACCCGTGGTGGAAAAACAAGCCTAGCGGCAGTTTCTGCAGACCGGTGGGTGGATCAACTCAGTCGGAGAGGCTCATCGGTCAACTTCGCCTTGCGCTGTAGTGTTCAAGTATGTCCAACGATACTCAGGTGGCGTTGGGCCTTTGTTTCGCCCCCCTTGCTGAACTTGCTCCCAAGCGTGCGCAAGAATGCCAACTGAACGGGACAGGCAAAACAATCCTCGAGCGAGAGGCGCAGCGAAGCCAAGCTCTGCGTAAATAACCGCAGTGGCGCCATCGATGTTCATCGGGACCGGTTTACCCTTGCGGCGTGCCAGGTCGGATTCAATATCCGTCGCGACGCTCTTGAAGCGCCCGTCACAAGCCTCACTCGCAATCGCTTCGTCAACCAATTCCATCAGACGAGGCGCACGTGGATCCGTTGGTGTGTGAAATCGGTGGCCAAATCCAGGTAAAATTTTTCCGTGTATATTGGTCCAATCATCGACCGCCACATCAACAGTCGCAGTGTGGGAGTCGACAAAATGATAGAGCGTTACGGCTTGCTCTCCTGCCCCGCCATGAATGTCGCCCAGCATATTCACTGCGCTGGCCATGGCATTATTCAAAGGCAACCCACAGGTCACCGCCATGCGGGCCGCCGCAATTGAAGGCGCCTGCGGTCCGTGATCCACAGCGGCAACCAATGCAGCTTCAAACAACCTTAGTTGTGCAGCTGAGGGCCGATCGCCACGCACCATAAACCAGATCATTTCTGAAAAGTTGAGATTGCCAATGAGGTCCTGAATCGGCTCTCCGCGCAGATCAATGCGCCCCGGTTCCATGTCGATGATGGCGGTGCGCCACCAGTCAGCGACGTCGCTCATATGACACCCTCCTTCTCCAATTCATCGATCTCAGCTCTTGAGAGGCCGAGTTCCGACCAAATCGCTGCGTTATCCGCACCAAGCGGTGGTGGTGAAGAACGGGGCATTCTGCGCTGTCCATCCGTCACAATCGGGCTTCCAGCCAGTTTCATCTCTTCGCCTTGCACTGACAAAGATCCAATCAAGCCACGACCTGCGAGTTGTTCGTCCGACAGGGCCTCGGGAACGGTCAGTACCTGCCCCGTTGGAACGCCCAAAGCGTTTAACTCGCGGACCCACTCAACGGCTGAACGTTTGCGCAGCGTTGTTTCCAGTTCTTCCCGAAGCGCGTGACGGTTCAGCTTACGGTCTTCACGGGTTGCATAGATGGGATTTTGCAGCAAATCCTGACGTCCAAGATGCTGTGCTAGTGCCCTCCATTGTTCGTCACGGTTCGCGGCAATGTTGATTGGGTTGTCTGCAGTGGCAAATGTTCCGGACGGAGCGGAAGTGGTATTTTCATTGCCATGCGCGCTTGGAGTAACGCCACCGACCAGATAATTCGAAACTACCCAACCCATTGTCGAAATCACCGCTTCGGACATGGCGATATCCAAAAACGCGCCCCGCGGCTTGGCGTTCAGGGATGCGCTGATCGCAAAGGCGGCCGTCAGGCCACCGACAGTATCTGCCAGTGGATATCCCACACGGTACGGTGCCGTGTCCCTTGCACCAGTGATCGACATGACGCCGCTCAGACCCTGAACGATCTGGTCATACGCGGGGTCGTTTCGGCGGGGCCCGTCCTGACCGAACCCGCTGATCGCGCAGTAGATCAGATTTGCATTCTCGGTGCGCAGGACCTCATACCCGAGTCCCAGACGGTCCATGACGCCAGGACGGAAGTTCTCGACAAGAACATCTGCGTTCTGCACCAACCGTTTCAACAGCGCTTTGCCCTTCGCTGATTTCATGTTCAGCGTGACGGATTTCTTGTCGGCGTTTTGAGCGAGAAAGCTGATGCCCATTCCTGCTTTGTTTCGATTTGGGTCAGCGCCCAGAACGCGGGCAAGGTCGCCACCTTCTGGGCGTTCGACCTTGATCACTTCAGCCCCCATAAGCGCAAGCTGGTAGCAGCAATACGGGCCCGCCAGAACATTCGTCAGATCAAGAACCCGTATGCCCGAAAGGGGTTCAGTCGCCATCTGCGATCCCAGCCGCCCGTGCACGTGCGCGACGTGCACGATAGCTGGGCAGCAACACCAGTAGAGCCGCAATCACCAGTAGACCCAGTGTCATGGGACGTTCCCAAATGAATGCGATCCCGTCATAAAGCTGCATCGACCGGGCGAAATTGTCTTCCATCATGCCGCCAAGGATGAACCCAATCAGCAGTGGGGCCAGCGGATAGTCGGCAAATTTCAACGCTGTCGCACAGATGCCGAAACCGACCAGTATCAGTAGTTCAGTCGCATTATTCTGCCCTATATAGGCCCCCATTAGGGTGAAGAACAAAATGAACGGGATCAGATAGTTGCGCGGAACCGCCAGAACCTTGGCGATATATGGGATCAGCGGCAGGTTCAGGATCAGCAATACCAGGTTGCCGATGAACATCGACATGATGACCGCCCAGAAGATCTGAGGTTCATCCAGCATCAAGCGCGGGCCTGGTGTTACGTTCAAAGCAATCAGGGCACCCAGCAAAATGGCCGTTGTTCCCGACCCGGGAATACCAAGGGTCAGCAGGGGAACAAAAGATCCCGTACATGCTGCGTTGTTCGCTGTTTCGGGGGCCGCCAGACCCTTGATTGACCCTTTTCCGAATTCTTCCTGTTCTTCTTTGGGAGCGATATTGCGTTCGACCGCATAGCCAAGGAAGCTCGCGATAGTGGCCCCGGCACCGGGCAAGACGCCGATAAAGAACCCCTGGACGGATTGTCGTCCGACAACAGGCGCGATGGCCTTGGCTTCTTCTTTCGTGATCCGCAGGTCTTTGATTTCACCATCATCACCCTTCAAATCCTTTGGTTTGAGAACCAGGAACAGGGCCTCGGGTAAGGCAAACATGGCCATGGCCAGCGTGATGAACCCAAATCCGGACTGCAGGTCCATGATACCCATCGTGAACCGAGGCAAATTGAACAGAGCGCCTTCGCCCACGGTTGCCATGATGAGTCCAAGAACTGTCATGATGACAGCCTTGGCAACCTGTCCGCTACCCGCAAATGCTGCAATGGCCGAAAGTCCCACGACCATCAACGCAAAATATTCAGCCGAATGGAACAACAGCGCAACCGAGGACAGCGCTGGGGCAAAAACCATAAGCAGGACAGCACCAAGCGTGCCGCCAGCAAAACTGGCAATTGCGGCAACTGTCAGTGCCTTGCCGGCTTTGCCCTGGCGGGCCATTGGATAGCCGTCGAAACTTGAGGCAACTGTACCTGCGACCCCCGGCGCGTTCAGCAGAATGGAAGAGGTCGATCCACCAAAAATAGCGCCATAATAAACCCCGGCCAGCAAGATCAGCGCGGCCGACGGGTCACCCATGGAGATGGCAACAGGGATCATGATAGCGATGATCGACATTGGGCCGAGACCCGGCAGCATTCCAATGAATGTGCCGATCAGGCATCCCGCGATGACCATCAGTAGGTTTTGTATGGAAAATGCCGTTTGCAGGCCGATCAGAAGTCCTTCAAGCATGTCAGCCTCCGAAAATGCCCGGCAGGGGGCGCATGTAGATGCCAAGAACTTCCTGCACCAAGTACCAGACGGAACCTGTCGCTATGAAAGCGACAGGCAGCATGATGTGCCATTTCCGCTCGCCCAGAATAAAGGATCCGAGGATCAGGAAAGCCGAAGTTGAAATCAGGAAACCCACGGGGCGCAGGCATAGGGCGTAGATGACCATTAAGGCCAGCAACATCAGCGCCTGACCCAAATGATATTCACCCAAACGGCGATAATCGATGTCGGCCTCTTTTACCTCGGACTTTTCAAAGCCCAGCAAAATAATTGTCGTCGTTACGATAGCCAAAATTGACAGCACTTTCGGGAAGGTGCTTGGCCAAATGGGGTTTCGCTGCATGAAAGGAGGAAGACTACCATCCATCGTGAACCAAGCGGCGTAGCCATATGTTAATGATACACCCAGAAGGACGAGCGCGATCCAGCGATCCAGCGCCATGTGATCCCCTCCCTGTTTGTTGTTTGGGATGGCAGAGCGTTAAGCCGCTCTGCCAATTGTTTGATTAGAGGAAGCCCAGCTTTTTCATCAGATCGCCGATCTGCTGTTCTTGCTGCTCCAGGAACGACTGGAAGTCTGCGCCAGAGTTGTGGATGTTCACCCACCCATTGCGTGCGCGCACTTCTTCCCACTCTGGGGTGTCATACATCTTGGCGATCGCGTCCTGATAGGCTGCCAGCTTGTCTTCGGGCAGGCCTGGGGCCGCGAAGAAACCGCGCCAGTTGACGAAGGATGTGTCGATGCCCTGTTCCTTCATGGTCATCGCGTCAGGTGCGGCGTCCACACGTTCCTCGGCGGTTACACCGATGATCTTAACCTCACCCGCGTTTGCCAGATCGACGGCTTCCGAGAAACCAGTCGACAGGGCCGCGATTTCACCCGACAACAGGGCCGCCATGGCTTTGCCGCCTGCGTCATACGGGATGTATTTTACGGCCAGCGCGTCCTTACCGGCTGCTTCCATAACCATGGCGGCAACCAGATGATCCATGCCGCCCGGCACCGAGCCACCGCCAATTGCCGTACCCGAAGGATCGGCGTCAAACGCTGCCAACAGATCATCCATCGAGTTGATCGGGCTGTCCTTGCCGACAACAATCGCGGCGTAATCACCTATAGTGCCCGAAACCAGAGTCAGGTCGCGGAAGTTATGTGGGAACACGCCAGTCAGTGAGCGGATTACGATAGGCGTCGAATTAACCATCAATGTGCCGTGGTTACTGTCGGCGTTTTCGATCAGGAAGCCGATGGCTTTACCGCCGCCACCGCCGGACATGTTTTCGTAGGAAGCCGTCCCCACGAGGCCCGCCTTGGTCAGCGCCTCTCCGGTGCCACGGGCTGTGCCGTCCCAGCCGCCGCCGGCTCCGCCGGGGATCAAAAAGTGAATGCTGTCCACAACCTCATCGGCCAAAGCCGGGCCAGTCAGGCCAATTGCGGCCACAGCTGCGATTAGGGCGCGTCGGCCCAGTTTAAATGTCGTCATGATTTCCTCCCGTTTGACAACCGGCCGCAGGGCGGCTCAAGTTGGAAGAAACAAAAACACACCAACCTGACATCAACCTGTCACGCGGTAAAATACTGTTTGGGCCCGATGAAATTCTTGCTTGTCGAAGACAATCTGGACCTCGCGAATGCGGTAAGTTCACGTATGCGGCTGGATGGTCATGTCATTGATCACGCAGCGAATTTAGAGGATGCGACTGCTTATGTCGAAACCGATGAGTATGACCTTATCCTTTTGGATATCATGCTTCCGGATGGGGACGGTCGCGACTTTCTGAAACGGCACCGGGCAAGCCGTTTGGACACGCCGGTGATCGTTTTGACTGCACGAAGCCAGGTATCGGACCGAATCGGTTCGCTTGATCTGGGGGCAGACGACTACGTGACCAAGCCTTTTGATCATGCTGAGCTTGAAGCGCGCTGTCGTGCTGTACTGCGTCGAAAATCTGGCATCGCAAGAACAACTATTGAGATTGGCGGTGCCGTGTTTGATCCGGTGGCCGGTCATTTGACGATAGCTGGGGAAACCGTCTCTTTGCGCAATCGTGAACTGCGCATGATGGAACTGTTCATGAACGCTCCGGGTCATGTGTTTTCGAAGCAGAAACTGGCGGATAGATTGTTTTCCTACGACGACAATGTGTCGGACAACGCCATCGAAGTCTATGTCGGTCGATTGCGCAGGCATCTGGAAAAATCGGATCTAAAAATAACCACGCTGCGCGGTCTGGGATATAGGTTGGATCATGACCGCTAATCCGACTGTCTCGGGGTCGTTGCGGAACAGACTTGTGCTGACATTGATTGGTGGTGCGGCGGTTCTTGCGATCCTTCTGTTCTTTGCGGTTCGAAACTATGCAGCACAGGTGGCACAGCAAGGTCAGGACAACATCCTGGAAGCTTCAGTGACGTCCATACTCGATGCCGCGGCCCTCAGGGATGGGGTGCTGGAAGTGGATATACCCTACGCGGCATTCTCGATGCTGAGTACTCCTTCAGACGACCGGGTGTTTTATGCCATTTTTCAGGACGGTGAGTTTTTATCCGGCTACGAAGATCTTCGTTTGGCGGACGGGTTTGAAGAAAGTGACTGGTTGTTCAAATCTGGTGAAGTTCGTGGTGAGCGAATTCGCCAAGTCAGTGCAAGTCGAACACTTGTTGGGTTGGGAAAACAGACAGAAGTAGATGTCGTACTCGGACAGACACAGGATGCGCTGTCACAAACTCTCGATCAAATCTCACGCAATGCCGCTTTTCTCGGATTGGGTTTCTTTCTTTTAACAGCGGCGCTTTCCTTTTGGATCACGTCGACAACGATCGGACAGCTCAACAAGCTTACGAATTCTGTAACCAGACGGGGGCCCCAGGACTTAAGCCCGTTCAAGAAACCGGTACCACGCGAAATGGCGCCATTGGTCATGTCGCTGAATTCTTTGATGGGGCGTTTGGACCAGTCGCTCAGCCAGTCCGAGGACTTTATCGCTGAAGCAGCCCACCGTGTGCGAACGCCTCTTGCGACCGTCAGGTCATATGCCGAGGCGACGCTTCACCGGGTTGAACGAAAGGAAAACCGCGAGGCGCTGCGTGCCATGGTGCGGGCGATTGATGAAAGTTCGCGTGCAGCAGGCCAGCTTTTGGACCACGCGATGATTACAGCCCGTGCTGATCGTCTTGAGCGTGAAGATGTAGACCTTGTTGAATTGATCCGCGAGCTTGTTCAGCGACTGACGCCCATTGCGGAAATGAAAGAACTGTCACTTTCGTTGACGGGTGATCCCAGTGTTCCCTATTCCGGCGATCCTATCCTAATTCAAAATGCTGTACGCAACATGATCGACAACGCGCTGAAATACGCACCCGCGGATAGCGCCGTCGAAATTGAGGTCAGCGCGAAGCCTGAGGTCAAGGTGAGTGACTCGGGGCCTGGTTTTCCCCCAGATGAGATTGATCGGCTGACAAGGCGGTTTGAGCGCGGTAAAAATGCCGCCGGAACAATTGGGTCGGGTTTGGGTCTTACCATCGCAGAGGATGTGGCAATGGCGCATGGTGGAACATTGGTTCTTGCAAACCGGACAACGGGGGGCGCATGCGTTACCTTACTGCTCTGATCCTTCTCTTGTTGCCCTGTTTGGGCTGGGCTGAGGACTGGGAAGACCAATTGATTTTTAACGAGGGTGCGGCGGGTGTGCATCTTCGTGTTATATCCAGCACAGACACCGTATTGTTCGCACCCGTGATCGAGGGCTTTGTGGCCCAAAATCCCTCTATTAGTGTCGAATATTTGGTCTCGGGGACAGCCGATATCGACAAGCGAGTCCGGGCCACACCAGAGGCTTTTGATGTCGTTGTGTCCAGCGCTATGGACTTGCAATTGAAGCTGGCAAATGACGGCTTTGCCGTGCCATTCGACGAGATCGAAACACCGCCCTGGGCGCAGTGGCATCAAAGCCTGTTTTCTTTCACAACCGAACCGGCGGCAATTGTGATCAACCGAGCAGCGTTTGAAGGTCAGTCTCTTCCTCTGACTCGCCAAGGTTTGATCGAAGCACTACGGGAACGCCCACAAGAGTTTCACGGTAAGGTTGGGACATATGACGTACGCGAGTCAGGTCTTGGCTATCTATTCGCGACACAGGATGCGCGTGCATCGGAAACATATTGGCGTTTGATGGAGGTTATGGGCGGCCTTGATGTTCGGCTGTATTGCTGCTCGGGTGAAATGATAAACGATCTTGCGGACGGAACAATTCTAGTCGCATACAACGTCCTTGGCAGTTATGCAGCAGTCCGGACCGAAGGTAAGGATGCTCTGGAAGTGATTTTTCCGACGGACTTTCAAACGATCATGATGCGAACAGCGCTGGTTTCGCGGGCGACGCAGGAGCCAGATGCAGCCGAGGCGTTTATACGGTATTTGATTGCTGAAAATTCTGCTGCGCAAAGCGCTCAATCTTCGCTTCCGCCACTTACGTTACAGGATGGTTCAACAGATCACGAGACAATTGGATTGAATCCGGCATTGATGACATTTTTGGACGACTTGAAGCGAAAAAAATTTTTATCAGCTTGGGAAAACGCGGTGATTCAGTAGATCGGAGAATATCCTTTGCCCGCCTCTGAAAATGACCACGGCATTTTCGAATGACGCGCCAGTCCCATTTTGAACCGGATTGAATTTTGCTCTTGTAACTGAATCCGGCTTTGGTTGTGCAAAGAGTGCCAAACTGAATAGCCGCGGTGACATATTCGAGAACAGCAGCCAATTGTCCCAGTCAAATCCGTTTGCTAACGTCGCCCTCGCGTCGGGGAGGGCGTGTAAACCCAAATGCTGGATTATTCGCATAACGCCTGGCTTGTAATGGCCTCATTGGCCGTGGCGCTGATGGCGGGTTTTACCGGCCTGTACCTTACGCATGGCGCGTCCAAGCTTGACCCGCAAAGACGCAAGTTCATCGTTGCCTTGGCTGCAATCATCTTGGGTGGTGGCATCTGGTCGATGCATTTCGTAGCCATGCTGGGCCTGCAGTTGCCGATCTTGTTCTACTATGATGCGCTGATCACGCTTATCTCGGCCTTGGTTGCAATCTTGATGGTAGGTCTCGCGTTGCTGCTGTTGCATTTCCGACCGCGCACGACGCAGACGATTGTATCGGCGGGCGTCATCGTCGGCCTGGGTATCGTGGTGATGCATTATGTCGGTATGGCCGGGATGGAACTGTGCCGCCCTGTCTACAATGCGTGGGACGTTGTGATTGCCACGCTGGCCTCGGTGGTCCTGTCGGTCATGGCGATCTGGGTGGCCTATGACAATCGTACACAACGCAATATCCTCTTGGGGACGGTGTGTTTTGGGTTGGCCGTGTTCACGATGCACTTCGTAGCCACCGGCCTGACCGATTTCATAGCCAGTGACAATGCGGGTGGGGCGGGGCCTGCGCTGAGTAACCAGACATTGGCGATGGGAGTTACCGTTTCGGTCTTTCTGATCTGTGGTGCCTTCCTGTTGACCGGCATCACCTTCATCGAGCTGGAACCCGAACCAGAATATACCCCCGCGCCTCAACCTGCCACGATGCGGGCAGGAGTTCCGTTTGAACGCGAAGGCCAGACCTTTTTTGCCGAACCTTCAAAGATCGCCGCCATCCGGGCCGAGGGGCACTATACCGTCCTCTATATGGGCGCCGAAAAGCTGTTCTGCCCGTGGTCGATTACAGAGGCCGAAGGCCGCCTGAAAACCGACGGTTTCATACGCGCCCATCGAAGTTATCTGGTGAACCCTAGCCATGTTTCGGGTTTTGAACGGCACAAGGATAATGGCACCTGTTATTTCGATGACACCGACGCATTGAACAAGGTCCCCGTCAGCCGATCGCGCCTGACGGCTATTCGCGACGCGTTGGGCCTTTGATCGCAACTCGTGCAGCCTATTCGCAACTCGTGAAACAAGCTGCGCGCCCCGTTTCCGCTTACTGGAACGTCTAATCCCATCGTTTTTTCCTAGCTTCAGGTCCCCCAAGGCACAAAGTCCGGACCCCAGGGAGGAAAATATGATACCAGCCGGTTTTGAGTATCACCGGCCAGGCGACATCGCCTCGGCCATCAGCATTCTGCAGGAACACGGAGATGAAGCGCGCGTGCTCGCGGGGGGGCATAGCCTGATCCCTATGATGAAGCTGCGCATGGCTGAAATGGGCCATCTTGTCGACCTGCAGGCCATCGACGAATTAAAGGGCATCGAGATCGGGCCCGAAACTGTTTCGCTGGGCGCGATGGTTACTCAGCACGAATTGATTGCGCATGAAGGGTTGGCCGCCGCCATTCCCCTAATCCGCGAGGCGGCATTGCAGATCGCCGACCCTCAGGTGCGGTATGTTGGCACTGTTGGTGGAAATGTAGCCAATGGCGATCCGGGCAATGACATGCCTGGGTTGATGCAATGCCTGAATGCTACTTTTGAATTGTCCGGCCCCGACGGCCCCCGCAGCGTCGCCGCACGAGAATTTTACGAGGCCGCCTATTTTACAGCCCGTGAGGATGAGGAAATTCTGACGCGCATCTCGATCCCGGTACCCGGTGCGGGGATTGGTCAGGCTTATGAAAAACAAAAGCGCAAGATTGGCGACTACGCCACAGCGGCAGCAGCTGTGATGGTCGGCAATGGCACGGCATCGGTGGCGATGACCAATCTTGCCGACACGCCAGTTTGGTCCGAAGCGGCCAGCGCCGCCTTGGCCGGGGGTGATCTTGACGGCTGTGTGGCGGCGATGCTCGACGCGATTGAGCCTGTCGAAGACAATCGCGGTCCCGTCGAATTCAAAAAACACGTGGCCGCCGTGATGCTGCGCCGCGCCATCGACCGCGCGCAAAGCCGCGCAGGCTGAGGGGAGGAACCAATGTCAAAAATGCACGTCAAACTCACCGTGAACGGCAAACAGGTCGAAGGTCTGGCAGAGCCGCGCACATTGCTAATTCACTTCCTTCGGGAGGATTTGAAAATCACCGGGCCCCATATTGGTTGCGAGACCAGCCATTGCGGGGCTTGCACCGTGGATATCGACGGCAAGTCGGTCAAGTCCTGTACCACCTTTGTGGCGCAGGTGAACGGGGCTGATATCACCACTGTCGAAGGGCTTACCAACGAAGATGGCAGCTTGGGCGTTTTGCAAGAGATGTTCCGTGAACATCACGGACTGCAATGCGGCTTCTGCACGCCGGGTATGATTACCCGCGCGCATCGGCTGCTGCAGGAAAACCCGAACCCGACCGAAGAAGAAATCCGTTTTGGTATGGCCGGCAATCTCTGTCGCTGCACCGGGTATCAGAATATCGTCAAGGCGATTTCTGCCTCTGCAGACATGCTGAATGCTCAGAAGGAGGCTGCGGAATGAACGACCAGACTCTGACCCCCGAAGAACGCGCTGCCAACCTCAAAGGCATGGGCTGCGCCCGTAAGCGTGTCGAGGATGTGCGCTTTACCCAAGGAAAGGGCAACTATGTCGATGACATCAAGCTGGACGGGATGCTGTTCGGCGACTTTGTGCGCTCCCCCTACGCACATGCCCGTGTTGTCAGCGTGAACAAAGAGGCGGCTTTGGCCGTGCCCGGTGTTGTCGCCGTTCTAACCGCTGAGGACCTCTCACCCCTAGGGTTGCACTGGATGCCGACGTTAGCCGGTGACAAGCAGATGGTTCTGGCTGATGGCAAAGTTCTGTTTCAGGGACAGGAGGTTGCTTATGTCGTGGCCGAAGATCGCTATATTGCGGCGGATGCTGTTGAATTGGTTGAGGTTGAGTATGAAGAGCTGCCCGTCATCACTGACCCGTTTGAGTCGCTAAAATCTGACGTTGTCCTACGCGAAGATCTTGAAGGTCAGACTGAAGGTGCCCACGGACCGCGTAAGCACCACAACCACATCTTTACTTGGGAACAGGGCGACAAGGACGCGACCGAAGCGGTTCTGGCTGAGGCCGATGTCGTCGCCGAGGAGATGATCTATTACCACCGTACGCACCCGTGCCCTTTGGAAACCTGCGGATGCGTGGCCAGCATGGACAAGGTGACTGGCAAGCTGACCTTGTACGGCACGTTTCAGGCCCCGCATGCGATTCGGACCGTTGTGTCGCTGATATCAGGTCTCGCCGAGCACAATATCCGCGTCATCAGCCCCGATATTGGCGGTGGATTTGGCAATAAGGTCGGGGCCTATGCGGGCTATGTCTGCTCGGTCGTGGCCTCGATTGTCACCGGCAAGCCGGTGAAATGGGTCGAGGACCGGATGGAAAATCTGATGTCCACCGCCTTTGCTCGCGACTACTGGATGCAGGGCAAGATTGCAGCCACGAAGGACGGTAAGATCACCGGCCTGTGGTGCCATACCACGGCGGATCACGGTGGCTTTGACGCGTGCGCTGATCCCACCAAATTCCCGGCCGGGTTCATGAACATCTGCACCGGGTCTTATGACATCCCCACCGCCTATCTGGCCGTGGATGGTGTCTATACCAATAAGGCTCCGGGAGGAGTGGCCTATCGCTGTTCCTTCCGTGTGACCGAGGCCGCATATTTCATCGAACGGATGATCGAGGTACTGGCGATCAAGCTGAATATGGATGCGGCCGAGCTACGTCGGATCAACTTCATCAAGGCGGATCAGTTCCCGTATCAGTCTGCGCTGGGTTGGGAGTATGATTCAGGCGATTATCACACCGCTTGGGATAAAGCGCTGAAAGCAGTGGACTATGATGGTCTGCGAGCGGAGCAAGCGCAGCGGATCGAGGATTTCAAGGCCGGTAAGACTCGCAAACTGCTGGGCATTGGCCTGACGCATTTCACTGAAATCGTAGGGGCCGGACCCGTGAAGAATTGCGACATCCTCGGGCTGGGCATGTTCGACAGCTGCGAAATTCGCATACACCCGACCGGGTCAGCCATCGCACGGCTGGGAACGATCAGTCAGGGGCAGGGTCATGCCACGACATTTGCCCAGATCATTGCCAGCGAGATTGGCCTGCCTGCAGATGATATCACGTTGGAGGAGGGTGACACTGACACTGCGCCGTATGGGCTTGGCACTTATGGGTCTCGGTCCACGCCAGTGGCGGGTGCTGCAACGGCCATGGCGGCCCGCAAAATCCGCGCCAAGGCACAGATGATCGCGGCTTATCTGCTGGAAGTGCATGATAACGACGTCGAATGGGATGTGGATCGCTTTGCCGTCAAAGGTGCACCGGAACGGTTCAAGACTATGAAGGAAATCGCCTTTGCCGCCTATAACCAAGCGATTCCGGGGCTGGAACCCGGTCTGGAAGCGGTCAGCTACTATGATCCGCCGAATATGACTTATCCGTTTGGGGCCTATATCTGTGTCATGGAGATCGATGTGGATACCGGCGAATGGGACGTAAGGCAGTTCTACGCGCTTGACGATTGCGGTACTCGGATCAACCCTATGATCATCGACGGCCAGGTCCATGGTGGCGTGACCGAAGCGCTGGCCATCGCGATGGGTCAGGAAATCGCTTATGATGAAATGGGCAATGTGAAGACCGGTACGCTGATGGATTTCTTCCTGCCGACCGCGTGGGAGACGCCGAACTACACCACTGATTATACGGTGACGCCGTCTCCGCACCATCCGATTGGTGCGAAAGGTGTGGGTGAAAGCCCGAATGTGGGCGGCGTGCCGGCATTTTCGAACGCGGTACATGATGCGTTCCGGCCCTTCGGGTTGGTGCAAAATCATATGCCGCACGACCATTGGCGGATTTGGAAGATTGCCAATGGGTTGGGGATGCACGGGTAATCGGTTTCGAACCGGCTGACGCCGGTCCGACCGAACGGAGGGGGTGCCACCCCCTCCGAACCTCCCCCGGGATATTTTTAGCCAGATGAAGATTGGATCCTGGTTGTGACTTTGAGTGAGATGCAGAACGGATTGGCCAAGCAGGGCTATGTTGCCGACGACAGGTTGGCAATGGCGCTGCATCTGGCGCAACAGCTGGGGCGGCCCTTGCTGCTGGAAGGGCCTGCCGGTGTTGGCAAGACCGAAGTCGCCAAGGCGATGGCGGCGCATCGGGACACTCGGCTTATCCGGTTGCAGTGCTATGAAGGTCTGGATGCCAGCCATGCTATCTATGAGTGGAATTACCAGCGTCAGTTGCTGGCCATTCGCGCGAGTGAAGCGCAGGGCGGGACTAGCGAAGCGCATTTGTTTACAGATGAGTACCTTCTGAAACGACCGTTGTTAGAGGCGATACTCGCAAACGAACCTCCGGTCTTGCTCATTGACGAGATTGATCGGGCAGACGAGGAATTCGAGGCCTATCTGCTGGAGATTTTGTCGGACTTCCAAATAACGATCCCCGAGTTGGGGACAATCGCTGCGCGTGTGAGACCTATTGTAATTCTGACCGCAAACGGGACGCGGGATCTGTCGGACGCTTTGCGGCGCAGGTGCTTGTACAGTTTCCTAAACTACCCGTCACGCGATACGGAAATGGCGATCTTACGCGCCCGGATGCCGCAGGTAGAAGAAATGTTAGCTCGTCAAATCATCGGTGTGGTGCAAGCATTGCGAAAAGAGGATCTTGTGAAAACCCCCGGCATTGCAGAGATGCTGGATTGGGCGGCTGCGTTGTCGGGTCTGGGGGTCAACGATCTTTCGCAATCGCGTGAAGAGGTGCAGGCAACGCTCGTGTGTCTGTTGAAAACTGCAGCCGATTACGATGTCGCTCCGGCTGAAGTCATGGATCGGCTGATCGGGAAGGTAGCGTGATGCAAGCCACCCGGTTTCCCTCTCGTGCCAGCGGTTTGGCAGACCGGATGTCCGATTTCATCGCACATCTGCGGATGAATGGGCTGCGGGTTGGTCCCGGGGAAACAGGAGATGCGCTCGCTGCATTGTCGACCGTTGATGCCACAGATGCAGAACAAGCTCGGCAGGCCTTGTGTGTCTTGCTGGCGGGAAGTGCTGAGGACTGGCGCCGGTTTGACGAGTTGTTCGATGCCTATTGGTTCAATGCGGGTAAGCAGCGCCGAGGCAGTGCACAGGCCCAGCATGTCCGGGTGCAATCGGCCAAACCTATGATCTGGCAGCAGAAGAAGCGGGACGCTCGCGAAACAGATGGCGATACGGGTCAGGAGACTGCCCCTGATCCGGGCGATGGGGAGGCCATGGGGAGAGACGGGAAGCTGATTGCGACCCGTACGGCCAACCTGTCGCGCCGCGATTTGCGGGAGTTGATGGATGAGCAGAGTCTAGCTCAGGCCGAAAAGGCTGCTTTGGCTTTGGCCCGAGCAATCCGGGATCGTCGGGCGCGCCGCCAAAAACAGGCGCTGCGCGGCCCGGCCTTGGATATGCGACGGATTCAGCGTGCAAGCATCGCCCGCGGAGGTGAACCGCTTGACCTCTATCGCCGTGCCCGCCCGCTGCGCCCGATGCGGATTGTGGCGCTGTGCGATGTCAGTGGCTCGATGACCGTTTATTCGCGCGTCTTTCTGGCTTTCCTGAAAGGGTTGATCAGCAGCGATGCGCAGGCGGATGCCTACCTGTTCCACACACGTCTGATGCGGGTCACAGATGCTTTGCGTGATCACGACAGCCTGCGCGCGGCCGGGCGATTGTCGCTGATGGCCGAGGGGTTCGGTGGCGGAACTGATATCTCGGGCAGTCTCAACACGTTTCTGAATGGGTATGGTTCCCGGGCGCTGAATGGGCGGACTATCGTATTGATCCTGTCCGATGGTTATTGCAGTTCGGACCCACAGGCGCTGGGCGAGGTGTTGGCACGCATCCGGCGCAAGGCGCGGCGGATTGTGTGGTTAAACCCTTTGAAAGGTTGGCGTGACTATCAACCCATCGCCGCAGCGATCCGGGCGGCGGAACCCCATCTGGACGCGCATTTGCCCGCCAATACGCTGGATGCCTTGGCGGCGTTGGAGCCGCAGTTCCGCAAGCTGTAAAGGAGACTAACATGGGAAATTTCGACATTTTCGATACCATTGAACAGCTGCGCCAGACCGGAGACGCATTCTGCGTAGCCACGGTACTGCGAACAGCGGATGCGACCTCGGCCAAGGCAGGCGGTAAAGCAGCGGTCACACGAGACGGACGCATATTGGGCCACCTGGGAGGAGCCTGCGTGCAACGTGCGGTGCGGGCTTCGGCGCAGGCGGCGCTGACCAGCGGCGCACCGCAGATGATACGGGTAAAACCTTCGGACAAGGTGGTGAACATGACCGACCCTGACGGTGTACAGACGTACAAAAGCGGGTGCCCTTCGGGGGGCACGGTCGATTTACTGGTGGAACCCTATCAGCACGCTCCGCGGCTGGTGATTTTTGGCGAGTCACTGATTGCAACCGCACTGGCTGCTCATGGGGCGTTGGCCGGATTTCGCGTTTGCATCAGCGACAACGCCGACGTTGACAGTGAGATTCAGCGTTTCACGCATGAAACAGTTGGGCAATTGGCGATCGAATCGCGGGATTTCGTTGTTGTTGCCTCGCAGGGGCGTGGCGATGCGGATGCCTTGAAGGTCGCGCTGCAAACCGAAGCAGCCCGTGTTTCCATGGTGGCCAGCCGCCGAAAGGCTGATACGTTGACAGCGAAACTCATTGCTCAGGGGCTGGATCCGGCACGGGCGGGGCAGCTCAAATCGCCGGCGGGGTTGGATATTCATGCGATTGATCCGCACGAAATCGCCTTGTCGATCCTGGCCGAGATCGTGCTTTGGCGAAACACCGACAAGACGAAGGAGGAGTCTGATGATGAGAAACGTGCTTAACCGCCTGCGGGCCCTGTGGCCTGCACGCCCCGAACAAACTCCGGAAGAAGAGGCGGAAACTGCGCTGCTGGTGTATCCAAGATGTTGTTGAGCAAGGGAAATATGAATGGAACTAAGTGACGAAATCCGCATCACCGCACCCAGGGATGTTGTGTATCGGGCCCTGAATAACCCTGAAATTCTGCAGGAGTGTATTCCGGGTTGTGAAGAGCTGACCCAGAACTCGCCCGAGGAGCTTGAGGCAAAGGTGGTCCTGAAGATCGGTCCTGTAAAAGCGAAGTTCGCCGGTGAAGTCACGCTGGACAATTCCAATGCGCCTGATGGGTTTTCTCTGACCGGAGAGGGCAAGGGCGGGGCTGCTGGTTTTGCCAAGGGCGGGGCCGAGGTGACGCTGACCGAAGACGGGGATGAAACCGTTTTGACATATACCGCCAAGGTCGACGTCGGCGGCAAGATCGCCCAACTTGGCAGCCGTCTGATTGCTGGTACAGCCAAGAAGCTATCGGGTAAATTCTTCACCCGCTTTGGTGAGATAGTGTCGGAACAGTCCGTATCCTGATCTTAGAAATTGCAGGCCGGGTAAACTGTCCCAACAGTTGAGCTAGGCGAAATTTTGTTGACGACGGTTCCAATCAGCGCAATCACCCTGGCAACCCACAACAGGAGGCCAGGGTGCAAAACCAAGCGCAATTGGAGAAGCTGGAAGCGTGGCTGACAAGTAATCCCGACGATTTGTCGGCTATCCGGCGCCTCGTTACATTGCTTAACGCTTCGGGGACGGCAAACCCGCCCTCGGGCAGCTTTGGAAAGGCTCAAGCTCGGATTGGTCAAAGCCTGAGCCCAGATTGGCATTCCACTTTATTGAACTCTGCTCACAGCGCGGAGACATACGCGCATTGGCTGAGCATTCTGAAATCCGAACGAATCAGGCGAGCTGTTCCTATCGGGCAGGTTTTTTCTGGACGGGTTCTGACGATCAAAGGCCAACACACGAATTGTGATGCCAGATTGAAGTTCTTCAAGGAGACCAGTGTGATACCCGGGCTGTGTTTTGATTGCTACAAAGTACAGATTCTGCCGGAAAACCTTGTGGCAATGTTCCAGACCTATTTCCTGCTGCTCAACCTCGATCTGCCGAATGACAATGCTAGAAAATGCATGATCGAGCTGCGTGACGGCATAAGATACCCCTACAAGGCCTATATCTATTGTGAAACCATAGCCGACGTCAGATCCTGTCTGGCAGCTTTTCAAACCTTACAGGCCCAGTATGGCATCACTTGCATACAGTCAAAGATTTCGCATGGCTGTTCGGAATACGGGTCGGTGTATCCAAAGTTCAAATTTTCAGAACACGAAAATCGGACGTACTTTACTCCTCCGACTGAATGGCAAGAAGTTGAGGAAAAGTACTTTGCGCGCCTAAAGCTTAACCAGCCACAAACACAAAGCTATTCGAAGCCGTTGATCAGCCTGCGCGATGTATTCGGTTTTCGCACGTGGATCAAATACGCTGAACTGATCGGCGACAAAACCTGCCGAATTTTTCACCCTGCAAAGGGTCCCGAACTACCCGCGCCCTTTGTAGCACGTGTAAAGGCGCAGGCCGCGCTCAGACGACGTGAATTGACCGAGCTTGCAGCTCAACCTTGACGCACTGGGACATCTGAAGGAAGCGTCGTGCTGCACACCCCTTCAGTGACCTTATCAATCGCCCGAATCTACCAAAATTCGGGCTGCCTATTCCGGCACTTCTCAGGAGATGTGCGGGCAAAATGATGGTCTGTTCTAGGTCGAACGACACCAATTGATGTACGATCCGCTGTCAGATTCCACCTTGTCAATTGTCGAGGAGGCCGGGAGCCTCAAACTTCTGGAACAATCCAACGATATATCAACGGTCATGATCTGTTGGCCGCAGATTACATCCCAGCAATTTCTGATGATCAAGCGCGTTGAGCGTGAGGTCTGCGCGGTCGGCCTATGATATCAATACGTTACAATCGGCTCGGGAAAAGTTAGGAAAATCCAAAGTTTGGCAGTACTTCCTGCCCGTCCAAACTTACGTGTCTGATCGATCTCAGACGCTATGCTTTCACCGGCGTCGCGACTTCAGGTCAGCTCGTTTTTCTTCCAACACGGTTTGAAACAGTGCTTTGAGTTCAGATTTTTTGACCTGAGGAAGCCTGTCCCTGAAATGTGAAGACAAGTCATCCTTTGGTGCATGCGCTTGACGTGTTTTCATCAGTTTGAAGCGACTAAGAAACGAATTAGTCTTCATTGCCATGTTCCTTTAAATTTAGAGCCTAAAAATTTGCCGCTGCGGACCTGACCCGAACCCTTTGGTCGAGCGCTCTAGGGTCATTCATCCGTGAGTGATGATCCGCAGCGACAGGGCGCATTTAGGAAAGTCGTTTGCGATCGTAAGGGGGAAGAATCTTGGTTATTGCATCATTTATTAACTGGCCAGTCAAAAAATGATTGAAAAGCTTACCTTTACGTAAAGATGCTCATCTTTTGGATCATTTGCCGTGACGTGGCGTCACGAATTGCTTTGCGCTGGCCAAGATCCGGGTCGGACATTCAGACAACTTGGGCTCGATTAAATCTGGACCAAAATTGCTTTGGATAAGTGCTGGCCAATGGGTCAGGGGATCAGGAATACAGAGGACTAAACCAAACAAAGACATAAGTGGCCGGCGTCGGCAAATTGGTCTTCTTTGTCTGTCGGGGATATGGTGCCCAGGAGAGGACTCGAACCTCCACGTCCATACGGACACTAGCACCTGAAGCTAGCGCGTCTACCAATTCCGCCACCTGGGCAGGTGTCGTGGAGCGGCGTTTAAGCCTACTGGCGGAGGGCGTCAACCGGATTCGGAATGTTTTTCGAAAGTTTTTTGACCCACATCCAAAACGCTCTGGAATTTGTCAGGTTTTTCCCGGACGCGCGGCGTTATTGCGCCTTGTTTGCCGGGGCTATGGGCGGTAGATCGGATCAAGACCCATCAGCAGGAGCCCTCGTATGTCCAAACTGGTCACGATTTATGGCGGATCGGGATTTGTCGGTCGGTACATCGCCCGACGCATGGCGAATGAAGGATGGCGTGTGCGGGTTGCGGTGCGCCGCCCGAACGAAGCGATGTTCGTCAAACCTTATGGCGTGGTCGGTCAGGTTGAACCCATTCTGTGCAACATACGCGATGATGCTTCGGTTGCGGCCGTGATGCATGGAGCCGACGCGGTGGTGAATTGCGTGGGCGTGCTAAACGAACTGGGCAAAAACGAATTTGACAGCGTTCAGGCCGAAGGGGCAGAGCGGATCGCACGTATTGCGGCCGAACAGGGCGTAGCGCGGATAGTGCATATCTCGGCCATCGGCGCAGATGCCACGTCGAAAAGCGAGTATTCCCGCACCAAGGCGCATGGCGAGGCCGGTGTGCTGGCACATATGCCAAACGCAGTGATCTTGCGCCCATCGGTTATTTTCGGGACCGAGGACCAGTTCTTTAACCGCTTTGCCGGTATGACTAGGATGGGGCCGTTGCTGCCTCTGGTCGGGGCGGAAACCAAGTTCCAACCGGTCTACGTGGATGATGTCGCAAAGGCCGCCGTGCAGGGTGTTCTGGGGCAAGCCGAGGCTGGCACATATGAACTGGGCGGACCCGAGGTGAAATCCTTCCGGGAACTGATGCAGCAGATGCTTGGGGTGATTCACCGACGCCGGGTGATCGTTGGGGTTCCATTTTGGATTGCCCGGATAATGGCGGGTGTGCTGGATATCGCAAAATTTGTCAGCTTCCAGCTGTTCCCCAACCATATCCTGACGCGCGATCAATTGAAGAACTTGCGTCAGGATAATGTGGTGTCCAATGAAGCCAAGGGATTTGGTGATCTGGGGATCGAACCGGCGACTTTGGAATCCATCTTGCCGGACTACCTGTGGAAATTCCGCCCCTCGGGTCAGTATGATGAGATTCAGAAGTCGGCCGACAATCTGCGCACCTGATCAGCTATAAGCAATCACCAGTAGGATCGCTCCCAGAATCACGCGGTATATGACGTAGGGTGTAAAGCTGACACTGCGCAGCAAGCGCATCATCAGGGACAGGGCCAATAGGGCCGAGATAAAGGCGAAAAAGGCGGCTATGGCGCCATCTTTGGCCAATTGGGCGTCAGCCTCATGGATCACTTGTGCTGACAGTAACACGCCCGAGGCCAGAATTGTCGGGATCGACATCAGCATAGCGATCCGCGCGCCGTCCTCGCGGCTATAACCCAGCTGCCGCGCGCCGGTGATGGTGATGCCCGAGCGAGAGGTGCCGGGGATCAGTGCCAGAACCTGCCACAGCCCCATGATGACCGCATCACGCATGCCCCAATCGCTGGCCTGCTTGGTCTGGGGGCCTTTCTGGTCCATCCAATACAACAGCAGTCCGAAGCCCAACATGGTCCAGCCGATCACGGCTATAGAGCGCAAGGATTGATTAAACCCGGTTGCGAACAGAATGGCACCGACGATGACGGTGGGAATCGTCGCGATTATCAGGCTCATCGCCAGTCGCGCTTGCGGAGTGTCGATCTGTCCGGTCAGCGCGAGCGGCAGGCCGGCGGCGGCCTGTTTCACGTCGGACCAGAAATACAGGATAACGGCACCCAGCGTGCCGACATGCACGGCGACATCGATGGCCAGACCCTGGTCGTCCATGCCGGTCAGGCTGGGCAGCAGGATTAGGTGGCCGGAGGAGGAGATTGGCAAAAATTCGGTAATGCCCTGAATTATCGCCGCGAGAATCAACTGAAAAAGACTCATTTAACCTGCCAAACTGCCGTCACGTATTGTTTGCGAACAATGGGTATAAGTGCAGTGCCGAAAAGGAAAGTGTGCAAATAGGTCCGAATCGGAACTAAAAAGGTCGATATTTTCCAAATGTTTTTCTAGCGCCTTTGAGTTTTTTTAATTTAGGTCAGCATAATTGACTTTTAATCCTGCAACGTATCTCTTAAACAAGCTCGACCAAGCCAATTCATGGAGTCTGACCCGTGGCCAAGCAACCGATGCTGAAATTTGTGCAGATCGACCGTGTCATGCCTGAAAAGCGTGCCGCAGACGTGCGCAAAGAAGACTTTGACGAAATCTATGCTGAGTATGCATCGGCGAAGGCAGAAGAACAGGCCAGCCGTTGCAGCCAATGTGGTGTGCCTTATTGTCAGTCGCATTGTCCGCTGCACAACAACATCCCCGACTGGCTGCGCCTGACCGCGACGGGACGTTTGGAAGAAGCCTATCAAACCAGTCAGGCCACAAACACCTTTCCCGAGATCTGTGGTCGTATCTGCCCGCAGGACCGCCTGTGCGAAGGCAATTGCGTGATCGAGCAGTCGGGCCACGGCACAGTCACCATTGGCACGATAGAAAAATACATCACCGACACTGCCTGGGACAAAGGCTGGGTCAAACCTGCCGTCCCTGGTGTCGAGCGCAGTGAAAGCGTTGGCATCATCGGTGGCGGCCCCGGTGGTTTGGCTGCAGCGGATATGCTGCGCCGTGCAGGTATTCAGGTCACCGTATATGACCGCTATGACCGTGCCGGTGGGCTTCTGATGTACGGTATTCCGGGTTTCAAGCTGGAAAAAGATATCGTGCAGCGCCGCAATGACTTGCTGGCCGATGGTGGTGTCGAGTTCGTGCTGAACTGTGACGTGGACGCCGCCAAATTTGATGAAATCCGCGCCAAGCATGACGCCGTGATTATCGCGACTGGCGTATATAAGTCCCGAGATCTGGCCATGCCGGGCAGCGGGTTGAACGGCATCGAAAAAGCCATCGACTTCCTGACCGCCTCGAACCGCAAGAGCTTTGGTGATGAGGTCGAAGATTTCGACAATGGCCGCCTGAATGCGGACGGCAAGAAGGTTGTCGTGATCGGCGGTGGTGACACTGCGATGGATTGCGTGCGCACCTCGATCCGTCAGGGCGCGACCTCGGTCAAATGTCTGTACCGCCGCGACCGGGCCAACATGCCAGGTTCGCAGCGTGAAACTCAGAACGCCGAGGAAGAAGGCGTGATCTTCGAATGGCTTAGCGCGCCCAAAGGGTTTACCGGCGACGACAACGTGTCCGGTGTGATGGTTCAAAAGATGCGTCTGGGTCAACCCGATGCGTCGGGTCGTCAAGCCCCCGAGGTCATCGAAGGCGCGGATTATGTCGAAGAGGCCGATCTTGTCATCAAGGCATTGGGTTTTGAGCCCGAAGATCTGCCCACCCTGTTCGGTCAACCCGACCTGCCCGTGACCCGCTGGGGCACGGTCAAGGCGGCATTCCAGACCGGTGAAACCGAGATGGATGGCGTCTATGCCATCGGTGACATCGTGCGCGGTGCCTCGCTGGTGGTCTGGGCAATCCGTGACGGCCGCGACTGTGCCGACGCGATCATCGAACGTTTCAACAGCAAGGCTGCCGTTGCAGCCGAGTAACCCACAGCCCAGCGACAGGAGGGTCAGCATGCCCGAATTGCAAGGCCAATGCATGTGCGGCGCGGTCACAGTCACCGCCACTCCGGCGAAGGATGCGCTGGGTGCCTGCCATTGCGACCAGTGCCGCCGTTGGACCAGTTCGATGTTGGTGACCTTTCAGGCCGAAGAAGGCTATGCCGCACTGGGTCCGGTCAAGACTTTCACCTCGTCTGATTGGGCCGAGCGTGCCTTTTGCGCCGAATGCGGGTCGGCTCTGTGGTACCGGGTCACCGCACCGGGCGACATGCACGGACACACAGAAATGGCAGCGGGCCTGTTCGAAGACACAGGCCACGACCTGCAATTGGAATTATTTATCGACAAAAAACCCGACGGGTATGCGTTCGCAGGTGAACGCAAGCAAATGACCAAAGCCGAGGTCGAAGCGATGTTTGCACCCTCGGAAGAAGGAGACAGCCAATGACCAAATTTGATGCCGATTGGGTGCAGGCCGAGGAAGCCAAGCGCAAATGGATGGCGGAAAACGGTCTCTATTCCGAAGAAGAAGAGCATTCGTCCTGTGGTGTGGGTCTTGTTGTATCCGTTGACGGTAAGCCGTCGCGCAAGGTTGTGGACGCTGGCATCGACGCGCTCAAGGCGATCTGGCACCGCGGCGCTGTGGACGCCGATGGCAAGACCGGCGACGGCGCGGGTATCCACGTGCAAATCCCGGTTTCGTTTTTTTACGATCAGATTCGTCGTACTGGCCACGAGCCCAACCTGGATGAGCTGATCGCAGTTGGTCAGGTGTTTCTACCCCGCACCGATTTCGGCGCACAGGAAAGCTGCCGGACCATCGTGGAAACCGAAGTTTTGCGCATGGGATATTACATCTATGGCTGGCGTCACGTGCCGGTGGATGTCACCTGCCTGGGCGAAAAGGCGAACGCGACCCGCCCCGAAATTGAACAGATCCTCATCTCGAATTCCAAGGGCGTAGATGAAGAGACGTTTGAGCGAGAGCTATATGTCATCCGTCGTCGTATCGAAAAAGCTGCGGCTGAGGCTGGTATTTCGGGCTTGTATCTGGCGTCACTGTCGTGCCGTTCTATCATCTACAAAGGCATGATGCTGGCCGAACAGGTAGCGGTTTTCTACCCCGATCTGATGGATGAGCGGTTTGAATCCGCCTTCGCCATCTATCACCAGCGATATTCCACCAACACTTTCCCGCAGTGGTGGCTGGCCCAGCCTTTCCGTATGTTGGCGCATAATGGTGAGATCAACACGTTGCGCGGCAACGTCAACTGGATGAAAAGCCATGAGATTCGCATGGCGTCTTCGACCTTTGGTGACTATGCCGAAGACATCAAACCAATCATCGCCGGTGGATCGTCGGATTCGGCCGCATTAGACTCGGTTTTTGAAGTTCTGGTTCGTGCAGGCCGCTCGGCCCCAATGGCGAAAACCATGCTGGTGCCGGAAAGCTGGTCCAAGCAGGCAGTGGAATTGCCGCAGGCCTGGCGTGACATGTATTCTTATTGCAACTCGGTGATGGAGCCGTGGGACGGCCCCGCTGCATTGGCGATGACCGATGGCCGCTGGGTCTGTGCCGGTTTGGATCGGAACGGTTTGCGCCCAATGCGCTATGTGGTGACTGGCGATGGGCTGGTCATCGCAGGGTCCGAGGCCGGCATGGTGCCTATTGACGAAGCGAGCGTGACCGAGAAGGGCGCGTTGGGGCCCGGTCAGATGCTGGCCGTGGATATGAAAAAAGGCAAACTGTTCCGCGATAAACAGATCAAGGACAAACTGGCGCGCGCCCTGCCTTTTGGTGACTGGGTCGGCAAGATCAACGATCTGGATGCAACGCTGGGCAGTGTGACAGAACAGCCGTTGTTCTCGGGTGAAGAACTGCGCAAGCGCCAGATCGCGGCCGGATATTCGGTCGAAGAACTTGAGCAAATCCTTGCGCCGATGGCCGAGGATGGCAAAGAGGCGCTGGCGTCCATGGGTGATGACACGCCTTCAGCCGTGCTGTCGAAACAGTATCGCCCTCTCAGCCATTTCTTCCGCCAGAACTTTAGCCAGGTGACCAACCCGCCGATCGATAGTTTGCGCGAATATCGCGTGATGTCGCTGAAAACGCGGTTTGGTAACCTCAAGAACGTGCTGGACGAAGACAGCAGCCAGACTGAGATTATCGTTCTGGAAAGCCCCTTTGTCGGCAACGCGCAGTGGGAAATTCTGGCCAAAAACTTTAACGCGCCGATGGCCGAGATCGACTGTAGCTTTGAACCTGGTGCGGGCCAGCTGGATGTTGCACTGACTCGTATTCGGGCCGAGGCTGAAGAGGCTGTGCGTTCGGGTGCCGGACATCTTGTTCTGACCGATCAGTATTCTGGTGCGGACAAAGTGGCGATGCCGATGATCCTGGCCACCAGTGCGGTTCATAGCCACCTAACGCGAAAAGGCCTGCGGACCTTCAGCTCGCTCAACGTACGCTCGGCGGAATGTATTGACCCGCATTACTTTGCTGTGTTGATCGGCTGCGGTGCGACAGTAGTGAACGCCTATCTGGCCGAGGATTCGCTGGCCGACCGTATTGATCGCGGCTTGCTGGACGGTACGCTGACCGAGAATGTGGCTCGCTATCGCGAGGCTATCGACCAGGGCCTGCTGAAAATCATGGCCAAGATGGGCATCTCGGTGATCTCGTCCTATCGCGGTGGCCTGAATTTTGAGGCCGTCGGTCTGAGCCGCGCCATGGTGGCCGAATATTTCCCCGGTATGACCAGCCGTATCTCGGGCATCGGTATTCACGGTATCCGGGTCAAGGCCGAGGAAATCCATGCAAAGGGCTGGGACAGCGGTTTGGACGTGCTGCCTATTGGTGGCTTTTACAAGGCGCGTAAATCGGGTGAGACGCACGCGTGGGAAGCGACCTCGATGCACATGATGCAGATGGCCTGCAACCGTGCCTCGTATGAACTGTGGAAGCAGTATTCGGCCAAGATGCAGTCGAATCCGCCGATCCATTTGCGCGACCTGATGGACTTCAAGCCGCTGGGCAAGCCGATCCCGCTGGAAGAGGTCGAGTCGATCACGTCGATCCGCAAGCGGTTCGTGACGCCGGGCATGTCGCTGGGCGCGCTATCGCCTGAGGCGCACAAGACACTGAACGTGGCGATGAACCGGATTGGTGCCAAGTCAGACTCTGGCGAGGGTGGTGAAGATCCTGCACACTTCGTGCCAGAGCCCAATGGTGACAACCCGTCGGCCAAGATTAAGCAGGTGGCTTCAGGCCGGTTCGGTGTAACCGCTGAATACCTGAACCAGTGTGAAGAGTTGGAAATCAAGGTCGCGCAAGGAGCGAAACCCGGTGAGGGAGGCCAGCTGCCGGGCATGAAGGTCACTGACCTGATCGCGCGTCTGCGGCACTCGACCAAAGGCGTCACGTTGATCTCGCCGCCGCCGCACCACGACATCTACTCGATCGAGGACCTGGCGCAGCTGATCTACGATCTCAAGCAGATCAATCCGCGGTGCAAAGTGACGGTGAAACTGGTGGCGTCGTCCGGTGTTGGCACAATTGCTGCCGGTGTGGCCAAAGCAAAAGCTGATATTATCCTTATTTCGGGTCACAATGGCGGTACGGGTGCATCGCCTGCAACCAGCATCAAATATGCCGGTCTGCCGTGGGAGATGGGCCTGACCGAGGCGCATCAGGTTCTCGCTATGAATAACCTGCGCGACCGCGTGACCTTGCGGACCGATGGTGGCCTGCGCACAGGCCGTGACATTGTCATGGCCGCGATGATGGGGGCCGAGGAATACGGGATCGGTACTGCCGCCCTGATTGCGATGGGCTGTATCATGGTGCGTCAGTGCCAGTCGAACACCTGCCCGGTCGGTGTTTGTACGCAGGACGAGGATCTGCGCGCCAAATTCACCGGCAATGCGGATAAGGTGGTGAACCTGATCACCTTCTACGCGCAGGAAGTGCGTGAGCTTCTGGCCAGTCTCGGTGCGCGCTCAATTGACGAGATCATCGGTCGGGCTGATCTGCTGGCACAGGTCAGCCGTGGGTCTGCGCACCTGGATGATCTGGATTTGAACCCGCTGCTGATCACCGTCGATGGCGCGCATGACATCGTGTACAACCGCGACAAGGATCGCAACGCTGTGCCCGATACGCTGGACGCTGAGATCGTGCGAGATGCGGCACGGTTCCTGAAAGACGGTGAAAAGATGCAGCTGTCTTACGCGATCCAGAACACACATCGGACCGTTGGTACACGGGTTTCCAGCCATATCGTGCAGAACTTCGGTATGCGGAATACGTTCCAATCCGATCACCTGCACGTCAAACTGCAGGGCTCGGCCGGTCAGTCACTGGGGGCTTTTGCAGCGCCTGGTCTGAAACTGGAAGTATCAGGCGATGCCAATGACTATGTCGGCAAAGGTCTGTCGGGCGGTACAATTGTTGTGCGTCCACCGCAGGTCAGCCCTCTGAAAGCGGATGACAACACCATCATCGGCAACACCGTGCTTTACGGTGCTACCGATGGCCTCTTATTCGCCGCTGGTCGCGCGGGTGAGCGTTTCGCGGTCCGGAACTCGGGCGCAACCGTCGTCATCGAAGGATGCGGTTCGAACGGTTGTGAGTATATGACCGGCGGTGTCGCGGTGATCCTAGGCGATATCGGTGCCAACTTCGGTGCGGGTATGACAGGCGGTATGGCTTATCTGTACGACCCCGAAGGCAAGGCCGAAGCGTTGATGAACATGGAAACGCTGGTGATCTGTCCGGTGACCGTCGACCATTGGGAAGATCAGCTGAAATCGCTGATCGAAACCCACCAGGTCGAAACCTTCAGCCGCAAGGCCGCAGACATCCTGCAGCATTGGGATGTTGAGAAAGCCAACTTCCTGCAGGTCTGCCCGAAAGAGATGCTGAACAAACTCAGCCACCCTTTGAGCAACGAAGCAACTGCTGTTCCGGCTGAATAACCGATACGACAGACCAGTTCCAAACCCGCGCGCCCATCAGCCGCGCGGGTTTTTCCTATGGCAGTTTCCCGATATCACCCGTTTCAAACGCGCGCCGTACGTCGTATAGCTGTGACATGGCAAAAGCAGCAGTCCGCAAAAAAAGCGGTAAGAAAAAAAAGGCATCCAAAGCCAAAACGCCACTGATGCAACGGTTTCGCCGATGGGTCAGCCGCGCCTTGTTGGCGGCCGTTGTCTTCGTCGTTGCATTGATCGCTTTGTATTCGGTAGTGAACCCGCCCGTGACCCACACGATCTGGTCGGAATGGCGCAGGCTGGGCAAGGTCGAGCGTGACTGGGTCCCGATCGAAGAGATCTCTCCCATTATGGCCCGTTCGGTTGTTGCGGCTGAAGACGCGAATTTCTGCCAGCATTGGGGCTTTGATGTCGAAGCCATCCGCGATGCGCTGGAGGATGGTGGTTCGCGCGGGGCGTCGACCATAACCCAGCAGGTGGTGAAGAACGTGTTCCTGTGGCAGGGTCGCAGCTGGGTGCGCAAGGCACTGGAAACCTCGATCACGCCAGTTGTCGAGATTTTCTGGAGCAAGCAGCGCATTCTCGAGGTTTATCTGAACGTCGCTGAAACCGGGCAGGGTGTGTTTGGGGTTGAGGCCGCTGCCCAACGCAATTTCAATGTACCCGCTGCCCGGCTGAGCCCGGCTCAGGCGGCCCGGATCGCGGCGATTTTGCCCTCGCCCCGCAATCGGTCGGTTACTGATCCGTCAGTGCGGACACGCAGGCGGGCCGCGTCGATACTGGACGGGGCGGCCACCATCCGCGCAGATGGTCGCGCGGATTGTTTCGAGGATTGAAACTCAACACCCCTCAAGGCTAAAGCTGGGGGGTATACACTGGTTCGATTGGAAGCTCATGGCGCGTTTGTTTCACGTTCCCCTGTCCCCGTATTGTCGCAAGGTCCGTCTGTCTTTAGCGGAAAAGAAGATCGAGGTTGAGCTGGTCGAAGAGAAATACTGGGAGAAAGACCCTGATTTCCTGCGCCGCAACCCCGCCGGAAAAGTGCCGGTGCTGCGTCTGGACGGGCAGATCATGTCGGAAAGTGCTGCCATCTGTGAATATATCGAGGAAACCCGCCCTGAGCCGCCGCTGATGCCCAAGACGCCCGATGCGCGGTACGAGGTGCGGCGTCTGGTGGGGTGGTTCGATGACAAGTTCCACCACGAGGTAACCTCGAAACTGCTGTACGAGCGGGTGAACAAGAAGGTCACCGGTGAGGGCTATCCGGACAGTAAGAACGTGAAGGAAGGCGCGAAGGCGATCAAATATCACCTGGACTATATGGCCTGGTTGCTGGATCACCGCCGCTGGTTGGCGGGGGATCAGATGACCTTGGCTGATTTTGCCGCTGCTGCGCATTTGTCGGCGCTGGATTATATCTCAGATGTGGACTGGAACCGCAGTTCGGCAGTCAAGGACTGGTATGCCAAGATCAAATCTCGCCCGGCGTTCCGGTCTATATTGGCGGACCAGGTGCCGGGGTTCCGACCCCCTGCGCATTACGCCGATCTGGATTTCTGATAAGGTGGTGCAGGGGGCCGTCTGCCCCCTTTTGGGCCTTTGGGCCAATTCACCCCCGAAGGTATTTTTGGCCAGATGAAGAGCGGATCATCTTTGAAAGACAAACTGGTGTCTCAGGCGCTGAGCGAAGGCTTTGTGTCCTGCCGCATTTGCAGACCATGGGATGTACCACAGGTTCCACCACGGCTAGAGGCATTCCTGCAGGCTGGATATCATGGACAGATGGGTTGGATGGCCGAGCGCACCCATTGGCGCGGCGATCCGGCTGCTCTGTGGCCCGAAGCGCAGTCGGTGATCATGCTGGCCGAGAGCTATACGCCCGAGCATGATCCGACCGAAGTGTTGGATCACCCGGACAAGGCGGCGATTTCTGTTTATGCGCAAAACAAGGACTATCACGATCTGGTCAAGAAACGACTGAAGCGACTGGCGCGCTGGTTGATTGCTGAAGCCGGGGGTGAGGTTAAAGTCTTTGTCGATACCGCTCCGGTGCCAGAAAAGGCGTTGGGCTATGCGGCTGGGTTGGGCTGGCAGGGGAAGCATACCAATCTGGTAAGCCGGGATTGGGGAAATTGGGCCTTTATAGGATCTGTTTTTACTACGCTTGATCTGCCCGCAGATATTGCCGAAGTGGATCATTGCGGCTCGTGCCGAGCCTGTTTGGAATCATGTCCGACGGATGCTTTCCCGGCCCCGTATCAGTTGGATGCACGCCGCTGCATTTCCTACCTGACCATCGAGCACAAAGGTCCAGTGGACGAAGAATTGCGGGCAAAGTTCGGCAACCGGATATATGGTTGTGATGATTGTTTGGCGGCCTGCCCGTGGAACAAGTTCGCAGTTGCAGCGAGTGATATTCGTTATGCGGCCCGGGACGAATTGAAAGCGCCGCCCTTAGCGGAACTGGCCGAGTTGGACGACACTGAATTTCGGGCAAAGTTTTCCGGATCCCCCATAAAGCGCATCGGGCGTGATCGGTTCGTGCGCAATGTCCTTTATGCCATTGGTAACTCGGGAATGGCATCGTTACAGCCAGTTGCGCAGGGTTTGGTGGAAGATTCGGACCCAACAGTGGCGGATGCCGCGCGCTGGGCGGTGAAACAACTGGCATAAGTGCCGCAAACAGGCTGGACGTGTCGGTCCAAACCGCTACACCCATCTGCAGCGAATAGGAAGGAGAACCCGATGGCGCTGGCTTTGGGGGTGGATACCGGTGGAACTTACACCGATGCGGTGCTGATCAGGGATGAGCGTGAGGTGATCGCCTCGGCCAAGTCCCTGACCACACGGGCAGATCTGGCGATTGGTGTGGGTAAGGCGATTCAGGCGGTTCTGGATTCGGCGCAGGTGACGCCGGGGCAGATTTCGATGGCGTCCTTGTCGACTACACTGGCCACAAATGCGCTGGTCGAAGGGCAGGGCGGTCGTGTTGCCTTGATCTATATCGGGTTCAAGGATGGTGATCTGGATAAGCACGGATTGCACGATGCGCTGAAGGGTGATCCGGCGCTGGTAATCTCGGGTGGTCACACGCATGCCGGAGGCGAGGCTATGCCGTTGGATGTGGCAGCGTTGGAAGGCTTTTTAGACTGTCATAAAGGCATATCGGGCTTTGCGGTGGCGTCTCAGTTCGCCACGCGCAATCCGGCACATGAACTTGAGGCGGCGCGGATCATCACCGCCGGAACCGGCGCACCGGTGACATGTTCGCATCATTTGTCAGCCAAGCTGAATGGCCCGAAGCGGGCGGTGACGGCAGTGCTGAACGCCCGGCTGATCGGGATGATCGATCGGTTGATCGGACGCGCGCAGGATCAGTTGCTGGAACTGGGCATCAACGCGCCGATGATGGTGGTGCGTGGCGACGGTGCGCTGATGAGCGCCGAACAGGCGCGGGAACGGCCGATTGAGACAATCCTAAGCGGGCCAGCCGCATCAATCGTCGGTGCCAGCTGGTTGACCGGGGTTGAGAATGCTCTGGTGTCGGATATCGGCGGGACGACCACGGATGTGGCGCTGATCCGCGATGGAAAGCCTGCCATTGATCCGGCAGGCGCGCAGGTTGGCGGTTTCCGCACCATGGTCGAGGCTGTTGCGATGCGCACACATGGTCTGGGTGGTGACAGTCAGGTGCATGTGGTGACCGAAGGGTTGGGCGGCGGCGTGTTTCTGGGGCCACGGCGGGTTTTGCCCGTGTCCCTAATCGCCTATGAGGCTCCAGACGTCGTCCACACGGTTCTGGATGCACAGCTGCGGTCCACAACTGTGGGCGAGCATGACACCCGGTTTGCGCGACGGGTCCCGGGCATCCACGCCGAAGGTCTAAGCGCGCGCGAAGAAACATTGATCGAGCGATTGGGCGATCAGGTCATGCCGCTGAGTGACTTGTTGCGCACCCGTATGGAGAACGGTGCCCTGACACGTCTGGTGGATCGCGGGATCGTTCAGGTCTCGGGTGTGACACCGTCAGATGCCAGCCATGTGTTGGGCCGATTGGACGCGTGGGATGCGGAAGCGGCCCGCAAGGCGTTGGAAATTGTGGCGCGCAAACGTGTGGGAACCGGCGATATGTTGGCTGGATCACCGGAACAACTGGCGCAAATGATCGTAAATCAGTTGACAGAACAGACTGCTTTGACCTTGTTAGAGACTGCTTTTGCAGAAGAGGTTGAAGATTTTGGAGTACCGTGTGCCGATCTTGCCCGCCACGTTCTGACGCAAAAAGGGTTGTCCCGTCACCGCGGACTTTTGGCGCTGGATACTGCGTTGAATGTCGATGTGGTGGGGCTTGGCGCCTCGGCCCCCAGCTATTACCCGGCGGTTGGGGAACGGTTGCATGCCCGTATGATCCTGCCGGAACACGCGGGTGTAGCCAATGCCATCGGTGCGGTAGTTGGGCGGCTGACCCTGCGTCGGTCAGGAACGGTGACATCCCCGTCCGAGGGGCGGTTCAGAGTGCATCTTGAAGACGGGCCGCAGGATTTCACCGAATCCGACAAGGCGCTGGACCTACTTGAATCGGTGCTGCGGGACGAAGCCGAGGGCGCTGTGCGTCAGGCCGGGGCCGCGGACATCCGGGTCGTGGTTGACCGGGACATCCGCACCGCCCGTATCGAGGCGCAAGACGTTTTCGTCGAAGCGATGGTCACCGTCGAGGCCAGTGGCCGGCCCCGCGTGGCGTCAGGATAGCCCCTCACGGGGCTACCCGTGCTATTCCGCGGCGTCGCGCTTGGGCAGAACCCATCCAGCGCGCGGGAAGTGGCAGGTATAGCCATTTGGAATACGCTCAAGGTAGTCCTGATGCTCGGGTTCAGCTTCCCAGAAATCGCTTACGGGTTCGACCTCGGTCACCACTTTTCCGGGCCACAGGCCGCTGGCATTCACATCGGCGATTGTGTCCAGAGCCACTTGTTTCTGGTCATCACCTACATAGTAAATGGCCGAGCGATAGCTCATCCCACGGTCATTGCCCTGACGATTCGGCGTGGTCGGATCGTGGATTTGGAAGAAGAACTCCAGCAATTCGCGGTAGGTTATTTTGGCGGGATCAAAAAAGATCTCGATCCCTTCGGCATGGGTTCCGTGATTGCGATACGTGGCATTGGGTACGTCACCGCCGGTATAGCCGACGCGCGTGCGCGACACGCCCGGCAGCTTGCGGATCAGGTCCTGCATGCCCCAGAAACAACCCCCGGCAAGAACGGCACGATGTTCTGTCATTCGATTTCCTCCACGTGGATCAGGTATTCGCCATAGCCTTCGGCCTCCATCTCATCGCGATGTATGAACCGCAGGGCGGCGGAGTTGATACAATAGCGCAGTCCGCCATGTTCCCGCGGGCCATCCGGGAACACATGCCCCAGATGACTATCGCCGTGTTTCGAGCGGACTTCTGTGCGGATCATACCATGGGTGGCATCATGGAATTCTTCCACATGCTCATGGATGATGGGTTTGGTAAAACTGGGCCAGCCACAGCCGGATTCGTACTTGTGGGTCGAGGCGAACAGCGGTTCGCCCGAGACAATGTCCACATAGATACCTGGATCCTTGTTGCTCAGGTACTTGCCGGTGCCCGGACGTTCGGTCCCGCTGCGCTGCGTTACGTGAAACTCTTCGGGCGACAGGGCGGCGATGGCCTCGGGGTCTTTGGTATATCGGGTCATGGCTCCTCCGGTCATTATTCTTGGGGCATAATCTGGGGGCACGGGCACGGAAATCAAAGCCCTATTTCAATAGCCTCGCGCAGTCGTGCGAGTGATCTGCGATGGGATTGGATGCGTATTTATAACAAAGAGAGGTCAAGTTATGCTCAGAATTGTACTCTTGACGGTATTGATCCTGGTCGGCCGCGTGGTGCAGGCGGCACCACTGGTAGGCGAATTCGAGTCAATAGACGGGGGAACCTTGTCAGTTGAAGACTGGAGAGGCCAACCTGTTCTAGTGGTGAATACTGCTTCGAATTGTGGGTTTACTGGGCAATATTCGGCTCTTCAAAAGGTATATGAAACTTATTCAGATCAGGGCCTTGTAATTTTGGCGGTGCCGTCGGACTCGTTCAACCAAGAACTGGATTCGGCTGAGGATGTCCGGGAATTCTGCGAGTTGAACTATGATCTGACCTTGCCAATGACAGATATCACCCCTGTCAACGGCGCAGACGCGCATCCCTTTTATAAAGCTGTCGCAGCGCAGACCGGGTTCGTCCCCAGATGGAACTTCAATAAAATCCTGCTCGATCCCAAAGGGGTGGTCGTCGCGACCTATGGTGCGAACGTGAAACCGGATTCGCCCAAGCTTTTGCGTCAAGTCGAAGCCTTATTGCCCTGAGCAGGTTGCCGCGACAGTTGAACGGCCAAGATGCCCAGTGTGGTAATTCCAACTCCTAATGCATCCAGCGGGCCCAGTTTTTCACCCAAAAGAAGGGCCGCAATGGTGACACCGAAGACAGGGTTGAGGAAATGGAAGGTTGCCGCCCGGGTGGCACCGATCCGGTCCAGCAGCAGTACCCAGATCAGCGTCGCCAGCAGGCCGGGGAACAAGGTGGTATAGGTAAATGCCAGCGCTAGGGGCGCGGTCGGGTGGATAAAGATCGTCTCGAACATCGGAGCGGCGACGAACAGCACAGCAGAGCCCACCAGCATCTGCAGCCCAACTACCATCATGAAATTGCCGCCCGATGTGGCACCGCGGATGGTTAGCGTGGCAAAGGTCAGCGCCAAGGCCCCGATGCAGCACAAAGCCACGCCAAACAAGTCGACGCCGCCGCCGATGCGGGTGCTCATGATCAGGGCGACGCCAGCAAACCCGGCAATCAAGCCCAATACTGCAACCGGGCGCAGCCTTTCACCAAGAAACAGCCACCCGGCCAAAGCCACCAACAGCGGCATGGTCGATGCGATGATGGCCGCAAGCGAAGCCTCGACCGTCTGCATTGCATAGAAGTTCAGACCCAAATAAAGGGCATTTTGGCAAATTCCGAACAGGATCGTCGCGCGCCACTGAGGGCGAGTCAGGTGCCAGTTTTGCCCCATCGCCCGCGCTATGGCGACGCCCAGCAGGCCCGATATCAAGAATCGTAGTGCCAGTGAAAACAAAGGCGACGCGTCGGTGACAATGATCCGCGCCGAGGTAAAGGCCGATGACCAGATGAAGGCAAAAACCAGCCCCATGGTGATGGCGCGCAGATCCATTGGGCATCCCCTTGTCAGAACGCTGGGACTGTTTCTGAATTTCCAACAGGCCGCAAGCGCCTCTTGTCAAAAAGCCACACATGTGGGGCAACGGCACATATTGCGACGTTTTTGTTGATTGACTAGCCAATTAAAGATATTTCCCCGAAATCTGACCAAACAAGGGAGGTTTGTCAGTGCTTCTGGAGTACATTCTGTCTTTTGGCGTCCTACTGGCTTTGGGCCTGGTCGCTTTCTTTGTAGTGAAATGGTGGAACCTGCGCTGCGTCGGCGTGACGCCAGTCCATCTGTTCACCTTCATCGCGATCCTGTTCACATCCGGACTGGATGTTGGCCTGATCATGTTCCCGCTGACTGAGTTCGGCGGCTATGCCGAAGACCCGGCCTATGCCTTTGCCAACCCGCTGGCGATCGAGTTCGGGTTCTGGGGTTTTCTGATCTGGGCCTTCTACTTCCTGACCGCGTTCTATTTCTGCGTGATCGAACCGCGTGTAAAGTTCTTTGAGATCCCGCTGGTCAAGTTGATCAACAACGTGGTCATCATCGGAACCTGCGCCTTTACCGCCAGCTTGTTCCTGATCTACCTGCCCGGCTACCTGCCCGAGGTCGGAGACGGCGAATCCGTAGTCACCACTTTCTATGTCATCGTGTTTGTGGTCATTCTGGCGGCGGCCTATTCGTCGACAGACCTGAAATACGTGCGCATTCTGTCCGTTGGCTCGACCTTCCTGTTCTTGGCGCTGATCCTCGGCATGTGGGTTGCGGCTGGCATGGGCTTTAGTGGCTTCGCGGAAACCGGCAGCAATATCGGTGCTTACTTCGCCAATCTGCACAAGTTCGTCCTGCCGCTGACCGACTATCACGCCTTCTACCTGTTCTGGTGGTTTGCGTGGTCGATCATGATTGGCCAGTTCACCTCGCGCTTTGTGGGTGGGTTGAAGACCTGGCAATTGCTGGCGGCGCTGCTGATCTTTCCGTCGATCCCATTGGCGATCTGGTTCACCGTTCTCTACTACTACCACCTGAACGGTATCAGCACTGCAGGCATCACCAACATCGCGATGGTGATTGTGGGCGTGACCTTTGTGATCAACTCGCTGGACTCGCTGATCCGTCTGTACACCGACAACCTGAACATGACAGTCGAGCGGTTTGGAAAGGCGATCTATGTGGGCGGCAACGTCGCATTGCTGTTCGTCCTGACCCTCCTGTTCCAGAGCCAGTGGCTGCAGATCCAGTGGATCGGCGCCGTGGTTGTCGGCCTCTACCTGGCCTGCGTGGTCTATATTCTTATCACCAAGCGCAAAGAGGTGCTGAGCATCGACTCGATGCCGGAAGACCGCGATCTGGATTTCCACAAAGTTGAGACGGTTCACTGATCCGTTTCGAAACCGCAATCTGAAGACGGGCGCCCATCGTGGCGCCCGTTTTTCGTTTCGACACAGAGTTGGAATTGGTCCCTGTTGAGCTACGTTTTACACGAAGATGATGAGGCCATTCATGCTGGAAGAAAAACGCAAAGACCTGGATTCGGAAAAGCAGAAGAAACTGCTGTTTCGGCTTGTTGACGAACTCAGCCGGTCTTCGCCGGATCTGTACTATCGCTCGACCAGTGAAATTGCCGCGTATCTCGAGGCATACATTCGCAGAGGGGCAAAACTGTCTGCTGATGACAGGGCTTTGATGACCCGCCTCAACCGCCGCGATTTGGAAGTGCTGCTAAGCCTGCACTGAGGCAAAGAAAAAGGGCCCCCAATCGGCGGCCCTCAATCGCTTGTCCGTATAGACTGGGATCAGCCGTTCACGCTGTCTTTCAGAGCCTTCGCGATGGTCATCTTGACCACCTTGTCGGCCTCTTTCTTGAACTGCTCGCCGGTGGCGGGGTTGCGCACCATGCGCTCGGGGCGCTCGCGGCAGTAGATTTTGCCAACGCCGGGCAGGGTTACCGCACCACCAGCAGACACTTCGCGGGTGATCAGGCCGGTCACGGCCTCCAGCGCCGCGTTTGCAGCTTTCTTGTCGGTTCCCATTTCCTCAGCGAGAGCAGCAACCAGCTGAGTCTTTGTCATAGGCTTTGCCATTTCTTGGTCTCCTTAACGTGCCCGATAAATAGGGCCTCACCGCGTAACTGTAACGGGATATTGTGGGCGAACACAACGAATAGTAGCGCCGAAAACCCTAAAAATAGGGGGATTTCGTTGCTTTTTTGCTTCAGAGGAAGGCCGTTTCGTCAAATGAACGCAATTTCCGGCTGTGCAGGCGCTCTAACGGCATGCCGCGCAGGTGTTCCATCGCGCGGATTCCGATCGCCAGATGACGGCTGACCTGAGTGGTATAGAACGCAGAAGCCATGCCGGGAAGCTTTAATTCACCGTGCAGCGGTTTGTCGGACACGCATAACAATGTGCCATAGGGAACCCGGAACCGATAGCCGTTGGCGGCGATGGTCGCGCTTTCCATATCGAGCGCGATCGCGCGGGATTGGCTGAGGCGTTGGACCGGCCCGGATTGATCCCGCAATTCCCAGTTGCGGTTGTCGACCGAGGCAACGGTGCCGGTCCGCATGATCCGCTTGAGCTCGTACCCTTCCAGTTCGGTAACCTCGGCCACGGCGCGCTCCAACGCGACCTGAACCTCGGCCAGGGGCGGGATCGGAACCCAGACGGGCAGGTCATCGTCCAGCACCTTATCTTCGCGCAGATAGGCGTGGGCCAGCACGAAATCTCCCAGTGCCTGCGTGTTCCGCAACCCGGCGCAATGGCCGAGCATCAGCCAGGCGTGCGGACGCAGGACGGCGATATGGTCGGTCGCAGTTTTGGCGTTCGACGGCCCCACTCCGATATTGACCAATGTAATCCCGGACCCATCCGCGCGTTTGAGGTGATAGGTCGGCATCTGAGGCAGCTTCAGCGGTCGTTCCAATGTACCATCCGGTGCCGTGATCTCGACATTTCCGGTTGAGACAAAGCTGGTATAGCCGCTTTCCGGATCGGCCAGTTGCACCCGGGCGTAGTTTTCGAACTCGGACACATAGAACTGGTAGTTGGTGAACAGCACGTGGTTCTGGAAATGGCTGGGATCGGTTGCCGTGTAATGCGCCAACCTCGCCAGCGAGTAATCCACCCGTTGAGCGGTAAACAGGGCAAGCGGGCCGTGATCCCCTTCGTGGTCATGAACGCCGTTGACGATGTCATCATTGGTGGTGGTCAGGTCCGGGACGTCGAACACATCGCGCAGCGTAAATCCAGCCGCCCCTTGATGTGGGACCACTAGGTCAGGATTATTGGCAACGGCAAAATGCACAGGGATTGGCGTGTCCGACGCGCCAATGGACACAGGTTGGCCATGGTTGCGGATCAAAAGTGCGATCTGCTGTGTCAGGTAAGAGCGGAACAAATCAGGCCGCGTCACCGTGGTCGCATGAGTGCCGGGTTCTGAGACATGACCAAAGCTAAGCCGACTGTCAACCTGCGCATAGGTTGCGGTTTTAATGCGAATTTCCGGGTAATAGGCTCTGAATCGTTCGGTTGGTGCGTCTCCGTCTATTGCCTTGGCAAAACTGTCACAGAGGAACTGGGTCGCCTGATCGTAAATCTGTTCCAGACGGGCCACTGCCGCCGCGGGATCGGTGAACTTCTCGGGCGTTGGGACGTCGGGTGTTCTGATTATTGTCATGCAAGGGGTTCCAGAAGGTCGATCTTTTCAAAGGTTCGTACGTCCACCAGCCCTAGATCTGAAATCCGCAACTCGGGTATCACGACCAAAGCCAGCAGCGTGTGCTGCATATACGCGTTGTTCAACTGGCAGCCGCAGGCCTGCATCGCAGCGACCATCTGATCCGCTTTTGCCGCCACTTCGGTTGCCGGACTGTCCGACATCAGGCCCGCAATGGGTAGTTCCACCAACGCCAGTTCCTCACCATCGCGGAAAATGGTGATGCCGCCACCTACCTCGGCCAGGCGGTTCGCGGCCAAAGCCATCTGTTCGCGATCGGTGCCAACAACAATCATATGGTGACTGTCATGAGCTACGGTCGAAGCCATCGCCATTTTGCCCTGATAGCCGAAGCCTGAGACAAAGGCGTTCGTAACCCCTCCGGTGGCGCGGTGGCGTTCGACCAGCGCGATCTGGCAAACCTCGCCTTCGCCTTCAACCAACCCGCCAATGATCGGCAGTTCGGATTTCAGCGCTTTAGTCGGGGCCTGGTTTTCCACAACGCCGATTACATTGGCCTGCACGCGATTGGCGCCAGCGGGCGCTTGGATTTCGAAATCCACACTGGTCAGCGTGTGGCCCAGATGTACAGTGTTGCGCGCAGCCTCTGGCCAGTTCAAATGCGGGCAATTCACGCTAATTTTACCCTCTTCTGCAACAACTTGACCGCGGGCGATAACCATCTCAATGGGCAGATTCGTCAGGTCTGAACTGAGGATAACGTCCGCCCGACGCCCCGGCGTGATCGAACCGATCTCTCGCTCCAGCCCAAAGTGAGTGGCGGTGTTGATCGTTGCCATCTGTAGGGCCACCAGCGGATCGCAGCCACAGGCAATCGCGTGGCGCACGACACGGTTCATGTGCCCTTCATTGACCAGGGTGCCGGAATGGCAGTCATCGGTACAAAGAATGAAATTGCGCGGATCCAATCCTTTTTCGGTGACGGCGGTGATCTGGCTTTCGACATCATACCAGGCCGAGCCCAGCCGCATCATCGACCGCATCCCCTGCCGCACGCGGGAAATGGCGTCGGCCTCGCAGGTGCCTTCGTGATCATCCGCTGGCCCGCCGGCCACATATGCCGCGAAATTAGACCCTAAATCAGGCGAGGCGTAATGCCCGCCAACCGTTTTGCCAGCCCGCTGGGTCGCCGCGATTTCAGCCAGCATCTTGGGATCGCCGTGAATTACACCCGGGAAATTCATCATCTCACCCAGTCCGATAATGCCCGGCCAGCTCATTGCCTCGGCCACGTCCTCGGCCGTGATTTCATACCCGGTGGTCTCAAGCCCCGGTGCCGATGGCGCGCAGGAGGGCATTTGGGTGAAGATGTTCACCGGCTGCATCAGCGCCTCGTCATGCATCATTCGCACGCCGTCCAAACCCAGTACATTCGCGATTTCATGCGGGTCGGTGAACATCGAAGTGGTGCCATGCGGTATCACCGCGCGGGCGAACTCGGCCGGAGTCAGCATGCCCGATTCGATATGCATATGGGCGTCGCAGAGGCCCGGCAGCATGTATCGGCCACGTGCTTCGATGATCTTGGTGTCCGTGCCAACGCAATGCGACGCGTCGGGTCCTACAAATGCGATGCGCCCGGCTGCGATGGCGATGTCATGATCGGGCAGGATTTCGCGGCTGTGCACATTTACCCAGATGCCACCGCGAATGACCAAATCCGCAGCCTCTCGCCCAGCGGCTACGGCAATCAAACGAGGGGCGACATCGGGCCAGCTTGGGAAGGGTGTGTACTCCATGGCTCAACTTTCCCGAATGCTGAGAAAGGTTCAACCCCCACCGAACAGATGTCATGAAACCATCACGCAGTGCGATAGCGCTGCTGGGCCCAACCAGAGGAAGTGTCGCGTAGCGGCAATGACGATGGGCGGGAGCCCCTCAGTCAGTGCTGTTCGTCCGCCTCCATCTCGCGGCGCAGCCAGTCTGCAAAGACCAGCGCCCCCGGGGTTTCTTCAGCCTGCGGTGACAGCAATAGATAATAAGCTTCGGGCATTGGCGCGCGATGGGCAAAGGGTGCAACCAGTCGCCCCTGTTCAATCAGACCTTGAGCTATTGTGTCATGGGTTAGGCACAAGCCTCCACCCGCCATCGCGACCGACAGACTGACCAGATAAGTTGTTGAGTAGGTGATCGGTGGATTTTGCCAGGTTAGAGCCTGCTCTTCTGCCCAATTGGCCCAGTTGGACAGCAAATTCGAACAATCGAAAAGTGGTTGATTTTGCAGCGTGTCCAGAGTCACTTCATATCCCGGCGTGCAAACTGGGTAATAGTGATCGGTCCGCAGCAATTCCGTTCGCACCGTATCTGAGGGGCGCAGGGAATAGCGGATTTCCACGGCGGCCCCTTCGGCCATTTCCCGTGGCTCCCACAATTCGGTAAAAATGTTCAGCTGGATCTCAGGGTGTTCTGACCGAAATCGCGGCAGACGCGGGGCCAGCCAGTTGACGGCAAAAGTGATGTTGCTTTGCACCTGAACCGCGTTTTGCTGCGCGCCTGTGACGGCTTGCGTGCCGCGCACTAGAGTTCGAAACGCCTCGCGCACCACCGGCAGATAGGTAATCCCGGCCTCGGTCAGTTCCAACGCCCGTGGGCGGCGTAGAAACAGAGGCTGACCCAGATAACCCTCCAGCGATTTGATCTGCTGGCTGACCGCGCTTTGGGTCATGTTCAGGTCGCGGGCCGCACCGGTAAAGGACAGATGTCGGGCTGCGGCCTCGAACGTGCGTAACCACCCCAGTGGAGGAAGTTGTTTCTGCATTTGCATAACTCTACCATTAGTTCAGCTTATGGATTAGGTCAGAATTTTTCGTTGGTCAAATTTGTGCATCAAAGGCAGGCTTTTCCGCAGTTCTAGCCACCCTATCGGAGCCTGCTATGACCGTCACAAACCTGCGCCCCAATATCGACCATTGGGCGGACCGCGTGGACCTTGCCGCCACCTTCCGCTGGGCCGAACGTTTGAACATGCACGAAGGTGTCGCCAATCATTTCAGCCTGGCGGTGAATGAAGATGGCACGCAGTTTCTGATGAACCCCAACCAGATGCACTTTGCGCGCATCAAAGCCTCGAATCTGTTGCTGCTGGATGCCAATGACCCGAATGTCATGTCCCAACCCGGTGCGCCCGATCCAACAGCCTGGGGGTTGCATGGGTCGATCCATCGCCATTGCCGGCATGCACGCTGCGTGATGCACGTGCATTCGATTTTTGCCACTGTGCTGGCCTCGCTGGCCGATAGCTCCCTGCCGCCGATTGATCAAAATACGGCCACTTTTTATAACCGCTATGTGGTGGATAACGAATTTGGCGGGCTGGCCTTTGAAAGCGAAGGTGAGCGCTGTGCGTCGATGCTGTCGGATCCGAAGAAGAAGGTCATGATCATGGGCAACCATGGCGTGTTGGTGATCGGAAGCGATCCGGCGGATGCTTTCAACAGGCTGTATTATTTCGAACGCGCAGCCGAGACCTATATTCGCGCGCTGCAAACCGGTCAGCCTTTGCGCGTGCTGTCGGATGAGGTCGCCGAGAAGACGGCGCAAGAATTGGACGATTATCCCGATCAGGCCGAGGCGCATCTGCGTGAAATCAAATCCCTGCTGGATGCCGATGGCTCTGACTACGCCACATAAAGGGTGACGCAATGACTGATATCACTCAGGACCCCGAAGCCGCCCGCTGGAATTACCATCCGGAAGGGCCAGTGGGATTGAACCCGCTGTTCAGCTGGCCACCTCGCCCCGGTGCCGTGTTGAAATGGTATAGCGGCGCCTGGTTGCAGATAACGTCGCTGACGTTGTGCCTGCTCTTGGCGGTCACAGCTTATGTCTTTTTCTTTCCATCGCTGGAAACGATGAAGAGTTTTGCGCCCGGCTGGATGTTTCGCATCTGGTTGCTGAACATGGTGCCTCAGATCCTTGTTGCGGGCAGCCTGCATTGGTGGCTTTACATGCGCAAAGGGCAGGGCATGTACAAGAAATTCGACCGCCGCGACCTGACCCGCAGCAACGGCACGTTCACCTTTCGCAATCAAGTCTGGGACAATATCTGGTGGACCCTTGGCAGCGCGATGAGTGTGGCGACCGTCTATCAGTGGATCATCTACTGGGCGATGGCGAATGGCAATGTGCCCACCGTGACCTGGGCCAGCGCGCCGGTCTGGTGTGTGGTTTGGCTGGCATTCATTCCGATGTGGTCGGGCCTGCATTTCTATTGGGTGCATCGTTTGGAGCATCACCCCAAGCTGTACAAGCACGTGCATGCTGTGCATCACCGCAACGTCAATACAGGGCCGTGGTCAGGGATTTCCAACCATTGGTTCGAAAATTTCCTGTACTTCACCACTTACTTCATCCATCTGATCGTGCCCTCGCACCCGCTGCACCTGTTGTTCCACGCCTATTTCCAGCAGATCAGCCCGGTCCTGTCGCATTCCGGGTTCGAAAAGCTGCGAGCCCGTGAGACTGACGCCGCCCGCGCCGGGGATTTCTTTCACCAGCTGCACCACCGGTATTTCGAGTGCAACTACGGCACGTCTGAGATTCCGTTCGATAAGTGGTTTGGCACCTATCACGACGGTTCGGCCGAGGCGACAACGCGGACGCGGGCCTTCAAGAAGCAAATGTATACTTGAGAGGTCAGGCCCGCTCGAACAACGCGATCAACGCGGTGTCATCCTTGTTGGGGCCCGCAGCGAGATCGCCATAAATGCGCACCTCTGGCAGGGTCAGATTCAGGATCTGGCCCTGCGCCAGTTTGTGCAGGGTTTCGGCAAAGCCTAGTTTCTCATAGTGTTTCGCGTTGATCGACAGGGCAAACTGTGCGCCGGGGCGAGCGATGCGCAGCAGGGCGGGCAGAGCTTCTGGGCCCAGATGGCCATGGGTGAAGGTGCCCGAGGACACGATGCCCGCGTAGCTGTCGCGCGGGACTGGGATACCCTGATTCAAGTCGGCCTCGATCGCGTCGCGGTAGATATCCTTGCGCATGGCTTGATCCAGCATTTCAGCGCTGATGTCGGTGGCGTCGATCGGCCCGACGCCCAGGCCAGCCAGCACTGCACCGCATAGCCCGGTGCCCGCACCCACATCCAAAACCGGGCCTTGCCCGCCCGCTGCCACAAAGGCGCGAGCTGTATGGATGTGCAACTGGTAATCTTCCAACGCGGCAAAAGACTCATCATAATCCCCGGCCCATTCAGCATAAAGCTGTTTATGTTCTTCGGGTGTTTCCAGGGCGTAGGCGGCATGCAGGTTGGGGGTTTTTTCACTCATAATTAAAAGAAAGGCGCATTGAGGGATTCGAATCAAGTATTCCGGCGCAATTGCTTGCATCCGCCGGGATTGAGGATCATCAAAGGCACCATGACAGGATCTCTTTTTTCGTTCGGCCACGGATATTCGGCGCAAGCCTTGTCCCAGCTACTGAACCCACAAGGGTGGCGCATCGTCGGCACCACGCGCGACCCCGCCCAAGCCCCTACCATTCGCGCATCCGGTGCTGATCCGCTTGTTTGGCCAGGACAAGTGCCGAATCTGGATGGCGTGACGCATCTGCTGATCTCAACCGCTCCAAATGTGGATGGCGATCCGGTGCTGGCTGCCCTGCAGGATGAAATCACCGCGAGGGCTGCGCAGTTTAAATGGGTTGGGTACCTGTCAACCACCGCAGTCTATGGCGATCACCAAGGAGCATGGGTGGACGAAACCACGCCGCCTGCCCCCACAGCCGAACGCGGCAGATGGCGGGTGAAGGCCGAACAGCAGTGGATGAGCATCCCTGAGCTGCCGATCCATATCTTCCGGTTGGCGGGCATCTACGGTCCTGGCCGCGGCCCGTTTTCCAAGCTCAAGCGCGCGGGGATGCGGCGCATCATCAAGCCCGGTCAGGTGTTTTCGCGTATTCATGTTGCGGACATCGCGCAGGTTCTGGCCGCCTCGATGGCCGCGCCCAACTCCGGCGCCATTTATAACGTCTGTGACGATGAACCGGTGCCGCCGCAGGATGTGATCGCCTATGCAGCCGAGTTGCAGGGCCTGCCCCTGCCGCCGGCGGTTCCGTTTGACGAGGCCGATCTGACCCCCATGGCTCGCAGTTTTTATAACGAGAACAAGCGGGTCAGAAATGACCGGATTAAGGGCGAACTCGGTGTGAACCTGCTCTATCCCGACTACCGCAAGGGGTTGGAGGCCCTGACGAAAGACGCTTGACGCTCAGCTTGCGGCTTTGATCAGGTCGGCGGCCTTTTCGGCAATCATGATGGTGGGCGCATTGGTATTGCCCGACACCAGCGTCGGCATGACCGAGGCGTCGACCACACGCAGCGCTTTAATCCCGTGCACGCGCAATTCCGGGTCGACCACGGCCATGTCATCCACTCCCATTTTGCAGGTTCCGACCGGGTGATAGATCGTGTCGGCTCGGTTGCGGATGTGATGTTCCCAATCGGCGTCGGTTTGGGCTGTTTCGGTTCCAAACATTTCTTTGTGCCGGTATTTCTCCAGCGCCGGGGCCTGAACGATGTCGCGTGTCATCCGCGCGCCCTTGATCAGTGTTTCCAGATCGCGGTCGTCAGACAGGAAAGCCGGATCAATGGCAGGCGCAGCGAATGGGTCGGCGGAGTGCAGCCCCACTGTGCCCCGGCTTTCGGGGCGCAGTTTGCATACATGGCAGGTAAAGCCATGCCCGTAATGCAGCTTGCGGGCGTGGTCGTCGACCAAGGCGATGGTGAAATGCAGCTGAATATCGGGCCGGTCCAAATCGGGTGAGGTTTTCAGAAAGGCTGCCCCTTCAGCAAACGGTGTGGCCGCCATGGATACACCGGTCTTGCGCCAACGATGCAGATGCCGCAGCAGGTTGACTGATGCGGTCGCCCCGATCCCGAAATTGTCGGTGTCTTTTGTCTTATAGGACAGGATGAAATCCAGATGGTCCTGCAGGTTCCGGCCAACTCCGGGCAGGTTGTGACGCACTGCAATCCCGTGCCGGGCAAGGTCTGCGCCAGCCCCGATCCCCGACACTTGTAGCAGTTGTGGAGATTTGAGCGCTCCGGCGCAGATCAGCACTTCGCGTCGGGCCGTGACCGCGATGTCCGGTCCTTTGCCCTTTTTTTTATAAATTACGCCTGTTACGCGGTTGCCGTCGAATGTCAGTCCTTTTGCCAATGCATGGGTGATGATCTTCAGGTTCGGGCGGTCCATCACTGGAAAGACATAGGCTGCGGCTGCTGAACAGCGCTCGCCATTTCGGGCCGAATCGTGAAACTGGGTTACTTGATACAGGCCGACCCCTTCATTGTCGCCTCGGTTGAAGTCATCGGTGCGGCGGTGCTGCATCTGTTCAGCGGCCCGAATAAAGGCATGCGTGATCGGGCGCGGCTCTTTTTGGTGTGAGACCTGAAGGGGGCCACTGTCACCATGCAGGTCGTCAGCACCATCCTCATTATTCTCGGACCGTTTGAAATAGGGCAGGACGCTGTCCCAATCCCAGCCGGTACAGCCCAGATCGGACCAGCCATCATAATCCTGACGTTGCCCGCGTATATAAAGCATTGCGTTGATCGCACTGGACCCACCCAGCGCCTTACCGCGCGGTTGATACCCTCGACGCCCGTTCAACCCCGGCTGCGGCACGGTCTCTAGCGCCCAATTGTTGATCCTGGGTCGCCCGGGCAGTGCAGCCACCACCGCCGAGGGCATCCGGACGAATATGCTGTCTCCCCGCCCTCCGGCCTCAAGCAGGCAAACGCGCGTGTCAGGGTCCGCGCTAAGACGATTGGCCAGGACTGATCCCGCAGACCCGCCGCCAACGATGACATAGTCGAATTCCATTCCCGAATCTCTCTGTCCTGGATCGGGTATGGCTATCCCCGCATCCTTCCTTGGGTCTGACTGTGGCTGAGCGATAGAAAAAAACAATTGGCGCGACCAGGATGTGACCCGAGGTTATCTCTCAATTCAAATATCGAATGGGCAGGCGGTAGAGAGAAATGAACTAATAATAATTTTCCCCTATCATAATCATCACTAAACAAAACTTTTATGAATTGCTTTGATTTGCTACTCCTGGCGGCGACAAGACGAAAGAGTCGCCAATACCCATTGATCATGAAAACGTATCCTTGAGGGCGCGTTAAAGGTGGATAAAGGTGTCATCTGCAACAGCTCTTGATCGACCAAGTTTGACCCGCGCGAACCTGCCGGAAATTAGCCAGGAATGGAGATCGATATGGACGGAAGTGATAACCCCAAAACGGGCGGATGCCCGGTTATGCATGGCGCCGGAACCCGGTCAAATCGGGATTGGTGGCCCAACCAACTGAAACTGTCGATCCTGCATCAGAACGCGCCGGCTTCGAATCCTTTGGGTGAGCAATTCAACTATGCTGAAGAGTTCAAGAAGCTGGACCTGCAGGCGGTTAAAGAAGACCTCTATGCCTTGATGACGGATTCTCAGGATTGGTGGCCGGCGGACTATGGCCATTACGGCGGCTTTTTTATCCGTATGACATGGCACGCTGCAGGAACCTATCGGACTGCGGACGGGCGCGGCGGCGGCGGCACCGGGAACCAGCGTTTCGCGCCGCTCAATAGCTGGCCGGACAACGGCAACCTGGACAAAGCGCGCCGTCTGCTCTGGCCGATAAAACAGAAATACGGCAACCAAATCTCTTGGGCTGACCTTATCATCTTGGCGGGGAACTGCGCCATTGAGTCGATGGGAGGCAAAACCTTTGGTTTCGCCGGTGGTCGCGAAGATATCTGGGCACCGGAAGAAGACATCTACTGGGGTTCCGAGACCGAATGGCTGGCACCGACTGAGAACCCGCACAGCCGCTATTCTGGTGAACGCGATCTGGAAAACCCGCTGGCGGCTGTTCAGATGGGCCTGATCTATGTAAATCCGGAAGGCCCCGATGGCCAACCCGACGTTCTAGCCTCGGGCCGTGATATCCGTGACACATTTGCCCGGATGGCGATGAATGATGAAGAAACCGTTGCCCTAGTTGCCGGTGGCCACACCTTCGGCAAAGCGCACGGTGCCGGTGATCCAGATTTGGTTGGTCCCGAACCTGAATCGGCCCCGATCGAAGAGATGGGTTTTGGTTGGATCAACAAGTTCGGTAGCGGCAAGGGCGACGATACCACCACCAGTGGCATCGAGGGCGCGTGGACAGCAAATCCGATCAAATGGGACAACGGCTATTTCGACCTGCTGTTCGGCTACGACTGGAACCTGACGAAAAGCCCCGCAGGCGCATGGATCTGGGAGCCGGTGAACGTCAAAGAAGAAGACATGGCCCCGGCAGCGCATGATCCATCGAAAAAGGTCAAGACCATGATGACCACCGCTGACATGGCGATGCGCATGGATCCGATCTATGGCCCGATCTCGAAACGTTTCCACGAAAACCCTGAAGAATTCGCCGATGCCTTTGCCCGCGCCTGGTTCAAACTGACCCACCGCGACATGGGCCCGCGCTCGCGCTATCTGGGATCGGAAGTGCCCAGCGAGGAACTGCTGTGGCAGGACAACGTTCCGGCTGTGGATCATGATCTGGTCGAAGACGCGGATGTCGCCGCGCTGAAAGCACAGATCCTTGCAACCGGCCTGTCGGTGTCCGAATTGGTCTCAACCGCATGGGCATCGGCCTCGACCTTCCGTGGTTCGGACATGCGTGGCGGTGCCAATGGTGCCCGCATCCGTCTTGCTCCGCAAAAGAACTGGGCTGTCAACGAACCGTTGAAGCTGTCTAAGGCGCTGGATGCTCTGGAAGGTGTGCAAAAGGCCTTTAACGATGCGCAGTCGGGCAACAAGAAGGTATCGCTGGCCGATATCATCGTTCTGGCAGGTGCCGCGGCGATTGAACAAGCGGCCAAAGCTGGCGGTCAGGATGTCGAGGTTCCCTTTGCGCCGGGCCGCACGGATGCGTCGCAAGAGCAGACGGATATCGAGTCAGTTGGAATGCTTGAGCCTGCGGCGGACGGGTTCCGCAACTATCAGAAGACGGAATATACTGTTTCGCCCGAAGAGCTGCTGATCGACAGAGCTCAGTTGCTGACCCTTTCCGCGCCCGAAATGACCGCACTGGTCGGCGGCTTTCGTGTCCTGGGCGCAAACTTCGACGACAGCAAGCATGGTGTGTTCACCGACCGTGTGGGGACGCTCAGCAATGACTTTTTCACCAACCTCTTGGACATGGGCACCGAATGGAAGCCCGCCGGCAAGGGCGTATATGAAGGCCGCGACCGTGCCAGTGGAGACGTCAAGTGGACCGGAACGCGTGTTGATCTGGTCTTTGGTTCGAACTCGCAGCTGCGGGCACTTGCCGAGGTCTATGGTCAGGCCGACGCCGAAGGAAAATTCGTCTGCGACTTTGTTTCCGCCTGGAATAAGGTGATGAACGCGGATCGCTTCGATCTGAAGTAAACACATGAACATCTCAATTGATCGCCGTCCGAGGAGACTCGGGCGGCGTTTTCTCTGACCCGAGTCACAGGCGTATACCAAGCTTTGGGTACGATTTCGCCCAAAGCGTTTTCCTTCTGCCGATTTCTCCGACTTGCCAGCGGGAAGCCGACGCGAATTATTAGGTTAACCTGTTGTTTTCATTAAGACGAACAAGTTTCTGCCGAGAAAAGTAAAGTTTTTTCAAAATGGGGGTTGCAGGTCCCAGACCTAATCCGTAAATACCCCTTCACCGGCGCTGCTGAGGCGCTGGGACGCGGCGGAAGCGGCGGAGACGCATCGGAGAGACGGTGGGCATCTTGAGTGAGGATTTAG
>NZ_JBQFSM010000017.1:0-82266 GCF_056538005.1 Ruegeria sp. BI11 | reverse complement strand
ATTACACCGCTGAGGGCTGTTCATCCCCTGCGGCAAAGCCCCAGACAACGCCTCAGTCTCAAAATCATTCCCAAAACCAGGCAAGTAGCCCGCATGGGTGCCAGCAGCGGTGCTGGCTTGGGTCATTTCATGCGGATTGGTCGGATGGTTCATCCTGTGTTCCTCCGGTTGCTGCTTGTGGGATAATAGTTGATTTTGTAACTAACAAGCATGACCCAGATTGAAACCGATAAAATTGATGCCTTTAATGTGCAGGAATTTCTACCCTATCTGCTGAACCGCGCAGCCGAAGAAATCTCGTTGGAGTTTCAGCAGATCTATAAGGACCGCTATGGTATGTTGCGCACCGAATGGCGGGTTCTTTTCCATCTGGGCAACTACGGAGAGATGACCGCGAAAGAGATCGGGCAACGCGCCCGGTTGCACAAAACCAAGATCAGCCGCGCGGTTCACAGTTTAGCGACCCGTCGCTATTTGGTGCGCAATCGCAGTGAAACAGACCGTAGGGTGGAAAACCTGATGTTGACCCAAACGGGCCAATTCGTCTATCGCGAGCTGAGAGGCATTGCCGAGCATTATGATGCAAAGCTGACAGCCCAATTTGACGAAGATGAAGTCGTACTGTTGCGCAAAATGTTGCGGCGGCTGGCGCATATGGATTGACCACTGGTAATTGCACCGCTTGGGCCCCAGATGACATCCAGAGCGGACACTGGAATAAAAATAAAATGACGACCCTTAACGCCGAAACGGCGAAATCTACTGATCTTATCAATTGGCTTGTCACCCGAGGGCTGGAAGGCGCGCCGAAAGAAGAATTGCTGGACGGTTATTGCAACAAGCTGTTGGAGCTGGGCGTTCCGTTGATGCGGTTTCACGCGGCACAACCAGCGTTGCACCCGGTCTACGGTGGCACCGGTTTTAGCTGGTATCAGGGGGAAGGCGGAGAAATCGAGACATTCGATTCTTCTGACGAACCTAATGAAGAGTGGCAGCAAAGCCCTCTGTTCGCGATCCTGAACAATGATATGGACGAAATCCGCGAACGCCTGGTCGACCAGAACGAGCCCAGTCGTTTCCCATTGCTGAACGAACTGCGCCAGATCGGGGCGACTGATTATTATGCCACCGGAGTCAGCTTTGATGTACCGACCCACAATGCGCCGAAAGACGCCAAAAAGGCGGTGGACGGGGTGCTGATGTCTTGGACCTCGAATGCGCCCCAAGGGTTCGAGGACAAGGATCTCAACCTGATCAACACCGCCTTACCTCATCTGGGGTTGGCGTTGAAATCTGCGGCCAGCACGCGCGTTTCAAAGGATCTAATGCGGGTATATCTGGGTCGTGATGCAGGGCGGCGGGTGTTGTCTGGCGAAATCCGGCGGGGTTCGCTGCAGCAGATTGACGCTGTGATGTGGAACTTTGATCTGGAAGGGTTCACCAGCCTCTCCGAAGAGCTTCCGGGTTGTGAAATCATCGACATGCTGAACGACTATCTGGCTGTGGCCGTCGGCGTCGTCCATGACAATGACGGTAATATCCTGAAGTTCATGGGGGATGGGCTGATGGCAATGTTCGACGTTGGTGAGATCGACGAAGACGCCCGCGCTGCGCTGAAGGCGGTGCCGATGCTGCAGCAACGGATAGAAGACCTGAACACCCGTCGCGCCGCCGAGGGATTGCCGGTGGCCAACTTTACACTGGCCTTGCACGCGGGCGAGATTCTGTATGGCAATATCGGGTCTGAGACCCGGTTGGATTTCACCGTTATCGGGCCAGCCGTGAACCAGACCGCCCGCATCGCAGGCATGCACCGGTCGCTGGGACAGCGTATATTGATCTCGGACGATGTGGCGCGCGCGGCTCAGCCCTGTGGTCAGGATTTGATCTCGGTCGGGCGCTATATGTTGCGTGGCGTGCCAGAGCCGAAGGAGTTGTTTACGGTCTATAATGCCGCCTAAGCAAAGTTGGACTTTTAAGCTGGCTGACTAGATCACCCCTGTGCCGGTGAAACCGCCCGCTGATAGAGATGCCATGTGGTGTGGCCGAGGATCGGCAGAGTGAAGATCAGGCCCAGAAATGCTGGAACCAGCGACAATAGCATGGTGACCGAGATGATCGCCGCCCAGCTAAGCATGACCACCGGGTTTTCAGAGACGACGCGTAAGGAAGTTAACATGGCGGAAACAAAATTGGTTTCCCGGTCCAGCAGCATGGGCATAGCCACGACGGTCACCGAGAACAGAACAGTCGAAAGAAATGCACCCACGCATGTGCCGACAACAAGGAATGTCCAGCCCTGCGGGGTGAAGAATACGATGTTCAAAAAGCCGTCAAAATCCGAGAAAGATGCCTTCTGCAGAATGATCGCCAGCCAAAGCCGGATCTGGTAGACCCACACCCAGAAAATGAACAGGGTGACGAAGGCCATCCAACCCATTTCACGCTTGCGTTGATTGGCCATGACGGTGAGGATTTCAGACCAGCCGAAGCTTTCGCCCTTCTGAAGCCGGCGGGACATCTCATAAAGCCCGGCGGCGGCGAACGGCGCGACCAGCGGGAATCCTACGATGGCGGGAATGATCATCCAGATCTTGCCAAGTCCGACCAGAACCCAAACCAACAGAATTCCAAAAACCGCATAGAACAGCCCGAAAAAGCCGCTCATGAAGGGGCGCGCCAGAAAGTCCGAAAACCCGGCCTTCAGCGATGCGGTGATATCATCCGCGGTCACCTTATTGACTTTGGGCATGGACTGCTGCTGCGGTGTCAGTTTATCCGGTGGCGTGGAACCCGCGGTCTCGGATGTCATGGCATCTCTCCTCCGCGTACAAATTTGCAGCAGGTGAGGCGCAAGGGCAAGGGGGGAGTCCGGAAGCTGAGTTATGCAGCTTGGACATTAGAACAAGTTCTAAAAGTCGATCTCGACACCCGGCAGGTTCAGTTCTTTCATCATGTCGCGCAGTTCTTGCCGGGCCGCGATGTTCGAGATGTTCAGCTGTTTGACCCCGATATCCTTGAGGTCCAGCAGTGTCAGGCCACGCGGGAACAGCTCGCGGAAGATAACTCGCTCGGAAAAGCCAGAAGCGACGCGGAAGCCGATGCGTTGGGACAACATCTCGATCGCGCGCTGCATTTTTTCCTTGTTGACCATACGCTGCGTACCGACGCGGTTGCGCACGACCACCCAATCGATGGGCTTCAGCCCGGCCTGTGCCCGCAATTGCCGCGCGTTCCAGACCATTTCGGAGTAAACCGACGGCCCGAGGATTTTCTCACCCTTTGAATCGATCCGCGCAAGCAGATCAAAGTCGATGAAGCTGTCGTTCAGCGGCGTGATCAGGGTATCGGCCAACGAATGCGCCACCTGGCTGAGACGCGTGTGCGAACCCGGGCAGTCGATCAGGATAAAGTCACTGTCACTTTCCAGCTCAGCCACAGCGGCCGACAGGCGGTGGTCGTAGATATTCTCGCCTGGCTTCAGCTTGGACGCATCAATTTCGGGCAGATCATGATGGCGCGGGCTGGGCAGGGGGACTTCGGACCCGTTCATGAATCTGCCGCGGTTTTCGAAATACCGTCCCAGGCTGCGCTGTCGCAAATCCAGATCCAGCGTGCTGACCTTGTGACCCAACCGGGCCAGTGCGGTGGCCACATGCATCGACACGGTCGATTTGCCCGCGCCGCCCTTCTCGTTCCCCACTACGATGATATGTGCCATGCCTGTATTCCCATGTCCCGCCGTGTTTACCCACACGTTGTTGCGAACCACTATATGTTGTGGAAGCCGGGATGGGAAGAACCTCAAGCGGTGATTTAAGGCCCTAAATTGGAAAACCATGATCTGGAATAGGGTTAAGCTGCATGCTTGCCAAACATGGTGCCCTGATTCACTGTCAGGCGCAGAGGATTGCGATAGGGGCGGCCAGTGGATCATCTGTTTCTGAACGTTCTGAATGTGGTCCTGCCCGTTCTGATTTGTGCCGGAATCGGGTATTGTCTGGCCCTGATCAAAGCACCGTTCGACAATAAGGTGATCGGTGGAATCGTGTCGCGGGTGGGCTACCCGACGCTGATCATCTCGCATCTGTCCGCAACCAGTATCGCTATTGGTACCTTTCTAGATGTGATGGCTGCCGCTGCGCTGGCCATTGCCGGATTCGGAGTGCTGGGGTTCGCCGCCCTGAGTGTGATGCGCCTGCCGGTACGCGCGTTTCTGACACCGTTGATGCACAGCAACGTGGGCAATATCGGCTTGCCGATCACGTTGCTGGCTTTGGGGGACGCAGGCATGGCCTATGCGATGGGCTTCGTTGTCGTCGTGCTGACCAGCATCTTCACCGTCGGCATGTGGATTCCGGCCGGAGAATTCTCGCCCCGGAAAATCGCTACCTCGCCGATCATCTACGCTGTGATCATCTCGCTGATCCTAGTGTCGACCGGGTACAGTCTGCCGCAACCTCTTGCCAAATCCTTTGACATTCTCGGAGGGTTGTCGATTCCGCTGATGCTGCTGACGCTGGGCCATACGTTGGCGACATTGCAGATCAAGCGACTGGGTCTAGCGGTGGTTCTGACCCTGTTGCATCTGGTCATGGCGGTTGTGATCTCCAGCGTGCTGGTCTGGGCGTTCGGTTTTACCGGGGCTGAACGCGGCGCGTTCATCCTGTGTTGCCTGATGCCGTCTTCGGTGGCGACTTACCTGTTCATTGACCAACACGTCCCGGAATACGGCCCCGACGTGGCCGGTTTCATTCTGGTTTCGACACTGACCACAATTGTGGTCCTGCCAGTTGCGCTGTCTTATTGGATTTGACGCGCACCCTATGCGCCGAGATAAAAATCGCTAAACTGCTGATTAATTGCATTAAAGATCTACAGATTGAGGGACGTTGATGACTGACAAGACCTCGGCAGAAGTTACACCGCAGGCCCGTGCCCGCGTGGTGCTGGCGATGACGGCGATCTGCATGATGGTCGTGGGGTTCAATACGACCGCCGTTACCACTGTCCTGCCCAACCTGAAGGCCGAGTTCGACCTGACCCCGTCCGGGCTACAGTGGGTGATGGCGACCTACACGGTAGCCAGTGCCACGCTTGTCACCATTGTCAGCCGGCTAGGCGATATCACCGGTAAGATGGGCGTGTTTTTCTTTGGCATGATCGTTTTTGCGATCGGGTCGGCCTCGGTCATGTTTGCGCAGGATGGGACGATGCTGCTGATCGGTCGCGGTGCGCAGGGAGCTGGGGCAGCGGCACTGTTCGGCACCTCTCTGTCCGTTCTCACGGCGGCCACGCCCGAGGAGCAGCGCGCCAGCGTCACTGGTGCTTGGGGCGCAGTCGTCGGATTGGCGATTGGTGTCGGTCCGATAGTGGGCGGTGCGATGGGCCATTTCATCAGCTGGCGTGCGATTTTCGCGACTGACCTGCTGCTGCTGGCCGTAGCCTTTGCCATCGGCTTGCACGTCAGCAGACGGAAATATGTGCCCGACATCCGTTTGGCCGGGGCCAAGTTCGATTACCCCGGAGCCGTCGCAATCCTTTTTTTCCTGGGGCCGCTGTCCTTCGCGCTCAGCAACGGAGAAAGCGGTGGCTGGACCACACCGTTGACATTGGTGCCGCTGGCCGTGGCTGCGGTGGCAACGGTCGCACTGGTCATTGTATCGCGCCGCAGCGACGACCCTCTGATCGAGCTGCGATACTTCCTCCATCCACGCTATTTCATGGCTGCGGCGGGCATGTTTTTTACTGGCTTCACGCTGTTCTGTTTCTTTGTCTATTTCAACACTTTCGTGCAGTCACCGGATGCCTTCGGATACAGCTCCATCGAGGCGGGGCTGGCGATCATGCCGCTCAGCCTCAGTATGTTTGTCATCTCGGTGACCGCGCCCCGTTTTTTGGCGCCTTATAGTTTCCAGTGGCCTGTCGCGATTGGCTTGGGGGCGATGGCCTGCGGGTTCCTGTTACTAATGTCGACGAATAACACCACACAATATGCCGAAATCTGGTGGAAACTGCTTATTGTAGGCATCGGCATGGGAATCTGTTTTTCCTTGCTGCCGCGCCTCGGCCTGCGTCTGCTGCCTGAAGAGCATGTCGGCCAGGGATCTGGAGTGATCAACGCCTGCCTTTATTTCGGAGCTACGCTAGGAGCAGTGGTCGGAGGCCTGGCCGAATCCATCACCAAGCGCCGGGGACTGTCTGAGGTGATTAACGCATTGCCTGCCGGATCGACCCAGCGCGAGGATCTGGCGCACGCGTTGACACATGGCACCCCCAGCCAAATCCAACAGCTAATCGTAGGCATGGACCCGTCGACCAGTGCGACTCTGGCCAAAGCCTTGCGGGATTTGCAGGACAACGCCTTTGATAGCGCGATGGTTGTCGCTGCGATTGCAGCGCTCATCGGTATGGCGCTTGCGCTGCTGCTATTGCGCGGACCCGTACCGCCAGTTCATAGCGCGGCTGAGCTGACGCGAGCACCGCATTGATTCGCGAGCTTAAAGATAACTAGCCACCCAGATACACCCCGTCTTTCGGGCGGTAGAAAACCTTCTGATCGTGCAGTTTGCCAAGAAGATCGTGGACACGGCGCAGTGTGTTCTCGCGCACCACTTTGCCGTCATCCGTTTCATCTGGTGTTGCCAGAGACCGGGACGCAGCCAAGCCGCGCAAGGCTGTTTCGATCAGGTCCATATCCTCTATCGAAAGCTCGAACATATCATTGTACTTGGGCATCTTCAGGGTCTCCGTCGTATCAGGGCGGCTCTTAGTGCCAAGTGTAACATCTTTTCGGCGTAGTGCGGCGATCGCTGCCTATGGCGAGTGCAATCGGCGGAAGTGTCTTCAGGTGCTTCCTTTCTGGTAGGCCTTCTGCACCGTCTCAAAACCTACTCTGAAAAGAAAAAGGCCGCCCCAAAAGGACTGCCTTTCGCATTCGAAACGGATCAGGCTCAGAAGCCGAGACCTTCGTATTTCTTCTTGAACTTCGACACGCGGCCGCCGGCGTCCATCAGGCGCGACGAGCCACCGGTCCACGCGGGGTGCGAGGAGGGGTCGATTTCCAGAGCCAGCTGGTCGCCTTCGCTTCCCCAGGTGGATTTCATCTGAACCACGGTGCCATCGGTCATTTTGACGTTGATGAAGTGGTAATCGGGATGGATGTCTTTTTTCATCTTTCCGCTCCTTACGCCTCGGCGCCAGCTTTGGGCTTGTAGTTTGTGACTTCTGCGATACGTGCGGATTTACCGCGACGGGTGCGCAGATAGTACAGTTTGGCGCGACGGACGCGGCCACGGCGGACAACGGTGATGCTGTCGATGTTGGTCGAGTGCAGCGGGAACACACGCTCCACGCCTTCGCCAAACGAGATTTTGCGGACGGTGAACGAACCGGCGATACCATCGCCACCTTTGCGCGCGATGCAGACGCCTTCGTAGTTCTGCACACGGGTGCGCGAGCCTTCGGTCACTTTAAAGCCGACACGGATGGTGTCACCGGCTTTGAAATCGGGGATGTCTTTCCCCAGGGCGGCAATCTGTTCCGCCTCAAGCTGTGCGATCAGGTCCATCGCAGTTACTCCTATCTGCTCGTGGTTGGTCCACGAAGTTAAGCACGGCCTGAGAGCTCTTGGTCTTCATCGGGTCCTGCGTACAGCCCGCCAGAGGTCAGATCGAATGTTCCTTTGGTCTGGCTTGCCCTGACACGCGGTAGCTGAAGAAAGCCGAGCGTTGCGCCATAATGCAAACCAAAACACCGGAGTCGCGTCGCGCGGCACCGGATTGCGCTGCTTTAAGGGGTTTGCGGTCAGGGATCAAGATAAAAACGCCATATTTTCTATGCCGGGGCGGTGGGTTTTTGCCGTCTGCAAACTGCACCGTTGCCTTATTGGGCCGATCAGGCATTCTGGAGGCAATTATACGAGCAGAAATTTAAAAAACAGGAACCGATCATGCGCATTGCATTGATTCTGGCCGCATTGGCCTTTGCGACCCTGTCCTGCGGTCGCAGCACCCCTCCGCCCCAAAAGGTCGAGGCCAAAGCTTTTCTGAGCACGACCTCCCCTTCGGTCATCTACCCGGCCTTTGGCGACGCCGACCCGCATGACTGGGACGGGCGGCACCCGGGGCATTACCCGGTGCATGGGCTGGACGTGTCGCGTTGGCAGGGACCGATCAACTGGCACAAAGCCAAGGCGTCGGGCGTCAGTTTCGTGTTCATCAAAGCGACCGAGGGTGGAGACGTAGCTGACCCCCTGTTCGACGATCACCGCCGCGGCGCACAGGCGGCGGGCGTACCATGGGGGGCGTATCACTATTATTACTTCTGTCGCCCGGCGCATGAGCAGGCGCGGTGGTTCATCAAGAATGTGCCGAAGGGGGCCGATCTGCCGCATGTGCTGGATATGGAGTGGACCCCGCATTCCAGAACCTGCAGGCTGCGCCCCGATGGTGCCACTGTCCGGGCCGAGGCCAAACGGTTCCTCGACATTCTTGAACGTCACTACGGTCGCCGTCCGATTGTCTACACGACCGTGGATTTCCATGGGGACACCGAAATCGGGCGTCTGCGCGGAACTGAATTCTGGTTGCGATCCGTTGCCGGGCACCCCCATCAGGTCTATCCCAAAGCGTCCTGGCGGTTCTGGCAGTATACCGGCACCGGGCTGGTGCCGGGCGTGCAAGGAAAGGTGGATATCAACACGTTCAACGGCCACCCCGAGAGCTGGGCGCGATGGAAGGCAGGGGGTTAATCCCGCGCCTTTCGGTAGATCTCCCACAGATCAGGGCGCCGTTCGCGAGTAATCTGTTCCGACATCCCGTGCCGCCATTCGGCAATGCGCCCGTGGTGACCGGACATCAGGATGTCTGGGATCGGGCGACCCTTCCATTCGGCAGGGCGGGTGTATTGTGGGTGTTCCAGCAGACCTGAAGAAAAGCTCTCTTCTTCGGCTGAGGCTTGATTGCCCAGCACGCCGGGGATCAACCGCACCGTGGCGTCTATCAGCGCCTGTGCCGCGATCTCACCGCCGGTCATAACGAAGTCGCCCAAGCTAACCTCTTGCACCCCGTAGTGTTCCAGCACCCGTTCATCGACGCCTTCGAAGCGGCCACACAGCAGGGTCATGCCGTCACACCGTGCAAGATTCTGCATCATACGTTGATCCATCCGGCGGCCGCGTGGGCTGAGATAGATCAGCGGCCAGTTGCCCTGAACACCCGCCATCGTGTGTTCAATCGCTTCGCCCAGCACGTCGGCACGCAACACCATACCGGCGCCACCGCCCGCTGGCGTGTCGTCGACATTGCGGTGCTTGCCAATACCGAACTGGCGCAGATCGACAGTTTCCAGCTGCCAAAGACCTTCCTGCAATGCCTTGCCGGTCAGGCTTTCGCCAAGCACGCCGGGAAAGGCCGAAGGGAACAGGGTGATAATCTTGGCCTTCCATACACCGTGCAGGTCAGGCGTCGGGGTCATCAACTCGCGCGGTTTCAGGGTTGGGCGGATCGCTTTGCGACCGTGGGATTTACTGGGTTTGTCTGTCATGTCGTGCCGATCAGAGCGCCTTTTGCGCGTTCGATAATCGCTGTCTTTTGTTCGATCAGGGCGGCTTCGTCCAGACGCGAACGGTTCAGATCCAGAAGTTCCGCCAGAACGTCTTCGGGCAGGCGATTGTTCACCCGGGAAGGCGGCACCAGACGTTTGGCTTTGTCGCGCGACAGGTTCAGATACTCGGCAAACGGGGTGCCGGGACCGAAGCGTTGCAGTTGCAGTTCCTCAAGCCACCCCGTCATCACGGTGACCGCAGGCAGCCGGTCGCGGATTTGGTCTACGGTGTCCTGTAAAGATGGCAGATGATCCATGTTTGACTGGAAGGTTTCGAAATCGTGGACCTGGCGCATGCGTTCCAGATCATGTGCCCAAAGGCTGCGCAGCCAGCCACCGCGCTGGCGCAAAGACAGGTAAACTGTGAACTCAACCTCTTGCCGGTCGAAGCGGTGGCGGATCGCGTCCACCAGACAGGCGGCAAGTTCTGGTGCCGCCGCATAGCCTTGCTCGATGTTGCGGCTGGGGCGCAGTCCGGCGAAGTTTTCTTCGCTGATGATCAACCCGCGTTTGGTGCCGAAATCCAACGTCTCTAAAAAGGCGTTTAGCCGGGAGCCGAATTCGGACAATGTGCCCACGGTGCCATAGATGGAATGGGTGGTAGCCGCTTGCGACAGGCCCAGGTTTCGGGTGCGATAAGGCAGAACCAACGAAAAATGCGGCCAGAGCAGTTCACGGTTGTCGTATAGGAAAGACTGCGCCGCGGTGGTGCCGGTTTTGTGCAGTCCCAGATGCAGCAAAACCCTCCGCATCAGATCAACCCTTCGGGCGGGTCCGCGACAATACGGCCCTTGTCTAGATCAACGGTCGGAACGGCCTCGAGCGTAAAGGGGAGCAGGACAGTTGATTTTAGTCCCGGCCCATGTAGTTCCAGCAAGTCGGCCGCGCCGTGGTTCTGCACCGATTTCACCCGGCCCAGCAGGGTGCCGCCAGTGTCGTAAACCTCAAGCCCGATCAGGTCGGTGTGATAAAATTCATCATCGGGCAGGGATGGTAACTGATCGCGTCGCGCAAACAGGCGCAGGCCCTTCAAAGCGTCGGCCTCTTCTTTGGTTTCAACCCCGCCCAGCCGAGCCGCAAAGCCGTTTTTGATCGAACGGGTCAGGACCAGCGGGTAACGCGCGTTGCCTTCTTCATCGGTCAGGGGCGAATAAGCCTCGATATCTTCGGGGATCGCGCAATAGCTTTTCAGGCGCACTTCGCCGCGTACACCGTAAGAACCCGCAATGCTGCCGACGCAGATCAGATCACTCATTTGGCTAGTCCACCGTCACACATAATCCGTCCTGCCAATCGCCGCGGGACTCACAGGCCTCGCGCTGGTTCGAGCGTTCAAAGAACACGCCCACAATAAATGCGATCATCAGCAAGATGGGAAGTCGAATAAGCCCGAACATCCTTAGCGCACCTCAATCGGCAACGTGTCATGGCGGCTTTCCCAGCCGGCGCGCTCCAGTTCGGGCGTGTCGGAAAACTCTTCAGGTCTACCGACGCAAAAATAACCGATCAGGCACCAGTCGTTCGGCACGTTCAGGTCGCGCGCCAACTGGTCGGGGTCCAGAATGGACACCCAACCCAGCCCCAGCCCCTCGGCCCGCAACGCCAACCAGAACAGGGTGACGGCGGACACCACCGAATACCGCCGCATCTCGGGCATTGTTCCCGCGCCCAGCCCTTGCCCCTTGTCGGTGGCATCGTCACAGAATACGGCCAATTGCACCGGGGCTTCTTGCATGCCGGACAGTTTCAACTGGCTGTATAGTTGGGATTTTTCGCCGGAATAACCGTCTAACGCCCGTGCGTTGGCAGTTTGAAAATTCTTCAGCGCGGCGGCACGCGCGGCCTCGCTTTCGACGCGGATGACGCGCCAGGGTTCGCTGAGCCCCACCGAAGGGGCCAGTCGAAATGCGTCGAGGCAGCGCGTCAGCACTGCCTCGTCTATCGCGTCGGTACGGAACCGGCGCACGTCGCGCCGGAGCCGCATCAACAGATCGAACTGCGTGCGGAAATCGTCAGTGAATGTCTGATCCTGCACGCGCTCGCCTGCTTATTCTTCTGCTGCAGCTTCTTCAGCCGGTGCAGCAGCTGCTTCGGCAGCTTCAGCAGCCTTTGCAGCTTTCTCTTCCGCGCGCTCCTGAGCTTTCTTGCCCGGGGTACCCTTGTTGGGGTTGTTGCGCTCGGCCTTGTCGCGGGTGCCGGCAGCTTCCAGCATGCGCGCGATACGGTCGGTGGGCTGTGCGCCCTGATCCAGCCAGTACTGGATGCGCTCCATGTTCATTTTCACGCGCTCTTCGCTGTCTTTCGGCAGCAGCGGGTTGTAGGTGCCCAGTTTCTCGATGAAACGGCCGTCTCGGGGCATGCGGCTGTCAGCAGCTACGATGCGGTAGAAGGGACGTTTTTTCGAGCCGCCGCGGGCGAGACGAATTTTCATTGCCATGGTGGTATCTCCTTTGGATGGCGTTTACCGGGATCGTTTCCGGTTAATTCTGGTGTTTCTTGTGGTGTCGGATGACTTCCTGAATGATGAAGTTCAGGAAAGCCTTGGCGAAGTCGGGGTCCAGATCGGCCTGTTTCGCCAGGTCTTCTAGCCGAGCGATCTGCGCAGCCTCGCGCGAGGGATCGGACGGGGGAAGGTCGTGTTCTGCCTTGAGCTTGCCAACGGCCTGCGTGTGCTTAAACCGCTCGCCCAGCGTATAGACAAGGATTGCGTCCAGCCGGTCGATGCTTTCGCGATGCTCTTTCAACAGAGCGGCAGCCTGTGTCACGGGGTTGGTCATTGGCCGTTCCTCTTTGCGGGCAAAGCGATGTGGGTCATGCGTAGGCCTCCATGCCGCCATTTACCAGATCGGCGGGGGCAGGGTGGCGCCAGATCTCGGTCGCGCCGAATTTCGGGTGTTCGTAGTGGTAGTCGAGCTTGGCGCCCAGCCGCTTGGCCACGGCCTTGCTGGCGTGGTTTTCCGGGTCGATCAGCGAAATCGCCGTGTCCCAGCCCAAAATGTCATAGGCATGCGCGCGCGCGGCCAAGGCGGCCTCGGTCGCATAGCCCTTGCCAATTGCGTGGTTCAGCAATGTCCAGCCAACCTCGGGTTCCGGCCAACCTTCGGGGAACCAAAGGCCGATCCGCCCGACATAGGTGCCAGTGTCTTTTTCGTCGACGCTCCAATATCCATAACCACGCAGAGCCCAATGACCAAAATGCATGGCAATGATCCGCCACACTTCGTCCCGACGCAGAGGCCCACCAACATATTGTGCGGCATCGCTGGCAAAGAACGCGGCGTCCGCGTCCAGATCAGCTTCGGCTGGTGCGCGCAGGATCAGGCGCTCGGTTTCCAGAGTCGGTATGGCTAGAGCAAGTTTCATGCCGGCACCTCGCCATAGCGCCAGACATGCTGGTCTGCATCAAATGTACGTTCGGCAACTGCGTCGCGCGATGCACCCAGACGCTGTGCCAACGCATTCGAACGGGCATTTGAAGCCGATACATAGCTTACGAATTGCCCCGCTCCCAACAGGTCAAACCCGAAATCGCGAACAGCGGAACATGCCTCGCTGGCGTAACCCTGCAGTCTGTGATCTGCGCGGAACAGGTAACCAAGCTCGGGCTCCTGATCGTCCCATTCGAGACCCAGAATGACAAAGCCAATGACCCGTGCATCCTCTTTCAGTGTGACGGTGAACAGACCATGTCCGTGCAATAGCCAGCCAGAGGTGTAGTAGGAGAACTCGGTCCAGGCGTCCTGATCGGTGTCGCCAAAGCTCTCCTTGCAGATCGAAGTCCACACCGACAGGTCGTCCAACGTGGGCGCGCGCAGATCCAGCCGCCGGGTCTTAAGGACCGGCAGGGCCGCGCGATACTGCGCTGCTGCCATCGCCGCCTTTCCGGACGGGGGCTGGGTGCAGCGTGCTGGCGTCACTTTTTCTTTCCAAAACCGCTGAGGCCCGGCGGCAGGGCCATGCCGCCGCCCATTCCAGGCATACCGCCGGGCATCTTGCCCATCGCCTTGGCCGCTTGTTCCAGCGCTTTGGGGTCCATGCCAGCGGCCATTTCTTCGGGCGATGGACCGCCTTTGCCGAACATGCCTTTCATGGCCTGTTTCAGCATTTTGCCTTTGCCCATCTTGCCCATCTTTTTCATCATATCCGACATCTGCCGGTGCATCTTGAGCAGCTTGTTGAGGTCGCTGACCTCCATGCCCGAACCCGCCGCGATGCGTTTCTTGCGGCTGGCTTGCAACAACTGCGGGTTGGCGCGTTCGCGCTTGGTCATGGACTGGATCATGGCAATCTGGCGCTTGAGCACCTTGTCATCCATGCCGGCCTCTTCGACCTGTTTGGCCATCTTGCTCATGCCCGGCATCATGCCCATCATGCCCTGCATGCCGCCCATCTGGATCATCTGCTCCAGCTGCATTTTCAGGTCGTTCATGTTGAACTGACCTTTGACCATGCGCTTCATCATGCGCTCGGTCTGTTCCATCTCCATCGTTTCCTGGGCTTTTTCGACCAGGGCAACGATGTCGCCCATGCCCAGAATACGACCGGCGATCCGATCCGGCTCAAAGGTTTCGAGCGCGTCCATCTTCTCGCCCAGACCGACAAAACGGATCGGCTTGCCGGTGACCGCGCGCATCGACAGAGCTGCACCGCCGCGACCGTCACCGTCCATCCGGGTCAGAACCACGCCCGAGATGCCGACCTTGGCGTCGAACTCCTCGGCCACCTCAACGGCGACCTGACCGGTCAGACCATCGACGACCAGCAAGGTCTCGCGCGGGTCCACCGCATTGCGAACCTGTTCGACTTCGTCCATCAGGACTTCGTCGATGTGCAGACGGCCCGCAGTGTCGAGCATGTAGACGTCGTAACCACCCAGCGTCGCCTGTTGCTTGGCGCGCTTGGCAATATCAACCGGTTTCTGGCCGGGGACAATCGGCAAGGTGTCGACACCAACCTGCGTACCCAGCACCGCCAGCTGATCCATCGCCGCCGGGCGATAGACGTCTAGTGAGGCCATCAGGACCTTTTTGCCCTCTTTTTCCTTCAGGCGTTTGGCCAGCTTACCGGTGGTGGTCGTCTTACCCGAGCCCTGCAGACCGACCATCAGGATCGGTGCAGGTGGGTTGTCGATCTTCAGCTTGCCGGGATCTTCCTCGCCGCGCAGCACGTCGACCAGCGTGTCATGTACGATCTTGACGACCTGCTGACCGGGAGTAATCGACTTGGTGACCGCCTGACCGGTGGCCTGGCTTTGAACTTTCTTTACGAATTCACGGGCAACCGGCAGTGAGACGTCGGCCTCGAGCAGCGCAACCCGAACCTCACGCAGGGCGGTTTTGACGTCTTCTTCGGACAGGGCACCCTGTTTGGTCAGCCGGTCAAAGACGCCAGAGAGGCGTTCGGATAGATTTTCAAACATGCCTTCGGCCTCCTTAGCCGGTTATCTGGTGGCATTTCTCAGATAAGAAACACCGGTTAAATACACAATTGCCCCCACGGGCGAAACTCGCTGGTGGGGGGCGATCCCTGAACGACTCAAGGGACCGGAAGATCAGATGCTTCCGGATGTTGGCGGCGATTTAGGCCGATTGGCTGGCAGAGTCAACCTTGTGCGCCGGAAGCCAGTCATTGACCGCATCCACCAGTCGTTGCGCACCGGGCCCGCTGGAATAGGCCTCGACGATGGGGTGCCGGCCCGCGCTCATACCCTTGTTCAATATGAGTACGGGGCGATAAAGCGTCGATGAGCCCTTGTTGCTGCGCGAAATCGTGCTTTCAACCTCGGCATGGGACAGGTTCGAAAGCTCGTGTTCGACGGCAACATAGCCAAAAACCGACTGCCTGCGGATTATGATGCTGTCTTTATCCCGGTCCAGAATGACCTGAACGCGCCGTACAAAGGCGCAGAACGCCCCAAATCCCAATCCGCCGCCGCCGAGCGCGAATATCAGGCCGAACAGGATTGCCTCGCCCCCCTCGGTCATCAAGAAGAGACCGAGACCGACAAAGATCAGAATAAAAAAGACGAGCGTGATGCCGATGAACCATGGGGTATCGGACAGGATCAGTTGGTTCGGTGTTTTGCGCGTGATTTTCATGGCGGCACGCTAACATCGAACGCTGTGCCTGTCGTGGCTTGAATTTGCGTGTGCATTGCGCGATGAGCGCGTCACACGAGGAGGATCTCATGGACGCATCATCTGCTTATCAGGATACATTGCCGCTCAGCTCCGATGCGCTTTTGGCGCAACTGGACGATTGGGGGCTGGCTTACCGTCTGCACAGTCATATCCCGTTGCGCACGGTCGAGGATGCAAGAGGGGTTGAGGATCAGTTTCTGGTGCCTGGCGAAAACACCCTGCGGCTCAAGAACCTCTATCTGCGCGACAAGAAAAAGCGGAACTACCTGGTGACGCTGGAACAGAGTCGCGAGATTGACCTAAAGGCGCTGGGTGCAGAGTTGGGCGTGGGAAAACTGTCTTTTGGTTCGGCAGACCGGTTGATGCAGAACCTCGGTATCCGCCCCGGCGCGGTCAGCCCGCTGGCGATGATCAACGGCGTTGAGAACAATGTGAGGTTCTTCATGGATGGCGCGGCGCATAATTCAGACGTGATCAACATGCACCCACTGGTCAACGATCGGACTGTGGCGATGACGCGCGCCGACCTGATGGCGTTCTTTGACCGGATCGGCTGCGAAGTGACCTGGCTACCCTGATCAGCCCTCCAGCGCCTCTTTAAGTGCAGCCTCGACATGCGCGGCGGACGGGTTGATGAACAGATGCCCGTCGGCCTCGAAAACCGGATCGTCCAGATGGTCGGGGAAGGCCAGTGGTAACTCGGTACAGGCCAGCAGGATGGCGGTGCCGGGCTGTGCGTGTTTGTTGCAGAAGGTCAGCAGCCGGTTGCGGGCAGTGTCCGACGCGCCGCCGTAGAAATCGCTGTCGATCATGGCCTGCATCTCGGCAATCTCGACTTCGGGCAGGCGGTGGTTGGCGATGATGCCCTCTTTGGCCAGGCGATCGGCATAGTCGGTCGCCTGCATTGTCACCGCCGTCCCCAGAACCAGCGCGTTCGATGCACCTGTGGTGGCGGTGGTATTAGCGGTTGCGTCGAAAATGCTGATAATAGGCATTGTGACGCCTTCCCGGATCGCATGCAGCCTTGCATGCGGGGTATTCGAGGCGATGATGCCGAAATCGCAGCCCGCACGTTCCAGCGTCAATAGGGCCTCGCGGAAGACGGCGTCGAACCCGGCCCAGCTGGCCTCGTCCCCCGCCACTCCACGCAGGGCGCGGGTTTTGGCCTGCGTGACGGATTCAATGGTCACCGGTGGGATCGGCAATGGCGAGCCGTGCCCACGTTCGGCAAAATACCGGCCCGCGCCTTCAGCAATCGCCCGGTAGTAATCCACGGTCGAAGCCCAGCCCACTCCGCCCAGAATTCCGATCTTTTTCATGTCTAACGTCCAGCCTGCCAATTCCCGTTCGAGGGCAGACTGGACGTTTCGGCGTATAAAGACCAGAGATGATCAGGCCGCCAGTTCGGTTACCGCCTTGTGGGCATTGCTCAGCGCGGCCTCGGCGTCCAGCGCCATCTTGTCGGCGGCGACCACGTCGACATTGGTGATGCCGATAAAGCCCAATACGTGACGTACATAGTTGGTGGCGAAATCGATCTCGGAACCGACGGCAGTGCCGCCCGAGGCGATGGCCAGAACCACTCGTTTGTCAGTCAGCAATCCCTGGGGGCCGTTCTCGGTATAAGAAAATGTCAGGCCGACGCGGGCCACCAGATCAATCCAGGCCTTGAACGCGGCAGGCACCGAAAAGTTATAGATCGGCAGACCAATGACGATGGTGTCGGCCTGTTGCAACTCACCCACCAATGCGTCCGACAGGGCCAGATGTTCGCGCTGTGTGTCATTGCGTTGATCGGCGGGGGTGAAGTTGGCGTTGATCCAATCTTCGGTCAGCAGGGGCAGGGGGGAGGCCAGATCGCGGCGGATGATGCGTGCTGCGCCCAGATGCCTGACAACGCGGTTGGACAGTTCACGGGTGGCCGAACCTTCGCGGCGGGCCGAGGCGTCAATATGCAGGATGGTCTTGGTCATTTCACTTAGTCCTTCTGATAGGATTTCACGTCTGCGGCCAATATGGATGTTGCGCGGATGAACAAAACCCGGATATATCAACACTAATTGTTGGAATTTGCACATTTAAGGTGATGCCGTGGACAATTGGGATGAAGTGAGAACCGCCTATCAGGTCGCCCGCATGGGCACTGTCAGCGGCGCGGCCGAGGTGCTGGGCGTGCACCACGCCACAGTGATCCGCCATATCGACGCGATTGAGGCGCGGCTGGGTGTCAAACTGTTCCAGCGCCATGCGCGTGGCTATACGCCGACCGAAGCCGGGGATGATCTTCTGCGCGTGGCGCAGGCGACCGAGGATCAATTCAACCAACTGGTGGGACGGATGAAAGGGCGCGGGGACGATGTCTCGGGAGAGTTGGTCGTGACCTCGCTGTCGTCACTGGCCCCCTTGGTGGTGCCAGTACTGAGCGAATTCCAACGCCTGCATCCGGGTTTGATCGTGCGCTACCTGACTGGTGATCGCCTGTTCCGCCTGGAATATGGTGAAGCGCATGTTGCCATTCGCGCTGGCTCGGCCCCGGATCAACCGGACAATGTGGTGCAGCCCTTTGTCACTCAGGAAGTCGGCCTTTATGCCAGCACGTCTTATGTAGAGCGTTACGGTCAGCCCAAGGGTGTGGATGATCTGGACAACCATTTTTTCGTCAGTGCAGACGATGAGAACAGTCGGGCTCCATTTGCGCATTGGTTGCGCAAAACCGTGCCTGCCGAAAACATCACCTTTCGCTGTACCAATAACTTCTGCATCCGTGAGGCAGTCTTGTCGGGGGCGGGGATCGGTTTCATGGCCCGTTGGGAGGCAGCCCGTGACCCAAATCTGATCGAGGTAATAGACCCGTTGCCCGAATGGTACGGGAATCTATGGCTTGTAACCCATGTGGACCTTCACCGCACAACAAAGGTTCAGAGCTTTCTGACCTACTTGAAAGAGCAATCCAAAGGCTGGTCAGCGTGAGTTCCCAGGCCCAGGGCCATCTGGCCATGCTAGTGTTTTCGGCTCTGGTGGCGGGTAGCTTCTCGCTGGGATCGATGATCGCCAACCAGATCGCGCCCGAAGCGATAACGGCGGCGCGCTTTCTGATTGCATCGGTAGTGATCGGGGTCGCGGCAATGATGACGACCGGTCTGCCTCGCGGTGCGGCACAGGCGCCTTGGCGCTATTTAGTGTTGGGCGGATTGTTCGCCAGCTATTTCGTGTTGATGTTCCACGGGCTGAAAACCGCACCCCCGGTGAGCGCGGCGGCGGTATTCACGCTAACCCCGGTGATGTCGGCGATTGCAGGGTGGGTGTTGTTGCGACAGGTCACGACGCCCAGAATGGCGCTGGCCCTATCGGTTGGTGCAGTTGGCGCGCTTTGGGTCATATTCCGGGCCGACTGGCGAGCATTCTTGGCATTCGAGATCGGTAGTGGAGAGATCATCTATTTCTGGGGCTGCGTCATGCACGCGATCTATACACCCATGGTGCGCAAGCTGAACCGGGGTGAGCCGGCAGTGGTATTCACCTTTGGCACTCTGGTTGCGGGCTGCGTGTTGCTGACGCTGTATGGCTGGTCCGAGATCCGCGCGACAGACTGGGCCAATCTGCCAATGATCGTCTGGGTTGGGCTGCTCTATGTCTCGATCTTTGCCACTGCGGCCAGCTTTGTTCTGGTGCAATTCGCAACGCTTCGTCTGCCCTCGGCCAAGGTAATGGCGTACACCTACCTGACCCCCAGCTGGGTGATCCTGTGGGAGGTTGCACTGGGTCAGCAACCGCCTGCCTTGCTGGTGTTCGTCGGCGCAATCCTGACCGTCGTGGCGCTTGTGCTGCTTTTGAAAGCCGAGGATCAACCGCGCGCCGCAACCAAGCCTGTACCCGAATGACGCTTGCAATCATGTCAGATTGTGCCAGCGTTGGTCGCAGGCAAAACATGGGTAAAAACCAATGAGACCAGCATTTTATCTGATCGTGGCGGTGGGTTTGTCCGCCTGTACGCAACCATCCCCCAACAACGCCGTCTCGGAATCGGATTTGCAAGGCAGTTGCGAGGCGTTGGTTTCGGCCGAAACGGGGGTCCGCCCCCAAGACGTGACGGCCATTTCTACCCGGACTGAGCCAACAGGATCGGTGACATCTCTATCCGTTGCAGAGGCGCAGGCGCCGTGGTTGTGCCTGTCTGATCCGTTCGGCGTCATCACTGGCGTAGAATACAGTCAGGAAGGTTAGTCTCGGCGGTCAAAGCCAGTGGTTGAGGCAGATCAAGGCCAACATATGCGAAATTCTCTATCCTTTGGGTCGAGGAGGACTTTGCCATGTACACTCACATCATGTTCCCGGTTGACCTGCACCTTCCGCCCGAGGTCCGAAAGGCTGCCGACGTCGCGGCCGAGGTTGCCAAGTGGCAAAGTGCAAAGATTACGGTCGTCAGTGTAACTGGAACTCAACCTGGTGATCCGGTTCAGACGGACGCGTCCGTGAACGAAGATTTGCATGCTTTCGCAGATCAACTTGCCAAAAAAAGCGGGGCGGAGGTCGCATGCCGCAATATCCATTCAGTCGATGTGGCGGCCGAGGTCGACGGTGATTTGATGCGTGCTGCCGAGGATATTGGTGCCGACCTGATTGTTGTCGGAACTCATGCACCGCGGATCACCGACTATATCTTCTCGAGCCATGCTGGATATCTGGCCAACCACGCCAAGGTTTCAGTGTTTGTGGTACGCTAGGGTGATCTAAGGATCATTACTCGCGGGCAGTTCGGTTTCAAGAAACCGCTCGAACGCGTCCAAATTGACTGGCTCGAACTGTCCGAACCCTTGCATCCAGATTGAGGTCGCACGCAGGGCGTCAGGTTCCAGCTTACACCACTTCACCCGTCCGCGTTTCTCCTGGCTGATCAGCCCGGCCTTGGTCAGGATCACCAGATGTTTCGAGATTGCGGCCAGCGACATCTCGAAAGGTTCGGCCACATCGGTCACGGCCATATCGTCCTCAAGCAGCATCGCAAGGATGGCGCGGCGGGTGGGGTCGGCGAGGGCTGCGAAGACGGTATCGAGGTCGTTTGACATGGCTTTAGTCCGAAATCACTCTGCAACGTAACAAATCCCAGTCCTTTGCCACTTTCGCAGCCTTCAGAGCGGTGGCGAGGCGATCACTCAAGATCGGGGCGAAGAATATTGCTGGATCAAACCATATGTCTGGCCCTGCTAAAACTGTCTTGGAAAACACCAAATCCCCATCGCTGACATGATCGGCATTTCTGACCATGAACACTTCTTTCTTTCTTCCGAGCGGCCTAACACCTCTGGATAGCTCTCCCTTAAAACAAGGCTTCCCATCCCCCAACACTAGGTAAAACCAATCTCCAGCCAGTTCGGTTTTCTGATCTGGATGCAAAAGATCTACGGGCACCAACCTTGATGCACCCATATTGTGGGCCCGCAAGACATCAGCAGATGCAGATGACACAACCAGTAGCCCACCAGCACTCAAGATATCGCGTTTCGGTCGTTTGTGATCGGCCCATCGTTTGACAGCATAGAGCTGTTTTGGCAGCGCATGATCTTCGATGGGTAAGTGGCTTTCTTGCCGCTCTATAAGAGCGTCAAATGCAATACCAATTTCATTGTCCCTCGGCGGCCTTGGGACATCCGGAAACCCTACCGGCCGATAGCCGTAAGTCGTGGAAGGATTGCGGTGCATATTGCTCAGCCAAACCACATCGCTCATTCTCTGCCCTCATATTCTCAGGCGCATCTTGTTTCAAAGGTGACACCCTTGAGAGCGCAGAGGCAATTTCATTTCTTCTGTCGTTTGGCCCGAGCTTGGCGGTGCTTACCAAAGCGGATTTGGCGCCAACATTCTGCGCAAGCTACTTATGTGGGCACAAAGATCAACCAAAAGGTTGAATATGCGGATTCAGGTGAATTTGCCCAACTCGTCTGTTTTGCATCGGAAGATACTCATCTGCACTTGGATTTTTTAGTATAAGAATCAAATTCTTAACGTAAAATTTGGTGCGACTTATATGCCGTTGACTCTGTGCCCTCAGCCCCTTAGCACCCTACCCAAGACTGAGCGAGGGATTTGCCCGTGACCGATGATGACCAAAAGCAGCGTATGGCGCAGCTGGAGGCCAAGATCGAAGCGGCGAAAAAGGCCAAAGCGCCTAAGCCCCGTGCAGATGCTGACGTGTCCGGGGGCGAGCTTGCCTGGAGGATGGTCATCGAAATGGTATCCGGTCTGGGGATCGGATTTGGCATCGGATACGGGCTGGACAGCCTGCTCGGGACAATCCCGATCTTTCTGGTGCTGTTCACATTGCTGGGCCTTGTCGCCGGAGTAAAAGTAATGCTCCGCAGCGCCAAAGAGGTTCAAGAGAAACAAGCGGCAGCTGAGGCGGCCGAGAAGGACGAGAGGGACTGAACGTGGCAACTGAGACCACCGCAGCAGAAGGCAGCAGCCTGGTTTTCCACCCGATGGATCAGTTCATCGTTAAGCCGTTGTTCGGCGACGGTGCGATTGCCTGGTACACGCCCACCAACGTGACCCTGTGGCTGTTCCTGGCGATTGCGGCGATCTTTGGCCTGCTGGTGCTCAGCACCTCAAAGCGCGCGATTGTTCCGACCCGGATGCAGTCGGTGGCCGAACTGGCCTATGGCTTTATCTACAAAATGCTGGAAGACATCTGCGGCAAGGAAGGCGTAAAGTACTTCCCATATGTCATGACCCTGTTCATGTTCATCGTCTGCGCGAACTTCCTGGGCATGATCCCCATGTCCTTCACCACCACATCGCATTTCGCCGTGACCATCCCGCTGGCGCTGTCGGTCTTCCTGACCGTGACCGTGCTGGGCTTTGTAAAGAACGGCGCAGGTTTCCTGGGTCTGTTCTGGGTCTCAAGCGCTCCGCTGGCCCTGCGCCCGGTTCTGGCGATCATCGAGCTGATCTCGTACTTCGTACGCCCGGTCAGCCACTCCATTCGTCTTGCCGGTAACGTCATGGCTGGCCACGCTGTTATCAAAGTGTTTGCAGGCTTTGCTGCAATCGCCGCGATCTCGCCCGTGTCCGTTCTGGCGATCACCGCAATGTACGGCCTTGAGGTCCTTGTGTCCTTTATCCAGGCGTACGTATTCACCATTCTGACCTGTGTTTACCTGAAAGATGCGCTGCATCCTTCGCACTAAGGTCTGATACCCCAACATCGAAACTTCCAATTCGTAAGGAGATACATCATGGAAGGCGATCTCGCACACATCGGCGCAGGCTTGGCAGCAATCGGTTCCGGCGCAGCCGCAATCGGGGTTGGCAACGTTGCAGGCAACTTCCTGGCCGGCGCCCTGCGCAACCCTTCGGCGGCTGCTTCGCAGACCGCAACCCTGTTCATCGGTATCGCGTTCGCAGAAGCCCTGGGGATCTTCGCATTCCTGGTCTCGCTGCTGCTGATGTTCGCCGTATAATCTGCGGAACCTGATCCTTACGCGCAGGTGGGTCCAAGCCATAGCGGCCCACCTGTTGTAAAGACAAGTTTCCGACGGAGGATATCATGGCGACTGAACCCCTTACAGAAGAGGTAGCTGGCACCTGCGTTGACTCTTATGGGTCGGCCATCGGTATGCCGCAGCTTTGCTTCGATTGGTTCCCCAACCAGATTTTCTGGCTGGTCATTACGCTGGTCGTCATCTTTCTGGTCCTGTCCCGCGTGGCTCTGCCCCGCATCGCGGCAATCCTGGCTGAACGTCAGGGGACCATTACAAATGACCTGGCTGCGGCCGAAGATCTGAAGGCCAAGGCGGTCGAGGCCGAAGAGGCCTATAACAAAGCGCTGGCCGATGCCCGTTCTGAGGCACAGCGTATCGCAGCGGAAGCCCGCGCCGAAATCCAGTCTGGCTTGGATGACGCGATTGCCAAGGCGGATGCTGAAATCGCTGCAAAGGCGGCTGAATCGGAAAAGGCAATTGCCGAAATCCGTGCCGGTGCGCTGGAAAGCATTCAAGTGGTTGCCAAGGATACGGCGGCTGAACTGGTTACTGCGCTGGGCGGCGAGGCGGATGCCAAAGCCATCACCAGTGCTGTAGACGCGCAATCGAAAGGATAAGTGACATGCGGAACACTCTTGCCCTTATCCTGACCGTCGGCGCAGCCAGCCCCGCGCTGGCCGCAAGCGGCCCGTTCTTCTCGCTTGGCAACACTGACTTCGTCGTCACGTTGGGCTTCCTCGTATTCATCGCGGTCCTGTTCTACTTCAAGGTACCAGGCATGATCGGTGGGGCGCTGGACAACCGTGCCGAAGGCATCAAGTCCGAACTGGACGAAGCCCGCGCTCTGCACGAAGAAGCACGCACTCTGCTGGCGTCGTACGAGCGTAAGCAACGCGAAGTTCAGACGCAGGCAGACGCGATTGTGGCTGCTGCGAAAGACGATGCCGCTCTGGCGGCCGAGCAGGCCAAGGCCGATCTGGAGAAGTCCATTGAACGCCGTCTGGCTGCTGCGCAGGACCAGATCGCTTCGGCCGAAGCTTCGGCTGTAAAGGAGGTCCGTGATCAGGCCATTTCCGTGGCTGTCTCGGCGGCCAATGCGGTTCTGGCCAAACAGATGACGGCGACACAGGCGAACAAGTTGATCGACGCTGCAATTGCCGATGTGGGCGAAAAACTGCACTAAGATCGCTACACGACGAAATGGAAAAACCCGGCCTGAGAGCCGGGTTTTTTATTGGCCGCAAGGCAATAATCAGGCCGCCGCACGTAGCGCGGGCAACCGGTTTAGAATGTCCGCGTATTTGGGCGAAGCAACAAACATTTCCGGCAGGTCACTCAATACGGCGTCGATTGGGTCGTACACAGCTGAGGCTTGCTCGAGAATCTCGTCAGGTATGGATTTCCTGGAGCGTTCTGATCTTTCCGGAAGAGTAAAGTTCAGTTCAAAAAAATCGGCGACCTCGCTTTGTCTGCGCCAAATGGCGTCGTAGCTCAGGCACAGGACAGGTACGTTTTCGAAAGTAGCCCATTGCCTCATCTGTTCTGCTTGATTGAGGACATCAAATTTGAACAGATCTTCAAAGGTTCCTTCGGCGTGAAGATGCGCAAAATGCTGGTTGATCCAGTCGCGGCCATAGCGACCGAGCGCGGAATAGACCGATAGCGCCGAGGCCTTTGTTGGGCCATAGCAAAACAGGACTTTGACGTCATCTCGCCTGCTCAGCCCGTCGGGGAAATCGTGGGTTTTGACAAGGCTACCTGGATACAACTCAGCCTGGGCCAAATCCATTTCAAAAAACGCTTTAGGTCTAGGCCACAATCGCCGCCGTTTTTGCGCCTTCCATAAAGCGTCAAACATGAGCGTACTGCCAGATCTGCCGTTACTCGCGACGATCAGGCAGGGATTCGTTTTTGGGCGCTGGCCGGGTTTGAAAAGGATCATATGAGCCACCAGAGTTGCAGCGAAAGGTATGGTTCGCGACTTGCCTGTCTACTTGGTTTCGTTGCGCGTAAGTATCCAGTGAATAAGCAACAGAAAATGCATAATAAACTATGAATTTTTCGTGTTCAGAGTTGAACAGCTTTGAAAGCCCCTAGATTTTTGGCGTTTTTTAGGACTGACCGTTCTCATGCTGCAGGCGTTGCTGGGCTATGGCTTCGTTGCGCTGTGCTTTCTGGTGATCTTCCATACACCGTTGGACGTAGTTCAGATGCTGATGGATCGCGTCGCGCGCAGCTTCGGGGTCGCGCGCCTGCAAGGCTGTGTTGATTGCGCGATGTTGGTCTAGAATAGCCCCGCGGGTGGTGTGCTGCTGAAACATCATCTGCCGGTTGTAGAACACGCCTTGTTGAAGCAGGTCATACATCGACCGCATCATATGCAGCATCACCACGTTATGGCTGGCTTCGATGATGGCCATGTGGAACTGCGCGTCCAACTGCGCCTCATCCTGAGTGGCATTGCGCGCATGAGCGGCCTGCATCTTGTCGAAAATCGCCTGCACGACCTTCAAATCGCTGTCCGATCCAAGGCGCGCTGCTCGTTCGGCGGCCAAGCCTTCCAAATCACAGCGGAAGGCAAGAAAGTCGAACACCGCCTCTTCGTGGCTACCGAACAGACGCACAAGCGCAGGGGAAAATGCGGAACCCAGAACCTCGGCCACATAGATGCCGGACCCGGCCTTGGCGGTCAGCAGCCCCTGATCCTGCAACTCTGAGATCGCTTCGCGTAGCGAGGGGCGTGACACGCCCAGCCGTTCTGCCAATTCACGCTCGGCCGGAAGGCGTTCACCAGGCTGCAGGATGCCGCGCAGGATCAGCAGTTCGATCTGTTTCACTACTGCGAGGGACAGCTTCTCGGTCTGGACTTTTTGAAAGGGCATGCAGGTTTATTCCAAAATTGGTCAATTCATATGACCATGTATTTTTGTCTGGTTCAAGAACGTGCGCGTACCTGAACTGAAACTTTAGGTCAGAACTATTGACATTAATCGTGTCATGCCTAGGCTAACAGTCGAGATAGCGGAGGATACCGATGTCGACGAAAGATCTGTTTGCCACACGGACGTCCCGAATGAAGGCGTCCGAGATACGCGAATTGCTCAAGCTGTTGGATCAGCCGGGCATCATTTCCTTTGCGGGTGGAATTCCGGACCCGGCCTTGTTTCCGGCGGATGGGTTTGCCACAGCGTTCCAAAACGCGCTGGCGACTGACAGTCAGGCACAGGCGCTGCAGTATTCCGTCAGCGAAGGCTATGTTCCGCTGCGAGAATGGCTGGTCGAGAACATGCGTCAGATCGGGATCGAGTGTGGGCTGGATAACATCCTGATCACCTCGGGCTCACAACAAGCACTGGATTATCTGGGCAAACTGTACCTGTCACCGGGGGATACCGCGCTGGTCGGCTGGCCTACTTATCTAGGGGCCTTGGCTGCGTTCAACGCCTATGAGCCGCGTTTTGACCGGTTGAGTATCAACGGTAATCGTGGGGCTGCGGAATATGCCGCTGCGGCAGGTGAGGGGGCGGTCAAATTCGCTTATCTATCACCCGATTTCGCCAACCCGACCGGAGAAACCGTAGACTTGCGCGGCCGCGAGGCCTTGCTGGAATTGGCAGATGGATTGAACTGCGCTGTGATCGAAGACGGTGCCTATCAGGCATTGCGCTATGACGGGGACGCGATCCCGCCGGTTCTGGCGCTGGAACTGGCGCGCAAGGGGTCGATCGAAAACTGCAGGACGATCTATTGCGGCAGCTTCTCGAAAACCCTGGCTCCGGGCTTGCGAGTGGGTTGGGTTGTGGCGGCCAAGCCGGTGATCTTGCAACTGGTGTTGATGAAACAGGCGGCTGACCTGCATTCTGCTACCATCAACCAAATGGCCATCAACGAAGTGGCGCGGGCCTGCTTTGACAAGCATATACCCATGCTGCGCCGTGTTTACGGAGCACGCCGTGATGCGATGCTGACCGCGTTGCAGGATCATATGCCTGTTGGTGTCGAGTGGACAAAGCCCGAAGGCGGCATGTTCATCTGGCTGACTTTGCCCAAGGGCCTCAGCGGGGCCGATCTGCTGGCCAAGGCGCTTGAGACGGTGAAGGTAGCCTTTGTTCCCGGTCAGGCGTTCTTTCCGGACGAAACCGGGGCCAATACGATCCGGTTGAGCTTTTCGAATTCGGATGAGGCCACGATCGGCGAGGGCATTCGCCGTTTGGGAGAAGTTCTGCGCACCTGAGCGCCGGAAAGGTTCTGTTAACCATATTGGGGCAATGCTGGCTACATGATCCGGTATCTGTCCCTCCTATCGGTGCTGGCCGCCTGTTCGGCCGGCACCACTTATTTCCGGGATGTCCCTCCAACACGTATTGCCGTGAACGGCAGTGTCTTTGACGTGCGTGTGCGCGGGGAACTGGCCGAAGCCGTGCGGATCAACACCCAATACGCCCCGCGTCTGGGTCCGATCAAGGATCGGGCAGGTTTGGCCATGGCGCAGGTCTCGGGCTGTCCCATCCTCGATGTTTTGGGCGACGCGGCTGTGACCGTCGGTGTGCTGGGCTGTGACTATGAAGCAGGGGAGCGGCTGTTGCTGACTGCCATCTCGACACCGAACTACGAATGCGTCGATTATGGTGTCTATGAGGATATCGGGAACGACTACGGCTTTCAGGTGTTCGAGTGTTCGCCCTACTGAGATACGCGTTTTTCTGCGCATTTCGGCAAGATATTGTGGATAAGTCGTGGTGATATCCCATATCCTGCGCAACTGCGTTGACTCACCCCCTATCCGTTGCGCAGACTTCATTCGTATAGGAATCACGGGACTCATTGCCTTTGCGCTTCAGCAAACTCAAACTCACCGGCTTCAAAAGCTTTGTTGATCCGACCGATCTGATCATCGCGGATGGGTTGACTGGTGTGGTGGGTCCGAATGGGTGCGGCAAGTCCAATCTTCTGGAAGCGCTGCGTTGGGTGATGGGAGAGAACCGCCCCAAATCCATGCGCGGTGGCGCGATGGAGGATGTGATCTTTGCAGGCGCTGCAACGCGCCCGGCCCGAAACTTTGCCGAAGTTGTCTTGACTATGGACAACTCGGAACGGCTGGCTCCGTCTGGCTTCAATGATTCAGATCAGCTTGAAATTATTCGGCGCATCACCCGCGACGTAGGCAGCGCCTATAAGACCAACGGTAAGGACGTGCGGGCGCGTGATGTGCAGATGCTGTTCGCGGATGCTTCGACCGGGGCGCATTCACCTGCGCTTGTGGGGCAGAACCGTATTGCCGAACTGATCAACGCTAAACCCCGCGCCCGCCGCCGTATTCTGGAGGAGGCCGCTGGAATCTCGGGTCTCTATCAGCGCCGCCATGAAGCCGAGCTAAAGCTGAAAGGCACCGAATCCAACCTGACACGTGTCGATGACGTGCTTGAACAATTGGGCACGCAGCTCGCACAACTGGCGCGTCAGGCCCGTCAAGCGGCGCGCTATCGCGAAATTGGCGAGCAACTGCGCCAAGCCGAGGGCATGCTGCTTTACCGCCGCTGGAAAGAGGCGGATATGGCCCGCCAGCAGGCCGAAGAAAAACTGCGCGAACGGATCACCGAGGCGTCTCGGGCCGAGGCCGAAGCCCGCGCTGCCGCCACCAAGCGCGCCGAAATCGAAGAGACCTTGCCGCCGCTGCGCGAAGAAGAGGCCATTGCCGCCGCCGTCCTGCAACGTCAGCAGGTGCAGCGTGATGCGCTGTCAGATCAGGAAACCCGCGCCCGTCAGACCATCGAAACATTGACCAACCGTATTCAGCAGTTAGGCAACGATATCGAACGCGAGACTGGTTTGAATCGCGACGCTGGTCAGATGATCGAACGTCTTGAATGGGAAGCGCGCGAACTGGCCAAAGCTGCCGAAGGGCACGAAGATAAGGTGGCTGAAGCCGCCGAAATCGCGCGCGAGGCGGCGTCGGTTCTGCAGGATCGCGAAGACCATCTGTCTCAGGAAACCGAGGATATGGCCCGTCTGGTCGCCCGCCACCAATCGGCGCAGCGTCTGGTTGAGGACAGCCGGAAGACTCTGGCCCGGTCCGAGGCCGAAGAGGTAAAGGCCCGCAGCGCCGTGGACGAGGCACGCGAAGCTTTGACTAACGCAAGCGAGGCCTTTGAGGCCGCGCAAGAGGGCGAGGAAGAAGCTCGCGAAGCGGCTGAGGCCGCAGAAGAAGCGCTGGCCGCGGCAGATGAGCTGCGCAATGACACGCAGGCGCGTGAGGCCGAAGCCCGCGCGCAACGGTCTGAAGCCGAGGGCGAATTGGGCGCGATCCGCGCGGAAACCTCGGCGCTGGCAAAGTTGGTGGAACGCGACACGGCCGAAGGTGGCCAGGTACTGGACCTGCTTCGCGTCGAGCCCGGTTATGAAAAGGCGTTGGGGGCAGCGCTGGCAGATGATCTGCGAGCACCGCTGGTCGACGGCGACGGTCCGTCGGGTTGGGTTCAGGTGGCAGGCTACGATGCCGATCAGCATTTGCCGGATGAGGTAGAACCGCTGGCATTGCATGTGTCCGGCCCGGATCGCCTAAGCCGCCGGATCGCACAGATTGGTCTGGTTGATGCGGATCAGGGCGCGCGGTTACAGACTTCGCTGAAGCCGGGGCAACGTTTGGTGTCTCGATCCGGTGATCTGTGGCGTTGGGACGGGTTTCGCGCGTGGGCCGAGGATGCGCCAAGTGCCGCTGCCCTTCGGCTGGAGCAGCTCAACAAGCTGGAAGCGCTCAAACAGGAGCTGACCCGCACCGAGGCACAGGCCGACGGCGCCCGCGCCGCGCACGAGGCGTTGTCGCAGCAATTGGCAGACGTCACTGAAGCGGACCGCCGTGCCCGTGATGCCCGCCGCGCCGCCGATCAGCGCATGGCCGAAACCGCCCGCGCGCTCAGCCGAGCCGAAGCTGACCGCAACCTGGCGCAAGGTAAGCTTGAAACTCTGTCGCTGGCTGTGGACCGCCACAAAGAAGATGCCATGTCCGCGCGCGCGCAGCTGCGCGAGGCCGAGGGGGCGTTGACCGACTTGGGCGATCTCGATACTGCCCGCGCGCAAGTCGAGGATATCAAGCAAACGGTTGAGGCCGCACGGATCACCATGCTGACCCACCGCTCGACCCATGATGAGCTGCGCCGCGAGGGTGAGTCCCGCACCCGCCGCTCACAAGAGGTCACCAAGGATCTCAGCGGTTGGAAACATCGTCTGGAAACGGCCGAAAAGCGGATTTCGGAACTGGCCGAACGCAAGGAAGGTTCGGAAGAGGAACTGTCCGAGGCAATGGCCGCACCGGGCGAGATCGCCGAAGCCCGCGAAGAACTGAACGAACTGATCGAGACGGCCGAAGCCCGCCGTGCCGAGGCCGCTGACAAGCTGGCCGAAGCGGAAACTCAGCATCGTGAGGTGGCGTTGGCCGAGCGTGATGCGGAACGTCAGGCATCGGAAGCGCGCGAATCCCGTGCAGCGGCCGAGGCGCGCTGCGACGCCGCAAGGGAAAGCGTGACAGCCACGGCGGAACGGATTGCCGAGGATCAGCAACTGACCCCGAACCAGTTGTTAAACCAGTTGGATGTGAACCCCGATCAAATGCCTGCGGCGGACGCGTTGGAAGCCGAGGTAAACCGGCACAAGCGCCAGCGCGACGCGATGGGTGCCGTGAACCTACGTGCGGAAGAAGATGCCAAGGAAGTTCAGGAAGAGTTTGACACCCTGAACGGCGAAAAGGCGGATTTGGAAGAGGCGATTAAAGCCCTCCGTAGTGGCATTGCCAGTCTCAACCGAGAAGGGCGCGAACGGCTACTGACCGCGTTTGAACAGGTGAACTCCAACTTTGCCATGTTGTTCAAGCATCTGTTCGGTGGTGGTGAGGCCAATCTGGTCATGGTCGAAAGCGATGACCCGTTGGATGCCGGGCTTGAGATCATGTGTCAGCCGCCGGGCAAAAAGTTGTCGACCCTCAGCCTGCTGTCGGGTGGGGAACAGACTCTGACGGCTACGGCGCTGATCTTTGGCGTATTTCTCGCCAATCCTGCACCGATTTGTGTGCTGGATGAGGTCGACGCGCCGCTGGACGATGCCAACGTCACGCGGTTCTGCGACCTGCTGGATGAGATGTGCCGCCAGACCGACACGCGGTTTCTGATCATCACCCACCACGCCGTGACCATGGCGCGGATGGACCGTCTGTTTGGCGTGACCATGCAGGAACAGGGCGTCAGCCAGTTGGTCTCGGTCGATCTGAAAAAGGCCGAACAGATGGTCGCCTGACCCATCACTGCAACGTTATGATGCTCTTGCTTACTGTCAGGTTAAAGTGGCGGCATGACGCGATATCTGATCATAGCCCTGGTGGCAGCAAACCCGCTGTTGGCCGCAGAATGGCCCACTAAACCCGGAGACATACCCCTGTCCGATGACGAATTGGGGGCATTGGCAGGACAAACTTTCACCTTCTATGACGACGGCCAATCCAAATTTTCGGATGATGGGGCCTATACATATACCTATGCCAGCGGAGAATCCGCCTTTGGCACCTACAGTATTGCCGAGGACGGCAGCGTTTGTATCGCTTATCCCAACGGGTTCAGCCGGTGTGATCTGTACGTGCGCAGCGGAGGGCGGTTGATCCTGATTGATCAAAAGGGGGGATCGCTATCCGGTGCGATCCGAGTGAGTAGGGGTGTTTCTGGGTTTGTCACACTGCCGATCTTTTAGCGGCGAAATTTACCATAGTCTTTTCGGATTTGGGCTAACCCTACTAAAATTATGGAAATCGGCATCTGAGGCCGGGTGAAGACGCCCCTACGAGGAGCAGTTTAGTGAGCGACGAAACCGAAAATGATCTGGCCCGTGGCAAGCAACGGGGATCGCATGGCCGCCAACAAGACGAGGGTGTTTTGGTTATCCGTACCGTTGCGATGCCGGCCGATACGAATCCGTCGGGTGATATTTTTGGGGGCTGGTTGATGTCGCAGATGGACCTTGCGGCGGGGAACATGGCCGGCCGTGTCTCGCAAGGGCGCGGGGCGACGGTTTCGGTCGAGGCGATGCAGTTCCTGCGTCCGGTCAAGGTAGGTGATGAGGTGACGCTCTATGCCACGCTGCGCAAGGTTGGACGAACGTCCATGCGAATTCACGTCGATGCCTGGGCGCGCCCTCGATATTCCGAGAAAGCGCAGAAGGTGACGGATGCCGATTTCGTCTTTGTGGCATTGGACGAGGATGGCGCGCCACGGCCAGTATTCGAAGACCAGTAGTGCGAGTCAGGCGCCTGACTCAAAGACGGTTCAACAGGTCTGGTGTTGGCCAAGCGTCAGCAGGCAAGCCAAGCCGGGCCTGTTCCGCTTGCACGGCTGCCCGCGTGCCTGCACCCAGAATTCCGTCGATCTTGCCGACGTCATGACCGCGCGCTTGCAGCTTGCTTTGCAGTTGTTTCATCTGCGCGCCTGAAAGCCCCTGTTCTGCATTTCCGGCATCATAGATTTGACCACCTTCCAGCCTTGTGCCGAAATAGGCCGCCGTCAGAACATAGACAAAGCTCTGGTTCCATTCGAAATAGACGTCGAAATTTGGATAGGCCAGAAAGGCCGGACCGTTGTGCCCCTGCGGCAGGATTAGTGACGCGGGCAGGTTAGCCAAGGACCCGCTGCGTGCCTGCACACCCATAGCCTGCCAGTCGGCCACCGAACGTGGTTTGCCCGGGCCGGACAACGACCAATCCATCTGCGCGGGCACTATCACCTCTTGCAGCCATGGTTGACCCGGCTGCCAGCCCAGGTGTGACAGCATCTTGGCACCCGACATCAGCGCATCCGGGGCTGACGTTTTCAAAGAGACCGTGCCATCTCCGTCCCCATCGACACCGTTTTCCAGAATGTCGCGCGGCAGCATTTGCACCATACCGATCTCTCCGGCCCAGGCGCCAGTGGTGCGGGCCGGGTCGAAATTGCCTTGGCTGTAAAGCTCAATGGCGGCAAAAACCTGAGGGCGGAACAGCTCGGGGCGGCGGCAATCGTGGGCAAGTGTCACCAACGCATTGCGAGTGTTGAAATCGCCTTGAAACGCGCCGTAATCGGTCTCGAACGCCCAAAACGCCAGAAGAACCCCGCGTGAGACGCCGTATTCGCGTTCAATTCGGTCAAAAACCGCGTCATATTTGCGCGACATGGCCTGACCCCTATCGATCCGGTTTTGTGAGATCAGGTGGCGCGAGAAGTCGATGAACGGTTTCTGAAACACACCCTGCGCGCGGTCGGCCTTCAATACGGCTCCGTCCTGTTGCACGTCTTTAAAAAACGCATTGACAGTGGACTTGTCGAATCCTTGCTGGACAGCCTCGGCCTTTAGCCCTTTGACGAAGGAATTGAACCCGCCGCCGCATTGGGCAAGGGCGGGCGAGGCGAACAGAGCGGCGGCAATAAGGCCAGAGAGAATGCGCATGGACAGGTCCGTCAGAGAATAAAGCTGACCCCAACCCACACTGACAGAAGGCCAAGTGCAAGCCCCCAAACGGTCCACAGCATATTACATGCGCGGAAAACCTCTGACGCGCTGATTTCGCGCGGAGCATCGCCGTTCACCCAAGCCAGATCACGGACCTGCCCGTCATAGCTGCGCGGACCGGCCAGAGCCACGTTCAAGGCACGCGCCATGGCGGCCTCGGGCCATCCTGCATTGGGAGAGATATGGCGGCGCGCATCCGCCACCATGTCAGGCCAACACGCCCATTGACCGGACAGAGCCACGATCATCACGCAGGTCAGGCGCGCTGGGATCAGATTCAGAACGTCGTCCAGACGGGCGGCGGCCCAGCCAAAGTCGCGATGTTTTTCAGTACGATAGCCGATCATGCTGTCAGCGGTGTTGATAGCCTTGTAAATCAGAAGTCCCGGCAGCCCGGCGAGCAGAAACCAGAATGCAGGTGCTATGACCCCATCGCTTAGATTCTCGGCCGCGCTTTCAATCGCGGATCGGGCGACCTGCGCTTCGGTCATGTCGCGAGTATCTCGGGACACGATCATCGCGACCTTGGACCGGCCCTCGGCCGGCGAGTTGCGTAGCCCTTCGCCCACATCGCGCACATGCGACACCAGTGATTTTTGCGCTAGCAGGATGGCGCAAAGGATGATCTCGATCACGGGTCCGAGCAGCGCCAGCACACGTCCAAGGATCAACGCACCAACGACCAGCAGCATAACCACTGCGACCCCTTTCAACCGCCGCTGAGCACCATGATTCAGACGTTTGTCTAGCCAGCCGATAATGTTGCCTGCCGCCACAGCCGGGTGGCGAACGCGAGACCACAGCCAGTCCGGCTCACCCAAAGCGGCGTCCAAACACATGGCGCAGACCAGCAGAAACGCGGTGCTCACAATGCGGCCTCTAGTCGGCTCCAGCCAATCGCAGGAGGCAGGCCCAGTCGCAAAAAGGTTTGGGAATAGGGGAAGACGCGGCTCCAGATATGAGCGCGGGCCAGCCGGTCTTGCCAGTCAGCGGCGCTGTCGACGTTGTAGAGACGAAACAGCGAGGTGCCCCCGACCACGGTAGCCCCTTTGCTGATTAGCAACTGGTCAAGCCGGTCGGCGCCGGTGGTTAGGTGTTGGCGGGTTGTCTTGGCCCATTCAACGTCCCGCAGCGCCTGCTCTCCGATCCGCAGGGCGGGGCCAGACACGGACCACGGCCCGGTCAGGTCGTTCAGCCGAACGATTAGATCGGGCTGACCGATGGCAAACCCCAGCCGCAGCCCGGCCAACCCCCAGAACTTGCCAAAGCTTTTCAACACGATCACTCCGGGGCGTGTTGCCAGATGAATTAGTGATGCCTCGGGGCTAGCGTCGCAAAAGCTCTCGTCGATCACAGTCAACGGGGCGTTCGCATCCGCCTCGGACCAGATACGGCCATCAGGATTGTTGGGATGCACGATTACGCGAGCTTCGGTCGGACCGTCGGGTTGAACGGTCCAGCCTTGCGCTGTGAAGGCGGCTGCGTGTTCGTTATAGGTGGGCGTTGTGATTTGAACCCTGCCACGAGCGGCCAACACCGGAATGCGGGCGATCACTGCCGAAGCACCCGGTGCAGGTAGGATTGCTGCGCCGTCTGGGATCGACCAGAACTGGCGCGCAGCTGCAGTCAGACGCTCAAAAGCGCCATGATCAGGCAACTCGGTCCAGTCCGAGGGGATCAGCCCGGATATTGGATAGGGGTAAGGGTTGATCCCGGTGGACAGGTCCACCCAGTCCGCACGGTTTCCGCCATAGGATGCGATGGCTCCGTCCAGCCCTCCGCCATGGTCGCGCGCGGCGCGCGGATTCAAATTCTTGTTATGGCTTGTCATGGGGTTTCTCGCCGGAATCGCCTGTTTCGGCCCGTTTCAAGCGGATTTTTGCCGTTTACACAAGCGAATCCGCGATATCCGTGCCTTCGGTCAGCGCCGTTAACACTTTGTTAAGGAATAAGCGTGATCACAATTCATGGGGGTCGGCGCCATTCACTCTTGCCTGGGCCGAGGTTGTTGCAAATGAATGTTTTGATTGTTGAGAGTAACCCCGATCTTGGTCGGGTCTGGAAGAGACATCTGGAACGGCACGGCGCCGAAGTGACGCTGGTGGCCGGGCAGGAGGCCGCGATTCTAGCATTGTATGGTCAGGAATTTGAAATCATCGTGCTGGATCTGGTGCTTGAGGCGGGCAGCGCGTTGGCCGTGGCCGATTTCGCCAGCTACCGCCGCCCCGAGGCGCGGGTGATCTTTGTCACCAACACCACCTTTTTCTCGGATGGATCGATATTTGCCCACAGCCCGAATGCTTGTGCCTATGTGCAAAGTGAAACGCCGCCAGAGGATCTGGCGGCGATGGTCGAACACTATGCGGCGGGTCGCTGACCGCGGCCGTGCGGCTCCAAGTAATCCAACACCGGGTTCACTGGGATGATCCGGCTCGGATTGATCGTCTCGTGGCTATAGTGATAGTGGCGCACGATGTGGTTCATATTCACGGTCCGCGCGACGCCCGGCCATTGGTATAGCTCGCGGGTGTAAGCCCACAGGTTCGGATAGTCGATCAACCGCCGCTTGTTGCATTTGAAATGTAGGTGGTACACCGGGTCGAACCGGATCAGGGTCGTGAACAGCCGCCAATCTGCCTCGGTCACTCGATCGCCCAACAGATACCGGTTGTGGGCAAGGCGATCCTCGAGCCAATCCAGCGTGTCAAACAGCGGATGCACGGCGGCTTCATATGCCTGCTGCGTGGTGGCAAAGCCGGACTTGTAGACGCCGTTGTTGACGTCGGAATAGATGCGGGCGTTGACCTCTTCGATCTCGCCCCGCATGTCCTCGGGCCAGTAATCGTCGGTGTTGCGGGTGATGCCGTCAAAGGCGGTGTTGAACATGCGGATAATTTCCGAACTTTCGTTCGAAACGATGGTCCGTTGCTGCTTGTCCCACAGGATCGGTACGGTAACGCGACCCGAATAGGTGGGGTCAGCCTTTGTATAGACCTGATGAGCGTAATCGAGCCCATAAAGGGTGTCACCGGTCGCTCCATGGTCATCTGTTTCAAAGGTCCAGCCCCTATCCAGCATGTCAGGATGCACCACCGAAACTGAGATCAGGTCGCTCAGCTCCTTTAATTCGCGGAAGATCAGCGTGCGGTGTGCCCAGGGGCAGGCATGGCTGACATAGAGGTGATAGCGGTCTGGTTCCGCCTTGAAACCTCCCTTGCCGGATGGGCCTGCGCTGCCATCTGCGGTCAGCCAATTGCGAAACTGCGCGGCGCTGCGCTTGAAAGCGCCGCCAGTGGACTCGGTGTCATACCAGGTGTCGTGCCATTTGCCGTCAATCAACAAGCCCATTGCGTATCCTCCGCTTGTGCGTTTCGGCAAACATAGGGTGTAGATCACCGCCTTCCCACATGAGGGACCGCGCAAAGGCTCTGCGCCTGTGCACAGGGCGGACTATGATTTACCGGCAACAATTTAAACGCCCACAGCCCTATGTGACGGCCTTCACTGGATTTTTACAGTTGAGCGGTCACAATAGAGTCTATTACTGGGGGAATAATTGTTATGAGTACCTATGTTTCAAAGGAAATAAGCGCCGAATTGGATGCGGCGCGAATCGCGGGTCTGAAGAAAACCAGCCGTCTGCGTGTCGAGTTTGACGACAATACGTTTAAAATCCTCAGATTGTGGAAAGATGGCTTTACGGTTGAGGCCGCCACGACGCCGCAATTGCGTGGATTGGTCGACATCTATGACGGCGCGCGCCACCTGTATCAATGCTTGATCATCGCTGATGATGAAGAGGCTGGTGAGATGCGGTATGACTTCAAGCGCAGCACAGCCGCAGCGGACAAGGCGCCGCTGGACTTCTACCGCGCACCCGACGCACCGATTGCATTGTTGGCGCACAAAGACTAGGGGCGGATTTCCACCACGGTGCCGTTTGGCGTCAGGCTCCAGAGCTGTGCCATTTCGGCGTTTGAAAGGGCGATACAGCCCGCGGTCCAGTCTCCGGACAGTGTTATCCCCGCAATAGCATTTGGCTGCCCGTGTATGAAGATATCTCCCCCCGGATCAATTCCCTGACTTTGGGCGCGGGAGATATCCTCGGGCAGGGGGTAGTTGATCCCAAGGGAAAGGTGGTAAGCGCTCTGCGGATTGCGCCGGTCGATCTGGAAGATACCGACCGGAGTCTTTCCGTCCCCTTCCTGCTGTTTGTCACCTTCGGGCTCAAATCCAAGTGCCACGTCGGCCTTCATCACGACCGCACCGTCCAGCGTCGCGGTTAGCCGACGGGCAGATTTTTCGATCAGGATGTGATCGATTTGGGTCGCTTGTGGTGCCATCGGCGGCGCAGGCGGGCGAGGACCAAAGTGATGCCAGCCAACCCACGCCACACCAGTCAGAAGGGCAAGCAGGGAGAAAAGCGCGACCCTGCGCACGACCTTATTGAAGATCGCCAAATGCGTGTTTCAACCGGGCGCAGGCCTCTTCAACGCGACTGCGTTGGGTGGCTAGATTGAACCGTTCGAAGGTCTCTCCACCTGTGCCGAAACCAGGGCCGGACGATGTGGCGATTTTGGCGTCTTCTCGCAGGCGGCGGACAAACTCGTCGTGATCCATCCCGGTGCCGGAAAAATCGACCCAAGCTAAATAGGTGGCCTGCAAGGGCATCGACCACAGACCGGGGATTTCGGCGATTGCAGCGTCGAACATTTTGCGGTTGCCGTCCAAATGCGCCACCTGTGCATCCGCCCAAGCTGCGCCCTCTGGCGAATAAGCCGCAGTGACCATAGCCACACCCAGGGCGCTGGGCGCATAGTCCAGCGTTTTCAGCCGATGTCGCATGGTCGCGCGCAGTTTTGCATCGGGGATGATCATGTTGCCGGTCCGCTGTCCTGCGATGTTAAACGTCTTTGAGGCTGCGGTCAGGGTCACAGTCCAGGCGCGCGCCTCTGGCGCGGCAATATCCATCGGCACGAATGTGTGACCGGGATAGACCAGATCCTGATGCACTTCGTCCGACACAAGGATCAGCCCGTTACGTTCGGCAAAGGCGGCGACGGCCCGCAATTCGTCTGGGTTCCAGACCCGACCCGAGGGGTTTTGTGGCGAGCACCACATCAACAGCTTTTCAGATCCATCCAGCCGCGACTGTGCGTCCTCAAGATCGATGCCATAGCTGTCGCCCTGCCGAACTAGCGGGCATTCAACAACGCGCCGCCCGGCGGTATTAATCTTATAGGCAAACTCGTGATAGACAGGGGTAAAGATGACGACGCCATCCCCTGGCTGGGTCCAGACGTCCAGTGACAGGGCAATCGCGTTACCCAACCCTTGTGCGGTCAACACCCAATCAGTGTCGATTGTCCAATCGTGACGGTTCTGCATCCACCACTGAACAGCATTCAAATATTGCGGGTGTTCCCAAGAATAGCCAAAGGCCCCATGATCGGCAGCTTCCCGGACTGCCTCGATCACGCAGGGCGCCGTGGCGTAGTCGGAATCGGCGGTCCACATGGCCAGCCCATCCTGCGGTGAAACACCGTACAGCTTTTCCATCTTGTCCCATTTTGAGCTGTTGGTGCCCCGGCGGTCGATCAGGTCGTTGAAAGTCATGTCTGCTCCATATGTCCGGAGGAAAGCTAGCCACAATTCCAGCAGGTGCAAGGGGGGCGTTGCGGCGGGGGGCGGGATGGCCTAAATCAACCCCATGAAACGCAATATCCTGATACACCCCGACCCCCGTCTGAAAAAGGTCTGCGCCCCGGTGACCGACCTGTCGGACGAGCTGCGCAAACTGGCCGACGACATGCTTGAGACGATGTATGATGCGCCCGGCATCGGGCTGGCCGCACCGCAGATCGGCGTTCTGGACAGGCTGATCGTGATGGACTGCATCAAGGAAGAAGGCGAGACACCGCGCCCCCTAATCATGTTTAACCCCGAGGTCATCGCTTCATCGGACGAGACTAACGTCTATGAAGAAGGCTGCCTGTCGATCCCCGAGCAATTCGCTGAGGTGACACGTCCCAAAGTGGTGGATGTGACGTGGATGGATCGCGATGGGAACTTGCAGCAGGAGACGTTTGATGGGCTCTGGGCAACCTGCGTTCAACACGAGATCGACCACCTGAACGGCAAGCTGTTCATCGACTATCTCAAACCGCTGAAACGTCAGATGATCACCCGCAAGATGCAGAAACTCAAACGCGAGCAGGCCCGCGCATGACCGTTCGCACCTGCCTGCCATGGCCCGACAAACGTTTGCGGACCAAGGCCGAGGATATTTCTGAGATAACTGAAGAGGTTCGCGCGATCTGGGACGATATGATCGACACAATGGAGGCGATGCCTGGCGTTGGCCTGGCCGCCCCGCAGATTGGCGTAATGTTGAGGCTGGCAGTAGTTGATGGCTCGACCGAACGGGGCCGTGCGGTGCGTCTGGCAAACCCCGAAATTCTGCACAGCTCGATCGAACTGCGTGAACATGAAGAGGCCAGCCCGAACTTGCCCGGCGTTTCGGCCAAGGTGAAACGCCCACGTGCGGTGACGGTCCGGTTCCTGAACGAGCAGGGTATGGTCGATCGCCGCGATTTTGTCGGGATCGAGGCCACCAGCGTGCAGCATCAGATCGACCATCTGAATGGCCGGATGTATTTCGACCGTCTCAGTAAGGTCAAACGCGACATGTTGCTACGCAAAGCCAAGAAACAGGGGTAGAGATGCGCGTCATTTTCATGGGTACGCCTGATTTCTCGGTTCCGGTTCTGGATGCGCTGGTTGGGGCGGGGCATGAAATCGCCGCAGTCTATTGCCAGCCCCCGCGTCCAGCAGGACGGGGCAAGAAAGATCGTCCGACGCCCGTACATGCCCGGGCCGAAGCGCTGGGCCTGAACGTCCGCCACCCAGTTTCGTTGAAATCGCCAGAGGAACAGGACGCGTTTGCCGCACTGAACACAGATGTTGCTGTAGTGGTGGCCTACGGTTTGCTGCTACCACAACCCATTCTGGACGCACCGGCACAGGGTTGTCTAAACATCCATGCCAGCTTGCTGCCACGTTGGCGCGGGGCTGCTCCGATCCATCGGGCGATCATGTCGGGCGATGCGGAAACCGGCATTTGTATCATGCAGATGGAAGCCGGTCTGGACACTGGCCCCGTCCTATTGCGGCAGGCCACTGAAATTGAGCCGCAGGAAACCACTGCGCAGTTGCATGATCGCCTTGCACCGTTGGGCGCTGACCTGATTGTTGAAGCACTGGCCCGTCTGCCCGAGTTGACGCCCGAACCGCAGCCCGAGGAAGGCGTGACCTATGCCTCGAAAATTGACAAGGCCGAGGCGCGGGTCGACTGGACCCGTCCGGCGGCTGAAGTGGATCGCCAGATACGCGGCCTGTCACCCTTTCCCGGCGCATGGACTCTGATCGGAGGGGATCGGGTCAAACTGCTCGCCTCGAAATTGGCTGAAGGTCAGGGTACGCCCGGAGAGGTTCTGAACGACACGCTGCGTGTGGCCTGTGGCGACGGGGCGATTGACCTGTTGCGCCTGCAACGGGCAGGTAAAGGGGCACAGGATACAGAAACCTTCCTGCGGGGCTGGCCAGTTGCCGCCGGAACCCGCCTGAGTTCGGAGTAAACCAGATGTTCATGGTCTTGATGGGCACCGTCGTGATTGCCGGTATCGTGGGCTATCTGTCCGAGAAAACCGCGTTTACCCATAACGGATACCTGCCCTCGATCATCATTTGCGTGGGTGGGGCGTTCCTGTTTTACTTTGTCCGCATCATGTTTGGTGTCAGCTTTGGCCCACCTGGTATGAACGCAGTTCTGTCTTCCATCGGTGCACTGATCATCGTGCCAACGCATTGGAGAAAATAACGTGCCCGTCATTGCCCTGATCGTCATTGGTGCTGCCGCCGGATTTCTGGCCACCCGGTTGATGCGGATCGAGGCGGATATTCCAACCACAATGCTGATCGGCATTGTGGGCGCTCTGGTGGGCGGGTTCCTGCTGCGCTTTTTGATTACCGTGGCGGGTTGGCTGTCTGGCTTTGTTGGTGCTGTGCTAGGCGCCTTGCTGGTGATTTGGATCTGGCAGACTTATCTGCGCCGCTAACATCTTGACCTTTGGGCGGGATATCGGCCAGATCGCCGACATATCCAACCCGAAAGGTACCCCATGCCATACGACCTGAACTCTGGTGACGTCGCTCTGATGGGGGTGCCGTTGGATTTGCACTCGTCTTTTCTGCAGGGACCTGCCTTTGCGCCGGGCCGCATCCGCGAGGCGCTGCATTCCGGGGCTGCCAACCTGACCGCCGAGGATGGCACTGATTTGGGTGCGACCGACCGGTTCAAGGATACCGGTGATTTGGATGTGTTCGAGATGATCGGGCAGGAACCCATCGACCGGATCGAAGCGGGCGCCGCCACCCGGATCGCAACCGGTGCGCGGCTGTTGTCATTGGGTGGGGACCACTCGGTTGCTTATCCCCTGATCAAGGCACATGCCGAACGGTATGAGGGGCTGAACATCCTGCATATCGACTCGCATCCTGACCTTTATGACAGCCAGCAGATTGGGCCCTTGGGTCACGGTTGCCCGTTCGCGCGAGTGATGGAGACCTGCAAGATCAATCGATTGGTGCAGGTGGGTATCCGCACCATGAACAAGCACCAGCAGGATCAGGCTGATAAATTCGGGGTCGAGGTCATCGATATGCGTTCATGGCGCCCCGATCTTGAAATTCGCTTTGACGGCCCGGTTTACCTGTCACTGGATCTGGACGCGCTGGACCCGGCCTTTGCGCCGGGCGTGTCGCATCACGAACCCGGCGGGCTGAGCACGCGTGAGGTAATCAATCTGATCCACCGGTTCGAAGGGCAGCTTGTCGGCGCGGATATTGTCGAGTTGAACCCCCATCGCGATCCTTACGGAATGACCGCAATGGTGGCAGCGAAATTCGTCAAGGAAATCGGCGCGAGGTTGCTGTCGCGCTGACGCAATAGAGTTAAGAACTATCGCCGCCCAACCCTTGGCTGGCGATTGGGCGCGACTTTATGGCAGGTCACTGTTGAAGATGGAAATTTTGACTTTCCAACTACCGTCGGGCTGACGTTTCAGGACGTTGACGAATTTTCCCCGCTCGGGCGGGTCCGAGTTTTCGATGGCATAAGTCCCGACTTGATAGGCCATATCCCCCTGGACTTCGAAATCGATCAATTCGTTTTCGTGGGTGCCTCCGGTATTCTCTTTGATCCGAGACCGGTAAGTTTCTAGAAAAGCTGCCTTGCCGTGCGTCATGGGTTCTCCGGGGGGCAGCAGCATGATGTCCTCGGTAAAAAACGCGGCGCAGCCTTCAGCGTCACCACGATTAAAGGCCTCGTTATACGCGGCATCGAAGTCTTCTAGCGTTTTCTTCATGTCCATGGGCACTCTCCGTGGCGGCTTTTGTCATGAAAGATCACCTTCATCGTGCCACGCAAGGCGTTGATCCACAAAGGTCTGCGTTTTCTGATCAAGTTATTGCCGTGGTGGGCGGCTTTTGTAGACGGGCAACTGCCAACCAAATAGCAGTGATCCCGCCCGTAAGGCCCAGCAAATCAGCGCACAGGCTGCCAGAGTAGCAAGCTCATCAAACCCAAGACGATCCGCTACCACTGCGCTCATTGCGCCTGCAAAGGCGCAAGATACATACAGTTCGCCTTGTTTCAGAACCAGCGGCACCTCGTTGCAGACTACGTCGCGCATCAGCCCACCCAGACAGCCGGTGCAGACACCCATCAGTACCACAATGACGCCGGGCTGGTTTAGAGCCAGCGCCGCGCCAGTCCCCGCAGCCACCGCGATTGATAGGGCAAAACTGTCCAGCCAGATCAGAAGGTTGTATCGGCTTTCCACCAGATGTGCGGTAAAAAACACCAGCACAGCAGCGCCGGTCCCAATCAGGATATAGCCGGGCTGGCCGACCCAGAATATCGGATGACGGTCCAGCAGCAGATCACGCACCGTACCGCCACCCACCGCTGTCAGGCAGGCGATGAAGGCAAAACCCACTAGGTCCAGTTGCGCCCGACTGGCCACCAAAGCACCGGTCAGGGCAAAGACCAGAACCGAGGCATAGTCCAGCAGGGCAAGCCCGTTCATGCCTGCGTCTTTTTCGGTTTGAACGGGGCCATGCCGGCGCGGGCCAGTTCATCGGCCTTTTCGTTTTCGGGGTGACCTGCGTGGCCCTTGACCCATTCCCAGGTCACATCGTGCCGAGTCTGGGCCTCATCCAGCCGCTGCCACAGGTCGACATTCTTGACCGGCTTCTTGTTCGAGGTCTTCCAGCCGTTCCGCTTCCATCCGAAGATCCACCCAGTAACGCCATTTTTCACATAGGCGCTGTCGGTGATGACGGTGATTTTCGAGGCGCGCTCCAACGTCTCAAGTGCGCTGATCGCGGCCAGCAATTCCATGCGATTGTTGGTGGTCTCGGCCTCGCCGCCCTTTAGCTCGCGCTCTTTCAGGACTTTGTCGCCATTCATTGCGCGCAGCAGCACGCCCCAGCCGCCAGGGCCGGGATTGCCGGAGCAGGCACCGTCGGTATAGGCAAACAACTCAGGCATGGGCCAACACCAGAATGAACCCGTCATAAGACCCGGCTAGACCGGTGCCCATGCCGGTGGTGATCCGGTCTACAGAGAACCCGGCCTGTTCCAGCGCAGCTTCGATCTCAGTCTGTGAGAAATAGGTGTAGTAGCGGTCCAGATCGTCGCGGTGTTCGCCGGTGCCTAGCTTCAGACCTAGGAAAAAGATGCCTTCGGGCTTCAATGCCCGGTGAATAGACGCCAGATGGCGCGGGAAATCCGCGCGCGGGGCGTGCAGCAGTGAAAAGCTGGCATAGACCCCGTCATATGTCTCCACCTCGGTCACATCGTCAAAGGTGCCCAGATGTGCATCGACGCCATTTTCCCGAGCGTGTTCGACGAAGGCCGAAGTTGCGTCCAATGCACGAACTGTCAAACCCTCGCGCATAAAAAAGGCGCTGTCTGATCCGGGGCCCGAGCCCAAATCCAGAATGTGACCGCTGCCAACAGCCTCAGCAAAGGCCAGGCGGGCCTCAATCTGTTCCGGGGGCAGGGGGATCTGCAGGTATTCTGCCACACGCGTCGTATAGGCGTTGATGGTTTTTTCGTCGGTCACAGGTACACTCCTACAGCCAGACAGGCGACTACGATGGCGGTCAATAGGATACGCAACCGCAGCCACCAGGTTGGCGTCAGCCGCCAATAGGCAAAGAGGGCGTCCAGCACCAGCACCCCGGCAAATCCGTACATCAAGTGAGTGCCGGCGCTGACCGGGCCGCCACCGGTTTTGGCAAAGGCCCACAGCGCGGGCAAAACCGAAAGCACATAGCAGGTCGCCGCCTTGCCGCCTGAGGTTTTGGTCGCGAACCCCCACAGAACACCAGACATGAAACTCAGGATCACTGAGCCATAGAACAACTGAACATAGGGCCCTACAAACCGCGACCCAAACATCTGAGTACCCCAGCTGTGCAGATCATCGTTCAGATAGGTCAGCGCGCCCCAGATGAACGGGATCAGTCCTGCCAGCCCAAGAAAAAGCGGGGCCGTTGGTATGCCCCTCATGCAGGTTCTCTCAGCACGCGGGGGACTTTGAACTCGACGCTTTCCTTGGCGGTTTCGACCAGTTCGACGGTGACATCGTAGTGAGCGCGAAAGGCGTCGATCACCTCGTTGACCAGCACTTCGGGTGCGGACGCCCCGGCGGTGATGGCAACCGAAGAGATACCATTAAGCGCGCGCCAGTCGATCTCGGTCGCGCGTTGCACCAGTTGCGCATAGTTGCACCCGGCGCGCGAAGCTACTTCGACCAGACGGCGCGAATTCGACGAGTTCGGCGCGCCGACGACCAGCAAGGCATCCGATTTTGGGGCCACGGCTTTGACGGCCTCTTGCCGGTTGGTAGTGGCGTAGCAAATGTCTTCCTTATGCGGGCCGACAATAGCCGGGAACCGCTGTTCCAGCGCCGCAATGATGTCCTTGGTGTCATCCACCGACAGGGTGGTCTGAGTAACAAAAGCCAGTTTGCCCGGATCGCGAACTTGAACGGTGGCGACATCCTCGACCGTTTCGACCAGCAAAACCTCGCCCTCAGGCAACTGCCCCATGGTGCCGATGGTTTCCGGGTGGCCTTTGTGACCGATCATGATCATCTGCAACCCGGCCTCGGCGTGGCGCTGGGCCTCGACATGGACCTTGGACACCAGCGGGCAGGTGGCGTCGACATAGATCATCTCGCGTCGCTCCGCAGTTGCGGGCACGGATTTCGGCACGCCGTGGGCCGAGAAAATCACCGGGCGGTCATCGGGACATTCGTCCAGTTCCTCGACAAACACAGCACCCTGCGCGCGCAAACCGTCAACGACAAATTTGTTGTGCACAATCTCGTGGCGCACATAGACCGGCGCGCCCCATTTCTGCAGCGCCATTTCGACGATTTTGATGGCGCGGTCTACACCGGCGCAAAACCCGCGCGGGGCAGCGAGGTAAAGAGTCAGGGGGGGCTTGGTCATATTACGGTCTCCATAGGCCACAGGTAAGTCTTTTCCCGGCCTTGGTCCAGACAGGAGCTTGTCATTTCCCTGACATGAATCGGTGCTAGCCAATAGATGTTTCAGCACCTGTTCATTGTTAAAAAAGGCGCGGTCAGGACTGAGACCCTGACCGCGCCAATTTCTTCCCCCGGTTTGATAGGTGGCCGGGGCTTATTGTCCGCCGGCAGCTGCGACGCTGCGCGGCTCCATCGGCATTTCACGCGGAGGCCGTCCGATCACATCGCGCAGGTCTTCAAGTTCGATAAAATTATCGGCCTGGCGGCGCAGCTCGTCCGAAATCATCGGCGGCTGGCTACGAATGGTCGAAACAACCGAAACACGCACGCCCTGACGCTGCAGGCTGGCAATCAACGGACGGAAATCCCCATCGCCCGAAAATAGCACGATATGATCAACGCGCGGTGCAAGTTCCATGGCATCGACGGTCAGTTCGATGTCCATATTTCCTTTGACTTTCCGACGCCCCATGCTGTCGGTGTATTCCTTGGCCGGTTTTGTCACCATGGTGAAGCCGTTGTAATGCAGCCAGTCAACCAAGGGACGGATCGGCGAATACTCGTCGTTTTCCAGAAGCGCTGTGTAGTAGAAAGCACGAAGCATTTTGCCGCGGCGCATAAACTCCTGGCGCAGCAATTTGTAGTCTATATCAAACCCCAGTGCTTTTGCGGCTGCATAAAGATTCGAGCCGTCGATGAACAGCGCTAGCCGTTCGTCTTTATAAAACATAAATAGATCCTTCCGGTACAAACCAGCGGCGCCGGGTGATAGGTGAGTGAGCTAGTAAATAAGCGACGCGCTGATATGCCTATAATTAGGGCATTTAAAGTGTATCGCAAGCATGCAATTCGCCGAATATAGGGAGTTATATGAGCAATTTTTCGTCAAAAGCGGTTATCGCACTGGGAGCAAATCTCAATTTGAGAGACTCTGGGCCCAGGGTGACACTTCAAAGGGCACTTGACGCGATATTGCGTCAGGGGGTGGTGATTCGCGCCGTCAGCCGCTTTTTTGAGACCCCGTGTTTCCCTGCCGGGGCCGGGCCGGATTACGTAAATGCCGCCTCATTGATCGAGACCGAAAAGACCCCTGGCGAGGTCTTGCAACTGCTGCATGAGGTCGAACATGAATTTGGCCGCGAGCGGGTGCAGCGATGGGGTATGCGGACATTGGATCTGGACCTGGTCTGCTATGACGACGTGATCCTGCCAGATCGAACTGAATATGACCGTTGGCTGAACCTGGCGCCCGAGGCGCAGAAACAGCGGGCACCCGAGCAATTGATCCTGCCGCATCCACGCTTGCAGGACCGGGCTTTCGTGTTGGTTCCGATGGCGGATGTGACCCCAGACTGGCGGCACCCGGTGCTTGGCCGCACGGTGACCGAAATGGTCGCTGACCTGCCTGTCGGGGATGTCGAGGCTGTCACCCCTCTGTGATTGGTACGGTTGACGTTATTTCCTGCTTGTCAAGGCGGGGATTCGCGCTTAGATAAACGTCTTCCTGACATGGATTCAGTAACGGAGAGCGCCCCATGGCCCGCGTGACGGTTGAAGATTGCGTAGACAAGGTTCCAAACCGGTTTGAACTGGTGATGCTTGCCGCCCATCGTGCGCGCGAGATTTCCGCCGGTGCATCGATTACCGTAGACCGAGACAACGACAAGAACCCTGTCGTGTCGCTGCGCGAGATTGCGGATGAAACCCAGGGTGCCGACGAACTGCGCGAACGTCTGATCGAAGCCAACCAGACCCAGATCGAGGTGGACGAGCCGGAAGAAGATCAGATGGCTTTGCTGATGGGTGCGGAATCGGACAAGCCGGTCGAGGATGACATGTCGGAAGAGAAGCTGCTGCGCGCTCTGATGGAGGCTCAAGGCCAGGGGTAACCCAAGCTACTACGCAAGGTGCGGACCGGATGATTTCTGCTGACGACCTGATTGCGCTGGTCCGCAACTATAATCCCAAAACCAATGCTGACCGCATCGCCCGGGCTTATGAATTCGGAATGCAGATGCATGACGGTCAGTTCCGCCATTCCGGCGAACCTTATTTTTCCCATCCCGTTGCCGTTGCCGCCATCCTGACTGAACAGCGCTTGGATGATGCGACCATTATCACGGCTCTGCTGCACGACACGATCGAGGATACCAAAGCCAGCTATGGCAAGGTGTCCGAGCTGTTCGGGGATGAGGTGGCCAAGCTGGTCGATGGCGTCACCAAGCTGACCAATCTGCAGCTGTCCAGTCGTGAGACCAAACAGGCGGAAAACTTTCGCAAGCTGTTCATGGCCATGTCCAAGGACTTGCGGGTCATTTTGGTCAAGCTGGCCGACCGATTGCACAACATGCGCACGATTAAGGCGATGCGCCCCGAAAAGCAGGTGGTCAAGGCGCGCGAGACGATGGATATCTACGCGCCGCTTGCGGGGCGGATGGGTATGCAGTGGATGCGCGAGGAGCTCGAAGACCTTGCCTTTCGCGTACTGAACCCAGAAGGCCGACAATCGATCATCCGCCGTTTCATCACCCTGCAACGCGAAACCGGCGACGTGATCCATCGGATCACCGGCGACATGCGGCACGAATTGGAAAAGGCCGGGATTGAAGCCGAAGTCTTTGGCCGCGCCAAGAAACCCTATTCGATCTGGCGCAAGATGCAGGAAAAGGATCAGGGCTTTTCACGCTTGTCCGACATTTACGGTTTCCGCATCATCACCCAGACCGAGGAAGACTGCTATCGCACCCTCGGCGCGATCCACCAACGCTGGCGCGCTGTGCCGGGACGGTTCAAGGATTACATCAGCCAGCCGAAGTCGAACGGCTATCGCTCGATTCACACCACGGTATCTGGGCGTGATGGTAAGCGGGTCGAAGTGCAGATCCGCACTCGCCAGATGCATGACGTGGCAGAAACCGGTGTTGCGGCGCATTGGTCGTATCGTGATGGTGTGCGTTCGGAAAACCCGTTTGCGGTCGATCCCGCCAAGTGGATTGCCAATTTGACAGAGCAGTTCGACAGCGAGGATGATCACGAAGATTTCCTCGAGGCTGTCAAGCTCGAGATGTATTCGGACCAGGTGTTCTGCTTCACGCCCAAGGGTGACGTGGTGAAACTACCGCGCGGCGCTACACCGATTGATTTTGCCTATGCCATCCACACGCGGATCGGCCACGCTTGTGTAGGAGCTAAGGTGGACGGCATTCGCGTGCCGCTGTGGACCCGGATCAAGAATGGGCAATCGGTGGACATCATCACTGCAGATGGGCAAACCCCGCAGGTCACTTGGCTTGAGATCGCAGTGACAGGCAAAGCCCGCACCGCCATTCGCCGTGCCCTTCGCGAGGTGGACCGCGAACGGTTCATCAAACTGGGCAAAGAGCTGGCACGTTCGGGGTTTGAACACGTGGGTCGCAAGGCCACCGACAAGGCACTGGATACTGCAGCCAAGCACTTGCGTCTGAAAGACCGGCACGAGTTACTAGCCCGTCTTGGGAGTGCCGAGCTTACCGCCCATGATGTGGTCAGCGCCGTTTATCCGGAGCTGACCCAAGACGAAGGCGATGCCATTTCCCCACGGCGCGCTGTGATCGGTCTGGAGCCAGGGCAGAAATTCGACCGCGCGCCCTGCTGTCAGCCGTTACCGGGCGAACGCATCGTCGGCATCACCTTTCGCGGCAAGGGCGTCGTCGTGCATGCCATCGATTGCGACCGCCTGTCCGATTACGAAAGCGAGCCTGATCGCTGGGTCGACTTGCACTGGCATTCGGGTACACACCCGGCCGTCTATGGGGTAACGCTGGACCTGACCATCGGCAACGATGCCGGGGTGTTGGGGCGTATTTGTACGTTGATTGGCGAGAAAAAGGCTAATATCTCGAACCTGGAATTTGTGGACCGCAAGCCGGATTTTTACCGTCTTTTGATCTCTGTCGAGCTGCGTGACCTTGAACAGCTGCATTCGCTGATGCTTATGCTTGAGGCTGAAAGCGACGTTGCCGCAGTTGAACGGCATCGGGATCGGGAAAAAACTGCAGTTGCGGCTGGTTGAGAAGGGGTGATCAGGAGTGGTTTTCAAGCGCCGAGACCGACGCTCGCCCATTCAGATCGCTTCGGAATTCGTCTATCCGCGCGGCGGCTGGACCCGTGCATTTCACTACGTCAAACACCGCATCCGGAGACTGCCGGATTCACCTGAGCGCATCGCGCGTGGGGTCGGGGTGGGCGTGTTTACGGCCTTTACACCGTTTTATGGGTTCCATTTCTTTATTGCGGCCCTGCTCAGCAGAATATTCAATGGCAACTTACTGGCCTCGCTCAGCGGTACATTCTTCGGTAACCCGCTAACCTATGTGCCTATCGGGGTCATCTGCCTGCAAACGGGCCATTTCCTTTTGGGCGACGACTTTGAAGAGGAAGAAACCCACGGCCTGATGGATAGCTTTTTCAAGGCGCTGAGTGATCTGAAGAACAATTTCATCGCGATGTTTACGGGCCGCGATGCCGATTGGCGCGGGCTTAGTGTGTTTTATGATGAGGTGTTCTTTCCCTATCTGATCGGGGGCATTTTTCCGGGGCTGATTGCCGGGTTCATCTGCTACTATCTCAGCCTTCCGGTGGTACGCACCTATCAGCAGCGCCGCCGTGCCCGGATCAAGGCGAAATTCGATGAAATCAAACGTTTGGCCGAAACCAAGGCTGCCGTTCCAGTGGCAAACCCTCTAGGCTCGGGCAGGAATTCGGGAAAGGAATCAAGCGATGTCTGACAAACACCTGCGTCTGGGCGTGAATATCGACCACGTGGCCACTGTGCGTAATGCGCGTGGCGGGGCTTATCCCGACCCACTGCGCGCGGCCAAGCTGGCTGAAGAGGCCGGTGCTGACGGCATCACTGCCCATCTGCGCGAAGACCGCCGCCATATCTCGGATGCCGATATAGACGGGCTGATGGATGTTTTGTCTGTGCCGTTGAACTTTGAGATGGCCGCCACGCTCGAGATGCAGGAGATCGCTCTGCGCCACAAACCGCACGCGGTCTGCATTGTTCCCGAAAAGCGCGAAGAGCGGACCACTGAAGGCGGGCTTGAGGTCGCGCGCGAGGAAAACAAGCTGGCCCACTACATCGCTCCTTTGCGCAAGGTGGGGTGTCGCGTTTCGATCTTTATTGCCGCCGACCAGCGCCAGATCGAGGCCGCCCATCGCATTGGTGCCGAAGTGATCGAACTGCACACCGGCGCCTATTGCGACGCCCATGCCGAGGGCCGCATGGACGAAGCTACGCGTGAACTGGACTCACTGCGCGAAATGTCTGCGTATGCCCATTCTCTTGGACTTGAAGTTCATGCCGGTCACGGTCTGACCTATGACACCGTGCAGCCCATCGCGGCCTTCCCCGAGGTGCGTGAGTTGAATATTGGTCACTTTCTGATCGGCGAGTCGATCTTCCGCGGCCTCACTCCTGCCATTGCCGAGATGCGCCGCCTGATGGATGAGGCACGGGCCTGATCAGAGTGTATAGGCAACGCTGGATGACGAGGTAACGTAATGAAAGCAATTACATATCGTAACTTTGGCCCGGCAGACGACGTGCTTGAACTGATTGACATACCCGATCCGGTGGCTGGGCCGGGTGAAGTGGTTGTGCAGATCAAAGCTACCGGAATCAATCCATCGGATGTTAAGTTGCGAGGTGGTGCACGGCCTGGCGCGGTCATGCAATACCCCCTCGTCATCCCACATTCGGATGGGGCCGGCGTGATTGTGTCCGTTGGCCAAGATGTCGATCCGTCCCGTGTTGGTGAAAGGGTTTGGATCTGGAACGGTCAGTGGCAACGCGCATTCGGAACTGCTGCCGAGTACATCGCTGTACCATCAGAGCAGGCTGTTGCTCTTCCTGACACCACCAGTTTTGCCGAAGCTGCGTGTTTTGGGATTCCGGCGATGACCGCGTGGTATGCCTTGTACGCTGACGGACCGATCGCCGACAAAACCATCATGGTGACCGGTGGGGCGGGAACTGTGGGGCGTTATGCCTGTCAGATGGCCGCCCTCGGCGGTGCTCGGGTCATCACCACGGTCAGTTCAAAGGAAAAAGCGGCGCACTCTGGTGCAAGTGAGGTTGTGAATTACCGCACCCAGAACGTGGCAGAGACCGTGCTGGAAATGACCAATGGCGCGGGCGTTGATCGCATTGTCGAAGTGGACTTTGCGGCCAATCAGGATGCATCGCACGCGTTGATCCGTCCGGGTGGCACCATCGCAAGTTATTCATCCGTGTCGCAGATGCGGCCAGAGCTCGATTTCTATGGCTTCATGTTCAAGAACATCCGCCTGCATATGTTGATTGTCTACCAACTGGATGCGGCTGCACGGCGTAGGGGTGAAGCTCAGCTGAGTGAATGGCTGGAACAAGGTGCGTTGAACCATGCGGTCGTGCCTAGTGGGTATTTGGCCGACGCTGCCGCGGCCCACAAGATGGTTGAAGCGGGTGAAAAGCTGGGCACCGTGGTTCTGGAGGTGTGATGTGATCCTCGGCATTGGCACAGACCTCGCGAATATTGAACGCATTCAGGGCACGCTTGATCGGTTCGGCGACCGGTTTCGAAATCGTGTCTTCACCGAGACTGAACAGGCCAAAGCCGAGCGTCGGCACGACACTGCAGGTACCTATGCCAAACGCTGGGCCGCGAAAGAGGCGTGCTCCAAGGCGCTGGGCACGGGGTTGGCCATGGGCATTGCGTGGAAAGATATGTCCGTCACCAATCTGCGTAGCGGGCAGCCGGTGATGCATGTCACGGGATGGGCAGCGGACCGGCTGAAAGAGATGACACCCGACGGGTATGAGGCAATCATCCATGTCACCTTGACCGATGACCACCCATGGGCGCAGGCCTTCGTGGTGATCGAAGCCCGCCCGCTTCAAGATCGCGCCACGCAGCCTTGACTTGCCCCCTTCGGCCCCGCATGTAGCACCCCAACAACCAAAGGACCGGAGAGCAGTATGGCCGAGGACGTCAAAACCGGAAATCCCGTGTGGGAAACGATCAAAACCATCGTCTACGCCCTGCTGATCGCAGGTGTTTTCCGTACCTTGTTCTTTCAGCCGTTCTGGATTCCGTCCGGTTCAATGAAACAGACCCTGTTGATCGGGGATTTCCTGTTCGTCAACAAGATGGCCTATGGCTATTCCTACGCTTCGTGCCCAAGCCTGATCATCCCCAGCGTTGGCCTGAACATCGACGCCGAAGATATTTGTGGCTGGATGCAAAGTGATGACAATAGCCGTATCTGGGGCGGTGAACCTGAGCGTGGCGATGTCATCGTTTTCCGCCACCCGGTCACCGGTCGCGACTATATCAAGCGGTTGATCGGCCTTCCGGGTGACCGGGTTCAAGTCCGTGAGGGGCAGATCATCCTGAACGGCACACCGGTGCCGCAGCAGCCCGATGGCGTCTTTACCGAAACCGCCGAACCGCAGGGCCCGCAACGTCTGCGTCCGCGCTGCGAGAATGGCCCTGTCGGCATTGGCGGCGTTTGCGAAAAGACCCGTCTGATAGAAACCCTGCCCAATGGGGTCTCATACGATGTGTTGAACATCGGCAATCAGGGTTCGGACAACACCGGCATCTATACCGTACCCGAGGGGCATTATTTCTTCATGGGTGACAATCGCGATAACTCCAGCGACAGCCGCCTGCCGCAATCTGCCGGGGGCGTGGGGTATGTTCCCTATGAAAACCTGATTGGTCGCGCGGACCGGATCATGTTCTCGTCCGCTGGCAGGTCGATGCTGTTCTTCTGGACATGGCGTGGCGACCGTTTTTTCAAGGCTGTCAATTGAAGCTGTCGGCTGAAATAAAAGCGTTCCAAAAGCGTTTGGGGTACGAGTTCATCACCCCCGAGTTGCTGGTGCGCGCGCTGACCCATGGGTCGGTTTCGTCTTCGACCCGGCCCGACAACCAGCGGCTGGAGTTTCTGGGCGACCGCGTGTTGGGGCTGGTCATGGCGACGGCTTTGTTGGAGGCCGATAAGAAGGCCTCCGAAGGCCAGCTTGCCCCGCGCTTTAACGCTCTGGTCCGTAAAGAGGCCTGCGCGGACGTGGCCCGTCAGATCGACCTGGGTTCAGTGCTGAAACTGGGGCGCTCGGAAATGCTGTCCGGTGGCCGCCGTAAACAGGCCCTGCTGGGTGACGCGATGGAAGCGGTCATCGCCGCGATCTACCGCGATGCGGGGTTTGAAGCGGCGCGGGATGTGATCTTGGCGCTTTGGGGGGATCGGATCCACACGGTCGAAGCCGATGCGCGCGATGCCAAAACCTCATTACAGGAATGGGCGCAGGCGCGGGGACAGAAGCCACCGGCTTATGTTGAAATCAAACGCAGCGGTCCAGATCATGCCCCTGTTTTCACCATTGCGGCCCGTCTGCAGGACGGGACCGAAGCTCAAGCGACGGCGGGTTCAAAGCGCCAAGCGGAACAGGCGGCTGCCAAGGCGCTGTTGGAAAATTTGCCGAAATAACTTGCGCTCCCCGCTGTTGGGAAGAAGCCTGTCGGCCGGATTGTCGTAGCCAACTCGACTCTTAAATCACCCGAATATACCCGGTCAGCCCGGTCTTTTGATGTTCGATCACATGGCAATGAAAGGCCCAATCTCCAGGATTGTCGGCGACTAAGGCGATCTCAACCACTTCGTCCTTCAACAGCAACATCGTGTCGGTCAGCAACGGCGGTAACGTACGAAGGTTTGATTTCAGTGGCACAAATACCAGCCCGTGCAGATGGATCGGATGCAAGTTCGGAGATTCGTTACGCAGTCGCAAAACATAGCTTTTGCCCCGTTTTAGTGTGGCTAGTGGACCAACCCCTTGTGCGGCATCTCCCGGCCATGGCATTCGGTTGATTGACCAGAAATTATAACCCAGAGAGCCACAATATCCGTTATTCGGCTCACCTCCCTCGGGCGTCCAGCCAAAGACAAACTCGTGCAGTTCGGCGTTGGCCAGATCAGGTTTGACTGCAGGGTTCACCGGCAAGGGCGCCAACTCTCGCAGATCGCGCGATGCTGACGCGCCGACCGAACGCAAGCGGGTCATGGACCGATGCGGTTGGCCAGGGAACTTGGACATTAGATCAACGGATTGACCTTCGCTAAACGGCATCTTCACCGTAAAATCGACCCGCTGGCCGGGACCGATCAGCAAGGGCTCCTCGGCGCTCGGCATCGGGATGACTACTTCAACCGGGTGCCCGTCCCAGGCGATGATCCGGGCCTCGGCACCGTCCAGATGCACTTTGTAGATACGGGTCGTGTCCGTATTGACCACACGCAAGCGGACAAGGCTGCCCGCCGTGTGATCATAGACTGGCCCGCTCAGCCAGTTTGCTGTCTGCACATTGCCAAAGGTTCCCGCTCGCGCCGCCCCACGCGCGGTGTAAGCAGGCAGGAAAGACCCGTCATCGTTCAGGCGGAAGTCCCGCAGATTGACCACCTGCTCGCTGTCAAATCCGGGATCTTCGGCCTCGGCGATGACCATCACTCCCGTCAGGCCATGGGCCATCTGCTCCATTGTCATGCAATGGGGGTGATACCAATAGGTGCCCGCGTCCGGAGGGGTGAATTCATAATCAAACACCTCATCCGGTCCAATAGGCATTTGGGTCAGATAGGGCACTCCGTCCATTGCGTTCGGAATCCGTAGCCCGTGCCAGTGCATCGCCGTATAGTCGGGCAGTGTATTGCGCACCGGCAGACGCATCACCTCGCCCTGCTTGCCATATAGAACCGGAGGCGGCGCGTCAGGCGACAGGCTGACCATGCCGGTCGTGATCTGATCGCGCAGGGCAAAACTGGCAGGCTGGATAACCAGTTCCTGCGTGCCCGCAGCTAAACCAAAGCCACTCAGTCCCAACGCCCCTGCCGTTGCACCACTGCCCAATAGAAATTCGCGACGGTTCATATCAGCCTCATGAAAAGAAGGATTGCCTGGCTGGGTTTGGCGTGGCGTGATCCGGTCTTGCCATTCCGGCCGCATGGCTGCAATGCGACAAATGCCTCTGGCCCGCGAGGGCTTTCTGCTATAGGGGTGCGCACTTGCAAACAGGATCGCATCACACATGACCACACGCGCCGGATTTATCGCCCTGATCGGAGAGCCCAACGCAGGCAAATCCACACTTCTGAACCGCATGGTGGGGGCTAAGGTCTCGATCGTGACGCATAAGGTGCAGACCACCCGCGCCCGCATTCGCGGCGTGGCGATGGAGGATGACGCGCAACTGGTCTTCGTCGATACGCCGGGACTGTTCAAACCTCGCCGTCGTCTGGACCGTGCCATGGTTGCTGCCGCATGGGGTGGGGCATCGGATGCAGATGTAGTCGTACTAATGGTTGAGGCGCATCGCGGTATCACCGAAGGGGTTGAGCGCATCCTCGAAGGTCTGGAAGAGATCGGGCAGGGCCGGACCATCGCGCTGGCGATCAACAAGATCGACAAGGTGCCATCCGAGAAACTGCTGGCACTGACCAGCGATCTGAACGCGCGTTATTCTTTTGCCGAAACCTTCATGATCTCGGCCGAGCGTGGCTATGGTGTAGATGATCTGCGCAAATGGCTGGCTGCTGAATTGCCCGAGGGGCCGTGGCTGTATCCCGAGGATCAGATTGCCGATCTGCCCCTGCGCATGATCGCCGCCGAGATGACGCGCGAGAAACTGACCCTGCGCCTGCATCAGGAACTGCCTTATCAACTGACGGTCGAGACAGAGAGCTGGGAGGAACGCAAAGACGGGTCCGCCAAGATCGATCAGGTCATTTATGTCATGCGTGATGGCCACAAGGGTATCGTGCTGGGCAAAAGTGGTGAGACCATCAAGGCCGTCAGCCAGGCCGCGCGGGCGGAGTTGGAAGAATTTCTCGACCGCAAAGTCCACCTGTTCCTGCAGGTCAAGGTGCGCCCGAACTGGCTGGAAGAATCCGAGCGCTATTCGGAAATGGGTCTGGATTTCAAAGACGGCAACGCATGACGCGCCTGACGGCTGAATTCTGGGTCCACGCCTATCTGGCACGGTTACGGTTTCAGGAGATCCCGGCCTTTATTGTGGCCCACGGGGATGACACGGCCGGTGCGGTGCTGGTTAAGCTCAACACGCTGGACGGTCAGGCAGTGGCCTTTCAACGCAGTTTTGACCTGATGAGTGGAGAGCGTAAATGGGTCGAACTCTCCAGCGGTGCGGAAATGGATGTGGATGAAGCCATTCAACGCCAGCGCAGCTTTGACCCTGACCTTTGGGTGATTGAGGTAGAAGACCGGCAGGGGCGGCATCTTCTTGGGGAGGAAGGGTTGGATTAACTGCAGCTTGCTCTGGCGGACAAAGTCTAACAATCTATTTCTATTTTGCGTAACACCCTGCACACTGAAATGCTATCTGGAATTTTGCCCCCTTCCTAAGAGTTTGGAATTTATGAAAACCTTCTTGTTGGCCTGCCGTCTTGCCTTTTTGCTCTTGGTTTGCACAGCGATTTCCGCGGCGGCGCAGCCCAGATTGGGTTGGATCTATCAACTTGACGGGCTTGCTGCTTTCCAGGGCGATGCGAGTTTGAGTGGAGGTGGAGAGTTCTCGGCAAGCCGTGCTTTTGTGCGAACCACCGCGCTTTATAACATGGACGGAGGGAACTCCGTTGGGGTGTCGGCTAGCTTTGGTAGGTTCGATTACAACTTCAGCGAAGCGAATAACCAGCCTTGGGAAGATATCCGAGACATTCGCGTTTCCTTGCCAGTGCGGTTTCGGGTTGGAAATACAGCAACCGCCTTTGTATCGCCACAGATCAGATGGGACTATCAAAGCGGCGCAACTGCCTCGGACGGACGTACCTATGGAGCATTTGCGGGTATCGCATGGAAGCTAAGTGAGCGTCTTACCATCGGCCCAGCATTTGGCGTGTTTTCGCAGTTGGAAGATGAAGATATCGATTTCTTCCCAGCCTTGTTGGTGGATTGGGATATAAACGATCGCTGGAACTTGAACACAGGCTCAGGGATTGGTGCTACGCAAGGTCCAGGACTCACGCTCAGCTACGCGCTAAATAACGAAATGACCCTGTCACTTTCAGCTCGCTCCGAAAGAATACGGTTTCGATTGGATGGAGATGGCTTGGCTCCGGACGGGGTGGGTGAAGACAAGAGTATCCCTGTTGTCCTGGCGTTCGGTTACAGTCCTAACCCTGGCGTTTCGTTGAACGTCTTTGCAGGGGCTGAGTTGGATGGCCGTTTGACGTTGGACGATGCAAATGGTTCGGAACTCAGTCGCCAGAATTACGACACGGCACCATTGGTTGGATTTGCATTCAGGGTAAGGTTCTAATTGCCCTTCTGGCTCAGTTTTTCCCTCTAGATCACCCGACCTGCGAATATCTTCCGAAATCATGCACCTATAGAGGACCGGGATTGGCCTAGTGCGATCACGGCATACTTCTGAACCTAATTTGTGCGTTAAAATCGGGGGGATATTGGAGCCGTCCTGACAATTGCCATTTGACGCGCAAAAGAAACCACTCTTATCCAGCCAGTTCCACGCCTGTTTTACGCACCACCTCGGCAATCTTGGCGCCGTCCTGAACAGGGCCCGGTGCTTCGCGATCGAGGTCGGCGAACATCTCGATGGCGCGTGAACCGTGGCCGGAGATTTCAAGCAGATGCGCCCCGCCTTGTCCGAATTTAAAGCTGTGCACTGTCCCGGCAGGGAAATGGACCAGTGTACCGGCAGGGGCGCTTCTGGTCTCTCCGTCCATGACGAATTCGACCTCGCCTTTGACCACGAAAAAGGTTTCATCCCACGGGTGCGTGTGGGGTGGCGGGCCGTTACCTTCGTGGCCGTAGTTGAGCGTCACGGCATAGTCCCCGATCTGCTCTAACCGTGCCAGCACCATGATTTTGTCACCCAGCACGTTCAGGGGTTCAGGATAGTTGGAAGGCGAGGTGAAAAAGGGGGTCTTCATGGCGTGCTCCTGTCTGTGTCCGGGGCGTATCCCGTTCAAATCAATCAATGAACCTGTCCCGGCGGCCCGCCGGTTTTGCCGATCATAGCATTTGTAGGAAATTCTGGGGATGTTTGGATAGTTGTGTCACGTCCGGGATGCATCTTGCGTATGGTCGGGTGTTGCGGTCTTGTGGCCAAACAGTTCTGTAACTCATCAGGAGTTCCCCTTTGGATTGGCGTGATCACGGCATCCTTCTGACCTCGCGTCGCCACGGCGAAACGGCAGCGATTATCGAGGTTTTTACCGAAGGCCACGGTCGCCATGCCGGTGTCGTGCGCGGGGGTGCCAGCCGAAAGACCGCGCCGATTCTGCAACCGGGGGCGCAGTTGGACGTCCTTTGGCGGGCGCGGCTGGAAGAGCATATCGGTACGTTTCAGGTTGAACCCCTGCGGTCCCGTGCAGCTGCTGCGTTTTCGGGGCGGATGGCGCTGGCTGGGTTGAACGCTGTTGTGTCACTGTTGTCCTTTTGCTTGCCGGAACGGGAGCCGCACTCGGCCATCTACAAACAGACAGAACAGCTAATGGATTTGCTGGGTCAGGATGAAATCTGGCCGCTGGCCTATCTGCGGTGGGAGCTAGCGCTGCTGGAGGAACTGGGGTTCGGGCTTGATTTGTCCGCCTGCGCTGTGACCGGCGCGCGCGAGGGGCTAGTTTATGTCTCTCCTAAAACCGGCCGGGCGGTTAGCAGCGAAGGGGCAGGGGAATGGGCGGAAAAATTGCTGCCTCTGCCTCCCTGCCTGCGTGGAGAAGGCGCTGCGCCGGATACTGAGATTGCGGCTGGTTTGCAGACGACAGGGTATTTTCTGGAGCATCGCCTAGCCCCGTCGCTGGGACATCATCCGTTGCCCGAAGCGCGAGCGCGGTTTGTGGATCAGTTCACTCGACGGCTGTGAACACCATCTCGTGCCCGTCCTCATTGCGCAGGATCAGCACGTCTCCGGATACTTCGGATTGTGTCATGGTCATCAGGGCGGCGAAATAGAACCCTTCGGCCTCTAGCCCGGCACAGGCGGCGCGGGTCGCGGTCAGGTCTGCAACTTCAAACCACGGATAAGGGGCGTTCAGAGTGCCGCTGTAGCTGTTGCAGGGGGCGTTGCCTGCGATCTTGCCCTCTTCGGGAAACCGCAGCAGAGCGCTGGCCTCGTAAGACTGGCCGTCGATTTCCTGCAGCGCCCACGTCTGATCGGCTGCGCCATAGGCGGCGACGGTTTCGCCCTTGTCGCATTGGAACAGGGCCAGAAGGGGAAGGGTAAGGATCAGGCGTGTCATGGGACGGTCTTAACGCAACCGTTGGGTGGACGGAACCGACGTTAGTAAGGGTTCTCGCCGCTTATCAGCTCTTCCCGGACTTCCAGGCGAGGACGCCAGTTGTACTTGGTGTCTTCCCGCACCGGGGCCCAGGTCAGCGTACCACCAGCCCGCCACGGGTCCAGGATGATCCCGTCATACATCGAATCCCCTTTGGCGCTGATCAGGGCCGAGTGGTGGATGATCCGGAACGCAGTCGGCGGTGAGGTGGCCCAATGCAGGTCTAGCGTTTGGAAGTTTTCCTGTTGCAGGCGCCGGGTCATGGCTTGGGCCCAATCATTACACAGCCCAAATTCGCGAAAGCCGTTGATGACCTTGGCGTTGTGGACAATGGCCGAGTCGGTGACATTCCAGTCCTGCTTCAATTGCCGGGAATAGGTATAGGCAATCGCGGCGGCTTCTTGCGCCTCAGCCGGATCGACCTCTGGCCCAAGGGACTGGATGGCTGTTGCCAGATCGTTGATATCGTTTTGGCTGACGGTTGGCTGTTTGGTGGCGCAGCCGCATAGGATGATGGCCGTTAGAACCGCACACAGTGCGAAAAGTCGTCTGTTCATTCTTTGTGCCGTTCTTTTTTGAGCGCAGGATGCTCTAACCGGGTTCGCTACTAAGATCAAAGGGGAAGTTCGCCATCAGCGGATCACAACCGATACCAAAAAGAAAAAGACCCGGCACAGAGGCCGGGTCAGTTGGGGAAACGGGCGTGCCGAACATGATCAGCTCAGCAGTCGTCGTGCGATGACCTGAGCCTGAATTTCGGCAGCCCCCTCGAAAATGTTTAGAATGCGCGCGTCGCACAGGACGCGGCTGATTTTGTACTCTAGTGCAAAACCGTTGCCGCCGTGGATCTGCAGACCGTTATCTGCAGCCGCCCAGGCCACGCGTGCGCCCAGTAGTTTCGCCATGCCGGCCTCAAGGTCGCAACGCTGGCCGTGATCCTTTTCCCAGGCCGAGAAATAGGTCAGCTGACGCGCGATCATGATCTCGACCGCCATCATCGCCAACTTGCCCGAGACACGCGGGAAGTTGATCAGAGACTTGCCGAACTGCTTGCGGTCCTGCGCGTATTGCATTGCAATATCCAGCGCGCTTTGCGCCACGCCGATGGCGCGAGCAGCGGTCTGGATGCGAGCGGATTCGAAGGTCTCCATCAGCTGTTTGAAGCCTTTGCCCTCTTCGCCACCCAGAAGGTTTTCGCCTTTGACGTGGAAACCGTCAAAACCCAGTTCGTATTCCTTCATGCCGCGATAGCCCAGTACCTCGATCTCACCGCCAGTCATGCCGGGAGTGGGGAAGGGGTCTTCATCAGTGCCAGGTGTTTTTTCAGCCAGGAACATGGACAGGCCGCGGTGATCGGTGCTGTCGGGGTTCGTCCGCGCGAGCAGGGTCATTACATGGGTGCGGGCGGCGTGGGTGATCCAGGTCTTGTTGCCAGTGATTTTGTAATCACCGTTCTCATCTTTAACGGCGCGCGTGCGCAGGCTGCCCAGATCCGACCCAGTGTTCGGCTCGGTGAAAACGGCGGTGGGCAGAATTTCAGCACTGGCCAGCTTAGGCAACCAATTGGCCTTTTGCTCGTCGGTACCGCCGGCAATGATCAGTTCAGCCGCAATCTCGGACCGGGTGCCCAGCGAACCGACACCAATATAGCCGCGCGACAGCTCCTCGGACACCACGCACATCGAGGCTTTGGACAGGCCGAAACCACCGAACTCTTCTGGGATAGTCAGGCCGAAAACCCCCATCTCGGCCAGTTCTTCGATGATCTCGATCGGGATCAGCTCGTCCTTAAGGTGCCAGTCGTGGGCATATGGTTCGACCTTTTCCTGCGCGTAGCGACGGAACTGATCGCGGATCATCTCAAGCTCTTCGTCCAGACCTGACGCACCGAACATGGTCGCTCCGGCCTGATCTTCCATCAAGGCCACAAGCCGCGTGCGGGCGGCCTGAGAATTGGCCTGCGTCATCAGCGTCTGTATCTCGCTGCATTGGAAACCAGACAGCGCGTCCCAGCCAAGACCCATATCCTGTAGACGCACTACCTCGGTCTGGTTCATAGGAATACCGCCCGCGACCTGATGCAGGTATTCGCCAAAGGCGATCTGGTGCAGCAGCTGCTCCATCTCGCCAAACTTGCCCTCAGCATCCAGGGCATCGGCCCAGCGTTGCATCTGCTGTAAAGACTGATTGTAAGTTGCCAGCCAGGAAAGGCCGTGGGCAGCGGTCTGGTGTGCCTCGATCAACGCGCCAGAGACCCGGCCTTCTTCGATGACCATCTCGCGAACCGAAGCGCGGGCGCGTTCGAATACGGCCTCCACCGCAGGCAAGGCCGCACGGGTCAGCGTCAGAAGATCGGGCAAAATTGAGGATGTCGTCATCTGGGTCATATCTTGTCCGTCATGGGCCATGAATCACGTCCTTCTGTGGTATTGTCTGGTCATACCATGCTGCACGTGCAGCGCAACAAAAATACGAATTACATAGTGAAAAAGTTCGAAAATTACTTGGACGATTTTGCAGTGCAGCGCGCGCTAAGAGTGTTATCAGGGGCGCATGACGTTGTTTTCTTTGATCAGTCCGCAAGACCTGTTGCTGGCCGCCGCCGTCGCCTTTTTGGCGGGGTGGGTCAAAGGTATGGTCGGATTTGCCATGCCAATGATTTTGGTTTCGGGTCTGAGTATGTTCCTGCCACCCAATATGGCGATCGCCGGACTGATTCTGCCGACGCTGGTAACCAACAGTTTTCAGGCCTTGCGAGAGGGCGTCCCGGCTGCCGTGTCCGCAATCAAGCAGTTTCGCATCTTTCTGACGGTGGGATTGGTGTTCCTACTATTGGGCGCGCAGGTTGTCAGCTCCGTGCCCGCGTCAACGTTTCTGTTGATGATCGGCTTTCCGGTCACGGCTTTCGCGCTGTTTCAGGTACTGGGAATGCGGTTGACCCTCAGCAAGCAATCAGCTCGCGTCGAGGTGGGCATCGGTGCGATTGCAGGGTTTGTCGGGGGAATGTCCGGTGTCTGGGGGCCGCCGACCGTGGCCTATCTGACCGCGCTGAACACACCGAAAGCTGTGCAGATGCGCGTTCAGGGTGTGATCTATGGGCTAGGGGCTGTGGCGCTGATGCTGGCGCATTTGGGGTCGGGCATCTTGCGGGCCGAGACGGCACCTTTCTCGGCTGCTCTGATCGCGCCGGCCTTGTTCGGGATGTGGACCGGTTTGCAGTTGCAATCGCGAATTGATCAGGCGTTGTTTCGCAAGGTGACGTTGCTGGTCCTGCTAGTCGCGGGTGTGAATTTGCTGCGCCGAGGATTGATGGGTTAACTGCGGCTGTCCGCGAACCGGAAGGCAAAATACAATCCCAACATCAAGAAAAACAGACCCGAAATATCGCCGATCAAAAAGGCGACATATTCGACCCGAGCGCTGCCAAAGGCCATGTTGGTCAGCCCGGAGACCAAGAAGGACGTGACGATCCCAACGCCCATGACGCAGGACCAGCAAGGTTTTCGATCAGCGCGGGGAAACAGATCCCAGCCCACCCATTTACACAGGTAAAACACAGCAGGCACGGTGGTGACGGCTATGACCATTGCCAACAATCGGCTTGGCAGAAACACATCGCTGCCACCTAGAAAGGCAAAAACCAAGAAAACACCCGGCAACAGGGCGAAAATTGCCCGCCATCCCAACAGCCACGCTGATAGAACCCGCACCCCGTGCGGAAGAAACAAAAGACTGGCCCGACTGGGGTATTCCGGAAAGAACACGTTCTGTAGTGGCATCAGAACCTCGAATGTGAGGTACGATGCGACGACATAAGCCAATGAGGCATAGAGCGTGTCAGTAGCCCACCTGCGCACGTTGATCAGCCACCTGTGCGCAGGAATGCGGCATCACTTGGGGGCATGTACGATATACCGGCCCCGGTTGGCGGTACCGCTTTGCGACAGATACCCTTTCTGCACCAGAGATTTCAGCGCGCGAAAGAATGTCGGGCGCGAAACACTTTGCACCAACGTATGTTCGATCAACCCAAAAGTGCGTACTTCGTCGTCAGATTTGGACAGTTCTTCGGCGGCGTAATAAATATCGCGCTCAACCGGAGACAGCTGTTCAAGGCCCAGCGTCCGTTCCATGCTCTGCATCAGTTTACGCAGTTCGGTTAGTTTTGAGATTTCGGTCATATTCTACCTGTCATTCTTCGTGCCCGTTGCCGCTGCTCTGCGACAAAAATGCGAAATACTGAATTCTTAAACAATTTCAGTAAGTCTCATATTGACACTCATCCCCTTTAGCCTACACTAGTCATGTTTTTAGGTTGCTCAACGTGCTGATGTGAGAGTGTGTTTGAGCCACCCAAAGGTCTTTTCACTTTCCGCCCGGTGCGCAAGCGCCGGGCTTATTTCTTACAATGGTTCCAAAATTACCCCAGGCAGGCATAGCGGGCAACGCATTTGTTCGCGGCACCTGCATTATGCAACTGCAGGTAGAGTAATTTTTCGAGAGTCCCCTCAAAGAAAAAGGGGGCGATACTGCCCCCTTGTCCATTTACCCGATTGCAACGGCTTTGATGTCGTCGTCGATGAAGGGCAGGTATTGCTCAAAGTTCTCGGCGAACATCTTCACCAGCTTCTCAGCCTGTTTGTCGAATGCGGCCTGATCATCCCATGTGCGGCGCGGGTCCAGCAGAACCTCGGCAACACCGGGCACGGTTACTGGCACGTCAAAGCCAAAGTTGGCATCCTTGCGGAACTCGGCATCACGCAGCGAACCGTCCAGTGCTGCCGTCAACAGCGCGCGGGTCGCCCTGATCGGCATCCGCGAACCAACGCCATAGGCGCCACCGGTCCAGCCGGTGTTCACCAGCCAGCAGGTCGCACCATGCTGAGCAATCTTGTCGCGCAGCAGGTTGCCGTAAACTTCCGGACGACGCGGCATAAAGGGTGCGCCGAAGCAGGTCGAGAATGTCGGCTGAGGTTCGGTAACACCGCGCTCGGTCCCGGCTACCTTCGAGGTGAAGCCCGACAGGAAATGATACATCGCCTGCGCCGGGGTCAGCCGCGCGATTGGAGGCAGAACACCAAACGCATCACAAGTCAGCATGATGATGTTCTTTGGGTGACCGCCCAAGGCGCTGCTGGATGCGTTCGAGATATACTCGAGCGGGTAGGCGCAGCGCATGTTTGCCGTCAGCGAGTCGTCGTCGAAATCCAGTTCTTTGGTTTCGGGGTCGAAAACCATGTTCTCGATGACTGTACCGAATTTGCTGGTTGTCGCGTAGATTTCCGGCTCGGCCTCAGGATTCAGATTAATGGTCTTGGCATAGCAGCCGCCTTCGAAGTTGAAGGTGCCGCGATCCGACCAGCCGTGCTCGTCATCCCCGATCAATGTACGCTCTGGGTCGGCCGATAGGGTCGTTTTTCCGGTGCCGGACAGGCCAAAGAACACAGCTGTGTCGACTGGATTGCCGACCGCGTGGTTGGCCGAGCAGTGCATCGGCATCACGCCTTTTTCAGGCAGCATATAGTTCAGCAGGGTGAACACGGATTTCTTGTTCTCGCCCGCGTATTCTGTTCCACCGATCAGGATCATCTTGCGGTCAAAGTTCAGCGCAATCACTGTCTCGGACTGGCAGCCGTGCTTTTTTGGGTCTGCCTTGAAGCTAGGGCAGTTGATGATGGTGAAATCCGCGGTGAATTCGTCCAGATCTTCGCGATCTGGACGACGCAGTAGGTGGCGGATGAACAAGTTGTGCCAGGCCAGCTCGGTAACCATGCGAACGTTGATTGAATAGGCCGGGTCTGCTCCGCCGACGAGGTCTTGCACGAAGTAATCGCGGCCCTTCATGTGGGCCAGCATATCTTCATAAAGCGCGTCGAACCCTTTTGGGGTCATCTCGGCGTTGTTTTCCCACCAGATGGTGTCAGCGACGCTTTCAGTTTTAACGACGTGTTTGTCCTTGGGCGAGCGACCGGTGAACTTGCCGGTGGTGACCAGAAAGGCCCCGCCAATGCCAAGTGTGCCTTCGCCGCGCTTCAGCGCTTCTTCGATCAGCGCTGGTTCCATGAAGTTGTAATAGACATTGCCCAGACCCTCGATGCCCTGATCTTCGAGGCGGAATTGCGGGTTAACCCGTCCAGATGTCATGTGTGTCTTCTCCTGTGGCGGCGCATTGGCGATAGGGCCGGATGCGCTCTTGGGGCAGTGTGCCGGAAAATCCGGCGGCTGGGCGCCTCTTATCACGGTCGTTTAGGGCATGAACAGGACGGTTTGGCGCAGTTAGCGCCACCAAGTTAAAGTTTAGCGCCACCAAGAATCTCCTGATGGAAATCTGGGCAGTAATTTGCGGGCTGCAAGGCATTTTTGCCGCATAGCTGCCGCAAGAATGGCATGATTCGCAGTTACGGATTGATTCGGCGCATCAAAACCGCCAACAATGACTTACAAAAAAGCGTATTATTGCGTAGGTGAGCAGGAATAGGGGTGAACCCGATGTCAAAGATTGCACTGGTGGACGACGACAGAAATATCCTGACGTCCGTGTCCATGACACTTGAAGCCGAAGGGTTTGAGGTCGAAACCTATAATGACGGACAGGCGGCGCTGGATGCGTTCAACAAGAAACTTCCCGATATGGCCGTTTTGGATATAAAGATGCCGCGTATGGATGGCATGGACTTGTTGCAACGGCTGCGGCAAAAAACCCAGATGCCGGTAATTTTTCTCACCTCGAAAGATGATGAGATTGATGAGGTTCTGGGCCTGCGCATGGGCGCGGATGACTATGTGAAAAAACCCTTTTCCCAGCGTCTTCTGGTCGAACGCATCCGTGCGCTACTGCGGCGGCAAGAGGCGACAACGGGCGACGTAACCAACGCTAATACCGGTGAAACCAAAGTGATGGAGCGCGGTGATCTGCGGATGGACCCGCTGCGTCATGCGGTCAGCTGGAAAGGTGCGGATGTCTCGTTGACCGTGACTGAATTCTTGCTGCTTCAGGCGCTGGCTCAGCGTCCGGGGTTTGTCAAAAGCCGCGATCAGCTGATGGACGTTGCCTATGACGATCAGGTCTATGTCGACGACCGGACCATCGACAGCCATATCAAACGTCTGCGCAAGAAGATGCGCGCCGCAGATCCCGAGTTTTCGGCGATCGAAACGCTGTATGGCATCGGCTACAGGTATAACGAAGAATAATCGTGACCACTGAGAAGGGGTAACCGGGTCTCGTGCGCGATACGGAACAAGCCAGCGAGTTGCGCGACGGTGACGTCGTTCTGGGGGATGACTGGGTCATCCCGCAAGACCCGGATTCGGCCGAGCTTCGGGCGTCGCGCCGACGTCGCAACATGTTCTCGCTGCGGGGTTCTCCGCTTGCGCGTCGGATCATCACCTTCAACCTGATAGCCCTTGTGATCCTTGTGACGGGGTTGCTGTATCTTGATGACTCCCGCGAAGAGCAGGTCCAGCAGTCGGCACGCAACCTGATCGGTGATGCGCAGCTTGTCAGCAATGTGTTCGAGGCACAGCTGCGTCAGAACCTGTCAGCAAATTCGCAGAATGCTGCCGCACTGGACGTTAAGGACACGCTTGCGGGGCTCAGCCTGCCAGACGGCGGCGAAGTCTTTGTTTACGACGCAGATGGAACACTGATCGGCTGGACGCGCGGGGTTTCGGCCTCTCCACAGACATATGCGCTGTTAAAAACCGAAGCCGACGTGCAAACCGGTAGCACTCTGATCAGCGATGCATTGAACGCCGTGTGGATTGGGCTGTCGCGGGTGTTCACCCGTTCTGATCCGGACGAAGCGCCAACTCTGGCGCAGCGAGTGCAGGAAATTATCCCTCTGTCGCTTCAAGGCCATAAGCAGCTTGAGGCAGTGAAGGATGACGTAGGTCAGACGGTTATCGTCGCGGCGACTCCGATCCTGCAGGGCGGAGAGCCAGTGGGCGCAGTCGCAATGGCGGGTCCTGCCGGTGAAATCGATGCGTTGGCCCGGCGCGCGCAGGAGCGTATCTTGCAGATGTTCGTCGTGGCTTTGTTGGTATCCATCGGCCTAAGCCTTGTTCTTGCCTCGACCATTGCAAACCCTCTGGCTGACCTCGCGGCCGCTGCTGAAATGGGCAAGGATCGGGGGACGGGTGTCAATCCGGGCCGTATTCGCATCCCGGACCTCAGTGCTAGACCGGATGAAATCGGACGCCTTAGCCGCGCCCTGCGCGGCATGGTGACAGCGCTTTACAACCGTATCGATGCCAACGAACAGTTTGCCGCCGATGTGGCGCATGAAATCAAAAACCCGTTGGCCAGCCTGCAATCCGCGGTGGGAACCCTGCGCGTGGTCAAGCGCGACGATCAGCGCGACAAACTGCTTGGCGTTATCGAACACGATGTGCGGCGGTTGGATCGTCTGGTTAGCGATATCTCGAACGCGTCGCGTCTGGATGCCGAACTGGTCAAAGAAGAGGAACAACCATTCGATCTGCTGAAGCTGCTGGGCAATATCGGCCAGTATCTGGGCGAAGAGGCCCGTACCAAAGGCATCGACTATATCACTGATCTGCCGTCCCAGCCGATTATCGTGAACGGGCTCGAGGCGCGGTTGGCGCAGGTGTTCGTCAATCTGATCACCAACGCGATTTCTTTCTGCGAAGACAGCGATGCCATTCGCGTCTGGGTGCGGCGTCGCGAAAACCGGGTGTTGATCGTGGTCGAGGATACCGGCCCAGGCATCCCGGAACAGGCGCTGACCAAAATCTTCAAACGGTTCTATTCGCAGCGTCCCGACGAGCATTTCGGCAATAACTCGGGCCTTGGACTGGCGATCTCGAAACAGATTGTCGAGGCCCACGGCGGTGTGATCTGGGCTGAGAATATTCGTCCAACTGAGGCAGATATAACATCCGACCCACAAGGCGCGCGCTTTGTTGTGGGGCTGCCTGTGTAAGCGTATGAGCGGCCAGACCCTTTTAGGCATTCAACATCAGGACACGGCTATTCTCCACGCGACATGTGTTGCCGTTGAGGGGCGCGGCGTATTGATCCTGGGGCAGTCGGGGTCCGGCAAATCGGCGCTGGCCTTACAGATGATGGCTTACGGTGCAGCGCTGGTTGCCGATGACCGGGTTGCCCTGTCCATGGTGAATGAAACGGTCATGGCTGATGCTGCTCAAAATCTGCGCGGATTGATCGAGGCGCGCGGTATCGGCTTGCTTCAAGCGCACGCTGCGGGGGCAACTCCGATCCACTATGTGGTGGATCTTGATCAAAACGAACCAGATCGCTTGCCCGATCCCGATACGATCTTAATTCTGAGGCAATCTGTTCTCTTGCTTAGGGCGGCGGGCGTCCCCAACTTGGCGGCAGCACTCATGCAACTTTTGAAAATGGGGCGCGTGGATCCTGAATGGCCCAGCACATGACATCGCAACGGCGTATCGTTCTGGTCACCGGCCCCTCGGGCGCTGGGCGTTCGACGGCGATCCGTGTTCTTGAAGACCTTGGTTTTGAAGCAATCGACAATTTGCCTATGGGTTTGTTGATGCGCCTGCTGGAAGGTCCGCAAAGCGATCGTCCCATGGCGTTGGGCATCGACGCCCGCAATCGCGATTTCTCGACTATCGGATTTATAGAATTAGCGGTCCGGCTTCGGCGGATGGAGCAGGTCGACCTGACAACGCTTTATCTTGATTGCAGCGATGACGTGCTGCTCAGACGATTTTCGGAAACTCGGCGTCGGCACCCTGTGGCCACCGACGCCAGCCCGGAAACTGGTGTGCGGCAGGAAAAGGAGCTGCTGGCCCCGATCCGCGAAATTGCAGATACGCTGATCGACACCACTCCGCTTAACATCCACCAATTGCGCGAAGAGGTCGAACGCTGGTTTGCCCCAAAGGACGGGCGGCATCTGGCCGTGTCGATTGAATCGTTCTCGTACAAACGTGGATTGCCACGCGGTTTGGATATGGTGTTTGATTGCCGGTTTTTGGCCAACCCGTATTGGCGTCCGGAATTGCGGGCGGAAGATGGTCGAAACCCCGATGTCGCGCACTATGTTCAGTCGGACACGAACTACGCACCGTTTTTCGACCGGGTGGTGGATCTGTTGAAACTCTTGCTGCCGACCTTCCGGGCCGAGGGCAAAGCCCATCTGTCCGTGGCCTTTGGGTGTACCGGAGGGCAACACAGGTCGGTGGCCATGGCTGAAGCGGTTGCAAAGGCCCTTGCAGAGGAGGGGCAGCAAGTGGCAATTAGGCACCGCGAAATGGAACGTCGATCGTTGAATGTGAGGCCGGATTGATCGGAATCGTACTCGTAGCACATGGTGGGTTGGCCAAGGAATATCTGGCCGCCATGCAGCATGTGGTCGGAAAGCAGCCCGGCCTGGTCGCGATTTCGATCGAGGCTGATCATGACCGCGCCGCAAAGCAGGCGGAAATCTGTGCGGCTGCCGACAGTGTCGATGTCGGGGACGGGGTTGTCGTAGTGACTGACCTGTTTGGGGGCAGCCCATCGAATCTGAGCCTACGGGCTTGCGCGCCGCAGGATCGCCGTATCCTTTACGGTGCAAATCTGCCTATGTTGATAAAACTGGCCAAAACACGCCACCTGCCCATTGCGGATTCCGTGCGGCAGGCGATGGAGGCTGGACGCAAATATATCAATGCGCAAAACATTACATTAGAAGAAGACCGGACAGATTAAGAATGACCAACCGAAGCCTGAAAATCATTAATGAAAAAGGTTTGCATGCCCGCGCCTCGGCCAAGCTGGTTGAGGTGGTCGAGGGCTTTGACGCGCGGGTAGAAGTGTCCAAAGACGGTTTTTCTGCATCGGGCGACAGTATAATGGGCCTTTTGATGTTGGCAGCCTCGCGCGGAACGACTATTGACGTCGAGACGTCCGGACCGGATGCTGAGGCGTTGGCTGATGCGTTGGAAACCCTGGTGAACGACAAGTTCGGGGAAGGTTTCTGACCTTATCCGCCGCGCGACGAAGAACGGGAAGACCAGGAATTGGCGGAAACAACGCACGAGACCAAGACAGGCCCGGTGGTGGATGGGACCGAGGACCAGGGCGAAATCTACGACCGTAGAACCCTGACCTACGCGAACTCGTTCGACGACGCTTGGACATCAACAGCGATCCGCGCCATCGAATGGTGCACGGGTAAGCTGACCATTTTGCGCATGGTCAACAAATTCGAGAAAAAGAACGAATACTATCGCGGCCAACGGTTCTGGGGTGGTGCGCTCAAAACGATGGGCATCAACCTGACCACTCCTCAGGAACAGATTGCGAGAATCCCGCAAGAAGGGCCTGTTGTCGTGGTGGCGAACCACCCCCATGGGATGGTCGACGGCATGATCCTAGCCGAGCTGATCGGTCGGGTTCGGAGTGACTATCGTATCCTAACCCGCTCGGTTCTGACTGGTCTGGATGAGGCCGCGACGTCGTTTATGATCCCGGTGCCATTCCCGCATGACCCCGAAGCGCAAACCAAGATGCTTGAGATGCGCAGCAAGTCGATGGACCATCTGAAAGAAGGTGGCGTCGTTGCCCTGTTCCCATCAGGCGTGGTGATGTCTTCGGACGATTGGTTCGGCCCGGCGCAGGAGCGGGAATGGAACGTGTTCACCGCCAAGATGATTCGCCGGTCCGGTGCCCGTGTGGTGCCGATCTATTTCCCGGGTAGTAACTCGCGCGCCTATCAGATTGCCAACAAACTGTCCCCGATCCTGCGGCAAGGGCTTTTGCTGCACGAGATCGTGCGGTCGTGCAACAAACCGCAATCTCCGGTTATCGGCGATCCGATCTCGGACGAGGACATGCAATTGCTGGAACGCGACCCGCGTGGCTTTATGACCTGGCTCAGAGAGCACACAATGTCACTGGGCGAAACGCACAAACGCTGATCCGTTTCTTTAACTGGCTTCAAACATTCCGGGGTGAGGGGGCTGATCCCCCTCTGCCTCAGCGCGTCGGAACGGGAACCTCGCCCCGATAGTCATAAAAACCGCGATCGGTTTTACGTCCCAACCACCCGGCTTCGACATATTTTGTCAACAGCGGGCAGGGGCGGTACTTGGTATCGGCCAAGCCTTCGTGCAGCACGTTCATGATAGCTAAACAGGTATCCAAACCGATAAAATCGGCCAATTCCAGTGGTCCCATAGGGTGGTTTGCGCCCAGCTTCATGGATTGGTCGATGGATTGCACGTTCCCGACGCCTTCGTACAGCGTATAGACCGCCTCGTTGATCATCGGCATCAGAATACGGTTCACGATGAAGGCGGGAAAGTCCTCGGCGCTGGCAGCGGTTTTGCCCAGGCGATCCACTACGGCCTTGCAGGTGTTGAAGGTCTCTTCATCCGTGGCAATACCGCGGATTAGCTCGACCAGCTGCATCACCGGCACGGGGTTCATGAAGTGAAAGCCCATAAACCGTTCGGGCCGGTCAGTGCGGCTGGCCAGCCGGGTGATCGAAATCGAAGACGTGTTCGACGTCAGAATCGTATGCGGCTGCAGGTGCGGTTGCAGGTCTTCGAATATCGCCTGCTTGATCGCCTCGCGTTCGGTGGCGGCTTCGATCACCAGATCTGTCTGTCCTAGCTCCGGTAGAGCGAGTGTCGTACCAATCCGCTTAAGCGCAGCCTGCATCGCATCCTCGGTAATTTTCCCGCGCGATGCCTGACGTGCCATGTTGCCTTCGATCGTGACTAAGGCGGCGTCCAGCGCATCCTGGTTCACGTCGTTGAGCAGAACGTCATACTCCGCCAGTGCCAGGACGTGGGCGATGCCATTACCCATCTGGCCTGCGCCAATCACTCCGACTGATTTTACGTCCATGTTCTGATGCCTCTGTGTCTCGGGGTTGGGGGGACAGTACCGGCAGATCGGTAGGGGCGGCAAGGGGATCGAACCCATCGAATTTGCTTCAAATGCGCACATTAGGAATATCTCAAGACATGCGGCTGCAAGGTGGCAAGTGGGTGAAAAATTGGGTGAGTTTTATGAGCTATCATCAAACAGGCTCGGCAGGTGCCGGGCATGCCGTATGCCAATATGGCCAGTCGCGTCTTTGGTTTCGTGGGCCTGAAAGGTCTTTGGACACGGCCTATATAGCTTGCGTTGGTGGGGATGAGACCTATGGACGGTTTGTTGACCGTCCCTTTGCGGCAATTCTCGAGGACAGGTTGGACCGGCGCTGTCTTAATCTGGGCAGCCTCTTTTGCGGGGTTGAGGCGCTGTGTGGTGACGCGGGTCTGTTCACACTGCTGAATGGGGCTGAACTGTGCGTTTTGCAAACGCCTGGGGTTCTGAGTCAGTCGAATCACTTTTATCGTGTCCATCCCCGGCGCAATGATCGTGTTCTGGCGCCAACTCAGGATCTGATCGACCTCTACCCCGAGGTCGACTTTACCGACGTTCATTTCGTGTGCCATCTGATGGGACGATTGCAGGGCTATCAGGACGCTCGTTTTGAAGTTGTGGCCGACGAGCTGCGCCGCAACTGGATTCGGAAAATCAGTGACTTTTTGCAAAGGTTGGAGGTTCCGGTCCTTTTGCTGGGCCTGGAGGTGCTGACCCTCAACGAACGCGAACATCAGGGTCAAAGAACGCCAGTTGCGGTCACATCCAAAATGCTCGAGGCGGTGCGTCCACTCTGTGCGGATTGTGTGGAAGCTTCGGCCTATGTGTCCGGGCAATCCGATGAGCTTGAGGATATGTTGTTCGGCACTTTGCAGCAGCCGATGGCTGAGCACATGATTGGTCCGGCGGCACACAGATCCATTGCGGATGCCCTAGTTGGGCCAATTCGAAACCTGCATTGAAAAAAGGCCCGCCTTTAAGCGGGCCTTTTCCGGTTTTCAGTTGAAAAACCTTATCTTACGATCAGCCGAGTTTTTCGGTGAGTTCCGGCACGGCTTGGAACAGGTCAGCGACCAGACCGAAGTCGGCGACTTGGAAGATCGGTGCTTCTTCGTCCTTATTGATCGCGACGATAACTTTCGAGTCCTTCATGCCGGCCAGGTGTTGAATCGCGCCCGAGATGCCGACAGCGACATACAGATCGGGGGCAACGACCTTACCGGTCTGACCCACCTGCCAGTCGTTCGGCGCATAGCCCGAGTCGACGGCCGCGCGCGAGGCGCCAACCGCAGCGCCCAGCTTGTCGGCCAGACCTTCGATCAGTTTGAAGTCCTCTTCCGAGCCGACACCACGGCCGCCCGAGACAACGACACCAGCCGAGGTCAGTTCCGGACGGTCGCTCTCGGCCACTTTGTCCTCGACCCACGACGACAAGCCTTCGGAGCCCGGAACCGAGATGGTCTCGACCGGGGCCGCGCCACCTTCGCCCGCCGCGTCAAAGCTGGCGGTCCGCAGAGTGACGACCTTTTTTGCGTCGTTCGATTTCACGGTCTGGATCGCGTTGCCCGCATAGATCGGACGCTCGAAGGTCGAACCGTCAACCACACCGGACGCATCCGAGATCACCATCACGTCCAGCAGCGCGGCAACGCGCGGCATCACGTTCTTGGCGTCGGTGGTCGCGGGGGCAACGATGTGCTCGTAGCCATCGGCCAGCGACACGATCAGGGCGGCGGTCGATTCCGCCAAGCGGTGACCCAGCGATGCGTCTTCAGCGACCAGAACCTTGGACACTCCATCGATCTTGGCAGCAGCCTCACCAGCAGCGGCGGCGGAACCACCAGCGGCCAGAATGGTGATGTCGCCCAGAGCCTTCGAGGCGTTGACGGCCTTGGCGGTGGCGTCTAGCGACAGCTCACCATTGTTAACTTCAGCCAGAAGAAGAACAGCCATTACACAGCCCCCGCTTCTTTGAGTTTTCCGACCAGCTCGTCGACCGAGCCCACGATGATACCAGCGGCGCGTGCCGGTGGCTCTTCGGTTTTGACGACTTCCAGGCGCGGAGTGACGTCGACGCCGTAATCGGCGGCGGTTTTCTCATCCAGCGGCTTTTTCTTCGCCTTCATGATGTTGGGCAGCGACGCATAGCGCGGTTCGTTCAGGCGCAGGTCTACAGTGACGATGGTCGGCATCTTGACGCTGATGGTCTGCAGACCGCCGTCCACCTCGCGGGTGATCTTGGCGGCGTCGCCTTCGATGTCCAGCTCGGACGCAAAGGTGCCTTGCGACCAGCCCAGCAGGGCCGACAGCATCTGACCGGTGGCGTTCATGTCATTGTCGATCGCCTGCTTGCCGCACAGAACGACGCCGGGCTGCTCTTCCTCAACCACTTTGGCCAAGATCTTGGCAACGGCCAGCGGCTCGATATCCTGATGCACGTCATCAGCAGCCACAACCAGAATGGCGCGGTCGGCGCCCATGGCCAGTGCGGTACGCAGGGTTTCCTGCGCTTGCTTGACACCGATCGAAACGGCAACAACCTCATCGGCTTTGCCAGCTTCTTTCAGGCGGATCGCTTCTTCCACCGCAATCTCGTCGAACGGGTTCATCGACATTTTGACATTGGCGAGATCGACACCGCTACCGTCCGCTTTAACGCGGACCTTCACATTGTAGTCAATCACGCGTTTGACAGGCACGAGTACCTTCATTTTGCGCTTGCTCCTCACAAAAAACGGTAAGCCGCTATGCGACTCCACCAATGCTCTCGGACGTCTGAATAGCGCCTGAATTCGCCCTGCAACAGAGCAAAATCGTCACGTCATGGGTTTGGGACGTCGCGTTTCGTGTTTTTTGACGTAGCGGCCCGCGACTTAGCGGTTTGCGCCCGGCACCCACAGCACATCTTGAGTGCCATTTTCATTGGCGCAGCGCGCAGCCACGAAGAACCAGTCGCTGAGGCGATTGAGGTATTTCACCGCAACCTCATTCACCGGTTCCATGTTGGTCAGTTCAACCGCCAACCGCTCGGCCCGGCGCGAGACGGTGCGGCACACATGCAGATGCGCCGCCAGACGCGAGCCGCCCGGCAAAATGAAACTGCGCAGCGGTTCCAGCGTTTCGTTCATGGCGTCGATTTCGGTTTCCAGCCGATCGATCTGGGCAGGAACGATGCGCAGCGGGGGATAGTCAGCTTCGGCGTCCTTCTCCATGTCGGGGCGACAAAAATCGGCACCCAGATCGAAAAGGTCGTTCTGAATGCGGGACAGGGCGGCCTCAACCTCGCCGTCGGCTTCGGTGCGGGCGACGCCAACGAATGAGTTCAGTTCGTCCACGGTGCCATAGGCGGCAACGCGACCGGAGTACTTAGCAACCCGCTCACCATTACCCAGAGCGGTTTTGCCGTCATCGCCTGTGCGGGTGTAAATCTTGTTCAGAACGACCATCTATTGTGCTCCTTGCCCACGCAGCCAGACGTAAAGCACGATCAGCACTACGGCAATGAACTGAAACAAGATGCGCAGGCGCATCATCTTGTTGCTTTTCATTGCGGCCTCTTTACCGCTTTTGCCGAAATTTGAGATGCCAATCGCCAGCACGACGACAACAGCCGCCATAGCCAACAGCAAGATGACCATCAAAAGGTCCATGGGTACACCGTCCGCGTTTCTTAATTCCTTGGGCTATCATCTAGCCCCGCAGGCGCAAAAAGCGAACGGGTAATATTGCCTCAGACGTCCGACAGGATGCGGTCGATGGTGCGGGTCGGCAGAAAGCGGCGCAGGCATCCGGCGATATAGGTTGGCGTCGTCACATAATATCGTGAGCGCGGTCGTTTCGATTCAACCGCATGGGCCAACTTGTCGGTTACGGCCGACGCAGGCAGTTCGAATCGGTCCGGCCCCGAAGATTCGTACAGTCTTTTCAACAACGAAGACTCGTACCGCTCGCGCAGGGGCGAGTTCTGCCAGTTGATGAATTTTTCAAAAAAGGGGATCGAGTTCTCGCGGATTTTCGAGGTGATCGGGCCAGGTTCGATCAGGACGACCTTGATATTGGTATCGGCCAGCTCCAGGCGCAGTGTGTCCGTCAGACCTTCGACCGCGTATTTCGTGGCGACATAGGCCCCACGCCACGGAATGGCCACCAGCCCCAGCACGGATGAGTTCTGAACGATTCGCCCATGCCCCTGTGCTCGCATGATTGGAATCACCTGCCGGGTCAGTTCGTGCCAGCCAAAGAAATTGGCCTCGAATATTTCGCGCAGGCCATCCGTCGGCAAATCCTCGACCGCGCCGGGCAAGCCGTGTGCGCCATTGTTGAACAGTGCATCCAGCGTGCCGCCTGTGGCTTCAAGCACCGAGGCCAGGCCCGAGGTGATGCTGTCTGCATCTGTGTAATCAATGCATGGGCTTTCAAACCCCTGGGCCCGCAGCCGGTCGCAATCGCGCTGCTGGCGGCAGGAGGCAAACACCCGCCAGCCTCGGGCGCGCATGCCGTGCGCAGCATCTAGGCCAATGCCCGAGGAACAGCCGGTGATAAGAATAGTTTTCTGCATGGTCTTCCTGAATCTGAACCTGATCCATAGCTATGGCCCGGTTCAGGTCAGGACAATGACACGACTGCATCAGTTTGAGGTTTTTCGCACCAGTGAGGCCGAAATCCATCCGACCTGTTGCTGCGGCAACACGCGCAGGCGCAGCCATCCGGTTCCGGATTCGCTCAGCACCTCTACCTTCTGGCCGATGGTCGCCTTGCCGATGATTGGATAGATCGTGCCCGGTCCGTCGCGCATGTTCACACGGGTTCCCGAAATCTCGCGTATGTCCTTTTCGGGTTCGGGGACCACGGGTGTTTTGGCCACGTCTTCCTGCACATCGTCTGCGACTTGGCGTAAGCCCGTCACACCGTCCTCAAGCGAAGCGAGTGTAATGTTTGCACTTTGATCTTCGAAGACCGACAGAGTTGAGAAAGAGCTGAGGCTGGCGTCATCCGCTACGAATTCGACCACTTCTTCTAAAACGGGTTCAGATTGCACGGGCACAACCGGCGCGCGGGCGACGACATTAGTCACAAGCTCTTTGGCCGGGGCAGGGGTGACGGACGTCGCTGGGGCGGCTGCGATACGAACTGGTTGCTCGGCGCGCAGGCCACGCGGTTCGAAATCCGGTCCACCACTCATTACGTAAAAGCACCAACCAAGTGCAGTGAAAGTGATAACAATAAGGCGCGTCATGGCGCATCCCCCGGGTCAATCGTAAGAAACAAGAAATAGGCAGCAGTCTAATTCGGTCAGATTACCATATTTCCGGCGTGGAGTCGAAAAACGGGGGAAATCGGGGGGTTGCCTCCCCCTGTTGCAAAAAGCGCCACTTGTCCCCAGCAAAATGCACGCTGCTTGCTTTACCAGCGCGCGCTTGCGGCGTATCACATCATATATGAACGACACGATCGACGACCCCAATATGGAGGCCCCCGACAATGGGGGCGAGATAGCCGAACCGCTGCGCCGCGCGATTGGCGAACGCTATCTGACCTATGCGCTGTCCACCATCATGCACCGGGCGCTGCCCGATGCGCGGGATGGTTTGAAGCCGGTTCACCGGCGAATTCTCTACGCGATGCGCGAGCTGCGACTCAGTGCGACGGGTGGTTTCCGTAAATCCGCGAAGATTTCTGGCGACGTGATGGGTAACTATCACCCGCATGGCGATGCCGCGATCTACGACGCAATGGCGCGCTTGGCGCAGGACTTCAACGTCCGTTACCCGCTGGTCGACGGGCAGGGGAACTTCGGCAACATCGACGGCGACAACCCGGCGGCCTCACGATATACCGAGGCAAGGATGACCATCGTGGCCGAGGCGCTGCTGGAAGGTCTGAACGAAGACGCCGTCGATTTCCGTGACAACTATGATGGCACGCTAACCGAGCCGGTCGTGTTGCCCGCGCAGTTCCCGAACCTGCTGGCCAACGGTGCCAGCGGTATTGCGGTGGGGATGGCGACGAATATCCCGCCTCATAATATCTCAGACCTGTGCGATGCCTGTCTGCATCTGATCAAGACGCCCGACGCACGTGATGACACGCTGCTGAACTATGTGCCCGGTCCGGATTTCCCGACCGGCGGAGTGATTGTCGAGCCGCCCGAGAACATTGCGCAAGCCTATCGCACCGGTCGCGGATCGTTCCGCTTGCGCTGTAAATATGAGGTCGAGGATCTGGGGCGTGGCCAGTGGCAGATCATCGTCACCGAGATTCCCTATCAGGTTCAGAAATCCAAGCTGATCGAAAAGATCGCCGAGCTGATCCAGACCAAGAAAATCCCGATCCTTGCCGATGTGCGCGACGAGTCTGCCGACGACATCCGCCTGATCCTCGAGCCGCGCTCCAAGAATGTGGACCCTGAGGTGCTGATGGGGATGCTCTATCGCAACTCGGACCTTGAGGTGCGGTTCAGCCTGAACATGAACGTGCTGATCGATGGCGTGACGCCCAAGGTCTGCTCGATGAAGGAAGTGCTGCGCGCCTTCCTCGATCACCGGCAAGAGGTGCTGCTGCGCCGCTCGCGCCACCGCATGGCGAAGATCGACCACCGGCTGGAAGTGTTGGAGGGCTTTATTGTTGCCTTCCTCAACCTTGACCGCGTGATCGACATTATCCGATATGACGACGATCCCAAAGCAGCGCTGATGCGCGAGGATTGGGGTATCGATCACGTCCGTGCGAACGATGAGTCCGATTATGTCTCGCCCAAGCCGGGCGAGGGCGAACTGTCCGAGGTTCAGGTCGACGCCATTCTTAACATGCGCCTGCGCAGCCTGCGCCGTCTGGAAGAGATGGAACTGGTCCGTGAACGCGACGAGTTGATGCTGGAACGCGCCAACCTCGAAGATCTGTTGGCTGACGAAGGCCTGCAATGGGCCAAGATCGCCGAGCAGCTGAAAGAGACCAAAAAGACCTTCGGCAAAGATTACGAGGGCGGCGCGCGCCGAACCCAGTTCGCCGAGGCCGGGCAGGTCGAAGAAGTTCCGCTTGAGGCGATGATCGATAAGGAGCCAATTACGGTCGTCTGTTCTCAGATGGGCTGGATTCGCGCCATGACCGGACATATCGACCTGAAGCGAGAACTTAAGTTCAAGGACGGAGACGGCCCGCGTTTCATCTTCCATGCGGAAACGACTGATCGGCTGCTGGTGTTTGCTTCGAACGGGCGATTCTACACGGTCAGCGCCGCCAACCTTCCCGGCGGGCGAGGCATGGGTGAACCGTTGCGCTTGATGGTCGATCTGCCAAACGAAGCGCAGATCATCGACATTCTGATCCACAAACCGGGGCGCAAGCTGCTGGTAGCCTCGGATGCGGGTAACGGCTTTATGGTGCCCGAGGATGACGTGCTGGCCCAAACCCGAAACGGCAAGCAGGTGCTGAACGTCAAAGGGGATGAGACCGCGATGATCTGCAAACCGGTCACTGGTGATCACGTGGCGGTGGTGTCTCAGAACGGTAAATTCTTGGTCTTCCCAACCGAAGAGCTGCCAGAGATGGGGCGCGGCAAGGGCGTGCGTTTGCAGAAATACAACATGGCACGTGGCCGTCAGGGTACGTTGGAGCTGGATGGCGGTTTGTCAGACCTGACCACCTTCAACTGGGAAGAGGGCCTGAAATGGTCCATGGGCGGTGAGAAAACCCGGCACGAAGCCGATATGTCCCAATGGCTGGCTAAACGCGCCAGTGTTGGGAAAAAGCCGCCCTATGGGTTCCCGCGCAGCTATAAATTCTCGTGATTGCGCGTCGGGTGCCGGTAGAATTTCGCCGATACGGCTTGGCACAGGCCGTATCGGTGCGCTAGACCAAAGAAAAACAGGCCTATCGAGACGAACTCATGCTGCGCATTCTGACTTTGATCACCGGATTGGCCCTGATGGGCGCCTGCACCCAAACACAAGTTTATGAAGAGCCTGAATCGCTGGGCGAATTCAAGCTGCGGGTTAACTATGCCTTCGCAGACAAGGCTGTGCAGGGACCGGTCAGCCGCGATGCCACGCCGGATGAATGGACCTCCGCTATTCAGAATGCAGTTGATATTAGGCTGGGTCGTTATGAAGGCGTGCAGGAATATGACATCGGCATCAGTCTCGAGGGCTATATGCTGGCCCCCCCAGGCATTCCAGTAATCTACAACCCCAAAAGCACCGCGATCGTGCTGGTCAACGTGTATGACGTGAACAAGAAAGAGTTCCTCGCCAAGGGCAAACAGTTCCAGGTTCTCGAAGATACAACCGGGGAAAGTGCCTTGGCGGGATCAGGGCATTCGCGCACCAAGGAAGAACAAATGAGCGGTTTGGCCCTGAAAGTCGCAGACCGAGTCGAGGAATGGCTGGCCGAGGAACACAAGGACAATGGCTGGTTTGATCGCCGCCCGGACTTGATCCAACCGCTCGAATCCGACGTAGTCACGCAAAATCCGGCGTCTTAAGCTTCTTTTTAACGCAGGATGTGCTTGATTTTCCCCTTTGAACCAAATATCTCGCGCGCGCAGATGTAACCACGGGACCAAGGGTCCCCCAAATCGCAAAAGGGCGCCTGAGGAATGGCAAAGGAAAAGTTTGAGCGTACAAAACCGCACGTCAACATCGGCACGATTGGGCACGTTGACCACGGTAAAACCACGCTGACCGCAG
>NZ_JBQFSM010000016.1:0-88772 GCF_056538005.1 Ruegeria sp. BI11 | reverse complement strand
AATGCAAACTAAATAGGAGCTACACTGATTCTATGGCTTTTCCTATAAGGGCCAAACACCAGCGCGGGCTTTACGACCCGGAACCGGTAGTGTCGCAAAATTTTTGAAGGGTGAGAAACAGTGAAATAACAGGCGCAGTTATCCTGCGATATCAACAAACATCCGAAAGCCGGAAGTCGTATCTCTTGAGAATTGTTTCTTACGGATCATGTTGGCTACCTCAATGCCTTCCAGTGTGGCTGACGCTGATCTGAACGACTTGAAGCCGCACATATGTTGTAGGCGTTGATTGATGAAATCTGTAATCCTGTTCAATCATGTTGTTTAAGTGTTTCTACTTGATTGTCTGTACTCTGGCTGGGCAGCCAAACCGCTTTAGAATCCTGTTCACTTCTCGAATCTCGGCTGCATTGGCGCCACTTTTGTCTATGATGATTTTTTGGGGATCCCGTTTGACGGCTGTGCTTTGGCAAAGAATTTGGTGGCTGCTGGACTATTTCGTCACTCAGACAGCATGAAATCAAAGGTGTTTCCCGTTTTGTCGACCGCTCGATAGAGATATATCCACATACCGTGCACACGGAGATAGGTTTCGTCCATACGCCAGGAACTCTGAGTTGGACGCTTCTTTGATTGCGCACGGGCAGCGACTATCGGCGAGTATTTCACGATCCACCTATTCAACGTGGCGTGGTCAAATCGCACACCGCGTTCAACCATGATCTCTTCCAAATCACGATAGGAAACCGTGTATTGCAAGTAGAAGTACACAGCGTACAAATGGGCAACCTTGGGGAAATGGCAGCCTTTCAAGGAAATCATGCTGAAATCTGTTAGAGTACTATACGCGGATTACAAACGCCTAAAATCTGCATACTCGTCAATGTGGACCCAAAGTTTGCGACACAACCGAAATTGGTAGAGATCTTCTCGCATATGCATCGAATTCCATGCGGCAGTCGGAAAACTGCCAGTCACTCGTTACCGAATTCTCAACTGAAAAATTCCGTTCAAAACGAAATCCGCTGTGCTCGGACTGCTTGCGAATGGTAGGTCGTAAACAATCGCCAGCCGGCTCAAGGCTTTGACATCCACATCGTGGGGCATCGGCGACATCGGGTCTATGAAGAAGAATAAGCCATCGAGCTTGCCTTCACATATCATCGCACCCAATTGCTGATCGCCTCCCAACGGGCCGCTTTTGAGTGCAGTCACCTGAAGCTCGGGCAAGGCTGCGCTGATGCGGCCGCCGGTGGTTCCTGTGGCAAAAAGGCTGGCCCGGCGCAGAGTTGCGGAATGCGTTTTGGCCCATTCCACCATCAGATCTTTCTTGGCGTCATGCGCAACCAATGCCAGTTGCAGCCGACTATCTGATGAACTGCTCGACATAATCCGCACCCAGACCTACTTCCTCATAGTGCTTACGGCACATGTCGATCTTGGTAAAGACATCCTCGTAGCCCATGGTTTTGCCCCACGGGTCGACATAGAGCATTACTCCGTTCACCTGAAAGTAGGTGATCATCTCAAACACGTCATCCGGCACGACCAGCGTGTGGGTTTCACCCGGCGGCTCAAACACGTAACCGCCTTCTTGTGCGACCCAGTCATGTTCCAGATAGTGCCATCGGCCTTTCAGAACAAAGCCATGCACGGGCTGGGGGTGTCGATGCCGGGACAGAACGCCTGATTTCCGGACGCGCAGCAAGTTCATCCAGTAGCCCTGCGACCGGTTCAGGCAGAGCGGCCGGAACGACACGTTTTCAGTCTGAGGAACCCAGATGCGCTCATCCTCGGCAACAGCATTTGGGATGACGATCTCATCCTGCGCATCCTTTGGGAAAGGAAGCTGATAGGGTGTTCTGGGGTCTTCGTCGTGTCCTTGCACGGGCATGGATTGTTTCCTCTTCACATTGCAGAATAGCCACCGTCCACTGGGTAGATGGCACCGGTGACAAATGCGGCCTCTTCAGACAACAGCCAAGATACCAAGGCGCCCACCTCTGATGGTTTGCCCCAGCGCTCCAAGGGCGTTCGACCAAGGATTGGCTGGTTTCGGGATGGATCAGCGCGCAGAGCCTCGGTCATTTCGGTTTCGATCCATCCGGGGGCAACCGCATTGACGCGCAAACCGTCTGCCGCCCATTGCCCGGCTAGAGCTTTGGTCAATTGCGCCACCCCGCCCTTGCTGGCGGAATAGGCAGGCACCAAAGGACCCCCAAAATAACTGAGCATCGACGCGGTGTTCACGATTGCTCCACTGGACGCGGTCAGAAGGGGCTGAGCCGCCAAACAACAGCGCATGGTGCCCGTCAGATTGACGTCGACCACCTTTTCGAAGGTTTCGATATCGTATTCTGCGGCTCGAGCCAGTATCCCGGCACAGTTCACCAAACCATCCAAGCGCTGCATATTCGTGAAGAAGGTGTTCACAGCAGTGGTATCGCGCACATCAAGCTGTGCGCATGTATCTTTTGGGTTGAGCTTTGCGTAGTGCGCCACTTCATCTGCGCCGACCCCCGTTGCCGTAATACGCCATCCCTTCTGCCGCAAAGTGTCGGCGATACCGGCCCCGATTCCGCGAGTTCCCCCTATGACAACGGCGTGTTTCATGGGTTAGTCTCCTTCCGCAAGGAACGTCTCGACCGCGCCCTTGCGCGGCATTGGGGCGACTGCGCCGTACCCTTGGGTCGATAGGGCGGCGGCTGCGTTGGCATAGCGGGCTGCCCGAAACGGATCATCGCCAGCGACGATACGCGACAGGAAAGCACCGTCAAATGTGTCGCCTGCGGCGGTGGCATCTACCGCTTCGACCTGGCGGCCTTTGACACGCTCGCGCATGTCAGGTGTCACCACCAGGGTCCCTTCGGCCCCCAGCGTCAGGGCAACAATTTTTGCCCCGAGGTTCAGGTAGAAGTCTGCGATGGTATCCGGATCGGACAGGCCTGTCAGTTGCTCGGCATCATCCAGACCGGGAAGGGCAATATCGCACTGTGACATGGCGGCATGTGTCACAGCGCGCGCGCGCTCGATCGGCCAGAGCTTCAGGCGCAGATTGGTGTCGTAGGACACGAGGCCTCCGGCATCTTTCGCGATCTGGATGGCGCGAAATACAGCATCCGCAGCAACATCCGATATCGCCTGACTGATGCCCGAAACATGCAGGATCTTGGCCGTTTGCAGCGCGGCTACCGGCAGATCATCCGGCCCCATCCGGCTGCTGGCAGAGCCTGCGCGGAAATAGCTGAACTCGTGCCCGTTCGCGCCATGCGTCACGAAATAAACCCCGGTATGAGCGTCCGTAACCTGTCGAACGGTCGACGTATCAACCCCTTCGGCCTGCCACAAATCCATGAACGAGTTGCCGAAAGTATCCGCCCCGATATGCGTCACGTACCCTACGGATGCACCCTGACGCGCAGCAGCGATGGCACAATTCGACGTGTCGCCGCCATGTCCGGGCAGGTAATTCCCATCGGGCTGCTGATTGAACTCCAGCATCGGTTCGCCAAGGCACAGAATATCGGGGGTCATTGGTGTCTCATTTCCGAAAAAGGGGTCAGCCCCGAAAGGCTGACCAAGGTGTATGGGAGGATTATTCGGCCGTATAGCTTTGGCCGACACCCGGAATCTTCCAGATGCGGAAGTTCGGGATTTCGGGGTCTTCAAAGTTCATGTCACCATCGACCCAGACATGCAGGTGGTTCGAGACCACATACATCTCGCCATCCGGACCCCAGGCCAGCGTGTCCGGCCAGTTCATTTCCGGGTGGTGGACGAAACGGCTGACCTCGCGCGTGGATTCATCGAATTTCATGATGCCGTCCAGTGACAGGGCGGTCATATAGATGTTGCCTGCGTTGTCCGCCGTCATCCCATCGGTGTTCGATGGTAGCACTGCGGCAACCTCAACTGCGTTTTCAATCACCGTCTCATTGGTCGCGAAATCACGCAGGATTTCGGTCGGCAGGCTATAGAGGTGATTTCCCGTCAAGTTGGTCCAGTAGAGTGTTTCTTTGTCGCCAGACAGCGCGATTCCGTCGGCACCGGTGCGCATGCCGCCATTCTTCAGCACCGGACGGTCGTCGATATTGAAGAAGAAATTCGGCTCATCATTGGTAAACCGGTGCTGATCCAGAATGCGGCGCACAGAGTTGGTGTTGCTGTCATAAACGATCAAGCCACCATGTAGCGGGTCACAGAAGATGCCGCTGTCGGCGATATAGGCAAAGCCGGTGTCGTTATCGACAGCCAGATCGTTCAGGAAAGAACACTGACGATCCGCTTCTTCCGCCGTAAAGACATAGCGTTGAATTTCCTTGTTTTCTTTCAGATCCCAGAGCACAAGCTTCGCGTCGCCATCCTCGAACGGAGGGCCTGCCACGTGGCCCTGATCCAGGATCCACATCACGTCATTGCGGTCGATCTCAAAGCCCAGCACGGCCTTCAGACCATCGGGATTCGACATGCTGTTCATGTCCTCGGACGGAAACGCCTCCAACTCCCACGTGTCGCCGTTTTTGACCAGTTTGGAGACGGTCGAGGGGATCTCGGCGCCGCCCCAGCGCGCGGTAGACACATAGATGTTGCCTTGACTGTCAACCTTGGCGCCCTGAACCAGCGCTTTGCCGAAGATTTCGCTGCCTTCCCAAGCTGATTTTGTCGCCTCGTCCTTGACGGCATAGGGCAGACTGTTCCATTCCGCGACGACCTCGGGCCCGTTCGCGAGCGCCGGGGTGGCCAGAACGGCGGTAAGGGCCACCGTGTTGAGCATTCGTTTCAGCATGTATTCCTCCCTTGCTGAGGTCTGGTGTCCCGCAGGTTGTTGCCGCAACCTGCGGGGCGTCTATCGGTTTGATTTAGATACGGCCGTATTTAGCCAGACCTTCGCGCAGCGAACCGGTTTCGATGATCAGGCGGGCCTGTTCAGCTTCGCGCGCGTCGATCTCGCGGGCCATTTCCAGAACCGCTTCGGCATGGTCGCGAGGCACGGATACTGCGCCGTCAATATCGGCCACGATGACATCGCCGGGGTGCACAATCACCTCGCCCATTGCGACCTCGACATTCGAGGCTAGCGTCCGAATGCGGCCCAGCGTGGTGCCCGGGCTTACACAGCGGGAATAGACTGGGAAGTCATAGTCGCGCTTGATCTCAACAAGGTCACGAACACCACCGTCCAGAACAGCACCTTCGTGCTTGTTGGCGACGGCGCCTGCTGTCATCAGACCACCCCACAGCGCCACATCGGTGGTGCCGTTGGTCGAGATCACAATGACCGAACCGGCCTCGGACTCATCAATGGCGTCCAGCGCGTGCTGGGGTGGCAGAAACTCATCAGTCGGACCTTCCAGAATGGTCACGGCAGGGCCAACAATTTTCTTTTCGTTGATGCGCGGCTTGATCGAGGCAGGCAGAAAGCCGGTTTTTCCTGCGATCTTGTCTACCGCGTCTGCAACGGATGCCGTGGCCACTTCGCGAAACCCGGCAACGAGTTCTTGAGTGTTCATGAGTATTATCCTCTTGGGTCAGATAGTTAGAAAGCGGGGCGTCTCACCACGGGTTTTTCCAGCTTTTGGGCTGATCCCCGTTGAGAACGCGGGTGATTTCTTCGGCGGCGTTGCGCTGCAGTACCGCAACCGAGCGTTCCGAGTACCAAGCGGCATGATCGGACACGATTGTGTTGGCGCTATGCAGCAGCGGGTTGTCAGGGGCGACCGGTTCCTGTTCGAACACATCGATGCCAGCGCCAAATATGCGCCCGTGGTTCAGAGCGTTGGCAAGCGCCGCCTCATCAACCAAACCCCCGCGCGATACATTGATCACGATCGAGCTTGGCTTCATCATCGCAATGTGTTCGGCATCCAGGATATGCCGCGTTTCAGGGGTGAGTGGCGCGTGCAGGCTGATCACGTCGGCTGACTTGCAAAGCTCGGCCAGATCAACCTTTTGCACATCGGCAGCGGCGGCAGCCTCGTCTCCAAGGTACGGGTCCAAGACCAACACGGACGCAAACCCAAGCGCCCGGAACTTTTGCGCTGCCTTCAACCCGATCTTGCCACACCCGATCAGGCCAAGGGTGGCGTTTTCGCGGCTGGGGATCAGGGCCGCCTGGCCGATGCCCCATTTGCCTTGTCGCACTTCGGCATCGCGCGACGGGATGCGCCGCTGCACCGCCAGATAGAGCGCCAGGGCGTGTTCGCTGACCTCAGTCTCGGCCCCGTAATCGGGGACATTCGCGACGTAAATGCCGCGCGACTGCGCGTAGTCCAAGTCGATGTTGTCGACGCCCACACCATAGCGGACGACGACTTTGAGGTTTGGGCAGGCGTCGATTACCGCCGCATCCACCGCGCGTTCGCGCACAAGGATGGCGACCGGGTTCAACGCCTGCAGGGCTAAGACCGCCTCAGTCTCCGGCGCGACCGGTGCGATTTGAACGTCCTGCTCAGCCAGCACCGAGGCTTCGGTGTCATAAGCGGCATAGCCGGGTTCCAGGATTGCGATGGTCTGGCGGGTCATGTGACGGTCTCTCGGCATGGGTTACTGGGCCTTGTACGCTTCGACAGCAGCGTCGAGGCGGTTCGGCCAGTCCTCACCAATCTCACCGACGATGTATTCGCGCACGGCAGGCTGCGCGGCTTCGCGGAACATGGCCTTCTGCTCGGGGCTGACGGGAACGACCTCCATGCCTTTTTCCGAAAGGATTGCGGTGGCATTCGCATCCTGCGCAGCGGTCATGCCGCGGTGGATCGTCTTCGAGATCTCAACGCACTGTTCGACGGCCTTTTTCTCGTCGTCCGTCAGGCTTTCGAAGAACATGTCCGACATCAGGTAGGCGTGCCAGCTGAACACGTGCCCATCCAGTGAAACGTATTTCTGGTGCTGGTAGAGCGAGGCGTTGACGATGTTGGTCACGCCATTTTCCTGACCGTCCACAACACCCTGCTGCAGCGCGCCGGGCAATTCTGGCCACGGAACCGGTGTTGCCGAAGCGCCCAGGCTTTCAACCAAAGTCACCCAAACCGGCGCCGTCATCACCCGCATTTTCAAACCCTCCATATCGGCGGGTTCAGCCACGGGTTTGACGTTGTTGGTGAAGTTGCGCACGCCGTTGTCGGCCACACCAAAATTGCGGATGCCCGTCTGGGCCAGCATGTCTTCAGCCAGTGCGTCACCGAATTCACCGTCCATCACTGCCCAGGCCATCGCCTGATCGTCAAACAGGTAAGGCATCGCCAGAACCGAGAAGGGTTTGTAGACGGCCGAGATCGGACCGTCATGGATCGCGGCCATTTGAACGGTGCCCAGCTGTAGCCCTTCCATGATCTCGGACCCGCCACCAAGCTGCGATGCCGGGAAGATCTGAACGTCGATCGAGCCCGAGGTTTTGCCCTCGACACAGGCCTCAAAGGCCAGGGCTGCGGCGTGTTTCGGCGAGCTCAGGTCAGCGGCTTGAAAATGCGCGTATTTCAGCTCCTTGGCCGAGGCTGCACCGGCAGCGGTCATTGCAATAACAGCCGTGGCCGTCATCAGTTTTGACATGGCTTTCATGAGGTTCCTCCCTTTCATGTCAGTTCGCAAATCCAAAGAAGTTGGGGATGAAGGTGCTGACGCCAGGCACAAGAATGACCAGAAGCAGCACCACGAGTTCAGCCAGCAGCAGCGGCAGAACCGCTTTTGACAGGCGTTCGATTTTCAATTGTCCGACCGTCGCGATCACGAACAGCACCGGACCAACCGGAGGGGTGATCATCCCGATGGTCAGGTTCAGCACCAGCATCATCCCGAATTGCAGCGGGTCGATCCCGGCGGAATAGGCAATGGGACCGAGGATCGGAGTCAGGATGATCAGCGCGGGCAGCGTGTCGATGAAGAAGCCGCAAATCAGGGCGAATATGGCCAGAATGAACAGGATGCCCAGACGGTTGTCACTGATCTGTGTGATCAGTTTGGCCAATTCCTGCGGGATCTGCAGATAGGTCAGCAGCCAGGCAAAGATCGACGCCATCGCCACGATCAGGAAGACCGACGACGTCACCACGGCGGCCCGCACGAAAGCGGCGTATAGAGTTCGGAACGTGAAAGCCCGCAGGATGAAGCCAAGGAACAGAGCGTAGGCTGAAGCTACGGCGCCTGCCTCGGTCGGCGTGAAAACACCGAAAAGGATACCGCCCAGAATGATTGCCGGCATTATCAGGGCCGGAATAGCTGACAAGGTGGCGCTGCGCAATTCGGACATGGTTGCGCGATGCTCGCGCCCGCGATAGCCAAACCGTGTGGACACGATATGATTGGCGATAGCCAGCGCGACACCTAGCAGAACGCCCGGCACGATCCCTGCCAGAAACAGCCCCGCAACCGTCACACCATTAGTCGAGATCGCAAAGATCACAGCCAGAATGGATGGTGGAATGATCGGACCGATCGTTGCCGTCGCGGCGGACAGGGCACCGGCATAGTTCTTTTCATACCCGGCCTCGCGCATCATCCGCATAACGATGGCGGAAGGCCCCGCCGCATCTGCCAGCGCTGACCCGCTGATCCCAGCAAACAGCATGGATACCAGTATGTTCACATGTCCCAGGCCTCCGCGCACATGGCCGACCAACGCGTTGGCGAAGCGCAACAAGGCGTTGGTCAGGCCGCAGGCTGTCATAAGTTCAGACGCCAGGATGAAAAACGGTACCGCCATCAGGGGGAAACTGTCGATCCCGGCGAACATGCGTTGTGTTGCCACCAGCGGGTTCAGTGAGCCGTCGATGAAGATCGCGGATAGCCCCGCGATTCCCATCGTGAAAGCCACGGGAACACCAAGAAAAAGTGTGGCGAAGAACAAAATGATTAGCGTTTTTGCCACGGCTTAAACCCCCGCCTCGTCACGTTCGGGGCTTAGTCCATACTCAAAATCTTGATTAACGAAGCGTTTGGCAAAGAAGGCCAGCTGGATCAGGAACAACGCGCATCCTATCGGAATCGCCAGATAGGGAATGCCGCGCGAAATGCCGGTGGACATGGTTTCCTTGTTCCAGCCGAATTCGACGAATTGTATGCCTAGCCACAGCATCGTCGCCATGAAACCGAACATCACGATGACGATGCACCAACGTAGCGATCGGGCTAGAACATCCGGCAACAGATCAGGAAAGGTGGTGATCGCTACCAAACGGCCTTCACGCAGGGCAAGGCCAGCCCCGCAAAACGCACCAAGGATCATCAGGTGCCGAGCGACCTCTTCGACCCAGGCCAGGGATGATCCCAGCCCATAACGCCCAACCACGTTGGCAAAGACAATTGCAAAGACCGCAGCCAGCGCCAGAGCAACGAGCGCACGGTTCAACGCAACAATCCATGTTTCCAGAATTTGCAAAGACGCCCCTCCCGATGTCGTCTCCTTGTGAGAATCGAAACTGGCATACAGTATGCCAATATGTCAACACTAACACATTGTATGCCAGATGCGAGGCTGCTACTGTCGAACCGAGGAGAGCGATATGAGCCCATTCAACAGACCGAAATCATTGACGGAATTGGTGACTGAAAATCTTCGCGAGCGGATCATCAAAGGCGAATTCGAACTGGGTGAGCAGTTGTCTGAAGCTCGAATCGCCAAGAATCTTGAGGTCAGCCGCACCCCTGTGCGAGAGGCGATCAATCGGCTTGAAATGGAAGGTCTATTGGTCGTTGAGCCGCAAAGGGGGTCTTTCGTGTTCAATCTGGAACCGGAAGAATTGGCCAAGCTATGCGATGCCCGTGTCTGCCTTGAGACAACCGCCCTAACTTCGGCCATGCAAGCGAACCCGCAGGCGCTTCATGCCGCGCTTGAAGATTGCGTTGTCCGAATGACAGCAGCCCGTGAAGCTGCGGATGATGCAGAATATCTTTATCTGGATACTCTATACCACCAATGCCTTTTCGACTGTGCCGACAATCGGTTTCTGAATGATGCCTATCAAACGATTGCATTGAAAATGGCGGCGTTGCGCAGCCGGTTGGGGCACCACCCGGATCACATGGCTAAGTCCTATCGGGAGCACATTGAGTTGCTTCAGTGCGTCGAGAATGGCGATGTTCCAAAAGCGCTGGACGTACTGAAACTTCACATAGACCGGAAAGAAGGGTCCTATTGGAGTGACGCAACTAATATGGACGGCCCGATCCAGCCGGTGAATTGAGCGGTTCTACTTCCTGTGTAAAACCAAACGCGTTGCCTGCAAGTCAGATACTTGCGAAAATTGGCCAAAGTCAGTGCTGGAAACAGAGAATGCCACTGAGGTATGCAGACATTTACCCTTCCGAGCCGTTGCTCAATAGCGACGCGATTGGGCGTCCGTCGGCAGCTGGACTGATGTCAGTCAGGTATTTTCAGGCAAAACCGGACCATATGCCCGAAGCGGTTTTCGAAGAACATCACGTCCTTCTGAATCTTCAGGCAAACGCGCATCGGGTTCAGAACTGGCGGGACGGAAAATTGCGTGATTTCACGTTTTGCAAGGACGATATTATCGTCACCCCTGCCGGTATGCGCTCGGGTTGGCGATGGTATGAGTCGTCTGATGTCATTGTTATCACGCTGGATCCGGCCAAGGTGGAACGCTTTGCACAGGCCGAACTTGGCATGTTGCTCGATCCGCAACAGTTCCGGAACTTGCCGCAGTTCTCGGACCCTGACCTTTGTGCTGCAGGTGTCATATTGCGGGACGCGCTTGAGGCGGATGACATGTCTTCCGCGGTCATGTTCGAGGCCATGAGCCGGGTGTTTCTGGTCAAACTGCTTCAGAAATATGGAAAACATCGCGCCGAAGATATTGAGCTGACTTCTCGGTTCACCTCTCAACATTACCAGCGCGTTTTGGACTACGTACAAAACCGGTTGGATCAGACGATCACCGTGGATCAAATGGCGGACGAGGCGGGGATGAGCCCATCGCATTTCGCCCGGGTCTTCAAGGAAACGCTAGGGTCAACCCCAATGCAGTATGTCATGGCCTATAGAATTGAGCAGGCGATGAAGATGATGCAGGATCACGGTCGCCCGTTGGGGAATATAGCTCTGGCGTGTGGGTTTTCGGATCAGGCGCATTTCACACGCAGCTTCAAGCAGGTGGTGGGTCAGACTCCGCGCGCATTCCGCGCTGGAAACGACGCCTGAGCAGGATCCTTCAAAAACACGGCAGTCCGGTGCAAGTATGCCGGGCTTTCTAAAGGTATCTCTTTGGTCATCGGGCTTGCGCCCATCCAGACAGATTTTGGGAGATACCGCCATGAAAACGTTCACTCTGAACACCGCCGCTGCGCTGATGGCTTCGTCAGCTGCGATTGCTCAAGTAGAGACCCGCACCGTGACCTTCGAAAATGAAGGCGCGACCTTGTCCGGCACGCTCTATCTGCCAGAAGAACGCGGTGATGCGCCTCTGCAGACCGTCGTGGTCACCGGTGCGTGGACCTCTGTGCAAGAGCAGATGCCCGCCAACTACGCCCGCGAAATGGCCGAACGTGGTTTCGCCGCCTTCACTTTCGATTTCCGTGGGTGGGGTAAATCCGGCGATCTGCCCAACCATGTGCGCTTTGTTGAAAGCCCCGAGGCCAAGACTTCGGACATCGAAGCCGCGTTCAGGTTCGTTGCGAGTCTGCCAGAGGTGGATGCCGATCACATCAACGGCCTGGGTATCTGCGCTTCGGCTGGATACATGGTCGATGCCGTTTCCGGTAACCCACTGGTTCAGCGCCTGGGCCTAGTCGCGCCTTGGCTGCAGAATGAAGAAATCGTCAAGGCGGTTTACGGTGGCGAAGAAGGCGTTGCAGGGCTGATCGAAGTCTCCCAAGCGGCTGAGGCTGCAGGCGGTCAGATTATACCTGCCGCAGGTCCAGAAGGTGCCGAAGGTGTCCTGATGCCGATCGGGGGCTACTACTACGAGGCCGACCGTGGCGCGATCCCTGAATACGACGACAAATGGAACAATGCGGGTTGGGAAGGCTGGCTGACCTATCACCCTGCTGACAATCCGCAGCGTTTGGACAAACCGCTGGCGGTTGTCCACTCGGAAAGTGCAGCGATCCCGCAGGGTGTGCAGACTTTCCTTGCCGGATTTGCCGGGGAAACGACGGCGCAGTGGCTGGAAGACGTCACGCAGTTCGATTTCTACGACAACCCCGAGGACGTGACCCGCGCGGCGGACACTGTGGCCGATCACTTCCGCGCCGGCCTGGACAACTAAGCAGCTAACTGGGCGTTGGGATTCCGTCCGGCGCCCATCCCTGATTTATTCGGAGCACCCCCATGTACAGAAAGTTTACAACAACTCTCGCCGCGGCCTCTCTGATCGGCGGCGTGGCCTTTGCCGATCAACAGGTTGATATCTCAACCTCAATCACTGACATCGCCGCCGGTGCGGATCGCCATGATTGGATCCGCGTGCGCAGCGCGTTTGCCGACACCGTCACCACCGATTACACCAGTCTTTGGGGTGGGGAACCGGCGACGCAACCCGCTGATGACCTTGTGGCGGGCTGGGCCGCCTTCCTTCCGGGTTTTGACAGCACGCATCACATGGTGACCAATCACTCGGTCACCTCGATTTCCGAAAGCTCTGCGACAGCCGATGCCGACTTCACGGCGACGCACCGGATCGACGATGGTCTTTGGGTGTTGGGCGGCCGCTATAGCTACGAGCTGCAAAAATCAGATAATCGCTGGGTCGTCACCTCGATGACCATGACGGCGTTGTGGGAAACCGGTGACCGCGGCCTTGTCGCCATTGCTGGCGAACGCGCCGCTGAGGCGAATTGAGAGAGGAGACCATGACCAATCAACGCATCGCACTCGTGACCGGAGCCAATCGCGGCATCGGCAAAGAAGTCTCCCGCCAACTGGCGCAAAACCATGGGGTGAAAGTTCTGGTGGGCGCTCGCGATCTGGAAAAAGGGCGAGCTGCAGCGAAGGACATTGGGCATGGGGTGGAAGCTCTGCAATTGGATGTATCCAATCCTGACTCGGTCGTGACCGCCTTTTCGATGATTGAAGCCACCTATGGGCACCTCGATGTCCTGGTGAACAATGCGGGCGTGGATTACGACACGGATCAGCAGGCCCATCGCGCGGATCTTGAGCGCGTGCGCCTTGCGTTTGACACTAACCTCTTCGGTGCTTGGGACACAACAATCGCCGCGATATCGTTGCTGCAACGCGGAAAGGATGCGCGGATCGTCAACGTGTCTTCAGGGGCAGGAGCGCTGACCGGTATGTCCTCCGGCACACCTGGCTATGGTATTTCCAAAGCGGCGCTGAATGCGCTGACCATTAAAATCGCAGCGGAGTTGGAACCCCAGGGTATCCTCGTCAACGCTGTTTGCCCCGGTTGGGTGGCCACGGACATGGGCGGCGGAGGACGTCCAGTGGCCAACGGAGCAAAAGGTGTCGTTTGGGCGGCAACCTTGCCGAAAAATAGCCCGACCGGCGGGTTCTTTCGCGATGGTGTCGCGATTGCTTGGTAAGTCTATCCGGGAGCCATGAAATCAATCAGCTTACGGACCCGCGCCGGCAAGAGGCGGCGGCCAGGATAGACGGCGAACATGCCCCGCGCCAGAGGCACGGCATCCTCGACCTCAAGAGGGTGCAAGTCACCGCCCACCATGTCCCTAGGCAACATTGCGACACCCAGATTGCGTCCGGCAGCCTGTGCGATGACGTCAAGGTCGCTTAAGCTGTGGGTGATATGGGATGGCTGCAATGTCTCCCGGGTCTCTAGCACCCAGGGTTGCCCTGCTGCCAGAGCAGGCAACTTCAGAAACTCCTGCCGCGATACCGGCCCGCTAAGCCCGCGTTTTTGGATGAAGCCCTTCCCGGCGCAGAAACAGTAGGGAACCGACCAAAGCCGCTTGGCGACCAGGCTGGAATCCGTCAGGGGACCGAGCCGAAAGGCCAGGTCGATATTGTCACGAAAGAAATCCAGCATCATGTTTGTCGTGGTCAACTCGAGTTCCACGTCCGGATTCCGTTCCGCAAAATCCAGTAGGCGCGGGCCTATGGTTGTACGGGCTGCCAGCGGAGGGGCAGTAATGCGGATGGTTTGCCGTCTTGTTTCATCCGCAAAGCCTGCGATGCCCTGAAGCGCTTCAATCGGGTCCTGACAGCGATCCAGAAGGCGACGTCCTTCTTCGGTCAGGCGAACTTGACGGGTCGTGCGTTCAAACAGTTTGATGCCCAGATGGTCCTCCAACTCAGCAACCCTGCGGCTGACCCGACTAAGTGGTATGCCTAATCGATCAGCGGCCTTGGAAAAGCTTAGGTGATTGGCGACAACGGTGAACAGGGCAAGGTCATTGTAGATCATTGTCCCATTTTTGAGATAATATCTTACAATATCAACTATTATTAATACAAATACCAACCTCTACCTTCTGCGCAACAGAAGGAGACATCTAATGCCCTATGCAATTGAGATTACCCAGACTGGCGGGCCCAACGTCCTGCGCAAAACCGACCTCGACATTTTAAAACCCGGTGCTGGAGAGATCCTGATCCATAACCACGCCGGGGCCATTAACTTCATCGACACGATCATACGCCGGGGCGAGATGCCCGAGGGAATGATGCCCAATCTGCCGCATGTGCCAGGTGTCGAAGGGGCCGGAGTCGTTGAAGCTTTGGGCGATGGTGTCGAAGGTTTCTCTATAGGTGATCGTGTGGCTTGGATGGGTCCAATCGGCGCGGGCGGTTATGGCACGCATTCGGTGATCGAAGCGCCCTATGTAACCCGGCTGGCCGACAACATCAGCTTTGAAACAGCAGCCTCGATCCCGGTAAACGCGATGACCGCATACCATATGCTGGTCAATCTTGGCGACGCGGCGGCGGGTAAATCTGTGTTGGTTCACGCGGCTGCGGGCGGTGTTGGAACGATGGCCCTGCATATCGCCAAACATTTGGACATGACCGTAATCGCCTCGGCCAGTACCGACAAGGTTGGTTATGCGCGCGCGCAAGGCGCAGATCACGTCATAGACTACCGCCAAGAGGATGTCGCCGCCCGGGTGATGGAGATCACAGGCGGGCGCGGCGTTGACCTGACATTGAACCCAATTTCAGGCGAGACCCTAAAATCTGACCTCGATGCGTTGGCGCCGCTTGGCACAGCTGTGTTGTTCGGTTTTCTCGCGGGTCCGCCCGTTGGCAGCTTTGCCGAAGATCTGGCGAAGCACTTCCAAAAATCCGTCGCTGTCCGGGTTAGCGACATCTACACCTATTTCGTGAACCACCCCGACGCTTTCAGTACGGATATGGCGGCTGTGTTCGAACTGCTGGAAACCGGCGTTCTGCGTCCTCAGATCACCGCGTTGTCGATTGCTGAAGCTGCCAAGGCCCATCGCCGTCTGGAAGCAGGCGAGACTACCGGCAAGCTTGTATTGAGCATCGACTAACTCAATCAGGCAAATCGAAAGACAAGGACCAAAGAAATGAGCATAGTTTTCGAAACGGCCCTCGCGGATAAACACGTCGTCATCGTCGGAGGCGGCAGCGGAATCGGTAAAGCAGCGGCGGAAATGGCCGTCGCGCTTGGGGCGCGTGTCACAATCGCCAGCCGCAGCCAAGCCAAGTTGCAGGCGATAGCCGAGGAAATCGGAGGCGGGGTGCAGATCGCGCCAGTGGATATGACAGACGAGAAGGAAGTGAGATCCTGGGCTGCAGGCCTTGGCAAGGTGGACCATTTGGTGATCTCCGCCTCCAGTGCTGCGCACGGAGCCTTTGCCGAGCTGCTGACCGACGATCTGCGCGGTATGATAGAGGCCAAATTCATCGGCCCTTATGTGGCTGCGCGCCAAGTGTTGCCGACATTGAGCGCTGGCGGGTCCATCACATTTTTCTCTGGCGTACTCAGCCGCCGCCCGTCCGCGGGGGCGGCAGGTCTTGGTGCCGTGAACGCCGCGGTCGAGGCTCTGACCAAGGGGCTGGCGCTGGAACTGTCTGGGCGGGCACGGGTGAACTGCATCAGCCCCGGCATGGTCGCCACGGAAGCCTATGCCGGAATGTCGGACGAGGCGCGAGACGACATGTATGCCCAAGTCGGCACCAGCTTGCCCGTCGGACGCGTCGGAGCGGCGGAAGAGGTTGCGCAGGCTGTTATCCTGGCGATGACAAATGGCTTCCTGACCGGCGCTGTCCTAGACGTAGACGGTGGCCATTTGGTCCGCGGTTAGGGTTCTGTCGAAAGTTTCCTGAGCTCTCTGTTTGAGTTTAAACCCTCGAGAGATCGGCGGCCCGAGTTTCTCATTTGGAATGCAGCGAAGATGGTTTCATTCAAAGTTGCGCACTTCCCAAAGGATGTGATCCTACAAACCGTGTTCTTCTATCTGCGCTACGGTGTTTCATATCGCGATTTGGAAGAAATCATAGCGGAACGCGGAGTAGATCTTGATCACTCGACACTAAACCGTTGGGTCAGTCGATAGGCCGACGTCGTAGCTGATGCCGCACGGTATCGGAAACGCCGCAGAAACCGTTCCTGGCGCATGAATGAAACGTATGTCAAAAATAAAAAGTGAATGGATTTACCTTCATAGAGCCATCGACAAAAATGGCGAAACTCTTGACCTCATGTTATCCAAGCGCCGGAACAAGACCATTGATTTAAGCCGACGGATCAGGCCCATGCTCGGCTTCAATTCCTTCGCTCCAGCCGCATCTGTCCTGGATGGCATCGAGTTGGTCAACATTATCCGCAACGGTCAATTCACGCTTGGACTCCGCCTGCTTCGGAAGTTCGTCCAACTGGCGGGATAACCGGCTCACCAACTCCACTGATGCTGTCGCTACAAAATTTGCGACAGAACCAACGGAAGTTATGGTGGAAGAAGCAGTTTCTTCCTCAATTCTTGACTAAACGAGGGCGAATTTCGCCAATGCCGGCAGCACCAACTTGTCAATTGTCCTGATTTCATCATCCTGACCCTATGAGCGAGCCCATTTACAAAATCGAACGTGCCGAGCTTCTTCCGGAACAGGATTTGCCAAATGGCGCAGATCTGCTGGGCAATGGTAAAAACATGGTGTCCTGTTGGGCCGTTGGCGACAGTGCATTTCGTCGCGCGACCGGTTGCAGGAACGAGATTGAGTACAAGCAATATCGTATGCAATCCGGTCATGTGATGCAGCATGCGCACCTCGGGTTCCGTGATCTTGCGCACACAGTTGATGCCATCCAATGTGTTTATGACAGCTGTTCAAAACGGGGGGTGCAAATTGATCGGTTTGGCATGTGTTTGGATTGGTCCATGGGCTTTCCAAGGGACCGGCGCACAGATCAGGCTCGCGGAACCGGAATTCTCCTGAACGACGCAGGGGCCTTTGCACGCCTGACAGAGGTAAGCCCCGCCGCAATGCACTTTGGTGACTTTATGCTGGGGTTTCCCGCAGCGTTGGAAAACACATGTGCGGCACTGGCTGCTGGTGCAACAACAATCGGGAACCTGGGGCAATATTTTACCTTCCGCTTGCCGGGGCATGACGATGACGTTGAAGCGACGCGGGCCACTGTTCAGGCACTTGGCCTTATCGCCGCACAACCGGTTCCGGTTTTGGTGCATTCCAATCTGGATGATGGATATGCCGCGGTATTTGAGGATCTGACCTCGGCGATGGGTCAGGCCTTGCTTGAAAAATACATCGTAACTGACCTGATCGGGGCGCCCTATGCAGTTTGCTACGGCCATCACTTCACCGAACCTTTGACGCGGATTGCATTTCAACGGGCACTGGCAAAAATCAGCGGCGGAGTGCCCGGCTCGCAAATTTACGGCGCAACGGTGCTTTACAAAGGGACCCATGCCGAAAATTTTGCTGGATTGTCGAGCTATCTTCTGTCGGACATCGTGGCACAGCGGCTTCGACCAAGTGGACATGCCTTGAACCCGGTGCCGGTCAGTGAGAATGAGCGCATCCCCGATGTGGCAGAAATCTGTGACGCCCAGTGCCACTTGGGCAGGCTTGTCGAACTGGCGGACGGCTATTTGCCTCTGATCAACACCGATAAGATCGACAGCATAGGCGAGACCCTGTTGCAGGAAGGCCAGGACTTTGCCGACCGGGTTCTGACAGGTCTGTCGCAAGGCGGTATCGATACGAACGACCCGTTTGAGCTGCTGCTGTCTCTGCGTCGTCTGGGCGGACGGGTATTGGAAAGGTCATTCGGTGGAGGCGCAGCGCGCGAGGATGCACCGGGGCGACGAACCCCCATCGTTGGAGCGACAACGCATCGCGAACTGGAGGAAAAAGCCGCGGCGTTTGCTGCATCTGACGCGGGTCGCACGCTCAAAGAGCTTGGGAAGAGACCCGTCCGAATTCTGACTGCGACCACGGATGTTCATGAACATGGTAAAATGCTGTTGGACCTCGTTTTTTACAAAACAGGGTTCGCTGTTGAAGACGGTGGTGTATCAAGCGATCCGGATCATATCGTTACTCTTGCCAAAAAGAAGTCTGTCGATGTGATCGCGCTGAGCACCTATAACGGTGTGGCGTTGCGCTACACAAAAGCTCTGATGCACAAACTGAGAGAGGCCGGGCTCGAACTGCCGGTTCTGATTGGTGGTCGTCTTAACGAAATCCCCGAAGGCAGCAATACAAGTTTACCTGTAGATGTTTCTGCCGAACTTAAAGAAACAGGCGTGTCGGTTTGCGCTGATCTTGAAGCGGCCAGTAATGCGTTAAGCGCCATTTTCGCCAGATCTGGTGACTGAGGAACTACATTGGAAGCAACCATTGGCGCAGACAATGTGAACGACCGGCTCGTTACGCCGTTTGTGAGTTCAATAGCCTCAAAATGTAACACTTGCGGCAAATGTCCGAAAAGCGGGGACGACTGCAGAAATCAAACGACGTACTCTAGGTCGGCTAAAGGCCGTGAACAATCGGATACCAGCTCCGGCATGGGCCACGCGCTGCGTTGGGCGTGAGCCCAAGCTCAGGGCTTCTGCACCTTCTCAGAGTTGCATCGATTCCCGTATATTCGGGGGCGCAATCCTGTTCACCCGTAAGAGAATGCCTGGGTGTATCGGCATGTCCGCAAGATATGGCAGACACAAATGGTTTAGATCGCGAGCCAATAGATGTCGAAATCCAGATCGTCCAATGAGCAATGTGGATGCCACGGTCGACGTTCATTCGTAGCGCAGCATTTAGCTTACTGGGCTCAGTGTGGCCATTCTCCGCAGCAAGCATGATTGAGCGGTGGTAGTCGTTTGTGGACATTCGACAAAAGTGCTCAGATGATCGCGTTGAGCCCATTATTGTCGAATACTGCACTCGGACGAATGTTGGTTTGTCCGCATCGCTTAGATTTTTTTACGCACACATGTTGACGATTTTTGGATCAAATACTAAGTGCACACACGCCTGAGGCAGATTGCCTCTCGTTATGGAGATTTTATGAAAGAGTCCCGGGCCTAACGCCCGTTCCTGGCGAAGTAAATTCAGGAACACCAACTTTAATAGGCACACTCACGCGCAACGCTGAGTGTCCTGTTTCTGTACTTTCGTAAAATCGAGACATCCCATGAACATTTCAAAGCACGAGCAACGTGTTTTGCATGAACTCGCCTTGGGTGGCGAGATTAAGTACGCGCGTGCCGACAACGGAAAAGTACAATCCGTTCAGTGTTACACCCGTGACGGCTTTGTCTTCTCGGCCTGCACGATGGACGTTTTCAAACGTCTCAAGGACAAACGCTTCATCAAATCGAAAAATGGCAGTCCCTACCGGATTACGCATTTGGGGAACCAATCCGTTCGTGCACAAATGAACCAAAGATAGGAATGAACTATGAACCACGCAGAAATCAAAGCCATAGTGGAAGTCCACAGACAAGCGTTTGGCGAGGCTGAAGGGGCAGAAATAGCTCAGCTGGCAAAAGATTTTCTCGACCATCCGAAGACAATCTCGATCAGTGCAGAGCGCGATGGGAAGATCGCGGGCAACGTGTTGTTCACACCGTTTGTTTTCAAAGACCACCCTGGCACAAGTTGCTACTTGTTGGCACCTTGCGGGGTGTCGCCGCAGTATCAAGGCCATGGTGTTGGCAAGGAGATCATGGAAATCAGCATCAACCACCTCAAGTCCATCGGAACGGACGCAGTGTTTGTGTTGGGCGTGCCGACATTCTACCCTCGGTTTGGGTTTATACCGACCGATAAGCAAACGCCGTATCCAGACCTTCTGACCGCCCCGGAGGCATGGATGGCACTTGAGTTAACTGCAGGTTCAGTCGAGAAATTGAGCGGCAATACGATTGCGATCGCACCGTTCATGCACTCGCATTGGTGGGACACTTCGCAGCACGGGTGAATTCATATTTCATCCTTAATTCAAGCAATAACCAGACATTCAATTTAGTGAGTTGAATGTCTGGTTCGTCCGCAGACTGTGAGTTCGCTAGGGCCCCGAGTTTGCACTCGCTGCGAATGACGGCTTTGGCGGGCCGCAGTGCAGCGATGAAGGTTCTTGGTTAACGGCGGGTTTGGGTCGCTTCAACCCAACCGTTTCTTGAATCTCAGAGTGGCCGCCAATAATCCGAATGCCGCAAATCCGATCATCCAGAGAATTCCCCAGCGCAACTCGTATAGCGAAGCGTCACGCAGGACCACACCGCGGATCATGTCCATAAAGTGCGTCGCAGGTAGAATTTGAGCAATCATCTGGACCGGTTTAGGCATGCCGTCGAATGGGAACATAAAACCCGACATAAGGATTGAGGGCAGCAGGACAAAGATGGTCATCTGCATCGACTGAAGCTGGTTCTGGGCCAGAGTGGAAATGACCAGCCCCAGAGAAAGGCTGGCAACAATGAACAGCAGCGTTACCACCAGCAATACACCCAGCCCGCCATTGATTGGGACATCGAACAAGACATGCCCGAGACCGAGAATGATTGCGACCTGTATCAGACCCAGAAAGATGTAGGGGATGATCTTACCGACCATCAACTCGATCGAACGGATTGGGGTGTTGATAAGCATCTCCATGTTCCCGCGCTCACGTTCGCGGACGATGGCAGCCGAGGTGAAAAGGATCATCGTCATAGTCAGGATGACCCCGACAAGACCTGGCACGATATTCACCGCTGACCGCTGTTCGGGGTTGAAGTAGAGCGTGACCTCAAACGTGGGCACTTGCTGGTTTGGAGGCTGTTTCAATAACTCGGTCAGGGGCATCGTCCGTAGGGATTTGATTGCGCTGGCAACCATCGTGTCCGAGCCATCGACGATCCAATGGGCAACAGGCCGACTGCTGGTCTGGTCCGTTGCATTGGGCAGACCCAACCCGACTGACGGGCTGCGAGCAAGGCGTTGGCTCACGTCCTGAGGGATGATCAGTGCGGCGCGTACGCGGGATTCCGTAATTGCGCGTTCCGCCTCCTGGGGGGTGGTCAGCTCTTCGGTGATTGTCACGACCTGCGTGGCCTGAACGATCTGCGAAAGCGTACGAGACAGCTCGGTTCTGGATTCGTCCACAAGCGCGACGGGGACATGACGCAAGTTCGTGTTGATCGCATAGCCAAACAGCAGCAGCTGGATCAGCGGGATCATGATCACCATAGCAAAGGTCATCCTGTCCCGTCGCAGTTGCAGCAACTCTTTCTTCAGCACAGCGGCGATGCGGCGTGGGGAGATCACTGTTCAGGCCCTCGTGTAGCGCTGACAAACACATCTTCCAGATTTGGCCTTTGTGGTGTCAAGGACAGGTTCGAGAACGCGCCAAGTTGGGTGCGCAGCATATCGACGGGCCGAGGCTCGGACTTGTCGACCAGCACACGCAGCCGCGAGCCCACTTGTGCTGTCGATAGAATCTTGGGCTTGCCGTCCAACTCGTGTTTGACCTTTCGCAAGTCCGGCCCCTCGACTTCGACAACGTCGGCCCGCAAATCGTCCATCAACTGGCGCGGAGACCCGTCCGCCTTTTTCACCCCGTGCTGAAGGATGGCCAGTCGGTGACAGCGTTCTGCCTCGTCCATGAAATGTGTGGAAACGATCATTGTCGCTCCCTGATCGACCAGATCAAACAATTGCTCCCAGAACGTCCGGCGTGTTTCCGGGTCAACGGCAGATGTCGGTTCATCCAGAAACAGAAGCTTTGGGCGATGCATGACGGTGGCGGCGAGGGCCAGCTTTTGCCGCTGACCGCCGCTCATGCTTCCGCTTAACTGATGGACATTGGTCGTCAAGTCATAGGTATGTAGCAGTTCATCAATCCGTTCCTTGGCGGATTTCACCGGAATGCCGTAGATTTCCGCCGCGAACCGGAGGTTTTCCAGCACCGTCAGGTCCCGGTAATACGAGAAGATCTGGGTCATATATCCGATCTCGTTCTTCAGCGGCTCTGCCGCCTCGGGCATCGACCGACCCAAAACCGAGATCGCCCCACTACTGGGTGTCAACAAGCCGGTTAGCATGCGCATGGTCGTGGTCTTACCGCAGCCATTGGGGCCAAGAAACCCGTAGATCTGGCCCGTTCGGATCTCGAGGTCCAGATTGTTTACTGCGGTGTTTTCCCCGAACCGGCGGGTCAGGCCTTTCGTCGAGACGACCACGTCGCTCATGGCATGGGGACCTGCACGGGCACACCGGCGGGTAAGTCCGGCAACGCAGTGGGCAGATCAATTTCAGCCAGATAGACAAGCCGCGTACGGTCGTCCTTGTTCAACCCATAATATGGTGTGAACGACGCGTCGTCGCTGATCCAGCGGATCACGCCGTCCAGCGGCTCGGTAAGCCCGTCAACGCGCACTTCCAGCGTATCGCCGGGCTTGAGGCCGACGCGATGCGGCTCGGGCACATAAACGCGCGCATAGGGTGTTTGTCCGGTGACCATAACCGCAACTGGGCTGCCGGACGTCACGCGCTCGCCAAGATTCCAGGGTAATGAATCCAGTACGCCGTCGCGAGTCGCTACAACTGTCAGGTCCTCCAACACGGTCTGTTCGGCGGCGACCGAGGCTTCGGCAGCGCGCACGTTGGCCTCGGCGACTGCCAAATCTTCTGGGCGGGTGCCGTTTTGCAGTTCTATAAGGGACTGCTGAGCACTGGCCAGCTCGGCGCGTGCGGAATCGCGAAGGGCCAGATCATTAGCAACTTGCGCTTCGGTAACGACCGAATTTTCCACCAGCGTGGCGTTTCGGTCATAGATGGCTTCGGCGTCGGCGAGGCGCGCGACTGCGCCTGCGACTTTGGCCTCGGCGATCGCAATCTCTTCCTCCCGCGGTCCGACCTGCAATTTCAAAAGCGTGGCTTGTGCTTTTTCAAGCTCGGCCTGCGCCAGAGCCAGCTTTGCGCTCTGCAGCGTTGGATCAAGCTGAACCAACGTATCGCCGGCTTTGACGGTGGTTCCTTCTGCAACTGGCAAATCGACCACGATTTCGCTGGCCGTTGCGGTCAAGGCCACCCGATCGCGGGCCAACACGCCTAAGGCCACACTGGTATCGGACCCAGAACACCGGTCCAGAAAGGCGGGCAATGCCGCCACCAATATCAAGGGTATGGGGATTGTCATATTCAGCAAGGCTACCCTCCGGTTTATGGCCCATGAACGGGTTGGGCTGATCGTTGAACCATACAATCAGGAAATCCGATTTGTATATATCGACTGGCCACTACGCGAGGCTGGAACGGTCTACGCAGGCAGGCGCACCAACCAGTCCTCCAGCTTTTGTCCGATCAGATGGGGATTATCTTCCTGCAGGAAATGAATACCTTTTCCTACATCTACCACTTCGAGCTTCGGGATAGTCTGACGGCACCATTCGACCTCATTTGGTCCAATGGTTCCTCCGGGTGTAGCATGAAACATCAGCATCGGAGTTTGGGTTTCACCCAGCCAGCGACTATAAGCACTTACAATGTCATGCACGTCCGTCGGTGTTCCGTCGATCGGGATTTCGCACGGCCAAATGCGCACCGGTTTGCGGCTATGAGCGGTGGGAAATGGCACGCGATAGTGCTCCATTTCTTGCGGAGTCAGGTCACGCACAATGGCGCTTGGGAGGATCTTCTCGACAAACATGTTCAGGCCCGAGATCATCATCCACCCCAGACCGGGTGTTCGCATCATCCGAAAACCAGCGCGGAAGTCGGGCGGGAATCCGGCCCAGGTCATCGGGCGGATGACGCCCTCCATGAAGACGATGCCACGTACGTTCTCGGGATGACGGTGCGCATAGTAGAACCCCAATGCCGAGCCCCAGTCGTGAATGACGAGCGTCACGTTCTTCAGTCCAAGCGCTTTGATGAAACCGTCCACGAAGGGGACGTGATCAACAAAGCGGTAGGGTATGTCCGGCTTGTCCGACTTGCCCATGCCGATCAGGTCCATCGCGATGGCGCGGCCCTGCCTGGCAGCATAGGGGATGATGTTGCGCCACAGGTAGGACGAGGTCGGATTGCCGTGGAGAAACAGAACCGGCGCGCCTTCGCCTTCGTCGACATAGTGGATGCGCTGGCCGTCCACCTCGACATATTTCGAGTCAAACGGGAAGTCGGGGGAAATCCCCTGTTCGGTATTCATTGAGCGGCCCTTTCTGCAGTGCGGGTCTTGTCGATCAAAAACAGCGCCTCATCATACCACGCGGGTCGGGACGCCCACCCGACAACTTCGGTAACGGGGGCGGATGGCGGGCGGGACAGGTTGCCGACGGGGACGACCAAAAACTTTCCGTTTTGCGTCTCAAACGGCAGGGTTGTCCCGCAGGTGCGGCAAAACACCCGACGCACCCGAGAATTGGGCACGTCGAACGATGTCAGCTGCTCTTGCCCTTCCAGCCATTCAATCTGATCAGGCGTGGTGAAGGCATTTGCAACATGGGCCGACCCCGAAGCTTTTTGGCAATAGCTGCAATAGCACAGTTTGAAAGCGGCCATGTTGTCTTGCACCTGGTAGCGCACCGCGCCGCAAATGCATTGGTCGTCAATGGCATTTGGTTGGTCCATTAGAGTGCTCACTTCAGCCGCGATACGCAAAAAACGCACGGACCGAAGCGGTAAAGGTCAGGCCCATGCTGATGATTGCAATGATAAAACCGATGACTGCCGTCGCCGGGATCGAGACCAGAAAATCAACGGCAATCGCTGCGCGGACACCGATCATGCTGCGCTTGAGGATAGAGGCGACAATGCAGGCAAAAGTCACCAAATACCCCAGCATCGTATAGAGCATCAGGTTGGCGGCCTGCGGGCCTGCCAACTCTCCGACTTGTAGCCCGTAGAGCTTGAACGCGGCGAAGAAACCAAAGGCCAGCAGGATCTTCAACGCGTTCAGAATGAAGATTATGCGCAGGGTGACGGGCTTTGAGACCCCGGTTGTCGGGTCGATGGCGGTCATGTCAGGTCTCCATTTCAGTTGGGCACGTGGCATTTGCTGTCGCGCGCCCGCAATGCTATCCATGTGGATAGGAATTAAATACTATCCACATGGATAGAAAAGCAAGGAGAAATCTGTGGCACGCAAACGCAAGACGGATCACGACAGTGCTGTAGCAGGTGCGCTGGACCTGTTCTGGCGGCGCGGATACCACGGTGCCAGCACGCGGGAACTGGAGCAGGAGACCGGGCTGACCCGGTTCACACTGCAAACCACCTATGGCGGGAAAGAGAAGTTTTTCCTAAAGACACTTGATACTTATCTGGACAATGCTGAGGCCAGGCACTTCCCGGACCCCGACACCTATTCGCTGGATGACCTCGGCTATTGGTTCCAGGGTATCGCCTCGGCAGAACGTATGCCGAAGATCGAGGATGCGGGGTGCCTTGCTTTCAACTCGATCAGTTCATTTGACCGCACAGACCCCGAGGTGAACGCCCGAATCGAGAGATACCTCACCGCCTTGGAAGGACGGTTTGAGGCGATCCTCAGCCGTGGCAAATCAGAAGGGACCGTGCGCATCGATGTTGACCCGAATGACGCGGCAAAGCTGCTGATCGGCTTGTTGCTGGGACTTCATACGATCATGAAAGCCCGGACGTCCGACCAGTTCCCGCAGAGCTATGCAGACGCGGCGGTTAGGTTAATTGATGGGTGGAGAAATTGGTAAGTAATGAAATATGCAGGTGTGATTGGCTGCTTTAAACTAACTTTAAAAGAATAATATCCGAACGAACGTGAAAGCTGAGGCCTAGCAGTAGGCTTCATTTGATCTGACCACCTGCAGTGTGAGCATTACGTGTCTGTAGCGAATTTCTGGATTGTGTGCTGCCATTGCGCAACTCCAATGGCCGCTTTGGGCCGCCAGTTAGCTCTTGGATCATATGCTAAAGACGAAAGGCTGGCGCCATGGAAGCCGAACTATATGCGTCTATTAGTCGAGGCTTTGTGCTGCCTGAGACGGCATTTGCGCATAGGATGCGTCATAGAAATAAGTCAGCCAAATTGACGACCCATCGAAGAATATATCGGAAATCCCGTGCGAATGAGATCCGGTGTCTAGTGGGAAAATGGTTCCATCAGTTTTAACGTGCAAAAGCTTCGCACTCGGGTACTCTTTGTGACCCCGATAACCTCCGACAACAACCGTGTCGTTGACAATTTCAACGGATTCCAAGTTACCGAAACCATTCGAGACAGTTATAGCAGTATCCCCGCTGTCTGAATGCGGCACCCAATACAAAGCGCTGTCCCAGGCGTCGTCGCTGCCCCAGGACACCGCGTAAATTCCTGTCTCTGCAATTGCAAAGCGGGCAAGCCCACTGATGCGCAGATCGCCAAAGTAAGGTTGAATTTGTCCGGTTTGGGTTGCGACCGAAATGAATGCGCCGCGCCCAAAATCACTCACGAGAAGGGTGTTCTCGTCGAGAGCTTCGATGTCGTAGAGGAAAACACCATCGTCATCGAGAGCCTGCCGCCAGTTTACTGTGCCATCCGGCGCGGTAGAGATGAGCTCATTGCCATCCACAATGACAATCTGGTTGCCAGAACGCACCATTCCGGTCGGATTACGCAGGCCCCGACCATCTGAGAGTTTGATTTCTTTGGTCGCGCCGTCGGGAGTGAGCTTGTATAGCCCACCATTGGTTGCGTCCGAGCCGAACTCTTCATCTGGCCCGTCCGGTCCAATCGAGACGGCATAGATATCGCTTCCCATTGGCAAAACAGCTTCGGTAAAGGGCGGCAGCTTCTGTTCGGCGACAGCAGGGCAAGCCACGGTGCAAGCAACCAGTAGCGAAAGCACTTTCATCGTAACTACTCTCCTGTGAAATTACACGTCGATGTTGCCGACCGTTTTCCCCGCGATGACTGCTCTGGGTAGGTCGTAGCGAACCAAGCGGTTTGCATCAGATGCTTCGGTCGAAGGCCAGAAAGTGCGCGGCCAGCGCATTGACGGCGGCGTCAATGATCAGCGGGTCTTCGTAAAACTGAAGTTGATTGGCCCCGTCGATCCAATGCAATGTCTTCTGCTCTGACGCGATGTCTTCAAAAATGCGGCGGGGAATGTCCCGACCGCTTGCTGCTCTGTCGCCATGGATCATCAATACGGGCAGGCTTAATTGAGGGGCAGTCTCGTCGATCCGCCATCCCCAAATGTCCGCTTCGCTCATCGCAGTGATACGGTTTTCCCAACCCCCTTTGAAAGCTAGCCAAGGGGCCCTGTTGTCCCAAGGCAGGTACCAGTCTGCGATAGCTGCCGCGGTCAGAAGAGCATCCTCAGAACCGACGATTGGAATGTAGTTCGCTTCCCCCGTCTTTGCGAAGTCGGCGGCTGCCTTGGTCGCGCGTGCCATACGCGCTTCAACCGCGGATTCACTGCCAAGGTACATTCTTGCGGTCTCTGCGGTCAGATAATGGCCCGCGACAACCCCGAGAGACGCCACGCGATCGTCTGTCACCGCTGTTTCAATCGCCCAGTTGACGCCCTGGCAAATCCCAAGAAGATGAAGCCTGTTTGCGTCAATACCTTCTTGACCGGCGAGAAATCCGAGGGCTGACTGGGAGTCTTCAACCTTGGCTTCTCCAGACTCGTATCGTCGCGGCGCGCCTGTGCTTTCACCGTGAAAGCGCGGATCGAAAATCAGAACAGCCAGCCCGCGCGAAGCCAGGCGGGTCGCGTATTGTACAGGTGACTGTTCCTTTACGAATGCAACAGGCCCGATGATCACAACTGCCGGGTGAGGCCCTGCCGAAGCGGGTCTCAACAATTTCCCTATAAGGGTTTCCCCAGAGCTTTCGAAAGACACCGTCTGGACATCGTAGGAGCCAAGGGCCGATTGATCTACGTCACCGGACGACGCTGCGGCGCTGGATACGGCTGCGAAAGCTCCACTCACAGATGAAGCAATCGCAATTGAGTTGAATTTGCGACGTGTAATCATTGCTGCTGTCCTTTCGTATTCAGTTTGATGGGCTCCGCACCCAAAAGATCATGGACAGAACGCCTGATCGGAGGTGCCCAGTTGGGCTTTGCTTGTCAGTTAGCTCGCAATCAGCATAATTGGGATGACGCAGATAGTATGGTGGTCATGCGTAAAGTGAATGGTGGTATAACTTCTCTGGATGTGCGGACTCTACGGTTCCTGCAGCTCCTGCTTCAAACAAGCAGCGTGACACGCACGGCTATGCATCTGGGGATCAGCCAGCCTGCCGCCAGTCGCATCCTCGCGCGGGTCCGCGACCTGATAGGAGATCCGGTGCTGATCCGAACGCAGTCCGGATACCAGTTAACGGATCATGCTCTGGGCCTGAGTGACCCCGTCGATGCCGCACTGTCGGCGATCGCGGACGTCTTTAGGCCATCCATCTTTGATCCAGCACAGTCCAACCACTGCTATCGCATCGCCTCGACAGATTACGGCGTCGCGGCTGTCCTGGGGCCAATGATGGAGGTCTTTGCCGTTACCGCACCCGCGTTGAGATTCGATGTCTCGCCATTGGTGCCTCAAAGCTTTAACGACCTGGAAAAAGGGGCAATTGATCTATTGCTATACGCGGATTTGGATGCCAGGGACGATTTGCTTGTTCAGAAGCTATTTGATGAAACCTACGAAGTCCTCTTCCGACCAGGCCATCCGCTTGAGGAACATGCGTCATCAAAACGGGCTCTTAATCCAAAGGACGTGTCGCCTTACCGGTTAATCGAGTTCAGCTTTCCGGGCACTACAGGTTTGAAACCGGATACGATCATGCGGCAAGACGGAGACGGTTCGAATGCCGTATTCCAGCAGCCCTACTTCACCACACTGCCATTCCTAGTAGGGCAGACGGATGCGGTTGCAGCTGTCCCCAAGCGGCTGGCAAAGCAAGTCCATAAATTGACCTCTCTTTGTTCAGCGCCGTTTCAGCCGAATTGCGGTTTCCCTTATTTTCTTGTCCGCCACGAGCGTAGCCGCTTCAATCCAGCGGTCAATTGGCTGAGAGAGCAAGCACAGGAGATCACCAAATCCGATTGATCAGATGTTCGAGCTTTGATGATGGTTTGAACGTGAGATTAACCTGCCGCAAATGGCATTGTTGACAGCAAGATCCAGATAAGAGCGGCTACGGTTTGGCTGGGCGGATTGATGCCTCGGCTCACTCGATGGCTTATTCGTGCCGTCCTGTCACGAAACCACATAGTGAGCGAATGGAGTACCTCAAAGCGATGAAAGGATCGCGCGGGCTGAGCCTGATCGCGGCCTTGATGTTGATGAGGGCTTCTTTGCTGTTGCCCAAATAAACCTGGGATCGGGCCAGCAATGCGTAGGCATGGGGATCTTTGGGGTTGAGGGTAATAGCATCCGCAACTTCCGCATAGCGCTCTGATGACGAGCAGAAAACAAGTCCGCCGCACCAAGTATGGCCATTGCACAAGCGTCACGGCCGTTCAACGAAACCACTCGTTACGCCAAACGTACTGCTACGTTGTCACCGTCGCCACAAACGTCTTCAACCGCAATACTCATGTCGCCGCTGTGCAGTCCCATCCTCTACGTGATCCGAGGGCTATCGGTCAGTTCGTTTTGGACAGCCATTGCGCGCTCGATACCACTAACCACGCTGGGAAACTCAACCAACCAGCTGTCTCCCATGCTTTTTTTACCCTTCCGTAGTGCTCACCAACTTTTGGAGTAGTTGGACACATCTGCAGCAAGAATACCGGCCAGACGTCCTTCTGGAACGTTTGATATGGATGAAGCATAGTCGACGGCAGGCGGTTAAGAAACTTCGGTGGTGTTGGCGGCTGAGGAACAAATGATTGAGCGTTTTGTTAAGCTTAGTCGCTCATCAGTGTCGGTTCGGCGAGTTGCCGCTGGTCAAAGACTTGACCAGCGCGGATGTTGAGAACATCATCGCCAGAGTAGAAGAGTTGAAACAAGACAATGGGATGAGCGGAGCAGTGCTTTTGGACAGTCGCAGATGGATCGGGCTGATGCTCGTCGCGGTCGGCGTGTTCACCGCCGCTCTGCTTTTGTCCGGCGGTGTCGCGGAGGCGCACGGAAAACATGAGCCTTCCGTGGTTTCTGTCGAGGATCAATATCACGCTGAACATTCTGCAAATGACCACCAGGGCCATTGTCACGGTGGGGCGTTCTGCAGCGGACCGGCGATTGTGCAACTGTCAAATCTGAACGCGGATTTATTGGGATGCAGTGAACGGTATGGACTGCCGCGCGCGACGATGGGCATCCCGGTTGTTTCAAATTTTGATCCGCCGCCACCCAAAGCCCTGATCTGATCCGTATCCGCATACGCCTTTGGCGTGATGAGATAATTCAGACAGGAAAATTCGATGAAAACTGAAAAATTGTTGATGGGCGCGGTGGTTGCGTCCGTTCTGGCTGTGGCAAGCCAATCGGTGTTTGCGCATGGCGGTGCCACTGGCGTCGTCAAAGAACGCATGGATGGCATGGGCGTGATGAAAGAGGCGATGAAAGTGCTGACGCCGATAATGCGGGGGCAGGCCGATTATGATGCATCCGTTGTGCGCGAACGGTCTGAGGATATCAGCCGCCATGCTGGCGAGGCGCTGACCAAATTGTTCCCCGAAGGCAGCCTTGATGCGCCATCTGAGGCGAAACCTGAGATCTGGCAGGACTGGGAAGCGTTTTCAGCCCTGGCCGATCAACTGCGCGTAATGGCGGAGGGATTGGCGGAAGCTTCCGAAAACGGGTTGATGATGTCCGGCGAAACGCCTGCTGTCGGCGACATGATGGGTGGTCAGGAAAGTTCAATGATGGATGGCAGCATGATGGGCACCGGTGCAGGCTCCGATCTGGAGGACCTGTCACAGATGCCGGCTGACGGGGTTTTCACCATGATGGGACAGGTTTGCTCGGCCTGCCATACCCGCTTTCGGGTCGAGAAATAGGCCAGGACGATGCGTATGTACTATCGTCTGGGGCTGGTTGGCGCTGTTATCGCCGCAGTTAGCCTTGCAGGTCTGATGGCCTGGCCGATCGGCCAGCCTCTCGCGCCCATCACCCTGAAGGGAGATGTCGACCGCGGTGCTTATCTGGCCCGCGCCTCCGGCTGCATCGCGTGTCATACCGACTTCGCGAAAAGCGGAGCGCCACTGGCGGGCGGCATGGCATTGGAAACTCCGTTTGGCACGCTGTATTCGCCGAACCTCACCACTGACCCTGACCACGGGATCGGAGGTTGGAGCCAAGCGCAATTCGCCCGCGCCGTCCGCGAAGGGGTCTCGCCCGAAGGGCACGCCTATTACCCTACCTTCCCCTATCCTTTCTATGCCAATTTCTCGGATCAGGAGCTTGCTGATCTCTGGGCGGCTTTCCAAACCGTGCCACCGGTCGCCGAACCATCGCGCCCACCTGAGATGGGCTTTCTGTTCAACCAACGCTGGGGGCTGAAACTCTGGCGCGCTGCCTTTCTGGATCCTCCCAGGACAGAGCCCATAGCGGGAAAGGGTGCCGTATGGAACAGGGGTCGCGAGCTGGTCGAAGGGGCCAGCCATTGCGCGGCCTGCCATACAGGGCGCAACATCGCAGGCGCGCGCAAATCCGACACAGAGCACTTCCAGGGGAGCAATGCGTTGCCAGGCGGTGAGAAAGCGCCTGCCATCGATCACCTGACATTGGCTGACAAAGGATGGGATGTGGCCGGCCTGGCCTATGCCCTGCGCACCGGCATCACGCCCGAAGGGGACGTCTTTGGCGGTTCCATGGGTGAGGTCGTGCTTTACGGCACAAGTTTCCTGACCGAGGCCGACCGGACGGCTATCGCGACCTATCTGATGGACGAACATGAAGGGGGATGAGGCAATGAAAACCGGAACCATCTTTGCATTGGCCCTAGCTGGGATTGTTGTCATTGGAGCTGCAGTCGCGTTGCTCACGCCATCATACACGCAGGCGGGAGCGCTTGTGCAACCGAAAGGGTCCGATATTGAGGAAGGCGCGGTGCTCTATGCCGAGTTTTGCGCCTCCTGCCATGGAGCTGAACTGGAGGGGCAACCCAATTGGCGCACCCCAAATGGTGATAGCACAATGCCTGCCCCACCGCATGACGAGACCGGCCATACCTGGCATCACGGAGATGCGCTGCTGTTTGATTACACCAAACAGGGTGGTGAAGCGGTGCTGGAAGCCCGCGGCGTGTCCGGCTTTGCCAGCGGTATGCCGGGATTCGGCGACAAACTGAGCGACCAGCAGATCTGGGACATCCTAGCCTACATCAAATCCACCTGGCCTCAGCGCATTCGCGACATGCAGGTGGTGCGCACCGAAAGCGAACAAATGCAGGGCGACTCATGACCGCCCGCTTGACACATATCATGACACTTGCCCGCGGTTTCGGCCACAAGATCCATCGTCACACCGCAGGCGCGAAAACGGAAAGGAAATGACATGACCACCCCGACACTCGACCGCCGCCTCTTCCTAGCTGGCCTCGGGGCCTCTGGCATCGCTCTGGCAACCCCGACAGTGGCAGCCGCCAAACCGCAGGTGCTGGTTCTCAAGGACCCCAACTGCGGGTGCTGCGGTACCTGGATTGACATCATGCAGCGCGAAGGATTTGAGATGGAGGTGCAGAACGCCTCCTGGGAGACCTTGTCTCAATATAAAGCCACCAAGGGTATCCCGGAGGAGATGGCCTCCTGCCACACCGGCCTCGTCGAGGGCTACGTCATCGAAGGCCATGTGCCGCCAACCGATATCCGGCGCCTTCTGGCCGAGCGCCCCAATGCCGTCGGGCTGATCGTGCCCGGCATGCCCTATGGCTCGCCCGGTATGGGGCCGGATAGTGAACGGGAGGCCTTTTCGGTCTTCCTGATCCGCAAGGATGGCACCACAGAAGTGTTCAATCACTACAAGGCAGCGTGATCGGCAAAATTTGTGTCAAACGCAAACGGAATTGCCGTGCGTTTAGGATGACTTTGCGATCACAGCGAATGGTAGCAATGTAGGCAGCGATTGCAGCAATTGAAGAGCGGGCTTAAGGTCCGCTCTGGGCCGAAAGTGACAGTTACCAGACATCCTAGCGAACGTTCGGCTTAGCGAAGGGCAAAGGGACGTAAGGGTTGCTCCTTCCTGAGGCTGCAGGCAGTGAAAGCGCGCCGGGTGATGCAGCTCTGCTACAAGTCAAGCTTCGAATGCTTTCGCAGAGGTCTATCGTGCCGCCTTAGCCGTGAATCTGAGCAAATACACGCCACCTGAATAGCGGGTTTCCGCAGGGTAAATTCGCTCTCACTATGCGAGGCAACAAATTTGCTCTAGGCCGTGCAGAACGTTTTGATGGGGGTCAAAATGAAACTAAGTGCATTGGAAATCTGTTGCATACTGCTGGCGGGCGCAGTGGCCGTAGCTGGGTTTGCCGAAGCTGCAAGCGCGCTGATATCGGCCATATGATGTAAAGGAGGGAAGTAGTGTTCCTCGTAAATACTCGGTGGCTAAAACCAACCGCATGACCAGTTCCACTTCTCCATCAACAATTCTACCCGTTGGGCGAAAGCCAAACTTGGCATAGAGCGGCATAGCGCCACCTGGTTTATCAATAACGCTGACGATCAGGTTTGAGCGCCCCCTTTCGCGCGCTAACGACTTTGCGAAATCCAATGCTGCTCTACCGTGCCCATGACCCTGATGGGCCTGGTCGACCATTAAGCGCCAGATATAAATCCCGTCCGGGTCATCGCCTTCGTCAAGATCAGCATCCGGGTGGGACATATCGACAACCGCCAATAGCCCGACCGGAGTAGATTGCTCCCAAACACCATAGATTTCTGACCCTGTTTCAAAGATGGACTGCGCCATGGTCATTAGGTTTGATGCAACGAAGGTGGTCTGACCGTCGCGCACCTTTAGTCCAGCCAGAGGCCGTAGGGTATCTCGGGAGAAAGGGCGAAACTCGCGCATGGGCTATACCTAACAGAACTCCTAAAGACCGAGAAGCTTTGGACATGCCGGCCTGAAACCAACTACCAGAATCGCGCGATCTCGGGTATGAAGTCTCATATCGATTTTTCTTTGAGGTATTGCCATGACCATTGTCCGCACTCTGACCGAGTACCATGCTGCGCTCCGAGAGATTGAGTATCTGTGGGGATCTGAGCCGGATACGGAAGAGGGCAAAAAACTCGAAGAATATTTGGCTGCTGTGGATCATTACGAGCGAATTTCCAATGTGGCACCTGACGTGCAGGCCATAGCTTAATTCCGCGTCTGTCTCTCACCGTGGGTGCCGCTCAGCGTATCGGGAGAAAAGATATGAACAGAAATTACCTGGTTGTCGGCGCAGTGCTGGTTGTTTTGCTCTTTGGCCTCACAATGATGAGGTCAGTTGAGGAGGGCGCGGGCAGTGAAGAAGCCGCCCCAGCTGCTGAAACGGAAACATCAACTGCTACGGACTAAGCGCCCCACATGACCTAAGGGCCGTGTTAAGGCGTAGAGAACGTCCGAACCAGACCAACGTGTCAAAAGTAGTAGTGGCGGTAGAAAAAGGGGTCTGGCGTGTAGTCAGTGTATTGCCCGGTTTCTCGAAGGTCTATTGCGACTTGAGCATCAGTCTCCCTTTGCTTCTTTCGCGCCAGCTCTTTTCTCTTTCGTCTCGCAAGCTTTTGTTCTGGCGAGGCGAAGAAGCCGCCCCAAAAGTTTCTGTGAATATTTTTGTTTCTAAAAGCCATTGTAGTTCCTCCCGCAGTTTGCAGTGAATCCATGACTTTTAACTGGTGCCTCTAAGTTGGTAGTTCTCTTCCAAATCATTAAGAAAAGTACATCGAACAAACCGCTTTTGGATCGTTTGGGTAGGGCCGGGTCTTAAGATGCATCACTTCGCAGACCACTTCGAAAATCTTGTTGAGAACTACGGGCTATTCATACTTTTCCCCACAATTTTTTTTGAGACCTTTGGACTGCCCCTTCCGGGTGAAAGCGCCCTAGTGGCTACATCGGTGCTTGCAGCAAAAGGGACTCTGAACATTTTTGCGGTGGCAGCGGTAGCCAGTCTTGCGGCCATAGCCGGCGACAATGTTGCATACCTGATTGGGCGAAGGTATGGGCGCGCTATCATCCTAGCGTATGGATCGCGTTTCGGGATTACCGAGACGAAGTATGAGGCCGCAGAACGCGCGACAAACAAATATGGTGCCTATGTAGTGGTCTGCGCGCGCTTTTTTGTATTGCTGCGGCAGTTAAACGGTTTGGTAGCCGGTTCAGCTAATATGCCGTGGTTAAAGTTCTTTTTGGCAAATGTTGCGGGCTCTGTGCTGTGGGTCGTGTTCTGGACAACTATCGCATACCAGTTCGGACATCGCGTCTCACTACTACCAGATGTCCTGCATCATGCTTTACTGATGGGTGCCGTCTTGGTTCCAATAGCTTTGGTGCTGATGCTTGTATTTGGCCGTAGGGCTTTATTGAAACGAAAAGCACTGGCGAAGAAGCAACCTGGACCAAGTTGAACGCAACTGGCTTGTGGCATTTTCTTTGGCTTGAAGTGGCAAAATGCTTTACTGATTTCGCATTCCTTGCTTGGAGAGATAGATGAAACGTTTGGCCGTGATCCCATTTATTGCTGTCTTGGCAGCATGCGATACCCCAACTGATATAGAAGGCACCGCCATAGACTCGGGCGGCGAAACGGCAATTATCAAAGGACTTAATACCTCTACACCGACCGATGCTGAACAAACCAACGCCGAAGTTCAGTGTAGTGGGCCTGCTTCATTCGAAAGCGCAAACCCCGTAGGAGATGGCTTCTACGACCTGAAGTTTACCTGCGACTAACGGAATTTTCATGCCCATCGCCGTCCACAAGACCCGGGTATATCCACGGTGCGTAGCACGGGCATCGCGTCAAAGAGCACCCGATCCGGTTTCCATAGAAAAGACCAGCCCAACCAATGCAGGGCTGACCGATCTTTAATCTGAACTCAGATATGCAGGGCTTGACCCAAAGCCTTCAGGCAAGCTTCCTGCAAGCCTTCAGACTGTGTCGGATGGGCGTGGATGGTTGCGCCGATGTCTTCAAGGCAGGCGCCCATTTCGATGGCGAGCGAGAAGGCCGCCGAGAGTTCCGACATCTGCGCGCCGACGGCCTGAATGCCCACGACAGCATGGTCGGCTTCCCGCCAGACCACGCGGACAAATCCATCTTCACGTTCGCATGTCATGGCCCGGCCGTTAGCTGCCAACGGAAAATCTGCGGCCTTTGTGCCTTCAATCTCGCCAGGCAAAGCACCACAGGTGACGATCTCGGGGTCAGTGAAACAGACTGTCGGGATCGCGCGTTTGTCCCATTCGACGGTGTGACCCGCGATATGTTCGGCAACCATTTCACCCTGTGCCATTGCGCGATGTGCCAGCATGGGTTCGCCTGTGATGTCCCCGATTGCATAAATGCCCCGCATTGAGCTCTGACAAGTCTCGTCGATTTGGATGAAAGGCTCGTCCATAGTTAGCGACAGTTCTTCGACCCCGATGCCTTGGGTGCGTGGGCGGCGGCCAACGGTCACCAGTACCTTGTCGGCGGCAACATTGCCTTGATCCGTGGTCAAAACACCATCGGCAAAGCTCTGTGCCCTGGTGCCGGTCATAACCGTGACATTCAGAGCCGACAGACGTTTAGCGACCGGTCCAGTCAGTTGTTTATCATAGGTTGGCAGGATGCACTCCTCGGCCTCGATCACTGTGACCTTGGTGCCCAGTTTCGCGAATGCCGTGCCCAGTTCCAGCCCTATGTAACCACCGCCAACAACTGCGAGGCTATTAGGTAAATCACGCAGCGCCAGCGCCTCGGTCGAGGATAAGATATCACCGCCAAACGGTAGGAAGGGTAGTTCGACCGGGGCCGATCCCGACGCGATGACGATGTATTCAGCGCTGATTTCGCGGCTCTCGCCATTAGTATCGCTGACCAACACGGTCTTGCCATCCAAAAACCGGGCGCGGCCTGCCACGAACCTGACACTTGCCTTTTTCATCAGACCCGAGACACCGGTGTTCAGCCGACTGACGATACCGTCTTTCCAAGCAACGGTCTTGGCGAGGTCGATTTTCGGAGCTGCTGCGGTGATGCCCAACGGGCCGTCATTGACCGCTTTGATCCGGTGAAACTCATCGGCCGCATGGATCAGCGCCTTCGAAGGGATACAGCCCACGTTCAGACAAGTTCCGCCGGGCTTGGCCTCGTCCACTATGATCGTGTCGATGCCCAACTGGCCCGCACGAATGGCGCAGACATACCCACCAGGACCAGCGCCGATGATCAGCAACTTGCATTTCAGGTCTGACATTCAGCCCTCCACAAACAACATGGCCGGGGTTTCCAGCAGGGATTTCAGTTTCTGCACGAAGACTGCCGCATCCCAGCCATCGACCACACGATGATCGAAGCTGCACGAGATGTTCATCATCTTGCGCGGTTGGAACTGCTGACCGTCCCAGACCGGGCGGATCTGCATTTTGTTGACGCCGACGATTACCACTTCGGGGTGGTTGATGATCGGTGTGGTGGCCAACGCGCCCAGCGGTCCGAGGGAGGTTATGGTGATGGTGCCGCCTTGCAAGTCCTCGCGCTTGATTGTGCCGTCACGGGCGGCTTCGGCCAGGCGGGTCAACTCAGCGGCATTGTCCCACAGGCTGCCCGCTTCGGCGTGGCGGATCACCGGAACGTTCAGGCCATTTGGCGTCTGGGTGGCGATACCAACATGCACGCCACCATGGCGATGGATGACGCCGGCCTCATCATCGAAACGCGCGTTCAATCCGGGCTGTTCGCGCACCGCTTCAACAATCGCGCGCATCAGGAAAGGCAGAATAGTCAGCTTTGGCCTGTCATCCTTGTGCTTGTCGTTCAGCGCCACCCGCAGGGCGTCGAGAGACTCAATTTCGACCTCTTCAACGATGGTGATATGCGGAATCTGGCGTTTCGAAAGCTGCATCTTTTCGGCAATCTTGCGACGCATGCCGACGACGCGCACCTCTTCGATGCCGGTATTAGCACCACGGGTGATCTGACCCTGTTGAATGCCGCCCGAAGCTATCCACCGGTCCAGATCGCTGTGGCTGATCCGCGAGGCCGGACCGGAGCCCGGCACATGGCGCAAGTCGATCCCTTCTTCACGGGCACGAGCCCGTACCGAAGGAGAGGCCAGCGGCTTGGTACCTTGCGCGCGCGCGACTGCGGGCGCGGCCGGTTCGGGAGCCTTTGCAGGCTCACGCGTGGGCTCGACCTTCGGCTCCAGTTCAGGCTCAGCTTCAGACGTCTCGGCCGGGGCAGGCGCGTCGCCTTCGTTGCCTTCGCCGTCGACCTCTATGCGGATCAGTGTGGCACCTACGGCCATCAACTCGCCGATCTCTCCACCCAGTTCCAAAACCTTGCCATTCACGGAGGATGGCACCTCGACTGCGGCCTTGTCGGTCATCACTACAGCCAGAATATCGTCTTCCCTGACTAGGTCGCCAGGTTTGACCTGCCATTCGGTCAACTCGGCTTCGGCGATCCCTTCACCAATGTCCGGAAGACGCATGACGTACACACCCATTGCTCAGTCCTCCATGACAGTTTTGAGGGCTTCACCCACCCGCATTGGGCCCGGAAAGTACTGCCATTCCTGGGCATGCGGATAAGGTGTGTCCCAACCGGTGACCCGGATAATTGGCGCTTCGAGGTGATAGAAGCACTCCTCTTGCACAAGGCTCAGCAGTTCGGCGCCAAAGCCGCACGTGCGCGTGGCTTCATGTACGATCACGCAGCGGCCGGTCTTCTTCACCGAGGCGGTGATCGTATCTAGATCCAACGGCATTAGTGTCCGCAGGTCGATCACCTCGGCGTCAATGCCGGTTTCCTTTGAGGCGGCTTCGGCCACGTAGACCATGGTCCCATAGGCCAGGACGGTCACGTCCGCCCCCTCGCGGGTGATCTCTGCCTTTCCCAGAGGCACGATGTCCTCGCCTTCTGGGACGTCGCCCTGAGCATGTTTTTTCCAGGTTGTCAGCGGCTTGTCGTGGTGCCCATCAAACGGCCCATTATAAAGCCGCTTCGGTTCCAGGAAAATCACCGGATCAGGGTCCGCAATCGAGGCAAGCAACAGCCCCTTGGCGTCCACAGGGTTGGACGGCATCACCACCTTGAGGCCCGACACATGGGTAAACAGCGCCTCGGGGCTTTGGCTGTGGGTCTGGCCGCCGAAAATGCCGCCGCCCGTGGGCATGCGGATGACAAGCGGGCAGGTGAAGTCGGCGTTCGAGCGGTGTCGCAGACGCGCGGCTTCGCTCACGATCTGGTCGTATGCGGGATAAACATAATCGGCGAACTGAATCTCGATCACCGGTTTCAAACCGTATGCGGCCATGCCGATAGCGGTGCCAACGATGCCGCTTTCGTTGATCGGCGCATCGAAACATCGGCTCTTGCCGTATTTCTCCTGCAAACCGGCGGTGCAACGGAAAACGCCCCCGAAAAACCCAACATCCTCACCGAATACCACTACACGGTCATCGGCGGCCATGGCCACGTCATGGGCATCACGAATGGCTTCGATCATTGTCATTTGAGCCATCTCTCAATACCCCGCCTGCTGGCGCTGCCGGACCAGATGCGGCGGCATTGTTTCATAGACACCCTCGAACATGTCGCGTGGCGATGGTGCCTTGCCGTCGCCCAGCGTACCGACGCTTTCGGCCTGTTTCTGAGTCGCAATGACCTCATCCATGATTTCGGCCTCGGCCTGAATATGGCGTTCGTCGGACCATTCGCCGATCGTGATCAGATGCTGTTTCAAACGCTTTATCGGGTCGCCCAGCGGCCAGGCGCTGGCTTCCTCACCCGAGCGATAGGCCGACGGATCGTCCGACGAAGAATGCCCGCCTGCGCGATAAGTCACATACTCAATCAAAGTTGGACCAAGCCCGCGGCGCGCACGTTCGGCGGCCCATTTGGCGACTGCATGAACAGCCAGATAGTCGTTGCCATCTACACGAAGTGAAGGAATGCCGAACCCATGACCGCGCGCGGCAAATGTGCCAACACCGCCTCGGGCGATCCCCTGAAAGGTCGAGATAGCCCATTGGTTATTGACGATGTTCAGAACAACCGGCGCCTTATAGGTGGAGGCAAACACCATCGCCGCGTGAAAATCGCTTTCCGCGGTTGAACCGTCACCGATCCAGCCAGCGGCAATCTTGGTATCCCCCGAAATAGCCGAGGCCATGGCCCAGCCGACCGATTGAACGAATTGCGTGCCCAGATTACCGGAGATCGAAAAGAACCCGTGTTCTTTCGATGTGTACATAATTGGCAATTGCCGGCCGTGCAGCGGGTCATCGGCATTGGAATAGATCTGGTTCATCATCGTCAGCATCGGATAATCCACTGCAACCAGCAGACCGGCCTGACGATATGTCGGGAAGTTCATATCCCCGGGTTGCAACGCACGCGCGAAGGCGCAACTGATCGCCTCTTCGCCCAGATGCTGCATGTAGAAACTTGTCTTGCCCTGACGCTGTGCCATCAGCATGCGTTTGTCGAAGGCGCGCAGGGTTAACATATGGCGTAAGCCGGTACGCAGCTCATCAGGCGTCATCGCACCTGCCCAGTCGCCGATGGCCTGTCCCTCTTTGTTCAGAACCCGAACAATCGAAAAAGCCATGTCACGAATGTCATCCGCGGCCACATCGACCGGCGGGCGCAGGACCTCGCCAGCCCGGGGGATTTCGAAATACGAGAAATCCGGAGTATCGCCTGGTCGGCAGCCCGGTTCAGGGACGTTCAGCGACAGTGGTTTGGTTGCGTCGTTCATGCCGCCCCCTCCTGTCGGTGTTCACGGGCGCTGTTCAAAATGTCATCGACAATCTGATTGGCGACCGTTGTCGTCGAATAACCGGTGCGCTTCGAGGTTTCGAGGATCTCGGCAATTCGCGTCGCGATCTTCTCGAGTCTGGCCTGCCGATATGCCTCACCAGCCTTGTGAATTTCACTGGCCACGCTGATGATGCCGCCTGCATTGACCACATAATCCGGCAAATAGCGTATTCCAAGCTTGCTAAGGGTCTCGGCCACACTGTCTGCGGCCAATTGGTTGTTAGCTGCGCCACAAACCAGCCTCGCCGACAGTTTCTGCGCGGTTTCATGGGTCAGAATGCCACCCAAAGCGCAGGGTGCGAAAATATCCATCTGTGCGTCAAAAACCTGATCCACAGGGCAGATATCCGCACGCAGCTGGTCGCGGGCCTGCCCCAACGCGGCCTGATTGATGTCTGACACGATCAGTGACGCGCCCGCTGCATGCAGTTTTTCCGCCAGGCTCATGCCCACATTGCCCAGCCCCTGAACCAGCACGCGGCGTCCGGTTAGGTCGTCGCTTCCGAAAACGTCGTGTGCGCCAACCTTCAGGCATTGGAAAACCCCTTCGGCGGTAAAGGGTGACGGGTCACCGCTCCCATACTCACCCCCTTCGAGACCAACAGCGAAATCCGTTTCCTCAGCCACAATCCGAATGTCGTCAGGCGAGAAACCCACATCTTCTGCCGTATAATACCGCCCCTCCAGCGCATCGATCGCGCGGCCAAAGGCGCGCAGCATTGCCGGAGTTTTTTCTTCGCGGGCATTACCGATGATCACCGATTTACCCCCGCCCAGCCCGATCCCAGCCATGACGTTCTTGGCCGTCATGCCTCGTGCCAGTCGCAATACGTCCTCGCGCGCGGCCTCCCGGCTGTCGTAAGCCCACATTCGACAGCCACCCGCAGCTGGGCCGCAAACTGTCGAATGCAGACAGATGTAGGCCTGTAACCCGTTGCTGGAATCCTCGGCAAAGACCAGACGTTCATATCCGGGCGGCGGGGTTTCTTCCGTGATGATCAGGGGCATGGTTTCACCATTCGTTTGTATGGCAGGAGTGTCGTCAATTCGATCCATCGGGATCATTTCTTCCAGCCTATGGCCCTGTGCCGGGTTGAAAAACCGCTTTTCCAAGGTATTTTGAATTGAACTGAGTGCTTTTCACTACCAATTGAGAAATTCATAGTGCCTTATACTACTGATCAGGTGGATCGAGAGATTCTTCGCGCGTTACAAGAGGATGGACGCATGTCATTGGTCCAACTTTCGGAACGCATTGGCCTGTCCGCCACGCCTTGCAAACGCCGGTTGGCACGCCTTGAGGAATCTGGGCTGATTTCGGGCTACAGCGCTCGCATAGACCGTAAAACGGCAGGCTTTCCGATCACAGCTTTCATCTCGGTTGAATTGGAGAGACAGGACGCCGAAAAAGTGGCCGACTTCCAGCGCCAGGTTGCGCTGTTTGACGAAGTGGTGACCGGAACGTTGATGACCGGCGCACAGGATTTCCTGTTGGAAGTTGCGGTTGAAAGCCTTGAAGAGTTTGAGACGTTCCTACAGACAAAACTAATGCGCTTACCGGGATTACGAGTGGTGCGTTCACGGTTCGCTTTGCGCCAATTCATCAATCGAACACGCATCCCATATTGAGAGCATAGCTAGTTTTGTCTGCGCTTAATCTAGCGCTAGAAGAAGACAGCTATCGCGGTACACTAATGACCCATCTAACGTCGGGAATGGGCTGTCCGCCAAGACGGCCCGGAAACACTAGATTTCGTTGGATTCAGCTATTGCTAGCGTCCTAAAGCTCCACACTGAGATGCCGAACTGTGCTGTCCATTTTTGTATGACAGAGCAAGAGTTGCACCGCGCGCAGTTCACCCATCTTCTAGTAAAACTGGGTGACTTTGATTCGCCGCAATGAATGCGTGCCGTAAGCGCTTGCCTCCAAGCCAATAGAAGTCACCCAACCACTTTTCGACGGAGGCGCACGTTCCGTCTGATATTTCGAAACGAGCTGGTTTTTGCGTCTTGGTCTGCAATACAGTATTCGTTCTGTGCTCGCAGGGCCGACATCTTATTAGGAGAGTTCAATGTCCATGACTGCTCGCCGTGCAAACACTGCTGCGCATTCTATCCAGAAAGTCGAATCCTTCTTTACAACTTACAATGCTGCGGTGAAGGAAACGCCAGCTGTCGCAGATTTCACGTTTGGTAATCCGCACGAAATGCCTTTGCCCAGTGTCGTCGATGCGCTGAAGACTCACGCCGAACCTCAAAGTGTGGACTGGTTCGCGTATAAGACCAACGAAGCGGACCCGTGCGCGTTTCTGGCAGACGCCTTGTCCAAAGAGTTGGGGCTTCCGTTCGAGACGGAAGACATCGCACTGACCAAAGGCGCCTTTGGGGCCATCAAGATGTGTTTCACCATGCTTCTTGAGCCCGGAGACGAGTGCATCGTGCCACTGCCGGGTTGGTTCTGCTACGGTCCGATGCTAGCCGCAGCCGACGCAAAAGAGGTGCAGGTGCCTCTGGATCCAGACAATTTCGATCTTGACCTTGAGGCTATTGCCAGGGCCATAACACCTCGTACGAAGATCGTGGTTGTTAATACGCCTCACAACCCGACAGGTCGCATTTACTCGCGTTCTGATCTGCAAAAGCTCGCCGACCTGCTCGAGGCTAAGTCAGCTGAGATCGGTCATCGAATTTGGATATTGTCTGACGAAGCCTACCGCCGCATTCGGTTTGACGGTATTGGCTTTACGACACCGGCCGCCGTCTATCCTCACACACTTATCGACTATTCCTATGGGAAAATTCTCCTCGCACCGGGTCTGCGCCTTGGTTACCTTGCGATCTCTCCAACCTTGCCTGCGGCGGAACGAAGAGAGCTTCAAACTCTGCGGTTTGCAGTGCAGATGGCGGATGGTTGGAATGTCCCGGATGCCCCATTGATCTATGCGCTGCCGGATCTTGAAAACGTCTCAATCGACATTGCTGCTCTTGCTCGCCGACGTGAACGTATGCTTGGTGCTCTTGGTCAATGGGGATACAGGATGACAAAGCCAGAAGGCACCTTTTACCTATGGGGGCGAGCCCCGGGCGGCGATAGCGACGCCTTTGCTAGAAATCTTCAAAAGTGTGGCGTCTATGTGATGCCAGGAACAGTTTTCGACCGACCAACGGATTTTCGTATTTGCCTTACTGCTACTGACGAAATGATAGAAAACGCAATGACTGCATTTCAGGCGACCGCAAACCAAATGTTGGAATGAGAACTGGCGACCGATCAGGACATTTATCCTTGTTCAGAAGATCCTCTGCGCTCATCTAGCTCCAGCACCGCAGGGTCGACCATCCGGTTTTTTGCGCTTACCCTGACGGAGTTCCGCATGGCTTCACTTCGCTGGAGCAATCGCCGGAAACGCGCTTCGTCGAGCATGAGCAGGGTCGAGGGAGCCAACGCCCGCACGTTAACGCGACGGGGCCGTTTCAATAGCATGGCCAATTGTCCAAACATTTCGCCGCGCCCTAATCGCGTAGTATGTCTGCCGAACTCCACTTCTACTGCCCCAGAAGCAATGAAGAATACACTCTGAGCGAATTCATCTTTGGAAATGACGGTTTCGCCTGCGTTGGCATAACGGGTACGCAACGTTCTGCTGAGTTTTCGCAGTGATGCTTTGTCGAGATCAGAGAATAAAGGAAACTGCTTGACCAGATCGCGTCCTTTGAGGGCGATGTCCAGTACCGGACGCCCTTCAGTTAAAGCACGTCGTGCCGCAACTTCCTGCATCAACACCGAATAGAGCTCTTCGCCTACCAGGCCGTCCTCGCGCATGACAGCGTACTCACGCTCCTCCAGTCGCAATGCAGTTCTTCGGATGAACCGCCGCTCCAGCTTTTCGGCATAGCCTGGATATTGTAGCCGCAATCCGTCGAGCGCTGTCTCAACCGCCTCGGATCGACGCGCCAACAGGTCATCAAGCAATTCCGCAACCCTGCGACCGTGGATTCGGCGAATGCGGCCACGGACAAATCCATCGAGATCCCGAAGGATTAGGCGTTGCATGAGCAATCTTTCAAACCGATCTGTTGTAATGCGCGTGAGTGGAAACGAGATTCGAAGCCGGTTGTGAAGAAACACGGCGATTCGAAAAGACCTGCCATAGACGACGGAACGGTTTGAAGCACGCTGATAACCGATCCGACCGCCGGTTCGTGCGCCTTCGATGAGCCGATCCGCGTCGGAGAGAATTTTTTCGCTCAGAACCGATGACATGGTGCGCTCTCGCATTCGGGCCAAAACGGAGTCCCGCTCTGCACCGGCCAGCGCGATGAGGCCAAGCGTGATCCGGTCACGATCCAGGATCTGAGCGCTGTCTTCGGCGGCCTTTACAGCCTCGTCGAGGCGTTCGCTAAACTGTTTGGCTTCGTTTCTGACGATATCGTGGGTCAGGTTATAGTTTTCTGCAGTGCGGGATACATCCTCGCGAACCGATTGCAAGGCGACAGCGACAACTTGACGTGACAGTGCCGTATCAAGCGGAGAGAGTTTGTCGAGCCCCAGTTTTGTGATTACCGCGCGCAGAGTTGTGCCCTGAACAATCAGCGTAAACAACGTAAAGCCGGTGGCCAAGATACCGACCAGACGCTTGGTCTCGAGCGGGATATGCGTGCTTTCGGTGACTGCCAGCGCCAGCGCCAGGGTTACGGCACCCCGCAACCCACCCCACAGCATCGCGGTGCGATAGGGGCGTTCCACAGCTGGCGACAGGCCGATTGTCGTGAGAAAGGGTAACAATCCGAAAAGAACCGCCGCCCGCGCGAGTGTTGCAGCAAGAACGACCACAGCCAACAGGCCAAAGTCAGACGGCCGGACTCCTTCTAACAATCTCGGTATCAGCAATGCTGCAAGAATAAAAATCAGCGCTCCGGACCAATGAGCCAGGAGGTCCCATACTTCTTGCAGATTTGTCCAAGCGGCCGGTGCCAATCGACCGGGACCAGTCAAGTTGAGAGTAAGGCCTGCCGCTACAACTGCGATGACACCCGAAGCCCCGATGCTTTGTTCTGCAACGATATAGGCGAGATATGGCAGCGCAAAGGAAATTGAAATCTGCGCCATTTCCCAGCGGTCTACGAAAGCCATCAGCCAAACTGCCATGCGCGCCATGAGCCAACCGGTGAGTACTCCGCCTACAATCAACAGCGGAAACTGCCCCACGGCTTCACTCAGTAAGGGATTGGGCCTCCCGAGCATGACAAAGCTCATGAATAGTCCGAAAAGAGCAATCGCAGCAGCATCGTTAAGGAGGCTTTCGCCCTCGATTATTCGCGATAGCCTGCGTGGTGCGGAGATTGATCGAAATATGCTGACAACCGCCGAGGGATCAGTTGTCGACACAATAGCACCGATCAACAGGCAGGCGGCCAGCGGTAGCGTACTAACCCAACTGAGCGCATAGCCAATGGAAAGTGTTGCCACAATCACTGCCACTACGGCCATCATCAGGATGGGCATCCAGTCGTCCAGCATCCTGCGCAGGTTCATGCCGAGTGTCGCCTGAAAGAGCAACGTTGGCAGGAAAACATAGAGGAACACGTTAGACCGGATCGGCAGATCAATAATCGCTTGCGCCCCCGGGTTCAGCGCATCCGTCAGGTCAGTATTGAGAAAGAATGCCGCGCCGAGCCCGATCACTACTCCCAGGATGGCGAGAATAACGCTGAAAGGTAAGCGCAATCGTGCAGCCAGTGGCTCTGCCACGCCGATTACAACAAAAAGAGAAGTGATGATGGTCGTAATGACGACAATATCCATCAGTACGTATTACCTGAGAAATCGAACTAATGGAATCCACCCTTCAAGCCGGATCAACCATGTGAGATCAATGTGTGAACTTACGTCGGGCCAGACTGCGCACTTTCAGCGAATTTCAGGAATGACGGGCCGCACTGCGACACCTACGCGGTGAACGGTTGGCACGGGCCGTCTTTGAATTTACGGGTAGTCCCCCGCACGGATCAAATGCCGCGCTGTATCCGGGTCTGGAATGCGCCCTCTTTAATCGTTGCTACGGCAGCTTTACTTATGGCGACCTAACTAAAAAGAGATACTTTTTCATGCTGTTGGTTTGATAAACTAAAATTGCTTAAGTGTAGTCTCAACGCGCATCACGTTTTTTGTTCGTCGACGTCTATTCAAGATTAATTCTATGGGCGTCGATCAGATTGAGATTTTGCAAAGTGGATGCGATGAAAGCGCGCTCACGAGACATTCTCTTTGAGCGTGTCCCTGTATTGCGAAGGAGATTGGTTCGTCCAACGCTGGAAGGACCGGCGGAAAGCTCTGTCGTCGGAGTAGCCAAGTAACTGCGCAATCGCATCGATGCTCAAGTCAGGATTGGAAAGCAGGCGTTTGGAAGTGGCCTCACGCACTTCCTCAAGCATTACCCGTAGTTCCGTGCCGTGCTAAGGAAGCTCCCGTGATGTTTCAGATAACTTCACCTAAAGCAAAGGTGCGTCGTTGCCAGTTGCGGTCTCCAGTCAGTTGGGTTGCGTGGCGTGGCGCGTGCGCAGTAGGCTCTTAAGAGATTGCGGTTCATTCTACTTTTAATTCTTTGGGAGTCTTAAGATGAACGTTCGCACTTTGCCGTTATATTTGCTTTGGCAGTCTTGGGTAGTTTCAATCACCCAATCCTTGTTTCTTCGGATTGTTTCGAAAACAATTTGTGCCATCGGGTTCCTGTCTTTCCTGAGTGGTAACCTGCATGCTGAGAATCTGACGACGACAGAGGATTTGGTGAATACGATTTGGGTGACAAATAGTGGCTATTCCTACGTCGCAGTTACAACCGAAGGCAACATCCAGTCTTTTGAAGGGGCAAACTTTGCCATTGAATTTTTGGAAACAAGGCACGGCGTTCTTGTTGCGCGGGTTCGATGGATCAGCCCGGAAGAGCAGTTGAGCGAAACTCAGCATATGCTTTTCGTACCAGACGGTGTTGGAGGATTTGCATTCCAGACAGCCGGGGCCTTGGACGTGGTCGGCGGTGCTGCAAACGGTAACATGCGCAAAGTCGATGATGTTACGGCATCTTTTACGAGTTTTAACCTGGAAAATGATCGAGCAGGGTCGATCAATACGACATTGACCAAAGTCGATACGCTTCCGGCTAAATTTGAGACTAAGAATTAAAGGTCATGGACACGCAGAAAACGTTGTTCGTGATAACATCGAAAAATTAGGCTATCTGTTTATTCGGTATTGGGAGGCGTGAGTGCGCTTAGGGCAGGGGGAAATAGGTGAGAAGCGGGGTGCACGCCATATTTTATCATTGTGCATTCTGACCCTCATTGCCGGTTGTTTCGAGAAAGAGGCGGATGAAACAAAAACCACCGCTCCGAAAGTTGTCGTCGCGCAGGTAACGGCAGAAAAGGTGCCGCTTTTTCTTGAATTGACCGGACGCACAGAGTCACCCAATACAGTTTCCGTTCGATCTCGTGTCGATGGCCACGTTGAATCGCGCCCTTTCAAAGAAGGCACAGATATCGTCAAAGGTGAAACTTTGTTCGTAATCGACCAACGTCCTTACGCAACTGAGCTTAAGCGCCTCAAGGGCGAACGAGACAAAAACCAGGCCGGTTTCGAGTTCGCAACCCGGGAGAAAGAGCGTTTTTCCGCTCTGGCCAGTGACGGAGCTGTCGCCCAGGAAAAACTTGACAAATCAACCACCGACGCGGCCCAAGCCAAAGGCGATCTCGACAGTAGCCAAGGCGCGGTGGACTCGGCTCAGGTTAACCTTGACTATGCTACGGTCTCCGCGCCAATTAATGGGCGTATCGGGCGTGTTTACCAGGATGTCGGCAACGTCGTTTCGGCAAATGAAACCGTCTTGACAGAGCTGGTCCAAATGGACCCGCTGTTCGTCTATGTAAGCCCAAGCGAAACACAATTTCTGGAACTGGAAAAATACAGGTCGACAAATCCAGATCTAAAGGTGGCGATAACGCTGGTCGACGGCAGCGTGCACCCGCACTCAGGGTCTCTCGACTTTTCGGAACCGGGAATTGATCCTACGACCGGCACCATTGCTGTGCGTGCCGTGTTTCCCAATCCCGAAAAGACGCTCCGCCCTGGTCAATATGCCAGAGTGAACATTCAGCTGACAGAACAGTCTGGCCAGACAACAGTGCCCTCTGAAGCTATTTCACAGGATCAAGCTGGGTTCTTTGTTTTTGTTGTCGACAAGAACGGTACGGTCGCAATGCGCCGGGTTACTGTTGGTCGTAACTATGAAGGTCGCCGCATTGTTATGACGGGACTTAAAGAGAGCGAAAGGGTGATTGTGCAAGGTCAACAACGTGTGCGATCAGGCATGGCCGTCGAGATCAAAAAGCCATCCGCAGGTTCGGGTGATGACAAGGCTGATGGCTGAATGCTGAGCCGGTTCTTCATCTTCCGGCCCGTATTCGCCTCGGTTATCGCGCTGGTCATCGTGATCGCCGGGTTGATCTCGATACCGCTGCTTCCCGTTGGCGAATTCCCGGAAGTCGTGCCCCCGACGGTTGTCGTCAGCGCCACATATACCGGCGGCAGCGCTGAAGTCGTAGAAGAGGCGGTGACCATTCCCCTTGAAGAGCAAATTAACGGTGTCGAGGGCATGGTCTACATGGCGTCCACCAGCTCCAATGACGGCACCTCGAACATAACGGTTACTTTTGAGGAAGGTTACGATCTCAGTATTGCGGCCGTGGACACGCAAAACAGGGTTTCCACGGCAATGGCGCAACTCCCGGACGAGGTTGTCGCTTCTGGGGTGACAGTCACGAAGGAGTCGGTTGATCTGACGATGGGGGTCAACCTAATCTCGCCAAACGGGCAGTTCGACGAACTTTTCATCTCAAACTACGCGGACATCCACATCACAGATCGCCTAAAGCGTATCCCGGGCGTTGGCACGGTGATGGTGTGGGGTGAGCGGGTCTATGCAATGCGGATCTGGCTTGATCCGGAAAAGATGGCAAGTCTCGGTCTGACCACCTCTGATGTCTATGACGCCATCACCGTGCAAAACCAGCAGGTCGCGGCCGGTGCGTTGGGTGCGCCACCGAACGGCAAAAATCAAAAGTTTCAACTGACACTAACCGCAAAGGGAAGATTGCAAAGCAAGGAAGAGTTTGAGGACATCGTTCTGGGTATTGGGGACGATAGTGCCGTCATAAAGCTTAAGGACGTGGCGCGAGTTGAACTGGGTGCCGAAGATTATTCGTTCAGTTCAACTCTGGATAGCAGTCCCACGGTGGGTCTAGGTGTCATGCAGCTGCCGGGTGCGAACGCATTGCAACTGGCATCACAGGTGCGCGAAACCATGGCGGAGCTGTCGCAGGATTTCCCCGAGGGTCTCGAATACACCGTTATCTACGACACGACTAATTTCGATCGTGAAGCAATTCGGGATGTTCTTCTCACGCTCGGACAGGCCATCCTGCTTGTCGTTTTTGTCATCGTCATTTTCCTACCCAACCTGCGGGCGGCGCTTATTCCGGTGATAACGATCCCGGTCTGTCTGATTGGCACTTTCGCTTTGATGTTAGCGCTTGGTTTTTCCATCAATCTGCTAACATTGTTCGGCCTCGTGCTGGCCGTCGGTCTGGTTGTCGATGACGCCATTGTCGTGGTCGAGAATGTATCGAGGCATATCGAGAATGGTGAGACCGACGCAAAGGTAGCCGCACGCCGAGCGATGGATGAAGTCACCAGCCCGATCGTAGCTACTTCACTGGTGCTGATGGCTGTTTTCATACCGGTTGCATTGATGCCAGGGCTGACAGGAAAGCTCTATCAGCAGTTCGCCCTGACAATTGCGTCGGCCGTTGCCATTTCAGCGATCAACGCCCTGACGCTTAGCCCGGCTTTATGTGGTTTGCTTTTGGGCGGAGCGCGACCGAAAGCCAAGATAATCCAGAAATTCGACGCCGGATTTGCCTGGTTCACGAAGCGTTATGAGGCGGTGGTCGGTTGGTTCATTCGGGTCTGGCAACCTGTGGCACTGGGCTTTGCAGTTTTATTGGCTGGCACTGTTTATATGTTTACCGTGGTGCCAGCGGGTTTTATCCCAAACGAAGACCAGGGTTATTTCATCATTAGTTTGGAAACGCCGGAAGGCACAGCGCTGGGGCAGACCCAAAAGGTTGTCGATGAGGCCTACGAAATTCTACATGATCTGCCGGGCGTCAAAGGCGTAATTACGTTCACCGGCTTCAGCATTTTGACGAATACGTCAGCACCCAATCAGGGCAATCTATTCGCCATTCTCGAACCTTGGGACCAGAGGAAGGGTTCCGGTGAAAGCGTGACAGAGATCATGGCCAAAGCACAGGCACAATTCGACGAGCTTCCTGGTGGAGTTCTTGCTACATTCAATCCGCCGCCCATCTTTGGTCTGTCTCCGACCGGTGGGTTTCAATTCGAACTGCAGGATACGACTGGCGGCTCGCTTCAGGATTTGGAACATGTGACCCGGGAAATGGTTTCGTCTGGAAATGCCCAGCCTGAACTATCTGGCCTCTACAGCCCGTTTTCGGCGAGCACACCACAGCTCCATATCGAACTTGACCGAACCAAAGCTCTGACCGAGGGGATTTCGATTGGCGATGTTTTTGATGCGCTGCAAACGTTTTTGGGTGGTGTCTACGTCAACGATTTCAACGTCTACGGCAGGGTGTACAAAGTCTATTTGCAGGCCGATGTGGATGCCAGACAAGTCGAGGAAGATATAGGCCGCCTATACGTACGCAACGACAAAGGCAGCATGGTTCCGTTGAGTGCTTTGGTTAAGCTGAAACCTCAGATTGGGGCGCGGACCATCAATCACTACAACCTGTTCCGTTCGACCAGCATCAGTGGCGCTGCGGGAGTGGGGCACAGTTCCAGCCAGGCAATCACGGCCATGGAAACCTTGGCGAAACAAACATTTCCCAGAGGGTACACCTATGAGTGGACTGGCAATGCCTATCAAGAAATCAAGGCCGGGAATGTAGCTCCGATCCTCTTCGCGCTCGCGGTCATTTTCGCCTTCCTGTTTTTGGCTGCGCAGTATGAAAGCTTCGTTATGCCCCTGATGGTACTACTGGCGGTCCCGCTCGCGATATTCGGGGCTCTGGTGGCGCAATGGCTGCGTGGTTACGACAATAACATCTATTGCCAGATCGGACTGGTCATGTTGATAGGCCTCGCAAGCAAAGGAGCCATCCTGATCGTCGAATTCGCCCGTCGTCGACGCCAGGAAGGCCTTTCGATCGAAGAGTCGGCAATGGAGGCCGCGCGTATCCGAATAAGACCATTGTTGATGACTGCATTCGCATTCATTCTGGGCGTTGTGCCGCTGGTTGTTGCTAGCGGTGCTGGCTCCGCGGCTCGAAGATCTCTGGGAACAGCTGTTTTTGGCGGGATGATTGTGGCTACAATTCTTAGCCTCGTGCTTGTCCCGGTTTTGTACGTAGTGATTGAACGGTTGCGAGAGCGTTTAACAAAAAGCCGCAAAATCTCTAGCTGAGACCGTAAAGTCGGGCTATTGGGAGAACGGTTGACACTCGTAGCTTTAACGAAACACGTTCAGTGATCTGATTTGGGCAACCGATCAGGCATTTGCTCCAATACCTAGCCAAAGTTGAATGTCCCCTGCTTCTGGCGTGAATTCACCATATTTTTGGCTGAAGCTCGTCTAAGCGCATGACCTATTTCTGTCGCTGGATCTGTTGCTACGTCGTCGCCAAGTAGCGGATTGATGCCCGTGAAGGGCATTTTTAAACAACGGCATCATACCATTAGCTTTGTTTCGAAGTTTCTACTGAACGAACGGATTACACCTGATCAGGTTTAGCTGGAGCCACGTAAGGAAGTCGCGCGCGCGCTTTGGTGTCAGCCGCGCCAGCGTTACGGATATAGCGTTCGTCGTCATCGTTGCGGACGGTGTAGACGTAGGTGGGATCACCTTTGGTGACCTTGTGTATGGCAAGGCGACGAACCTGGCTGGCGCGGATCGTGTCGCGCAACTCCTCGGGATTCCAGCCATCGAACAAGATCCTTTCAAGCTCGGCCCTGACATCTGCGCAATCTGGATCGACGGCGCGGTTGGTTATTTCGTTGGGGTCTTCTTCAATGTTGTAGAGCAGCGTATCGACCCCTTCGAGCCACATTAGCTTCCAGGGGCCCTTTTTGATCATGCGGCTAGGGCCGGTCGACCCGTCAGCGGCAAACTCTGAGATTGCGACATCCTGGAGACCTTGTGTATCGCCTTTCAAGGCAGGGACTAGTGACTGGCCATCAATGGGGGCAGCATAGTCATTAAACGAGCCGCCAAATGCAAGGTCCGCGAGTGTGGGTAGAAGGTCAACAAGCGAGATATTCTCTTTCACGCGTGCCGGATCAAAGCGTCCAGGTGCATAGACGATGAAGGGCACGCTGGAGGCCCATTCGAAAAAATGTTGTTTGAACCACATTCCACGCTCGCCCATCATCTCGCCGTGGTCGGCAGTCAAAATGACGATTGTGTTGTCGATCTGGCCAGTCTTTTCCAGAACGTCCACAAGGCGGCCTACCTTTTCGTCGATATACGAGATCATACCGTAATAACCGTGGCGGGCTTTGCGGCGGTTTTCCGGTGTGACAGTGAATTCGTGGCGTGACTGACAGTAATGTAAGTTGCGACTGAGGTGATCCATCTCATTCAATGCCAGCGGGGCAACTGCCGGGAATTCGATTTCATCATGGTCATAGAGGTCCCAGTATTCCTGTCCGATCACAAACGGCGAATGCGGAGATGTGAACGATACCGTCAACATAAAGGGACGGTCATCGCCCTTTCGCGCCAGATCATACAGGGCTTGAACACCGTGATACTCGACCTCGTCATCGTAATCCATCTGCATCGTGCGGATGGCTGGGCCGCTTTCCAGAATAGGGGCCATGGTCAAGTTGGTAGGTTTGTATTCGCAACCCTTTGACCAATCAACGGTCCAGGCAAAGTTGGCCGGGTAGATTTCAGTCGTATGGCGTTTGTCATATCCGTGCAGTTGATCGGGGCCGACAAAGTGCATTTTGCCGGACATTTCGACCCGGTAGCCCATGCTGCGCAGGTAATGGGCAAATGTCGGAATGTCGGCGTGAAATTCGCTGGCGTTGTCATACATGCCTATCGAGAATGGCAATTTTCCTGCGTGCATCGACGCACGGGACGGTCCGCACATGGGCAGATTGCAATAGCAGTTCTCAAACACCACTCCATTCTGTGCAAGGCGGTCTATATTCGGAGCCTTAACGGTCGTGTTTCCATAAGCTTTCAGTGCATTCGCCGCGAGCTGGTCTGCTTGAATAAATAGGATGTTTGGAGGTGCCATCTGCGTTTCCCAGGAATAAGAAGAAAAATCCCGGGCAGCAAAAGGGGAGGAGCCGCCCGGGACGCCGAAGTTGTTACTGGATTATCATTCCCAACTTTTCGGCAGTGTCGCTGAATGTCTGAACCTGACCCTCGACAAAAGTTTTGGTTTCGTCAGGTGATAGGACCGTTGGGACCGAGCCCAGTTTTTCGGTTGTTTCGACCCAGCTTTCATCGGCTGAAATGGCGCCAAGTACTTCGATCCACTTTGTCACAACATCTTCGGGCAGGTCTTTTGGTCCCCAGACCCCAGTCCAGCCGACCACGTTTTCAAGGTTCGGGTGTCCGAGCTCCTGTGCGGTTGGCGTGTCCGGAATAGCTGCAAAGCGCTCAGGCGTTGTTGTCAACAAGGGCCGGATCTGGTCAGATTCGATGGCACCAGACAGGCCTGAAAGGTTGTGAAAGATCAGGTCAGCATGCCCACCGACTACGGCTGCGGTAGCTTTGCCGCCGCCTTTGAACGGTACGTGGATCAACGCTTCTGAATCAACGCCGAGATCGTCCAACATGATGAGCATGGCCATGTGCAAAAGTGTGCCTACACCAGCGGACGCATAAGACAGGCGTTCACCGTTCGCGATGGCAGTCTTCAGCTCATCAAAGTTTTGATATGGAGAATCTGCGCTGACACCTAACACAAACGGGTTCTTTTCGATCAGGCCCAGAAAAGTGAAATCGTCCCACTTGTAGGGGATTGTGCGGTTGATCGCAGGAACAGTGGCCTGAGAACCTACGCGCGCCATCAGTAATGTGTAGCCATCCGGCCGCGATTTGGCGACTTGAGTCGAGCCGACGACGCCACCTGCGCCAGTCTTATTAACCACCAGTATATTCTCACCCAGGTAGTCCGGCACCTCAGTGCTGAGGGTGCGTGCGGCCAGATCGGCAGCACCGCCGGGACCGTAGGGAACCACCAAAGTTACCGGTTTACTTGGATAATCCTGCGCCGCTGCCCCAATCGGGATCGCGAGCAAGGCAAGGCTGCTCAGCGCGGCGGTTGCTGTGTTTCTTAGTTTCATTTGTTGCGTCTCCCTGAATCGAATGAGACTCACCATAATAAAATACTTGCAGTAAGTAAATATTTAAGTAAAGATACATTCAGGAGGTGCAAAATGGCAGGTTGGTCACAGGAGGAAATCGGTCGCGGGAATCGCCAGCGCGTTCTTGGTGAGATATTGGGGTCGGGTACGATTTCGCGTACGCAAATTGCCGATAATCTCGAATTGAATGCGGCGAGCGTCTCAAGGATCACACGTGAACTGATTGAGGCTCGTCTGGTTCAGGAGGTCGGCGTGTCCCAGCCTGAAGGGCGCAGGGGGCCCAGGACCAAGAAGCTAACCATGGACCGCACTGGCGGCTATGTGATTGGCATTGGGATAAATGCATATCAGCAAGTGGTCACACTTGCGGATCTGTCGAACAATCGTATCGCGTCTTGGGATGCCGGCGGGGCAGGGTTGACCGATGGCACTAGTTTCATCAGGGCTTGCTGTAAAAAGGCCAAAGCCCTGATAGAAAAACACGTTCAAGAGCGTGACCGGCTTTTTGGCGTTGGACTGACGATTGCTGGTAACCTCGATAAGGCGCGCGGAATCGTCATTTCAGCGCCTACTCTGGGGTGGGTTGAAGAAACCAATGTCTGTGAGGTTGTAAGGGAAGAGCTTGGCGTTCCGGTAGTGTTAGAGACCCCAAGCGCTGCGATCTGCCAGTCAGAAGTGACCTTTGGTGTAGCACGGAACATCGAAAATGTTGCTGTGATCTATTGTGCACTTGGGTTCGGGATCGGGCTGCAGGTCAACGGCCAGCCCTACAGTGGCATCGGCCGGGTCGGCGGTGTCTTGACCGAAGCCAAGACCACCGAAGGGGTGAGTTCAAACACTCCTGTTTCCTTGTCTGATCAGTGCGGCGGGAAAGCTCTGTTGCGGCAGCTTTTGACGCCAGCGACGTTTAACGCAATGTCGGATCAGGAAAGGGCGCAGAAAATCTGGGATGTTGTGTCCTTGGCAGATGAACCGGATGGAGAATACAGATCTGTGTTGGAGGAGTTCGGAGCCAGGGCGGCAAACTGCTTTTCGTTAAGCCTGACGGTTCTACAGCCTGAACTGGTATTGCTCGCCGGTCCGTTGGCCCAATCCCCCTACTATCTGGATGGGTTTCGCAAGCAGATCGAAAACCTGAAAGCCGATCTTCAGATGCCTATCAAGATCAAATCCAGCGAAATGACCCATATGGGCGCGGCGCGCCTCCTGTCTCTTAACGAAAATATCGCGAATGCGGAGCTTGATCTGAGTTTGCTTAAGGGAGGAAGCTGATCATGGTTAGCTCAAAGAAAAGGGACCTCTTTGCGGGGGCATTGTTTCTTGTTCTTGGTGTTCTGACGGTGATCGTACTCATTCCCGTTGGCGTCGACTCACCAGGTTCCATCGAGATCTCGGCATTGTCGCCGGAATTCTGGCCGAGGGTAATAGCGATAGCAGTCGTTTTCGTGGCGCTGTGTCTGCTAGCTGAGTCCTACTTTTTGAAAGTTCCCGAACTCGATGTGGATGAAGACGCAGAAGCCGATGCCGCCTATAAACTGGACACTCTTCCAGGTGCATTGCGAACAGTCATTCTGATCTTTGCCTTGTTCCTGTTTTACTTCGCGTTGACGACCTTGGGCGTGGTTGCAAGCTCGATCATTCTTATGCTCGCCATGATGCTCTTCTTTGGAGAGCGCAAATGGTACTACATTGTCCCGATAAGCATCATTCTACCCATTCTTCTTTATCTGTTCTTTCTGCACATCGCGGGTGTGCCGATGCCACTTGGCATTTTCGAAACGTTAGGCTGAGGAGGAGCTGAGCATGATCGAGAATATTTCCACGGCTTTTCAGTTGTTCCTGAGTTTCGAGAACATTCTGGTTATTGGCATAGGAGTCCTGATCGGAACCATCATCGGCGCGATACCTGGGATGACAACCCCGATGGGCGTGGCCTTGGCCTTACCGTTTACGTTTACGATGCAGCCCGTAACCGGCATTCTGCTGTTACTTGGTGTGTACAAAGGTGGTCTGTATGGCGGGTCTTTGACTGCTATCCTGATCAAAACGCCCGGCACCCCTGCAGCATCCTGTACCATTCTCGACGGGTATCCCTTGGCGCAGAAGGGGCAGGCGCGAAAGGCGTTGGATATAGCGCTTTATGCGTCCTGTGTAGCTGATCTTATCTCGAATATCGCGCTGATCATATTTGCAGGATTTTTGGCATCTTTTGCATTGCGCTTTGGTCCGCCGGAATTCTTCACCCTGATCGTTTTTTCTCTGACGATCATTGCAGGTGTTGCGGGGCCTAGTCTAACCAAAGGTATCCTGTCGGCCTGTCTGGGTCTGATGCTGGCCACAGTCGGGCTAGATCTGATTTACGGCACGAACCGGTTCATCTTCGGGAATTACGAGTTGATGTCTGGACTGAACTTTATTCCGGTACTCATCGGCTTGTTTGCGATCCCAGAAATCCTTGATAGGTCGACACGCCGTCCCCGTCCGCCAGGGGCGCAGCGTCAGGAGTTGGGAAGCGGCGCAAGTTTCGCCGAATTTCGCAAGACTCTAAAATCGGTCATCCGTGGCAGCTTTATCGGCGTAATCCTGGGGGCTATCCCCGGTATTGGTGGTGCTCCGGCGGCTTTCTTAAGCTACAGCGAAGCGCGCCGAAACTCAAAGAACCCGGAAAATTTCGGCAAAGGTGAACCCGAGGGCGTCGCGGCTGCAGAGGCCGGGAACAACGGCGTAGCCGGGGCCACTATGATCCCTCTGCTGGCGCTTGGCGTGCCGGGGGATGTGATCACCGCGGTAATTCTCGGCGCATTCATGATCCACGGCCTGCGACCCGGCCCCATTCTGTTCGCTGAAAATCTGCCGATGATCTATGCGTTGTTCATGGGTATCTTGCTCAGCTCAGCCTACCTTTTCGTCGTGGGTAAGGTTGCCATCAAAACTTTCAGTCGCGTGGCATTGATCCCAAACCGTATCCTGTACCCGATCGTCTTCACGCTGTGTGTTTATGGCGCATATGCAGTCAACAACAACCTGTTCGACATCCTGGTGATGCTGTGCATGGGGCTGGTTGGGTTCGCTATGCTGAGGCTCGATATCCCGGTTGCGCCCTTTCTGATTGCCTTCGTTCTTGGACCACTCCTTGAGGACAACTTTCGTCAGTCTCTGCTGTTGTCTGATGGGAACCTGTCAATCTTTGTCAGAAACGCGATTTGCTGGCTTTTCTGGTTACTGACAGCCCTCTCGATCTTTGTGCTGATCCGATCCCGTATTCGCGCCTCGCGTACGGGGCAGGCATCTGTTCTGACAACCGGCGGCTAATCGCGAAGATTAAGGGTAAGACCATGGCTAATAAGGAAAATGCTGGTCTGGGGCGCTTTGCGTACAGATTTGCAGTGATTTCGGATACGCATGTAAATCCAGAAGAAAAAACGTGCAATTCGCCCTTTCCCGTGAACGCCCGGGCCAATCGACGTTTCCGTTATGTGGTTGCGGATATCAACCGCCGAGAGGTGGACTTTGTTGTCCATCTTGGTGATCTGCTGCATCCGGTTCCCGAAACCGGAGCATTGTACAGGCAGGCCGCCAGTGCCTACCGCGCAATCGTGTCTGAGCTGACGGTTCCGATCCATGCCCTGCCAGGCAATCACGACATCGGAGACACTCCGATCAGTGGCGGACCGGCGAGCCCGTTAACGCCTGCGATGATCCGCGCATGGGAAGGTGAGTTTGGCGACCACTACCAGAGCTTCGAAAAGGGCGGCGTACGCTTTATTTTATTGAACGCGCAGTTGATCAATTCCGGTTTGCAAGCCGAGGCGGATCAAAAGAGGTGGGTTGAATCTGAACTTGCAGCCGCGCAAGGGCAGCGCGTCATGCTGATGCTGCACCACCCGGCCTATCTATGTTACCCCGACGAGCTGGATCACTATGACAATACTGATCAGCCAGGCAGAGGCTGGCTGTTGGGGTTACTCAAAAAGCATGGGATTGAGGCCATGTTTTCAGGGCATGCCCACAATTATTGGTACGACCGCTCTGGCAGGACTGACTATTATCTGGCCCCGGCAACCAGCTTTGTCCGACAAGACTATTCAGAGATGCTACGCGCGATTCCACCCGAAGGCAGCGAGTTCGGTCGCAATGACGCGGCAAAGCTGGGGTATTTTGTGGTCAACGTGTATGAAAATGGCCACGTAACCAAGTTCGTGCGCACATACGGGGCTGAACTGGCATCAGGCGCGCAGCTTTCGGATGAGGTGCTGGAACTTGCACCGGACCCACGTGAGAACAAAAACCCTTTGATCGGCTTCGACCTTAGGCAGAACTGGGCCGAAATCTCCGAAGTGCCTCCTAGTGGCGGTCTGGATGAGTTTGATCGCAAACCGGTACGCAATGACTATCACCTGCTGGCGCTGCAAGAGATGGGCGTGCGCGATATTCGTATACCGTTGCATGATCTGCTAGACCCAGCGCGTCGCGCGCGAATTGGGGTTCTGAAACATCTTGGATTTCGAATAACTTTGTTTGGCTTTGGCATTCCAGAAGACCACCTGGATCTGATCGCGTCTGAAGCGGCCCGTTTGAGTGATTGGGAGGTCACGCTGAACTGGGGTGATGTTGAATCGTCGGCAGATGCGTTAGCTCATGCCCATGAAAAGACGGGTCTACCAATCTACATTTCCCGGATGCGTACGAAGGACGATATCAAGGCCGAAGATACTTATTTCCATGTCATAAATCACGGGTTTAACGCGACAGATAACGACCAGCTTGTGGCCCTTTCCGCTCTGCCCAAGAAGTGCGGCGTTGTCGGCGCTGTCTTTCGGCTCAACAATAGCGACCCGGTGTGCCAGGTATTGGAGGCGGCGGATCGAGCTGTTGCTAGTCACGACTTGAAAGCATCAGTGCACATGAGGGTCGCCGGAGATAACCCGGCCGTTCCGCACGCTGACGACAACGCGACCGTCGCCCGGGTGTTGGAAGCGATGGACATTCGGCCAAAACTCAACAGCACGCGTGTGTTTTGCGATACATTGGTTGATGTGGATCGCGGGTATTTCTTACGAAACGGCGCCATTGATCGCTGCAACAACCCTCGACCGCTGCTGGATGCTGTTCGGTTGCGGCATGCGCGGAATGCTTGAACCCCCAAAAAAACCTGCCCGATTACGTCTAGGCCATGCGGGGGCGGTTGTTGACGTTCCGTTTCCGCGTAGATGGGTTAGATGCAAAGTCTGTCTTTCAGCCGAAAGCTCCACCGATTTCTGGCACAAATTATTGCTCAGCCTGTTTGTCTGAATACGCAGTTCAAATTGAGCTTGGGCGAAGTTCAAGAAAAGCTGCTTAAGCACGGGATAGTTGTCTCAGTTGAGACTAAAGGCAGCTAAGTTTACCTCCATCGATCCGTCGGCAAGTGCGGCATGACGCTAGATTTTTTGCCTGCAATCTATCGGTTTCGTCAATTCGCGGAACTCACCTCTTTAACTCGCAGCAACGGCGTGATTCCTTTTGCCGATTGGATTTCCGTATCAGAACCATGCAAGGTTCGCTTCGTCGCTCACTCTGATCATTTTAAATAATTGTTGAACCAATCAATGGTGCGGTTCCAGGCTAGGTTTGCCATCTGCTCATCATAGCGTGGCGTGCTGTCGTTATGAAAACCGTAATTGGCAATTTGTAGAAATAAGCCTCGTAAACCTTGTTTTTGGATTGCAGAGCGGCCTCAAAATCTGGCCAATTTGCGTTGATACGTTCACCAAGCTCTCCCATCTGAGTTAGCAAAGGTGCCTGAATTTTAGCCACATCCTGACCTGTTGGCTGGCGTCCGTAGAACGGTACGCCAGCGGCCAGTCCGTGGTAGGCGACGGCAATTGCGCTGTCTACACCACCGCCATAGCAGAACTCGATTGCTCAGCATCGCGCCATTGGAATGGTCCGTGGTTCCCGTTGTACAAATCAGCACCGCAAAGTTGTCCGGGGTGCGATCTGCGGTTTAATATACGCCGGGCTAGACATCGGCCGAGCAATTTATGCGCGAGGCTTCGATCATGGCATTTACCGCAAACACCTGAGGGTCCTGCCTCTAATACGTTTCTTCGTACAGACGGCAGCGTGCTTCCGTTTCCAAATCCGCTGTTGTTTCAATCTCTGATTGTTTGTGCGCGCGGTAGACCTGTGCAAACCCGTCCGGGAACCAGGCAGTCACCACCGGGTTGTTTATGAACCGGTCCAGCGCTTCTTCCAATGTCTGCGGTAGACGCACGATGCCACTTTTGGCCAGCTCTGCGGCATCTAGTAGAGACAAATCGTCTTCCGTTGGGGTCGGCGCGGTCAAACCCTCTTCTATGCCCTGGGCCCCAGCCATGATGATGGCAGCAAGCGCCAGATGGGGCGAGGCTGCGGCGTCAGCTGCGCGGTATTCGATGTTGAATTGTCGCGCGACAGAGGTCGGGTCTTTGGCCGTTACCGGGCAAATACGTAAAGACGCCTCGCGGTCGCGGAAGCCTAGGTTGTTGAAGGCCGCAGACCAGCGATGAGGGGTCAGGCGTTCGTAGGAGATTACCGACGGTGCGGTCAGCGCCAGTATCGCATCCAGATATGTCAGCACCCCGGCGGCGAACGCGCCCGTCAGGGCAGACATCCCGGATGGCCCGTCTGCACTGTAGGTCAACGGCGTGCCCTGATCGTCCACAAAGCTCATGTGGATATGCACCCCGTTGCCGACGCTCGCGACATCGCGAATGGGGGTATAAGTGGCTCGCTCCCCATAGGCGCGCGCGGTGGCATAGGTTAGTTCGCGCACCATGATGGCGGCGTCGGCGGCCCGAACGCCCAGTTCCGGGCCAATCACAACTTCGTATTGGTTTGGGCCGTATTCCTTCATTATCGAATCCGGTTTCAGACCAACTTGCGAGATTGCGGCGATCAGCGTCTCGCACAGTTCACGCTGCAGGCTGAAACCCCGGTGACCATAGGCCTCGTTGGTCTGGTCCGGTTGGTCTTTCAATTGAAACTCATGTTCGAACGCTGCCAGCACCCGCGCACCGGACGCCTCGTATAGCCGGTCCAGCGCCGCCTTCAGCAAACCACGCGTGCAATACGCCCAAGGTTTGCCTTCCAGCGTGACAATATCGCCCATTAGGAAATGCAGCCCCGGATGTTCACCGAGCTCTACCTTGGCCTCAGCAGTTGCGTCCGGGATCAAAAGCAGATCGCCCAAAGCCCCAAATGGACTTTCGGCGATTACGTCAAAACAGTTGATCTGAACATTGGTCGGTGTCCACCCCACCCCTCGTTTCAACCGCATATTCAGTTGATCTGCCGGAAATGCCTTGCCCCGCAGTTTTCCGGCAAGATCGGATGTAGCGGCAAAGATTAAGGGGGTCTTGGGCATCATGAATTGGAATCCTGATTGTGGGATCGCATGGCGTCCCAGGCTTCGATACGGGATTTGGTCTGATCCCAGTTGTCTTCGGCGATACGGGTAACCAACGCCTCGGTCACCGCAAGGGCTGCAGTATATGTGTCCCAGAGTGTGCCGCTTTCGATCGGAACCGGCAAGATTTCAGCGGCGTGGCGCGAGATTGGTGACAGCCATTTGTCTGTCATCAGCACGACTCTCACACCCCGTTCCTGCGTCGCTGTGGCTGCCAGTTGCGCTAACGCAGGTTGGTAGCGGCGAAAATCGACGAGAAACAAGATGTCAGCAGAATTCATTCGCAGCAAATATTCTGGCCAGACTTCGCTATTGGCCGGAAGATGGTAAACGCCACTACGGGTCTGGCGTAGGTGAAAGGACAAGTGCCGCGCAATGGTGTCGCTAATCCGCCCGCCAAGAGTGTAGACATCGCTTTTAGGTTGGCTCAGTAAGGTGCAGATCCGTTGGAATTGCGCCTCGGTAATACCTTCCGCCGACAGCGCCATCTGGGATGAGGCGCGCGCGATGAAATCCCTTAGGAAACCGCCATCGACGCTGCGCCCTTCACCGTGCAGATCGGTAGGCGACCGTTCCCCCTCCTTCAGTTCGGACAGCAGCGCACGTTGGAATTCCTGATACCCGCCCAATCCGATCTTGATCACAAACCGCGAGATCGAAGGGGCCGAAACCTCAGCCCGTTGAGCCAGTTCCTGGATCGAGACAAGGCCCGCATAGGGATAATCGCTCAGCAAGGCGGCGGCCAGCTTACGCTCGCTTGCGGTCATACTTTCGGCCTTGGCCTCTATTCGTTGCCGGACAAGCACGCGTATACCTCCTGTATTGAAGGGATCGCATGGAAGGAAAATTTCAGTCAATCTATTTTTTGTTGACTCTGAAAAAAATTGTTCCCTAATTTGGACCGCATGAACACTTCCGTCGCAACCGAGAGCCTGCTGCTCTCCGGGGATCCCGCCCCGGTGGAGTGGGTCAATCGCGATAGTGATGCCCCGGTCGTCTTACTGTGCGAACACGCCGGCCGGCAGATCCCTCAAAAACTTGGCGATCTGGGTATCTCGGAAGAAGTGCAGGCCAGTCACCGCGGTTGGGATATAGGTGCCGAGGCAGTGGCGCGGCAACTGGCTGATCGGTTAAAGGCCCCACTGCTTTTGCAGCGTTATTCCCGGCTGGTAATTGACTGTAACCGACCCTTGGATGCCCCGGATTCGATTCCGCCATTCAGCTTTGATGAGCAGATTCCGGCGAATCTAAACCTTACCGCGTCCGAGCGAACTGCGCGACAGAAAGAAATTATGGCACCGCTAAATACCGCAATCGAACATATGCTAGACCGCGTTCCCCGTACGCTGGCGGTCTCGATTCATTCCTTCACTGCGCATGTTGCGGGTGTGTCCCGGCCGTGGCACGCTGGGTTCCTTACACGCGAAGACACGGCAACGGGCCAGGCGCTGATCGCCCACATTTCAGCCCGCCGACCAGACCTACACTTGGCGTTGAACCAGCCCTACCAGATCGACAGTGAAAGCGACTGGTTCATCCCGCACTTCGTCGAACCGCGTGGTCTGGCGCATTCTCTGGTCGAGATTCGCAACGACCTGATCCGCGATGCAAAAGGCGCGGCGGACTGGGCGCAGCTTTTGGCGGATGCTTTTACCAGTTTACTGGAGGCCAAGCCGTGACCCTGACCCGTAATGTTCCGCTGATACCGTCGCAATCTGCGCTTTTGTTCATAGATGTACAAAATTTCTCGGCCCATCGGGACGGGGCTGAATTCAAGGACCTGCCTGAGGCCGAATTTCAGCAGAAATACGGCTGGTTTTTCGATCAGCTGGAAACCCGTGTAATCCCGAACATGCAGGCCATTCAGACTGCCTGCCGCACCGCTGGTGTTGAGGTAATGTATACCAATATCGAAAGCCTGACACTGGACGGGCGCGACCGGTCGCTGGATTACAAGATTACCGGCTTCCATGTTCCCAAGGGCAGTTGGGACGGTAAGGTGATCGATCAGATTGCACCCGTGGGGGATGAGATCGTGCTGCCTAAATCCTCATCCTCGGTCTTTGTGTCCACGCATATCGATTATATCCTGCGCAATCTGGGCGTCCGGCAGGTAGTCCTGGCCGGATTGGTCACCGACCAATGCGTTGAAAGCGCGATCCGGGATGCTTGCGATCTTGGCTATCTGGTGACTCAGGTAACCGATGCCTGCCTCACCTACTCGCCTGAACGCCACGAGAATTCCCTGAGTACGATTAAAGGCTATTGCAGGCAGATGACGGCGGCTGAACTGGTCGAGGAACTGGGGCATGCTTGAACTGAACGGCATCACCAAGACTTTTGGCGGGGTCCACGCGGTCGAGGATGTGACTATGTCCGTGGGCTCAGGCGAGGTGCGCGGCCTGATCGGTCCTAACGGGGCGGGTAAGACGACGCTCGTGAATCTGATTTCGGGTCTGCTGTCCCATTCGGCGGGCAGCCTGTCGTTGGACGGCGAACCGTTGGACCGACTGCGCGCGCATGAGCGCGCTGCACGCGGTGTGGCGCGGACTTTCCAGAATCTGCGGGTTTTTCCAAGCCTTAGCGTCGCCCAGAATATAGACGTTGCCCGCTATTCAGGGCGGGGTGCGGCGATTGTGGACGCCGCGATCGTTGAATTCGGCCTGTCGGACAAACTGAACCAAAGCGCTGGCTCGCTGGCCTATGGGCAGCTTCGGCGGCTGGAAATAGTGCGTGCGCTGGCCCTGAATCCGCGCGTCCTGATGCTTGATGAACCCGCCGCCGGGATGAACGAACAGGAAACTGACGCTCTGGGCCGATCTCTAACCTGGGTCCGAGCGCATTCGGATTGCGCGATCCTGGTCATCGACCATGATCTGAAATTCATCATGTCGCTATGTGACAGGATCACCGTTTTGAACATGGGCACCGTTATCGCCGAAGGCGCGCCCGAAGACATAACGAAGAACCAAGAGGTTATAGACGCTTATCTTGGCGAAACCGATGAACAGGCCGCGTGACGCAGGCGGCTATCAACAGGAGAATGAGTATGATGAAGCTGACCCTTTCCACTCTGACTGCCATGAGCCTGGCAATTCCGGCTGTTGCCGAGGACACAATCAAGATCGGCCTGGGTGTGCCGATGACCGGCGATTTGGCGATTTATTCTGAATATCTGGGCGCGCGCTGCATGGCCGACATGATCAACGCCGAAGGTGGCGCGGGTGGCAAGAAGATCGAAGTGCTGGTGCAGGATTCCGCGGGCGACACGCAGGCGGCGATTTCACTGGCTCAAAAGTTTCTGGATGAAGGGGTCGTGATGCTGGGCACCACGCCGTTTTCGGATACGATGATCCCGGTTGCACAGATCGCCCAGCCCTATGGCGTGTCGATCTTCCAACCGCAGTCCACGCAGGTCGAGATGCACGCCGGCATCGTCGACAATTTCTTTACTGGTGTCTCGCCCGATCCATTCACCGCCACCGCAGCTGCCAACTATGCGCTGAGTCAGGGCGTCAAAAACGTAGTCCTACTGACCTCGGACGAAGGCGGATCATGGTCGGCGCGGACACCGCTCTGGTTCGGCCAGGTGATCGAAGAAGGCGGGGGCAAGGTGCTGACCAAGATGAATTTCAGCTTTGGTACCTCGGATTGGTCTCCGCAGATCGCCGATATGAAGGCGCTGGGGGAACAGATCGACGCAGTTTATATCTCTTCGATCATGCCTGATATCGGCGTTCTGGTCCGGCAGCTGCGCAGTGCCGGGATTGATGCCTGGGTGGTTGGTTCCGATGGGTTTGACGACCCGTCGCTGGATGCGGTCGCCGTTGATGATCCATCCATCCTGGATAAGGTTTTCTTTGCCACGCTGGCCCCAAGCCATGACGAGAGCGCCGTGGTGAAATTTATGTCCGATTGCAAGGAATTAGGCCATGACGTGCCGGGCTTGTTTCCTGCCACCGGCGCCGACACGGTCAAGGCCGTGGCCTGGGCTGTCGAAACTTCGGGCAGCTCCGACCCGGCGGTCATCGCCGAAACGATCCGTAATGCCGATACCATCCCGGTTCTGACGGTCGACAACATTTCGTTCAAGGATACCAAAACCTACGCCCAACGTACGATCCCGGTGATCGGCTACAAGGACGGCAAGCGAGTATTGATCTCAAACGAGATCCCAGAAAACACACCAAAGGAATGGAACTGAGCACACAGTTGGGGGCGTTTCCCGCCCCCAAAACCCAATCAATGTTGAATGTAGAAAATCTTATAGTTTCTCACGGCCCGATCGAAGCCGTGCACGGCATCTCTTTTGCTGTAGAGCAAGGCTGTTGCGTGTCCTTGTTGGGCCCGAACGGGGCGGGTAAGACCTCGACTATCTCTGCGTTGATGGGAGTGGCCCAATCGTCGGGGCGGATTTCGTTTGACGGAGCTAACATCTCGGCCCTGCCGGTGGAAACGCGGGTGCAGGCAGGTATGTCCGTGGCTCCCGAGGGGCGCCGGGTTTTTTCAAATCTAAGTGTCGAGGAAAATCTGGTTCTGGGCGGTGCGACCCGCCCTGACCGCGACGGCAAAGATTCGGATACAGCGCTTTGGCTTGAAACATTTCCAATCCTGGGCGAGCGGCGCAACCAGCTCGCTGGTACTTTGTCGGGTGGAGAGCAGCAGATGCTCGCCATTTCGCGCGCGCTAATGACGCGGCCCAAGATCCTATTGCTGGACGAACCTAGCCTGGGACTGGCCCCCAAAATCGTCACCCAGATATTCCAGATGATTGAACGACTGAAAGCCGAAGGCATGACTATCCTGTTGGTGGAACAGAATGCATCACAAGCGCTGCGCCTTTCGGATTATGCGTATCTTCTAAACAACGGAAGGATCGTGGCCGAGGGTACAAAGGAAACACTGGGCCAAAGCAGCGCGCTGATGGCGGAACTCACGGGGATCGCCTAATATGGAATATGTGGCCCAGCAGGTTATGAACGCTCTCGCCTTTGGGGCAGAATATGCGCTGATCGCCTTGGGTCTCGCAATTGTCTTCTCAATCATGGGGTTGGTGAATTTTGCCCACGGCGAGGTGATCGCTGTGGGCGGCTATACGATGGTCGCTTTTGCCGCGCTGGCGCTGAGCAATCCGTTCATCGTCATCGGTGGTGCAATTGCGGCGGCAGTATTGATGTCGCTGGCACTGGAACGGGTGGCGTTCCGGCCCGTACGCTATGCGGACCCAACGACGGGTCTGCTTACCGCTTTCGGCGTTTCGATCATCCTGCAAAACGTATTTCTGCTGGCAGTTTCGCCCCGACCCGTGGCCGTTACCTCACTCTATTTTCTGGACTGGCCGGTACAAGTGCTGGGCGTGCGGGTGTCCTCGCTTCAGGTGTTCGAGGCAGTGACGACGGTTCTGGTGATCGTCGGGCTGATGCTGTTTCTCAAGCGCACGACTCTGGGTCTGGCCATGCGCGCCGCCTCGCTTGATTTTGAGATGGTCCGCATGGTCGGCGTCAGATCAAACCGGGTGTTTGCCGTGGCCTTCATGGTGTCGGGGCTTCTGGCCGGCCTGGCCTGTATCTTCATCATGGCACGGCGCGGGTCGGTCGATCCGCATCTGGGGTTCAATCCGGTGCTCAAAGCCTTTGTGGCCTGCGTTGTCGGCGGGTTTGGTAGCCTGCCCGGCGCGGTGCTGGGTGGCTTTCTTCTTGGCGCGGTCGAGGTCGCAATGCTGGTATTGCTGCCGCAGGAATATGGCGGCATGAAAGATGCCTTTGTCTTTGGCATCATTGCCCTGGTTTTGGTCTGGAGGCCGAATGGCATCCTTTCTCCTCCAACTGAGAAGGGTGACAAGATATGATCGTGAACCCCAGTCAGAAACGCGGACTAGTGGGTGCTGCGATCCTGGCCGCTGTGCTGATCATCATTGGCCTGATCGTGATCTATTTCGGCTCGCGCTATCAGTTGCGGCTGGCCTACAGCGCCTTTGTGAACTTGCTGGTTGTACTTGCGATGCAAGTATTCATGGGTAACGCTCGGCTGACCAATCTCAGCCACAGTGCCTTTATGGGGATCGGGGCCTACGTGGCTGCAATCTGCGTGACTCCGGTGACTGTCAAATCGATTTCGCTGCCGGATGCGCCTTGGGGCTTGAACGCGTTTTCGTTGGATCCTGTGACCTCGGCATTGCTGGCCATCGTGATCACGGCGGCGCTTGCGCTGATTGTCGGCTTGTTCGTAGTGCGCCTAACGGGGTCGGGCGTGACCATCTTTTCCCTCGCCGTTCTGGTCATCGTTCATTCGGTGTTTTTGTACCGTACGGATATTTTCAAAGGAAATCAGGCATTCTTCGGCATCCCGCAAGTGTTCTCGCTGACGTCCATCGTAATCCTGTCAGTGATCGTGGTTTTTGTTGTGCGCCTGTTTCGGGAAAGCCGCTGGGGCATTCAGTTGCGTGCCTGCGCTGACGATGAGGTTGGCGCGGTGGCGATGGGCGTGAACATCCGCAAACTGCGCCTGATTGCCTGGGTTCTTTCGGCGGTGCTGCTGGCGGTGGCCGGGATTGCCTATGCGTTCTTCCTTGGTACGATCAGTGCACGACCGTTCTATTTCAACCACGTCTTCCTGACGCTCGCCATGCTAATCCTCGGGGGAATGCGGACGGTCACGGGGGCTGTACTCGGAACCTTGCTGATCTCGTTCGGGCTGGAATGCGTACGTTGGCTGGAAACCGGTCCGGCCCTGCTGGGGATTGACCTGCCCGAGGTGCTGGGTCTGTCAGGCATCGCCCTTGGTACGGTGATCGTGCTGACAATGGCACTGCGCCCCGGCGGCATCATGGGTGATTCCGAAATCGAGGACCTCGTACTGAGAAAACAGGAGTGAGTCATGGGCTGCAACCACACCATTCACAAGCACAACCACCATTTTGGCTGGGACAACTCCATTGAGCCCGTCCTGAGCGTCGATCCGGGTGATACGATCGAGGTCGAGACCATCGACAGTTCGGGGGGGCAATTGAACGCATCTTCAACCTTGGCTGATCTGGACGCGCTGTCTTTTGACGAGGTCAACCCGGTCACCGGACCAATTCAAATAAAGGGGGCTGAGCCAGGCGATACAGTTGCTGTCTCGTTCCTCGACTTCAAGCCTACAGGCTGGGGTTGGACTGCCAACATCCCCGGTTTTGGTTTGTTGACTGATAAGTTTCCTGATGCGGCGCTTCATATCTGGAAATACGATGCGATCGCGATGTCTCCAGCCTTGTTCGGCCCCGGCGGCAAGGTTCCGCTCAAGCCGTTTGTGGGCACAATCGGGCTGGCACTGGCGGAACCGGGCCTGCATTCAGTCGTCCCCCCGCGCCGGGTCGGTGGCAATCTGGACATCCGCGACAATTGTGTGGGCACAACGCTCTACCTGCCGGTTGAGGTGACAGGCGGGATGTTGTCGCTGGGCGACACACATGCCGCGCAGGGCGATGGCGAGATTTGTGGTACCGCAATCGAAAGCCCGATGGATGTGGCCATCAAGATAGATCTAATCAAGGGTGAAAACCTGCCCTTCCCAAGGTTCGAAACCAGCGGCCCCGTTACCCGCCATTTCGATAGCGCAGGGTACAAGGTTACAACTGGTATCGGTGAGGACTTGATGCAGGCTGCCCGAGATGCGGTCTCGGGCATGGTCGACTGGATATCCTCCACAACGGGCATGTCGGCGTTAAATGCCTATATGCTGTGCTCGGTCTGCGGCGACCTTCGGATAAGTGAGATTGTGGACATACCGAATTGGACCTTGTCGTTCTACTTTCCAAAATCCGTACTGGATTAACAAAAACGGCGACTGCGTTTTCCCGCTCAGGATTCAAGCTTGAGCCAACGTGGTGCATGAAATTGCTGGCATCCCCACCCGATCCGGCAAAGCCGCCAGGTTGAAATCAAGTTTGTTATCCAATCTAGAATGGCTGCGATCACCATGAGCCAGACATTGAACAGACTGTCTCGTAGAAGCCGATCATCAACGGCAAGAGACCTGTATTATCCACAAGTTCATAGCTGCCAACGGTGATCCGTTTAGTAGCCGAGATTGGATCAGTGCCAACCATCTTAATCAGCACGCCCGATGTTTTTTCGCCGAAAGGCGAGAAGCACGATGCCTATTTGAAAATGAAACCACGTGTCGAAGATTTAAACTTTGATCTAATGCATGGGCTTCCTTGCACTGTTACTGTGGAACACGGATCTGTTGTTCCCGAATGCCCTTATTACCTGTTAACCAGCCCGGAACGAGGGTTCCGTCATCGGTCACGCAAAGGAGCGTTCCTTGTCCGTTCAAAGCATAACCCAAAAGCAGGCGCGGTTCGAAATCACGTATGGCGCGATCAATTCGCTCCTGTGCCGTATTATTTAGCCGCTGATGGTCGCCACGGAGTATCCTTGATCCAACCGGTTTCGCGAACGTCCGCACATATCGTCCCGGCAGCGTGACCGTGTCCAACGGGATTGGTTGAGTTCCCTCGGTTTGGATGTCAGCGTGTATGAAATGTGGTTCACTCTGATTGTAGAATTGTAGGCAATTTCACAGAAATTCGACACGGTTCGCTGGGGCAGCAGAGTGGTTTACGCAATTCATATGGCAGATCGCCTTCGGCCACGCCTACTCCATTGGATCAGAGTGTTTCAACACTACCGCTCCTTCGATAGAGCCAATGGTATCCAGCCAGATACTGCGAGTCATGGCAGGGGCAGTTCGCCAAAAAACACAATCAAAGTGGTGGACCCACAATCTTTCTCACTTCGGGACAACGCGGTTCATAGTTGTCCAAGCAATCCGTGTGTTGCACCACGTGCAAAGATCAGAGCGGCTATTCCGATGTCCTTCTTTGTCGGTCAAAATTTGATCCCGACCCTTTTTGGTCTTGTTGCTCATGTCGAAGCTCAGCCGATGCAGTCGATGACCATCGGTTTCTCAAGGGCCGAGAAGAAACCCAGCCAACCCCTAAAGGCTAGCCAGACCGGTTTCGAGCGCTGACAGTATCTTGGTCACGTCGTCCGAGGTGATGACCAGGGGCGGCGACAGGATGATGTTGTTGCCGGATACGCGGACCATCACACCATCTTCGTAAGCCGCCTTCTGCGCCTGTAGTGGCAAATGTTTGGCGATAGGTGCCTTGCTTGCGCGGTCCGAGACCAGTTCCAGCGCGCACATCAGCCCCTCGCCGCCGCGCACATCGCCGATGGCATCAAATTTGTCGGCCAGCTTTTGCAGACCGGTATACAATTCGTCACCGCGCGCCGCGGCGTTTTCCCAAATTCGCAAGCGGTTGATTTCCGACAGTGCAGCCAGTGCAGCCGCTGCACCGACCGGGTGGCCGGAATAGGTATAGCCTTGATCGATTGAAGCTTTGCCGGTGGTATCGCTTTCGAAAACCTCTGCCACCGCACCTGAAATCATCGCCGCGCCGAAGGGGAAGTAGCCGTTGGTGATGGCTTTGGCCGTGGTCATGATGTCGGGCTGAACGCTCCAGTGACGCGCACCACTTTCGCTGCCAGTGCGGCCAAAGGCGGTGATGATTTCATCGGAAATCAGCAAAATCCCATGTTTGGAGCAAACTTCGCGTACCATCGGCATAAAGCTTTTATGTGGCGGGATCACACCACCTGCACCTAGGACTGGCTCCATGATGAAAGCGGCGACCGTGTTTGCGCCCTGAAAGGCAATCTCAGCTTCCAGCGCTTTGACGCACAGCTGGGCCAGGCGCTCAGGGTCGGCCTCGTCAAAAGGATTGCGATAAGTCCAGGGGGCGGGCACGTGGAAACACCCGGGCATCATCGGCTCGTATGCGGCGCGGAACTTCTGGTTCCCGTTGACTGAGGCGGCTGCGAAATGGGTGCCGTGATAACCCTGCTTCAAACTAATGAACTTGGTGCGCCCGGCCTCACCACGCACTTTGTGATACTGACGGGCCAGTTTCAGTGCGATCTCAACGGAATCCGAACCACCTGAGGTAAAAAAGGCGCGGGTCAGGCCGTCAGGGGCAAAGAACTGTGCCAGTTCATATGAGAGTTCGATGGCTTTGTCGTTGCTGGTGCCGCGGAAGGTTGAGTAGTAGGGCAGCGCATTTAGCTGATCGGCAATTGCCTGTTTCACCGGATCGCAAGAATAGCCCAGATTGACGTTCCACAACCCGCCCACGGCGTCGATGGCTTTATGGCCATCCACATCGATGATGCTGACGCCTTCGCCACCGGTCAGGATGGTCGGCGGGTTCTTCTGGCTGTCGGCCGGGTGCGCCATGGGGTGCCAGAAATGACGGGCGTTGTTTTCCTTCAGGAAGTTGGAGTCTTTCATTTTTTGCTTCTCCGTAGAGTGCCTTTTGGCATCAGATTGTCAGAGCGTCGGTAAGTCGAGCGAGGTCAAACCTTCAAAATGCCCGCGTTGGGACATCGACAATGGTAGCCCCGCCATCCACAGTCAGGGTTGCGTCGGAGATTATGGCGACTTTTCCGTTAAGCCGATTCATGACGCGTTCTCCTGAACAGCCAGATAGTCCAGCGCCAGTTTGCGGGTATTGCGGGTGAATCTTTCATTGCGGAGTTCCGAGCCGTCTTCTTGCATGCGAGCGATGATCCAACCAACGTATGTCGCGGATCTGAGCAGTATGAACAGGTCCAACGGCGCGGTGTCGATTTCGCGAACGGATTTGTAACCTTCGATCAAGGCATCGCGCAGTTCGGGGTAATCGGGCTCATCAAGATTTTTGAGCAAGGTCGTCGCGAGGTCAAACAACCGGAAGCCAAAGCCGCTGTCATCGAAGTCTATCAGTTGCAGTTTGTCACCGTCGACCATGACGTTTTCGCGGACCAGATCGGCGTGAATCAGGCCATAATCCAGCTCGGGTTCCAGCCGTAGCAATTCCTGATCCGCCACCTCACGGACCTTAAGGAACAGGTGGTGGTCTTCGTCGGAGAGGGTGGGGTTGTCCCAGAAGCGATCCCAGACAGGGTTCTTACCGACAAGACCCAGGCGGTCCCAGGCGCAGCGGGTAAACCCCTCGGGTGGGGACCAAGCGTCAGTTAATACATGCATTCGCGCCATTTCGCGCCCGATATCGCGGAACAATCCGGCGCGATCGTAAATCTCCATCGCCGCGCCGGTTTTGCCAATTGGCGCGCCGGAAAGCCACGTTAAAACGTCGATCTGAATCCCATCTATGACATGCAGATATTCGCCTGTGGTCGAGGCGACCGGAGCAGGGACATGCAGCCCACCTTTCGCCAGAGCGCCCATCCATTCCAATTCTGACCACAGCTCGGCATCAGTGCGATACCCGTCGCGATGAAATCTTAGAGCAAAGGCTTTGCCTTGGTGATCGACCCGGAAAACTCGGTTTTCGCGTTCTGCAATTAATGTGCAGGATGCGCCGTCGTATCCCCATAGCGCCAATGCTATTTCGATTGTCTCAGACACAGTCATAGCGCTGTTTCCGCCAATACGTCATCCAGTATGTCGAACAGCAGATCGGCATTCTCTTTTGAGAATGGCATTGGAGGGCGGATTTTCAGCGTATTCTTGTGCCGCCCCAGTTTTGAGTGAATGATACCCCGCTGGCGCATTTCGTTGATCACACGGTCGGTAAATGCACTGGCGGGTTCCTTGGATTCCCTGTCCAGAACCATTTCAGCCCCAAAGATCAGGCCCGAACCGCGGACATCACCGATGAAATCGTACTTCTGCTTCAGCGTTTCCATTCGTGTGCGGGCGTGGGTCCCCACGGTTTTGGCGTTTGCCAGCAGCTGATTGTCTTCGATCTCTTCCAATACGGCGATGGCTGCCGCGCATGAGACGGGATTGCCGCCGAAAGTGTTAAAATAGCGATAGCCTTTGCGGAAGGTCGCCAGAATTTCCGATCGTGTCACCACGGCCCCCACCGGATGACCATTGGCCATCGGCTTGCCCAGCGTCATCACGTCCGGAACAACACCCATTTTCTGGTGCGCCCACATGTGGGTACCGGTGCGGCCAAAGCCCGACTGAACCTCATCGCAAATCAAAAGACCCCCAGCCTTGCGCACTACTTCAGCCGCCGGTTTCAGCCAGCCATCGGGATGATCCGGAAAACCTTCGTTCAGGAAATATGGGCAGACCACGAGCGCGGCAAAGCCGATGCCGGATTTTTCATGTTCGGCGATTTGCTCGGCCACCGCGTCGGCGAATTTGGTGCCGTCCGGATCTGGGTTGCGATAACTGTCCGGCGCTTCGACAAAACGGAAATACTGCCCCAAGCCAAAGCCAACGGTCGGTTCGTTCGACTTGCTGAGCTGGCTGACCAGTGAGGTATTGCCGTGATAGGTCGCATCGGTGGCGATGATGCCGCGTTTGCCGGTCATGCCCTCGGCCATACGCAGGGCGATATCGTTGGCCTCAGACCCGGTACAGGTCAGGATTGCAGTGTCCAGCGACGCGTCCATTGTGCTGGTCAGTTTCTCAACATAGTCCAGAATACCATCGTGCAGATAGCGGGTATGGGTGTTGAGGGTCGCTGCCTGACGGCAAATCGCATCGACCACGCGCGGATTGCAGTGCCCGACATGCGGCACGTTGTTGTAGCAATCCAGATATTTGCGACCATCCGCGTCCCACAGCCAGACACCCTCACCCTTCACGACGTGAACGGGTTCATCATAAAAAGTCGAGACATTGGGACCCAGCAGTTTGCTGCGCCGTTCAATCAACTCTGCGGATTTGGGAGAGAGGGCCATTTGGGTCGTTCCTGAGATTAGAGTTGAATCCAGGCGGATTTCAGATCGAAATATTTCTCGATCGCATGCAACGATTTGTCGTGGCCGTTACCCGACTGACGCACACCCCCAAGCGGCACAGTCAGATCAGAGCCGCCATAGGTGTTCACGTGCACGATGCCCGCGCGGATACGTTCGACCATGCGATGTGCGCGGCTGAGATCGGCTGTCCAAACGCCCGCGGACAGGCCATAAACAGTAGAGTTGGCCAGCGCGACGGCCTCATCCTCGTCCCGAAATGTTGTGACCGCCAGAACCGGACCGAAAACTTCGTTCTGAAACAGTTCACTGTCCGGTTTGACTCCGGTCAAGATTGTGGGCTGCATGTAGTATCCGCCGGTTTCTTCCAAAATACGCTGGCCACCGGATCGGCATTCAGCTCCTTCGGCTTCAGCGCGATTGACGAAGCCCAGATTGGCCTCAAGCTCGGGCAGGGAATGCACGGCCCCGATCTGGCTGTTCAGATCCAGTGGATCACCAATGCGGTAAGCCTGCGCATGGCGAGCCATTTCTGCTATGAAGTCCTCGGCAATGTCTTCCTGTACCAGCAGACGTGACCCGGCGATGCAAACCTGCCCGGAATTGCGGAAGATCCCGGCCGCTGACACTTTGGCTGCCTCGGCCAGGTCTTTCGCATCGTTGAAAACGATGTTGGGGGATTTGCCGCCCAGTTCCAGATAACAGCGTTTGAGGTTGGAGCGTGCCGAGTACTCCAGCAACCGACGGCCGGTGGCACCGGATCCGGTGAACACCATGATGTCCACGTCCATGCTAAGCGCCAGCGCTTCGCCCACAACGCTGCCTTTGCCGGTCAACACATTGAACACACCTTCAGGCAAGCCTGCCTCGACCGCCAGTTCGGCGATTTTCAACAGCGACAGCGAGGCACTTTCGGCCGGTTTGAGGACGATGGAATTGCCAGCCGCCAGAGCGGGGGCAATTTTCCAGCTGCCAATCATTAAAGGAAAGTTCCAGGGAACAATCGAACCAACGACTCCAACAGGCGCATGATGCACCAACCCCAAGACGTTATGTGCGGTCGGGGCGATCTGACCGTAGATCTTATCGATCGCCTCGCCATAATATCGAAATGTCTGAGCCGCAGACAGGGCTTCGGCCTTCAGGGCCATGTTAATCTCGGTTCCGTTGTCGCGAACGCCCAAAACCGCGATTTCAAGTGCCCGTTCTTCGATCAGATCGGCAAGGCGTAGAAGCACTTTCTTGCGTGCTGCCGGGGCTGATCGGGACCAGCGCCCGCCCTCAAAGGCCGCCCGGGCCGAGGCCACGGCCCGGTTCATATCCTCTGGTTCACCACCAGCGATCCGAGTAATGCTTTGCCCGTTGATCGGGGACAGAACGTCCAATGTCTTGCCAGAAGCAGACGGGACCAATTGCCCATCTATGAAATGCCCTTGCAGGGGAATGTCTGCGTTTCTCAGGCCGTCGATTTTTTCCTGGTTCAGCATATTTTCACCCTTGCTGGTTCGGATGGTCAGAATCCACCGGGGGCAGATTGGGTTCTGGTCTGAGTTTGTTCTTGAACTCGTAGTACAACGTGCGGAAGTGCAGGATCAGGATCAGCACAATCAGTCCGAACAGGATGGCCGCAATGGGACGGTCGATGAAATCCAGTGGGGATTTTACCCGCGCCATAGCGCTGCGCAGCTTGGTTTCCATGATACCGCCCAGAACCATGCCCAGAATGATCGGAACAATCGGCAGGTCCAGCCGTTTGAGTATCAGGCCGAACACCCCGAACCCGGCGGCAATGGCGCAATCGGTGATCGAATTGCGCAGGCTGTACACCCCGACAAATGCCAGGATCAGGATCATTACCCCCAGGAACCTGGTCGGGATCTGAATAATCTTGAGCAACAGGTTAGTCGAGAACAGCAGGAACACCAGAACAATTACGTTCAGCAGGATCAGCGCCATATACAGCGCCATGACGAAGTCCATCTGGTTCTCGAACAGTTGCGGCCCTGGAATAACGTTGTGAACGTAAAACACCGAGAGCATCATCGCGGTCAGCGCTTCACCCGGGATGCCAAGCGCCAGCAGAGGGATCATTGCTGCCCCCGGCACGGCGTTGTTGGCGGATTCGGACGCCACCAGCCCTTCCGGCGATCCGTCGCCGAATTTCTCGGGGTCTTTCGAAGTTTTCTGTGCGTAGGTGTAGGACAGGAACTGCGATGTGAATTCGCCAGTGCCGGGGACCATTCCCATGAACACACCGATACTCGAAGATACAGTGGCGACGCGTTTGATGCCCAAAAGCTCTTTCAGACCAGCAAACATGTTGCCGTTTACATGTGTGTCGCCCGGTGCGTGATTCTTTTCCAGCAACAGCAGAAATGCCTGACTGATCGCAAACAGGCCCAACACGACCACGATCAGATCGACGCCTGACGCCAACCAGCTTTGGTCGAAAGTGAACCGCCGGGTATATTTAACCGGCTCAAGGCCAACTGTGTTAAGGAAGATACCAAATGCCGCTAGCATTCCGGCGGCAAAGATCTGTCCCCGGTGCGCGAGCACCACCAGAACAATACCCAAAAGGGCGGCGAGGAAAATCTCACGACTTCCGAAATGCGGCGCAACAAGCGCCAGCACGGGTGACAACACCATCAGGCAGATGATCGCAAACACGCCGCCAAAGAATGAGGCCGAGTAAGCCAGCGACAGGGCGCGATGCCCTTGCCCGCGTTTCGTCATCGGATAACCGTCATATGTGGTCAGCGCATTGACGGCCGTACCCGGTGTATTGATCAGGATCGCGGGGATGGCACCGCCATACATGGACGATCCATAGATACCCAACAGCAGCGTCAGACCTACGATGGGTTCAAATGCAAAAGTGGCTGGCAAAAGGATGGCGATGGCGACCGCCGCACCCACACCGGGCAGCGCACCGATGATGACGCCACCAATCGAACCGACCAGTAGGGCGACAATAACCTGCCATTGCAGCAGGATGGAGATACCGGAAAGAAGCGTTTCCATGCTGACCCCCTACAGATAGGTCAGCGCAAAGGCGCGTACAGATTCCGGCAGGTATTCGTAGATGGCCCCAGCCGGTATTTTGACTTGCAGAAAGGCCCGGAACACGATGGTGACGAGAAAGCCGAACAGTGCCGCGATACCTATTGCGCCTGCACCTCGGAACCCGGCGCGCAAGGTTAAAAAGACCGCAAACAGCATTGTGGACGGCAGGTAACCAATCTGCGGCACCAGCAGGACATAGATCAGGAAATAGGCAACATATTCAAACGACCGGACCCAGAAGCCAACCTCCATCCAGCGACCGCTGATCCGCTCGGATAAGGCCGAACTAAGCCAGTGCAAAAAGCCGAATATGACCATGCCCCAGACTGCAACCGTCGGCCATAGGCCCGGCTGTGCAAACCATTTGGTGCGCTTTACAACTTGGGTTTGTTCACCAAGCTGGGACAGAAGGAAAACGGAAAAGGCCAAAAATAAGACCGCAAACACGACATCGCCAGGTCGACGATACCTTTTGAACATGTCCTGAAGTGTCTTTGCAATCATCGCAGCCTCCTCCCGTGAAAAAGGCGCGGCAGCTACGTCCCGCGCCTGATCTGATGCTTATTCGCCCAGGATTTCTTCGATTTTTGCGAATGAGGCTTTGTCTTGCTCAATCTGAGCATTGGAAGAGTCTGGATCCTGCCAATAGATCAGCGCACCTGTTTCCTGCGCTAGCTTTTTGGCTTTGTCCGACTGCAAGGCCTTTTGCGCCGCTGCGGTAATTTTTTCACGTGCATCTGGAGGCGTGTCCTTGTGCACGAACAAACCGTTCCACAGGGCCAACGGCAATTCTGGGTTCAGCTCAACGACTGTTGGCGATTCCGGCACCAGAGAAATGCGTTCGCCGCCGATGCTGGCCAGAACATTCACCTGATCTAGGCAGGGCAGTACGAGCTGCAGAGTGGTGTTGATCACATCAACATCGCCCGAGGCCAGCGTGTTGCAATCCAACAAATCAAAGGCTGCTTCACTGGCAAAATCGAAACCGCTGCTGACAGCGGCTGCAAATGTCACCTGAGTTGGCGGAAGAACCGAACCAAAATGCCCAAGCGCAACATCGTTTTCTTTGCCGTGCTCAACCAGCTCCTCCCAGTTCGAGAACGGCGCATCTTTGCTGGATGCGATCACAAACGGATAGGTCAGGAAGATTCCGATGGGTTCGAACGGATTCGGATTGAGTTCGGGAATTCCGATATCAGGCCCGATGACGGGCACTCCGATGACAAATGAGCCGATGGTGTAGCCGTCCGCAGGGGCAGTGGCCACTTCGACCGCACCCGGGAATGGTCCGCCGCCGCCGCCGGGCTTATTCACCACCGCCGCCGGAACGCCGTACATCGCCTGGAATTCATCCGCAATCATGCGGGTCAGGACATCTTCAAGATCACCGGGCGGCCACGGTACAACAAATGAAACTGGTTTTTCTGGGTATTCGGCAAAAGCTGCCGTTGCGCTGAGCAGAGTGGCTGCGCATGCCATTTTGAAAACGTTCGTCATGGTTTCCTCCCTTTTGACGAATGGTATTGCGGTTTGTTGGTCAAGTGGTGCCGGGCGGGACAATTCCATCGGCAACCCATTGGTCGAATATCTTCAGTGCGGTGGCGTTGAATTCGGGGTCGTTGATATGGGCGTCCAGTTCCGTCACCTGGACGGAAGGCGCGACAGTCGCGCTGAGTTCGCCGATGAAAGCTTGCAAGCCATCGGCGTCGTGGCAATCACCGCCGGGGCGATCCCATTCCTCGATCCCTTCGCGCGGTATGATTAGATGCGTCGGCGCAGGGCTTTCCTCGAGGCGCTTATTTAACTCACGGGCAATCTCACGCCGTTCGTCCGCGTTGTAGTAGGTGTTCTTGACGAGCTTGTTGTGCGTGTGGATCGGGCGATCCTGGAACCGCTCTGGAATTTCCTGCCAACCAGCAAAATCGATCAGATCCATGCAACCAGGCGCCACGATTTGTGGAATGCCCGCACGTCCTGCCGCGCGATGCCGGTCTTTGCCCGCGTTCACGACCGAACCAGCCAAAAGGTTGCCCAACTCACACCCGGCAAAGTCCATCACGCAGACAAACCCATTTTGGCTGGCAATTTGCTCGAAGGCCATGCCGCCCATGCCCATCGCGTGAAACACCGCCACTTCGTAGCCGCGTTCTTCCAGAGCTGGTTTGAGCGTCTTGACATATTTCAGGCAAGACGTACCAAGCGATGTCATCCCCACCACCGGACGTCCGCTGATTGCAGGTTCTGCGGCCTGCGCCGCACCCAAAACCGCACCAGCCGCTTGCGCCAGAGAGGATTTGCAAATCGCATTCAACCCATAGAGACCGCCAGCCCACAGGATCATCTGAATGTCAGGAGACAAGCGCTCGGCCGGGATAAGAGCAGAGAATGAAACAGTTGACACCACATATTTCGGCATCCCAATCGGCAAGGCCTGACAAACATCCAAGGCCAAATCGGTGCCCATCGTGCCGCCCAGAATGATCACGCCATCGATCTGGTTTTCGTCGTGCAATTTACGAGCCAGTGAACAAGCACCCGTAGACATGATCTGCATCGCGACATGTTCGCTGCCGCTTTTGATGGCGGCCTGAATTGAACTACCTCCTGCCACGGCAACGTCGTGTTTCGAGTAATCGGTGGGTTGGGAAGGATCACCCAACACGCTGACATCAAGCGTTTTCACCTTGCCACCCAGAGAGCGGATCTTGTTGGACATGAATTCCAACTCGTCATTCTTGGTGTCGTACGTGCCAATGACCAGGATGGTCTTGTCCGCCATTTGATCCTCCCCTTCTGCATTGATTAACATATTAAGCAAAATATTACTTCACATGTCAACTAAATCTCTGCACCGCTTTTCCGGCTCGACCGCGTTTCAACTCCGCATCAACTCACCTTTCGGGTCATAGTAAGGCGCGAGTTGAACACGCAGCGGATACATTTCCCCGGCGATTTGCGCGTTGAACCCACCTTCGTCGATCCAGGCTTTGGACACGCCTTCGTCGCGGTGCAGACTGGCCAGACCCACCATCGCCCCCAGCCGGAAGCCCCAATCGCCAGACGTTACGTGACCAACGATCTGACCGTCTCTCCAGATCGGTTCGTTGTGAATCAGATAGGGGCCGGTTTTGGCATCCACTTGATCTACAATACACGACACAGTGCGGTACTGGATTGCCGCGCCGCCTGCCTTCTGTTCCGCCAGAACGGCTTTGCCAAGGAAGTCGTCCTCTTTGCCCAGAGCCACGGCGAAACCCAGGCCGGTTTCAAAAGGTGTGTCATCTTCGGCGATGTCATGGCCAAAGTGACGGAAGCCTTTTTCCAGGCGGCATGCATTCATTGCGAACATGCCCATGTGGCGCAGGCCATGCGGTTTGCCCGCTTCCATCAACGCCTCATAGACACCGACAACGAATTCGGTGGGCATCATCAGTTCATAGCCAAGTTCGCCAAGGAATGAGCGGCGGATGGCCCAACCACGGGCATAGGCCATGTCGATCTCACGCGCGGCACCAAAGGGGAAAGCCTCATTCGACAGGTCGTCGCCTGAGATGGCCTCCAGAATCTCGCGGGATTTAGGGCCGTGGATCGAGATCAGGCCATAGCCCGAGGTCGCGTCGAACACTTCGAAACGCCAGCCGGGATCGGCATGGTCTTTGATCCACCCTTGATCGCGCATTTGGCTGGGGTGGCCGGTGATGACCATAAAACAATCAAAGGCGGTGCGGGTCACAGTCACGTCCGCTTCGATCCCACCGCGGGAATTGAGGAATTGAGTATAAACCGAAGTACCAACCTCAAAATCCATTTGCGCGCCGCAAACCTTGTTCAGCGCCTTGACCGCATCCGGTCCCTGGACCTGAATTTTTGAGTACATAGATTGATCGATCAGTACGGCGGCGTCGCGGGCAGCTAGGCATTCGGCCTGCACATGGCCGGACCAGTCCTTCCACCAAAGGTTTGGTTCTTCGTTCCAACCTTTGTGCTCGGGGTCAAAATACATCGGCATTTCCCAACCGATCCGTTCGGCAAAAGTCGCACCCGCTTCTTTGAGGCGATCATGCAAGGGAACACGGCGCACTCCACGGGCTGAGCTAATCTGCCGCCCAACCCAGCTGACGCCATAGTGAAATCCGACTGCTTCGGCACTGCGGTCGTGGTTGTACTTGGTGTTACGCTGGAACGGGTGCGCCCGGCGTGCCAGCATCGGACCCATACCGCGCGACGGCGCACCGTCGGTCATCCATTCCGCCATCGTCAAGCCAACACCGCCCGAATTCAGAATACCGTTCGAATTCATGCCGGTGGCCACAAATAGCCCCTTGATCTCACTGGTTGGGCCCAGATAGGGGCGGCCATCCGGGGTGAAACTCTCGGGACCGTTGAAAAAGGTCTGAATACCCATCTCACCCAAAGCGGGCATACGCTCAAACATCTTTTCAAGACATGGTTCCACGTGCTCCATATCGAAGGGTAGTTCGTCGAATTCAAAATCCTCGGGGATACCACCTTTGCCATAAGGTTTGCCGTGTTTTTCGAACGAGCCAATCAGAAGCTTGCCGGTGTCCTCTTTCCAATAGGTCCGCTCTTCGGCGATGTTTAGGATCGGTTGCGTCTTGGGCAAACCTTCCACCGGCTCAGTGACGATGTAGAAATGTTCGGTCGCGTGTAGAGGTACGGTTACGCCATGCGCCTTGGCGAACAGATGGCTCCACATGCCACCCGCCAGCAGTACTTTGTCCGTAGCAATCACGCCTTTGTCCGTTTCGACACCTGTCACCTTTCCGTCTTTGACGACCAGCAGGGAAACGGTTGTGTTCTCGAATATCTGGGCCCCCAAGGCTCGCGCACTCTTGGTCATTGCGACGGTAACGTCCAGCGGGTTGACCTGGCCATTTGACGGGACAAAAAAGGCTGATTTCACATCATCCGTTTCAATCCACGGCCACTTTTCCTTTAACTCCTGCGGAGATAGCAGGAAGGATTCTATCCCCATGCGTACAGCGTGGTCATGGCTCCGCAGCAATTGTTCGTGCCGAACGTCGCCGATGGCCAAGTTGATTGTTCCATTGGGTTTGTAGCCTGTAGCTTGCCCGGTTTCCTCTTCCAGATCGCGATACAAGCGCGCCGTGTATTTCCCCAGTTCGGTCTGCGCTGTGCTGTCACGCAACTGCCCGACAATCCCAGCCGCGTGCCAGGTTGTGCCACTGGCGATCTTGCGGCGCTCGAGCAGAACGGCCGGTATGCCGCGCTTTGCCAGGTGATACAGAGTCGACACACCGATAATACCGCCGCCGACAATTACCACAGGCGCCCGATCGGGTAGAGAGTGAGCCATCACAACAACCTTTCAGCCCACTGTGCGGGCCATCCGTAGGTTTCCAACTGAGTGCAAACCAGGCCTTTCGATGCGCGCCTCATTTGCTCGAATTCGCAAATTTTGACAGAGAGAGGCGGGGTGGCAAAGTTTTCCGCACTATTGGTGCGATTAAAGCACCCTTGATGCCATGGACGGGTGCAACGATCGGCATTCTTTGCGTCGCCAGTTCGTTCACCGGGATCTCCTGTTCATACGATTCGAGCAGATTTCGGACTTGAAGAAAGTATTCGTTGCAATTGCAACGTTGTCAACTTTTTTGTTGCATTTGCAACGAAACTTTGTTGCCAGACGTGCTTGGGTAAATTTACTGACCAACAATCAAGAGCTTGTCGGAACACAGTCTGGGCGGCATCTAGGTGGTGTCTTGGCAACAAAGTTTTGTGCGCCAATAGATCCGGAGTTTGTAATGTGTTCGAGACCCGAAACTGCGGGTTCAGAGGCGCGTTAAACCGAAGCGGAGAGAGAGGAAGACCCGGTCATCGCGGTCTCTAGCTTTTCAATTGCTGTCTTCAAAAGCTGAACCAGTTCCTCGCAGCGCACCTCGTCCATGTTCAGATCAGGCACCGCAATGGCGATCGTCCCAGCCGGGTCCTCTCCATCGGTAAAGAACGGCATTGCCACGCTTGCCACGCCCAACTCGACAGTATTGCGGGTCGCAGCAAATCCACGATCTCGGTTCAGGGCTATTAGTTTCAGGAGCTCGTCGCTTTCAGTAACCGTAAATCGAGTCAGTTTTTCGCGTTTTTGTGCCAGCAGCTGCTCTCGCGTTTCGTCGGAGCAGAATGACAGGAAAGCGAGGCCCGAAGCTGAGGAGTGGTAGGGATACAAATCCGCTGGTCGTAAGTTGATGACGTTGCCCCTTGGGGGTAGGGTGAACGACGCGGTTGCCATGCCAGTTGCCCCCGGAATGCCGACATGAACAGTTTCATTTGCATGCGCAGATAGCCACTGCGACACGACCTGAGTGGCCTTGTACATCGGAACGGTGGCTTCTCTGAGCCGGGCCAATGAGAGAAAGCCGTGCCCGAGCCGATATTTTCGGTTCTCGGGGTTCTGTTCGATGAACCCATGCTTGATGAGAGATATCAACAGCCTGCGAATTACAGCTTTATCCTCGCCAGTGGCGCGCGCAAATTCATTCAAGCCTATTTCCAAATTTTCCAGCGAAAACTGGCGTAAAAGGCCCATGGCTTTGTCGACGGTTTTCATGGTGATCTCATTCTACCCGGAAACGTCCAGCAACCATCTGAACATGCGATTTCTATCGTATCATCGTTTTATCGTGACACAGTTCAGGTGTACCTGTCAGCAAATAGCCCACCATTTGTGCGAAAATAGCACCGGCTTCCAACTGTGGTGTAGCATCTCGAAAGCACTGGGACAAAACACGAAGCTTTCAACAAAATTTGGAAAGCCGTCTGGGCAGTAGGTCACAGATATGCAGAATTTCAGCTATTCCGAAGCTCTATTTCGAAACTTCCAGCGCTTGTTTTAGAGCTTCCCGGTCGCCGATGTGATTGGCCAGAACGAGAATAAGGCGAGAATTCAGCGCCTCGCTTTCCTCATCAGACAGACCCTCATGCGCGGCTAGGAGGTCAGCATAAAAATCATCCGGTGAATACAGGTTCGGCTCGGTAATCAGGGGCATCGGTTTATTCCTTTCCGCAGGCTTTCAAGACGGCTGAACGCAGCGCGCCCTCGTCATACTCACGCCAGCGTGCCGTAACGTGTTGGTCCGGGCGGATGAGGTAAACGGCTTGGCTTTCCGAACCTAGGTATCGTTCCGCCAAGGCACTCGATGGGTCGTCTGCAGTCTTCAGTCGAACGCTATTGATATGGATGCCGTCGACGTCGATGCCGTTCGGGACATCAGCGTTTATTGCCAACAACACGAACTCGTTTCCAAGTCGATCAAGCAGATAACTATCGCCAATCGGCGCATCTTTACACGGTGAACCTACCCGCGAAGCGGCAGGTCCTTCTGGAAGATTGTCCGTTCCGTTCAGTGGCGAATGATCATAGGTACAGGGCACCGAGAGGCGTCCCGAATTCACCAGTGGCCGCGCAAATGCGTGGCGCTCTGCCAGTTTGAGAACCGCATCCCGGAAGTTCTTGCTCACCTTTGATTTCGGCGTAATGAAATCGGTCGATCGGGTCGAGTTCAGGATGTTTTCATCTGCTCCGTAAATCCGTTCGTCATCGTAGGTGTCCAGAAGCCTTTCAGGTGCATTGCCTGAAATCACCAGCCCAAGCTTCCAGCCTAGGTTGTCGACATCCTGAAATCCGGAGTTCGCGCCGCGCGCTCCGAATGGCGACACTTGATGCGCGGAATCACCAGCAAAAATGACACGCCCGTGGCGGAACTGATTCATTCGACGGCATTGGAAAGTGTAGATTGACGACCAGACTATTTCATAGTCGACATCGTCGCCCAGCATCGCATCCAGCCGCTTACGGATGTTTTCCTCCTTCAATTCCTCTTTGCGGTCTACGTCCCAGCCAATCTGGAAGTCCACGCGCCACACGTTGTCGGGTTGTTTGTGCAGCAATGTCGAGGCGCCGGATTTGAAATAGGGCTCGAACCAAAACCAGCGTTCTGTCGGGAACTCGTTGTTTTTCATTTTGATGTCGGCGATCAGAAAGCTGTCCTGAAACACCCGGCCCTCAAAGCTCAGACCCAGCATGTCACGGGTGGGTGAGCCCGCACCGTCGCAGGCGATCATCCAGTCAGCCTCTATTTGATACGGACCGTCCGGAGTAGTGACGGACAGCACCACGCGGTCGTCTTTAACATCGATCGCATCGACCCGGTTCTTACCACGTACCTCGATAGGCGCTCCGCGCTCCTGTTCCGCGCAGATGGCTTCGAAAATGAACTTCTCGAAATAGGGCTGCTGCAGGTTGATGAAGGCCGGGTTGCGGTGGCCGGATTCCGCCAGCAGGTTGAATTCATAGACCTGCCTGTCATCCTGAAACACCTTGCCCACATTCCAGACCACGCCTTTGTCGAGCATTGGCGCGCCGCAGCCGTAACGGTCGGCGATTTCCAGCGTCCGCTTGGCAAAGCAGATGGCGCGGCTGCCTTGGCCGATCCCTTCGTGATCGTCCAAAACCAGTGCCGGAATGCCTTGCCGACCCAGATCCAGCGCGGTGGCCAGCCCGATCGGACCGCCACCCACGATGACGACCGGGTGACGTACCGTTTCGGATGCGTCCTGATCCTTGGATTTCTCATAGGGATAAAGCTTGAAGGCGAGAGAGTATCGGTCCTGAAGCATCGTGGTACCTAACTATCGGAGTTCGGGTGAGATAAGATCAGCTTTGCAGCTGTTCCCACATTTCCAGATCACGTTTGTCCGTCCAGATGCGGGGATGGGTGATCCCGCGAGCCTCGTCATAGGCTCGGCTGACGTTGAAGGGCAGACAGTGCTCGTAGATCGCGTAGTCCTTGAACTTGGGGTCGCACGTGTCGCGCACTGCGTCCCAGGCATCCTTGAGCGTGCCGCCCTTCATCGCGACGCGTTTGGCTGGACCGTAGGTTGAGTTCACGAAGTCACGCGTGCTTTCAATGGCGCGCTCGACCGCATCTTTGCCAACCAGTGCACCGCCACGACCCGGTGCGATGGCATCCACGTCATAGGCTTTGATCGAATCCAGCGTGTTGCCCCAATCCTCGAAATGGCCGTCGCCACAATAACAGGCCGAGTGGTCCTCGACGATGTCCCCGGTGAACATTACATTCTGATCCGGCACGTGGATCACCGCATCGCCTGCGGTATGGGCACGACCGATCTGTTTGATGTCGACGCGGCGGTTGCCAAGATAAACAGTCATGCTGTCGCTGAAAGTGGTTGTGGGCCAGGTCAATCCGGGAATGCTTTCATGCCCTTCGAACAGGCGCGGGAAACGTTGGAATTCACTGTCCCAATCCTCCTGACCGCGCTCCACCACCATCGAGCGGGCCACGTCGGACATGATCACCTGTTGCGCGCCAAAGGCGCTGGCGCCCAGAACGCGCACGGCGTGATAATGGGTCAGAACAACGTGGCTGATCGGCTTGTCGGTTACTTCGCGAACCTTTTCGATCACCTTATTTGCTAAACGCGGCGTCGCCTGCGCTTCGATGATCATCACGCTATCATCGCCGATGATGACGCCCGAATTCGGATCGCCTTCGGCAGTAAAGGCATAAAGCCCGACACCGATTTCGTCGAAAGTTATTGTCTTTTCGGTCAGGTCGCCTTGCGATGCGAATGCTTTTGCCATGGGTGTCCTCCGGTGCCCTTGCGGGCGGTTTTGGTATTAATTTCGTGTATATGGCTTATCGAGTGCTGGCATGATTGTTCCTGAGCAGTTTCCGAATCCGATAGTGTATCCGTTGCCTTTGGCTTTGCCTGTC
>NZ_JBQFSM010000015.1:0-89572 GCF_056538005.1 Ruegeria sp. BI11 | reverse complement strand
ATTTGTTGGTCATCACCGAGCCCTGCGCCTCCATCACGGCGGCAGAAACGATGTTCTCGGACGCGATCAGCTCGATCTCGTCGCGCTGGCGGCCCAGCTCGGATGTGATCGAGCCGAAAAGCTCAGGATCACGCTCGGATAGGGACTGGGTGAAAAAACCGGTATCACGAAGATTAGCGTTCATGGGGGCTCCACAGGGCTGGGTAAGAATCTTGCGGATTTCCTATCGGAAACGATTCATATGCAAAAGCCGTAAAGCGACGATTTGGTCCGCTGTGGCGTCAAGTCTGGCCTATTGGGGAAAGGTATGTTTGTTTCGGAACCAAATGCGTAACACCGGAAACCGGAAAAGATGACTAAGAGAATCGCCTTTCTTGCCAGCGACGTCAAAGTGGCGCAAACCGCGCGGGAAAGCCTTGTGAAACGGTATGGCAACGCAGCACCCAGGGATGCGGATGTGGTGGTCGCATTGGGGGGTGATGGGTTCATGTTGCACACGCTGCACAACATGCAGCATCTGGACACGCCGGTTTATGGCATGAATCGCGGCACCATCGGGTTCCTGATGAATGAGTTCCACAAAGACGACCTGTTGGATCGTCTGGCTGCGGCCGAAGAAGAGGTGATCAACCCGCTGGCCATGCAGGCCATGGATCAGTCCGGTAAGTTGCACGAGGCACTGGCGATCAACGAAGTGTCGTTGTTGCGAGCCGGTCCGCAAGCTGCGCGGCTGAAAATTAGCGTCGATGGTCGCGTGCGGATGGCCGAATTGGTTTGCGATGGTGCCTTGCTGTCCACGCCCGCGGGGTCGACGGCATATAATTATTCAGCACACGGACCGATTTTGCCGATCGGATCGGACGTTCTGGCCCTGACGGCGATTGCGGCATTCCGTCCACGCCGATGGCGCGGGGCTCTGCTGCCCAAGATTGCGAAGGTTCGCTTCGACGTGCTGGACGCGGATAAACGCCCGGTCATGGCTGATGCGGATTCGGTTTCCTTTCCCGATATCGACTGGGTTGAAATTCGCTCCGAACCCGCGATCCAGCACCGTATCCTTTTTGACCCCGGACACGGATTAGAAGAGCGACTGATCTCGGAACAATTCACCTGATGCCTCGACGGTGAACCTTTTTCCGACTTATGTGATCCAGTTCACAGGTGTTTGATTCATCCTTTGGTAATCTAGTCTTGCCCGGAGAACACGCCAAAGGTGGGAGTGAGTGGCCACCAGACGGCGTATTCGAATGATTGCGCAGTTTTCGCGCCGGCGAGGGTAGGTGGTGCTACGCTCGTTGTCAGATCTCCAGGTTTATTTAAGCAAGCGGACCCCGGGCACAAAAACCCGGGGTCAATTTTTGTGGTTGGCCCTGTTCAGGCGGATGTTTCCATTTTCTGCCAAAGCGGCAGGCACATCTGTCCCACGCGCGACTCTATTGCGGCGGCGGCGTCAACAGCCATATCTTCGCGCCAGTGCTGGGCGGCGATCTGGACGTTGATCGGTTGTGGCCCTTGTGGCAGTTCGGCTAGCCGAGCGGGGACACAGGCGGCGGGGAGCCCAAGGAAATTCATCGCGTAGGAATAGACGGCACAGCCCAGAACCTCGTGCACACCTTCGGCCCCTTCGGTGTCCCGGTCAGGTTTGAAAAAGGGCTGTGGTAGGAACGGTGACAGGACCAACGGGTAATCCTGCATGAAGAGTGACCATTCCCGCGCATAGTGGCTGCGCTTAGCCATCATCTGAAGCAGTTCGGTGCCGGTAATGGGGGGGAACTCCTGAAAGTAGACATCGAAAATACTGCGTATGGTTTCAGAACCTGAAGCCTCGATATCGTTTTTCAACAGGGTTAGGACCTCACCCATCAGTGCGCGGTAACCAGTTCGCCCACAATCAAACACATCCGGAGGTGAGACTTCTTCCACCTGATAACCCGCATCGATCAGCGCATCGCGTGCAGTGTCCAGCGCCTTATCGACCTCAGGGTGCAGCGCATAGCCAAAGGTGTCTTTGGTAAAGGCGACTTTGATGGGGCCTTCCATGGGTACACCGCGCCAGGGCATCGGGACGTGAAACGGATCACGCGGGTCAGCCGCGATCAGGCTGGGCATCGATAGGTGAAGATCCGCGGCCGAGCGGGTAATCAGCCCCTGTACCGACATGGATTGGGCCAGGAGTCCGCGCTCGGCTTGTTGACTTGGGTTCCAGGCGGGTACACGGCCGAGGCCGGGTTTAACGGTGACAGCACCATTGGCGGCAGCCGGAAACCGCAAGCTGCCGCCAATGTCATTACCATGCGCCAGCGCTCCAATCCCAGCCATCACGGCAGACCCTGCACCCCCCGAGGACCCGCCGGGCGAGATATGGCGTCCCCACGGGTTTTGCGTACGACCGTGCAGCGGGTTGTCGGTATCGGCTCGGAACGAGAACTCGGGCGTGTTGGTGCGTCCAATCACCACGGCCCCGGCGTTCTGCAAGTTACGGACAATCGGTGCGTCATCCGGCGCAATCACATCTTTCAAAGCGACAACGCCGTTGGAAGTAGCGTGGCCTTTTTGGTCAACATTGATTTTGATCGTGACGGGCACCCCGTGCAGCGGACCAGCTGGCGCGCCCTGAGACCGCGCCTGATCGAGGGCGCGCGCGCGCTCCAGCGCCTCGGCGCTCAGATCTTCGACCACCGCGTTCAGGTCGGGATTGGTCTGGTGCATTCGGTCAACGGCGCTTTGCACCGCGTCCTCGGCGCTCAGGTCGCCACTGCGGGTCAGGGCGGTCAGGTCGGTGGCGGTCAGACGCCAGATGTCTTTATGTGTCATGGGGCCTCACTGTCTTGAGCAGACAGTAGGGGCCTTGTGTCCGGTTGCAAGGGAAAGCCGAAGGGTGGGCGACCAAAGGCCGCCCGAGGCTTGGTTACTGCGCGAACCCGATTGATTTCAGCGCCACGGTGATTTCATCCAGAATGACCGGATCATCGATGGTTGCGGGCATTTTGTAGTCTTTGCTGTCGGCAATCGACACCATTGTCCCGCGCAGGATTTTTCCCGACCGGGTCTTTGGCAGACGATCCACCACCACGGCCGTTTTGAACGCAGCAACCGGGCCGATCTTTTCGCGCACCAGCTTGACCACATCCTGCACAACCTCACCATGATCGCGGTCGCAACCCGCGTTCAGGCATAGGAAGCCAACGGGCATCTGACCCTTGAGCTGGTCCGACACACCGATCACGGCACATTCGGCGACGTCGGGGTGTGCGGCCAGAACCTCTTCCATCCCACCAGTGGACAGGCGGTGGCCTGCGACGTTGATCACGTCATCCGTGCGCGCCATGATATATAGGTATCCGTCCTCATCAATCATGCCCGCATCACCGGTCTCATAATATCCGGGGAATTGATTGAGGTATGAGCTTTTGAACCGCTCTTCCGCATTCCAAAGCGTCGGCAACGTACCCGGAGGCAACGGCAATTTCACTGCAATCGCGCCCAATTCGCCGGGTTTCATCGGATGACCGCCTTCATCCAGAATCTGCACATCATAGCCCGGCATCGGTTTGGCGGGAGAACCCAGCTTGACCGGCAGTTCCTCGATCCCCAGCGGGTTACCGGCGATTGTCCAGCCGGTTTCGGTTTGCCACCAGTGGTCAATCACTGGCACTTGCAGGGCGTCCTGAGCCCATTCAATCGTGTCAGGGTCGGCGCGTTCGCCGGCCAGAAACAGGGCACGCAGGCTAGATAGGTCGTATTTCGTGATCAATTCGCCCGAAGGGTCCTCGCGCTTGACGGCGCGAATTGCGGTGGGAGCGGTGAAGAAGCTTTTGACCTTATGTTCGGAAATCACCCGCCAGAACGTGCCCGCGTCGGGGGTGCCGACGGGCTTGCCTTCGAAGACGATGGTGGTGTTGCCGTGGATCAGCGGCGCATAGCAAATATAAGAATGCCCAACGACCCAACCCACATCCGACGCCGCCCAGAAGACGTCTCCGGGGTCGACGTCATAGATGTTCTTCATCGTCCAGTTCAGTGCCACCAGATGACCGGCAGTGGGGCGTACCACGCCCTTCGGGGCGCCGGTGGTACCGGAAGTATAGAGGATATAGGCCGGGTCGTTGCCATCCACCGGCACGCATTCCGCCGGTTCGACCCCGTATTGGAACCCGTGCCAGTTGAAATCGCGACCTTCGACCAGTTGCGCGACTTCTTGTTCGCGCTGGAAGATTACGCAGAACTCGGGCTTGTGGCTAGCCATGTCGATGGCGCCGTCAAGTAGTGGTTTGTAGTGGACCACGCGGCCTGGCTCCATCCCGCAGGACGCAGCGATGATCGCCTTGGGCTTGGCATCGTCGATCCGCACCGCCAGTTCGTTGCTGGCAAAACCGCCAAACACGACGGAATGCACAGCGCCCAGACGGGCGCAGGCCAGCATCGCCTCAAGCGCTTCGGGGATCATCGGCATGTAGATGATGACCCGGTCGCCTTTCTCGATGCCCTTGGCCCGCAGCGCCCCAGCCAGAGTGGCCACGCGGTTGCGCAGCTCGACATAGGAAATCTCGCGCTTTGTGTGGGTTATTGGGCTGTCATAGATAATGGCCGTTTGCTCTCCGCGGCCGTTCTCGACGTGGCGGTCCACCGCATTCCAGCAGGTGTTGACCTTGGCGTCGCAGAACCATTCATAAAGCGGCGCGTTGTCGTCAAACAGAGCCTTGGTCGGCGGCTTTATCCAATCGATCCCCTTGGCGGCCTCCATCCAGAACCCTTCGGGATCGGTCTTCCAGCTTTCATACACATCCTGATAGGCCATGGCGTCCTCTCCTCCAACACAGCTTTTGGAATGTGTTAGGCATCCCCGGCAAACCGGGCAAGCCATGCGGCTGACAGCGCGTCAGTTTATCGCAAAAAATTTGCAGAATTAGCTGGGTTGAGCTGCAAATTTTTGCAAAGTAATTTTCTTGTATAAATTTTCGATCTTTGAGAGCACGTGTTTGCAAACCTGCAAACTCTTGCGTGCAAAGAATCATCAGAGGTCGAAACGACTCAGGCACCCGCGCGGGTGCCTGAGTTTTTTGTTTCTTGAGGTCAGCCGTAATGCGCCACGGGTGTACCTGCAATGGCGGCCATGTTCAGCAACCCGCGAGCCGTAATGGACGGAGTTACGATATGCGCCTTGTTGCCCATCCCCATCAAGATCGGTCCAACCTCCAGCCCGTCGGCTTTCATCTTCAGTATATTGCGCACGCCACTGGCCGCATCTGCATGGGCAAAGACCAAAACATTTGCCGTGCCCTCCAGACGCGAATTCGGGAAAATCCGCGACCGGAGTTCCGGGTCCAGCGCCAGGTCGAGGTTCATCTCACCCTCATAGGTGAAATCTCGCGGCTCGGCATCCAGGATATCCAGGGCGGCCCGCAAACGTTTGCCCGAACCTTCAGCCTGATTGCCGAACTGCGATTGCGAGCAGAATGCGATCTTGGGTTCGATCCCGAACCGGCGAACGTGGCGCGCGGCCCCGAGTGTGGATTCGGCCAACTCTTCGGGCGTTGGCAATTGCCGTACATGGGTATCAGCGATGAACAGAGGGCCGTCTTCAAGGATCATCAGTGACAGCGCGCCATGAGGGCGCAGGTCACCGTCGGCCAGAACCTGTTGCACATAATTCAGATGCCAGCGGTACTCGCCGAAGGTACCACAGATCATGCTGTCAGCCTCACCCCTGTGCACCATAATGGCAGCAATTGCGGTGTTGTTCGTGCGCATGATTGCCTTCGCCAGATCGGGCGTCACTCCGCGGCGTTGCATAATCTCATGATACGAATTCCAATAGTCATAATAACGAGGGTCGTTGTGCGGGTTGACGATCTGAAAGTCCTGACCCGGACGCACCGTCAGCCCCAGCCGTTCACAACGCGTCTCAATCACTTCGGGGCGGCCGATCAGGATCGGAGTTTCGGTAGTTTCCTCCAAAATGGCCTGTGCGGCTCGTAGTACCCGCTCTTCCTCGCCCTCGGCAAAGACGATCCGGCGAGAGGCGACCGACGCGGCCTCGAATACCGGACGCATCAGCAACGCGGACTTAAACACGGTCTGGTTCAAGCGCTCTTTATACGCTTCGATGTCTGCAATCGGGCGTTTGGCCACGCCACTTTCCATTGCCGCTTTGGCAACGGACGAAGATACTACGCCCACAAGACGCGGGTCAAAGGGCTTCGGGATCAGGTAATCCGGCCCGAAAGTGAGCTGTTCACCCTTATACGCAGCGGCGGCTTCGGCGCTGGTGGTGGCGCGTGCCATTTCTGCGATGCCGTCCACACAGGCGATCTGCATCTCATCATTGATCTCAGTTGCGCCCACATCCAGCGCGCCGCGGAAAATGAAGGGGAAACACAGAACGTTATTCACCTGATTGGGAAAGTCGCTACGACCAGTGGCGATGATTGCATCAGGGGCAACCTCGCGCGCTGCATCCGGTAGAATTTCGGGGGTAGGGTTGGCCAGCGCAAAAATAATCGGCTGTTTGGCCATTTTCTGAACCATCTCGGGCTTCAGCACGTTAGGGCCGCTAAGGCCTAGAAACAGATCTGCATCGCCAATCACGTCGTCCAACGTGCGTAAGTCCGATTTTTGCGCGAATTGATCCTTGTGTGGGTTCATATCCTCAGTGCGGCCTTCGTAAACTAGACCGTGAATATCGCACAGCCAGATATTCTCGCGTTTAACGCCCAGTTTCACCAGCATCATCAGGCAGGCGATTCCTGCCGCGCCGCCGCCAGTCGAGACGACTTTGATGTCTTCGAATTTTTTGCCGGCCACATGCAGCGCATTTTTGGCGGCGGCACCGACGACGATGGCTGTCCCGTGCTGATCGTCGTGAAAGACAGGGATGTTCATGCGCTCACGGCACAGTTTTTCCACGATAAAACAATCGGGTGCCTTAATGTCTTCCAGATTGATGGCGCCAAAGGTCGGTTCGAGCGCGCAGACGATATCAGCCAGCTTTTCAGGGTCAGGCTGATCGACCTCAATATCAAAACAGTCGATCCCAGCGAATTTCTTGAACAGAACCGCCTTGCCTTCCATCACCGGTTTCGAGGCGAGCGCACCGATATTGCCCAACCCCAGAACCGCTGTCCCGTTCGAGACGACCGCCACCAGATTCCCGCGCGCTGTATAGCGTTCTGCATCGGCTGCATTGGCTTTAATTTCAAGGCATGCCTCAGCCACGCCCGGCGAGTACGCACGGGCCAGATCACGGCCATTTGCCATCGGTTTCGTGGCTCTGATCTCCAGCTTTCCCGGCTTTGGATAGGCGTGGTAATCAAGCGCGGCCTGCCGCAGGCTGGGTGTATCTGACATGGCGTTTCAGCTCCGTTTTGAAATTTGATTTAGCATTAAACTATTTTTTTCTGCTTGGCTACGCTGCGTTACTTAATTCGTTAAACGCGACTGTTGCGCCGCTGTGGTTGCTTTCCGCAGCAAAAGACCTAAACTCCCGCAACTTTCGAAAATACCCCCTTCCGGATCGAGAATATCGGCATGCGCTTTAAAGAAAACGGCGAGATGGAGAAGACCCTTTCGCTGAACACAAACAAGTTTGGAATTGACCATTTCGCCTTTCGGGCGGCCCTGGTCGTGGCGGTGTTGATATTATGCGCGATTTCAGTGTGGCCGATGCAGGCCGAGGCGTTCAACCAGGAAGGTGGTCTGATAGAAACAGGCTCAGCTGCGGCGTTGCTGGTTGCGGGTTTGGCGGCGCTGTACCGTTATCGTGGGATCAGCCGGCTATATATTGGCGTGGTTCTGCTGCTGTTGGCGGAACGAGAGCTTGAAGCAGATATTTATGCAGTAGACAGCGTTCCTTACTTCATTCTGCACGGGTTGGACCTTCTATTAGACATGACGATTTTGCGTGTGGTTCTGGCCGTGATCGTACTAGGCGGGGTCGTCTGGCATGGGATACCGAATGGATGGCGGGCGTTAAGGGAACGGGCGCCATTTCTACTGGTGTTCTTTTTGGCGGGTATGTGTGCCGTTGTGGCGCAGGGATTGGAAGAGATCAGCAGCGCCTTGGGTGAGGGTATGACGACTGTCATGGCGACCCGTCTGTTCGTGCTGGAAGAAACGCTCGAGATGTTCTTTTCGATTGGCATTTTGGCTGCCGTTCTGATCGGATGGCCAAAATCCAAGCCCGATGGAACATCAGATGAGCAAATCGCAAAGCCGGACATGCGCTGAAATCCGCCTGCCCACGCAGGAATTACGCGAAGACATACCGTTTTATACCAAGGTTCTGGGGATGCGGATGGACATGATCTATCCCGCCGACGATCCACGCACCGCCGTATTCTCTGGTCATGGTCTGCGCGTGCGGATTGAAAAGGATGCTCCCGAAACACCCGGCACATTACGCATCCTGACGGATAACCCGGATGAATTTGCCGGGGGCCAGCGCACTCTGGTGGCCCCAAACGGCACTCGGGTCGAGATTGATGAGTTGAACCCGCCGATGATCATGCCTGAAACGGTGCATTCCTTCGTAGTGCGCAGGCTCAAGGATCAGGCGCCATGGATCATTGGGCGGGCGGGAATGCACTACCGTGATCTTGTGCCGGATCGGTTGGGCGGATCGATCATCGCCAGCCATATCCGCATTCCTGATGGAGGGCCGGTGCCGGATATGGTGCATTTTCACAAGGTCGGGTTTCAGCTGATCTTCTGCATCCATGGCTGGGTGGACGTTGTTTATGAAGATCAGGGTGACAAGATGCATCTGACTGCGGGCGATTGCTTTATCCAGCCACCCGAAATCCGCCACCGCGTGCTTGAGGCCTCGGACAATGTACAGGTGATCGAGATCGGCGTTCCGGCTGAACATGTCACGGAGATTGACCATGATATGGACCTGCCCACACCCCACTACCGCCCTGAACGGGAGTGGCAAGGCCAGCGGTTCGTCTTCAATCAGGCCGAAGGCGCCCAGTGGGAGCCGTTCCGCCTGCCGGGCTATATCTGCCGCGATACTACGATTGCCGAAAACACCAAAGGCGTGGCCGGGGTGCAGGTCGTGCGCAAAGGGCAGGGCGATCCGGTTTGGGCTGTTCATGACACGGATATCCACTTTACCTTTGTCATGGGTGGGGAGGTTACGCTTGAGGGCGAAGGGCGCGATGCTTATCGGTTGGAACAGGGTGATGCTTTTGTCATCCCGCCAGGTATGCGCACGCGCTTGTCCGATCCGTCGGAAGATGTGGAACTGCTCGAGGTCACGTTGCCGGGCACGTTCAACACAACGCTGGGCTAAGAGGATTTTGGCCCAGAAATCTGCTGTCCGGGGCTTCAACTCCCCGGCCGGTTTCATTTAGGGTATGACTTTCTGACCAGATGATCAAAAATTAGGGAATCGCCATGTCTTTGAAAGATGCAGCTCTGTCTGTCCGGAAAAAAGCTTATGCGCCCTATTCCAATTTCAAGGTTGGCGCTGCGATCCGCGCGGCGTCGGGTGAAGTGTTTGCAGGCTGTAACGTCGAAAACGTGGCGTATCCTGAAGGCACCTGTGCTGAGGCCGGTGCCATCGCTGCCATGGTCGCAGCCGGCGAACAGGAATTGACTGAAGTCTATGTTGTTGCCTCCTCGCCGCAGCCGGTTCCGCCCTGTGGGGGGTGCCGACAGAAACTGGCCGAGTTCGGCAAGCGTGACGTCAAGGTGACCTTGGCCAGTGTCGACGGCGCCGAATTGGAAACCACTATCGGTGACCTTCTACCGGGCGCGTTTGACGCCACACACATGGCGGATGTCTGAGCAAATGGATGCCCGTTCGATCATTGCCAAACTGCGCCGAGAACAAGTGCCCAGCAGTGCCGAACTGACCTGGTTCGCACAAGGCCTTGCAGATGGTGGCGTCAGTGACGCGCAGGCCGGGGCTTTTGCCATGGCCGTCTGCATGGGCGGGCTGGGAGCACAGGGCCGCGCCGATCTGACTGTGGCGATGCGTGACAGCGGCGATGTTCTAAGCTGGGATTTTGACGGTCCGGTGATCGACAAACACTCGACCGGAGGGGTGGGCGACAGCGTCAGTCTGGTGCTGGCCCCGGCTCTGGCTGAGCTGGGGGCTTATGTCCCAATGATCTCGGGCCGTGGATTGGGCCACACCGGTGGTACGCTAGACAAGCTTGAGGCTATTCCCGGCGTCAGTACCCAGATCGGGCAGGACCGTCTGACGCAGATCCTGCGCGATACCGGTGCGGCAATTGTCGGTGCTACCGGGCAGATCGCGCCTGCGGACAAGCGGCTTTATGCGATCCGCGACGTGACGGCGACGGTGGAAAGCCTGGACCTGATTACAGCGTCGATTCTGTCCAAGAAACTGGCTGCCAGCCCCGAAGCTTTGGTACTGGACGTAAAGGTGGGCAGCGGCGCGTTCATGAAAACGCTGGAAGACGCCCGCAAACTGGCGCAGGCCCTGACGGAAACCGCGAATGCGGCAGGGTGCCGGACGTCGGCAGTGATTACAGACATGCATCAACCTTTGGCCCCGGCGCTGGGCAACGCCTTGGAAGTGGCCGAGGTGATGAATGTCTTGACCAACGCGCATTACGAACCTTTGGCCGAAATTTCGGCGGAACTGGGCGGGGTTCTGCTGACCGATGCCGGTATGTTCGCATCTGCAGATGAGGGGCGCGATAAGATCACGGATGTGATCCGTGACGGTCGTGCAGCTGAACGCTTCGGCCGTATGATGGCTGCCGTGGGCGGGCCGTTACAGTTTGTCGACAACTGGTCGCGATACTTGCCCGAAGCAAGTGTAATCCTCGAAGTTCCGGCACCGGATGCGGGCTACATAGCGGCGATTGACGGTGAGGCGCTGGGCCTCGCCGTAGTTGCGCTGGGCGGTGGGCGGCAGGTCGAAGACGATGTCATCGACCCCGCAGTTGGCCTGTCGGGCATTGTTCGGCTGGGGGACAAAGTTGACAAAGGCACCCCCTTGGCCGTGGTCCACGCCGCCCGCGAAGACGCCGCGCGGCAGGCTGCCGACTCGGTCCTGCGGGCCATCACAGTCGGCTCAGGCGCCACCATCACCCCGACGCTTGTGCATGAAAGGATCACGCCGTGACCCGTGCCTTTCTGGTGGTGATGGACTCGGTTGGTATCGGCGGCGCGCTGGACGCAGGGCGCTTCTTTAATAGTGAAATCCCCGACACCGGCGCCAATACGCTGGCCCATATCGCTCAGGCCTGTGCAGAAGGGCGGGCGGAAGAAGGGCGCACAGGACCACTGCACCTACCCAATCTGGACGCGTTGGGTTTGGGGGCAGCGACGCGTCTGGCATCGGGTGCAGAAACGCCCGGATTGCAGGCCACTCCCTCAGGACTATGGGGCTGCGCGCGAGAGCACTCCCCGGGCAAGGATACGCCGTCCGGGCATTGGGAATTGGCCGGGCTGCCGGTGCCGTGGGATTGGCACTATTTCCCGGATACCACGCCGTCTTTCCCACCTGATTTGACCCGCGCCGCAGCCAAGGCCGCCGGAACCGAAGGCATTCTGGGCGATCGTCATGCTTCAGGCACGGCGATTATTGCCGAACTAGGGGCCGAGCATATGCGGACTGGATGGCCGATTTGCTACACTTCGGCCGACAGTGTGTTCCAAATAGCAGCGCATGAGGAAAGCTTTGGCCTCGAACGCTTGCTGGAGATGTGCAAAGCGCTGGCGCCCCGTCTGCATGAGATGAAAGTGGGGCGTGTTATCGCGCGGCCCTTTGTCGGCTCACCTGAAGACGGCTTCATCCGCACCACCAACCGCAAAGATTTCGCCATCCTGCCACCCGCGCCGGTTCTGACCAACTGGGCGCAGGACGCCGGACGGCGCGTATACGCGGTGGGTAAAATCGGTGATATCTTCTCGATGCAGGGGATCGACACCCTGCGCAAGGGCTCGGACGCCGAACTGATGGTCCATCTGTCCGATCTGGTCGATAAGGCCGAAGAGGGCAGCCTGACCTTTGCCAATTTCGTCGAGTTCGACAGCCTTTATGGTCATCGCCGCGACATCAGCGGCTATGCCCGCGCGCTGGAATGGTTCGACCACGAGATCGGTGTGATCCTGCAAAAACTACGCCCCGGAGACCTGATGGTGCTGACAGCCGATCATGGCAACGATCCTAGCTGGATCGGCACCGACCACACGCGCGAGCAAGTACCTGTTCTGATCGTCGGGCGGGGCGCAGGCCAGATCGGCGCGGTCAATTTCGCCGACGTCGCTGCCAGCGTCGCGCATCACTTGAATATTCCGGCACAAGGGCCGGGGAAGAGTTTTCTATGACCGTCGCAGACCTGCCCAAGATCGAACTCCACCTGCATCACGAAGGCGCGGCCCCGCCTGCGTTTATTCGCCAACTGGCGCATGAAAAACGCATCGACCTGAGTGGGGTTTTTAAGACTGACGGAAGTTACGACTTCCGCGACTTCGCCCATTTCCTCAGCGTCTATGAGGCCGCTTGCGAAGTGTTGAAAACGCCCGAGGATTTCCGCCGTCTGACGCTAGCAATCCTCGAAGAGAGCGCTGCCAACGGTGTGGTTTACTCCGAAACCTTCCTGAGCCCCGATTTCTGTGGTGGTGGAGATCTGGGCGCCTGGCGTGATTATCTGAACGCCATTCAGGACGCGGCCGATGAGGCCGAGCGCAAGTTTGATATCACCTTGCGAGGCGTTGTCACCTGTGTCCGCCATTTCGGACCGGAACAGGCGAAGATCAGCGCCCATTGTGCGGCAGAGACCGCCGGAGACTGGATCACCGGGTTCGGTATGGGCGGCAACGAATCCGTGGGTGCGCAGGGCGATTACCAGTGGGCCTTTGACTGCGCGCGTGAGGCCGGGTTGCGCCTGACCACCCATGCTGGCGAGTTCGGCGGCCCCGAAAGCGTGCGTGATGCGATCCGCGATCTGGGGGTGGAACGGGTTGGGCACGGTGTTCGCGCCATTGAAGACCCGGACCTGATCCGGGAGCTGGTCGACCGTGAAATCACGCTTGAGGTTTGCCCCGGATCTAATGTGGTTCTGGGCCTGTTTCCCAATTTCGACACCCATCCGATCGCGAAACTGCGCGATGCAGGCGTCAAAGTCACCGTTTCCACCGATGACCCGCCGTTTTTCCATACCACCATGCGACGTGAATATGAGATGCTGAGCAAAGCCTTCGGCTGGGAAGCCGAGGATTTTGCAGCCCTAAATGACACGGCCCTTGCGGCTGCCTTTTGCGATGATGACACCCGCGCGCGGGTCAAGAAAAGACTGGAGAGAACATGAGCGAACACCTGACCGTCGTTGACCACCCGCTGGTGCAGCACAAGCTGACGCTCATGCGGGACAAAGGCACATCCACCGCTGTGTTCCGCCAGTTGCTGCGCGAGATCACTTTGTTGCTGGCCTATGAAGTCACGCGCGAGCTGAAGTTGACCACCCGCCATATCGAAACTCCGATGGAAGAAATGGACGCCCCCATTCTGGCCGGTAAGAAATTGGCGCTGGTGTCGATCCTACGCGCCGGGAACGGGATGCTGGACGGGGTGTTGGAGCTTATCCCCTCGGCCCGTGTTGGTTTTGTCGGGCTCTACCGGGATGAGGAAACGCTGAAGCCGGTGCAGTATTACTTCAAGGCCCCCGAAGGGCTAAAGGATCGACTGGTCATTGCCGTTGATCCGATGCTGGCCACCGGCAACAGTTCAGCCGCTGCGATTGATCTGCTGAAAGAGGCCGGGGCGACCGATATCCGCTTCCTCTGCCTGCTTGCCGCGCCCGAGGGCGTGGAACGCATGAAGGAAGCACACCCGGATGTCAAAATCGTCACTGCTTCTCTGGATCGCGAGTTGAACTCAAAAGGCTATATCATGCCCGGTCTCGGCGATGCAGGCGACCGGATGTTTGGCACCAAGTAAGCTATTCGCCGCAGATGTTTTGCAGCCGGACCCAATCACGGTCCGGCAAAACCTGCTGTAGGGGGCGACCTGCCATCGGGTCGGCCTCGATCAGGCCTAGCACTGTCTCACCCGTGACATCTACGGCATAGGCGTATGGCGTTGACGGCAGCGCGGCCTGCGCGAACACCTCCAACAATTCATCCTCTGGCAGGGTGGGGCGCGGTTCGGACAGAACCTGTTCGGTATAGGCGTCGATATTCGCGGGTGTCAGCTCTCCGGTCGTCAGCAGGCGGAATGCGGTTGTGGGACCTGTGCGGTCCAGCAGATCGTCCAGCGGGTCCTGCGCCTGCGTTCGGGCGCGTTCAGCGATGATATAACCCGCGGCGACCGAAGGGTCTTCGTGATCTTCGACCAGCGACCGGTTCAGCAGAATGATACCGCCCGGCAGGCTGAGGCTGGTCTGCACCCCGGCGGGCAGGATAACAATTTTCCGTACGCCAGTGCGTGAGGCTAGTTGATCCAGCGCGACCTGCGCATCCTCGGACGTACAGGCCCGCCCCGAGACACGCTCGATCCGCTGCAGAATCGTATTCCCGATATCCTCGCGCTTGATATCAGGCACGACTGAAACAACGTGGTTCTGCAACGCTGCCGGCATCCACAGCAGCAGAAGTGCGGCAACGGCGGCTAGCACACCAGCAACACTGAGCCAGCGCAACCTACCGGGATGCGGCCGTGCCCGGTCGATGGCGCGCTGCAGGCGATCGATGGCCTCGATCATCGTGGTTTCGGTTTCCTCCAGCTCTAGCGTTTCGGCCGGGTCGCCGTCCGGATTAAAGATTGCAGGAAAACCGCCCGGATTCTGTCGTACCAGCGCGGCCAAAGACCAATGGGTCAGCGCCTGTTCGTTAAAGTCTGAGATGGTCAGCGTGGCCTCACCAATCGACACCACCACCTCACGCCGTTGCATATCGGGCGTGGGACGCCACAGACCGGTGGCTTCGATCCGCTGGTACTGTTTAAGTGCTGTCTTCAAGATGAGGGTTGCTCGTACTTATTTTGCATCAGCTTAGCATGGTAAAATCCAAAGGCGCAAACCTGTTGCACGCCGATTTGTAAATGTGCTGTATATCGCGATGCGCGGCAAATCAGAGTGTCACGCACCACTTTGCAACTGGGGCGCAGAATGCAGGCAGATACTCAGACCTCACCGATATTGGCCGCGGTGCTTATGGTCAGCTCCATGGCGATCATTGGTGTGATCGACAATGTCGTGATCCTGTTGTCCGAAACGATTGGCCTGTGGCAGTTCCATCTTAGCCGAGCCTTGTTAATGCTGCCGCTGATCGTTGGCCTGTCACTGTTGGGCATGGGCAGTCTGCGCCCGCAGCGGCTTGGGCCGGTCATATTGCGCAGTGTGCTGATTACGCTGGCGATGCTGTTCTATTTCGCTTCGCTGGCGTTAATGCCGATTGCGCAAGCGCTGGCGGGCCTGTTTACATCTCCAATCTTCGTGCTGTTGATCTCGGCGCTGGCTTTAGGTCAAAGGATTGGCCCTTGGCGTATTCTGGCGGTTGTGATCGGATTTTCAGGCACTCTGTGCGTGCTGCAGCTCAACCCTTATGAGTTCGACGCCAAGACCTTGTTGCCGGTTGCCGGAGGGTTTTTTTATGCCCTCAGCGCCATCATCACACGCAGCCATTGCGCGCAGGAAAGCACGGTGGCGCTGTTGGCGGCCATGATCATAACGCTTGGGTTGGCCGGGGCGATCGGACTGGCGGTGCTTTCATTCGTGCCGCATTCCTTCCCCGATGGGTTCGTGACTCGCGGTATGGTCTGGCAGATGCAACCCGCACTGATTTGGATTGTCATTCAGGCAGTTGGCTCAACGATTGCGGTCTTCATGCTGATCAAATCCTATCAGATCGGTGAGCCCTCTTATGTGGCGGTGTTTGAATACTCGGTGATGATCTTTGGCCCGCTGTTCGCCTGGGTGACGCTGGGCCAGACAATTGGCGTCATGCAGATCGCCGGGATCGGGCTGATCGCAGCGGCAGGGGCGTTGCTGGGCTGGCGGTCAAAGCGCGCCGCTGCATTGGGAGAGGTCGCTTGATCATCTCGCGCGGGCGCGGGTACGTGTTCGTCCATATACCCAAGACTGGCGGCACATCCTTGGCGCAGGCGCTCGAAGAGCGAGCGATGAAGGATGACATCTTGATCGGCGATACACCCAAGGCTGTGCGGCGACGTAAACGGACCAAAGCGTTGAAGGGCAGGGGCCGTTTGTGGAAACATTCGACCCTGGCCGATATCGACGGCGTTGTTTCGATTGAGGAATTGCAGTCGCTGACCACCTTCACTCTGGTGCGTAACCCGTGGGATCGGATCGTCAGCTATTATCACTGGTTGCGTGTTCAGGGTTTTGACCATCCAGCGGTTTCATTGGCAAAGGCGCTGACCTTTGATGAGTTCGTCTTGCACCCCGACACAACGCGGTCCTCCCGGCGGAACGCGGCACGGCACTATATGACGCGCGCGGATGGGGTAGAACAATGCCAGTTCTACATCCGCCTGGAACAGTTTGATCAGGACGCGGACCCCTTGTTTGATTATCTAGGGTTTCACCTGACCTTACCAAGGCTCAACCGATCCGAGCGGTTGAAAGATTATCGGGAATATTATTCGGAACAGACGGCTAAAGCTGTCGCCGAAGCCTGCGCTGAAGACATCGCCAGATTCGGCTATGCATTTGATGCGATTGACCGCGAATAGTTTCCAATTCGAGTCCAATTTTGCAAATTTTTACTATGTTGTTTGAGTTTGGGGCGTTTTTTGACCCCGAAAGGGCCCAAATTTGGCCGCAGTATGTCAAAAATAAGTCACCCCACTTAATCCCGTGTTAATCATCGAACGTAGTTGTAGTGAGTAAAAAGTGGGTTCGGTTCTTGTTGAAAGTAGACAGTGTAATTGATTATGCAGAACGTTCTGAATACCAGAACGTCGCAGAACCGCAGGCCGCGTTGAACGCACGCCGAGGCGGTCTGGTACACGGCACCAAGGTTGCAACCAAGGGTGGTTGGAAGCCGGTAGAAGAGCTTCAGGTAGGCGACCTTATTCGTACATTGAACAATGGTTTCAAGGCTGTAAGCCGTATTGCGACGGATTGTATCACGGTTCCGCCTGATGAGACCAAGGCGGAAAGAATGCCGATCCGTGTGCCGTCACATGCGGCTTATAATGGCCGGCCAGTCTGGTTGATGCCAGAACAGGGCGTGGCGTTGGATAACACCAAACTGGGTCATGATCCGATCACGCTGCCGGTAAGTCTGCCTGTTGTGTCGGCCAGGCTGCTAAGCGGCATGTTCCGCATCACATCGAATGTGCCTGCGTCCTGTTTCGACATCAGCACTTTGTTCTTCGATCAGGATGAGGTGATCTATATCGAAGGCGGCTTCCGGGCCTTCTGTCCCTCGGGCCGCTTTGGGTCGCGCAATGTCACTGGTAGCGCATCATATGAGGTCGTTGCGGCCGAGGCCGCTGCAGATTTGATCTATCTGACCGCAAGGCGCGGTGACGTTGCAGTATTGGCAAATTCGCTGGGCTCGCTGCCAGCACCGGTCTTTGATCACCCGATTGTACCCACGAGACCCGCCAGGGGGGCACGGCGCCCGGGGCGGCCGGGTCGTCCCGCCATGATGATCTGATTGGGAAGCTGTATCTGAGACAGCAAGGTAACGCTGGCGCATGGGGGCATGCGCCAGCGTTTTTCTTCAGGCGGCCTTTGCTTCCGGGTTGAAGCGGCCATAGAAGGATTGACCTTTCTCTGCCATCTCACGCAGCAGCGGCGGGCAGGCGAAACGCTCGCCATAGGCCTCAGTCAGTTGATCACAGCGCTCGGCCGCATAAGGCGTGCCGATGATGTCCAACCAGCTGAGCGGACCGCCCGACCAGGGCGCAAAACCCCAGCCCAGGATTGCGCCCACGTCGCCTTCGCGGATGTCTTCCAAAACACCTTCTTCCAGCGCGCGGACTGCTTCCAGAACCTGCGCGAACATCAGACGTTCCTGCACTTCGATCAGGTCAGGCTGGTCTTCGGCATGCGGATACTTCTCTTGCAGGCCTTTCCAGTATTCGACACGCTTGCCCTTGTCGTCATAGTCGAAGAAGCCCGCATTTGCCTTGCGGCCCAGACGACCCTGCTCTTCCATCCAAAAGATCAGATCGTCCGACGGACTCTCCGGATAGGCGTCGCCCATCGCAGCCTTGGTGGCGCGGGCAATTTTGGCCCCCAGATCAATTGAGGTCTCGTCGGTCAGTTGGATCGGACCGACAGGGAAGCCCAGTTGACGCGCGGCGTTGTCGATAAGCACAGGGTTCACACCTTCGGCGATCATCCGAACACCTTCGTTGATGTAAGGGATGATGCACCGGTTGGCATAGAAGAAGCGCGCATCATTGACCACGATCGGTGTTTTCCGGATCTGGCGCACATAGTCCAGAGCCTTGGCGACCGCGCGATCACCAGTTTCCTTGCCCTTGATGATCTCGACCAGGAACATCTTCTCGACGGGCGAGAAGAAGTGGATGCCGATGAACTGTTCAGGCCGCGCACTGGCCTTGGCCAGATCGGTGATCGGAAGGGTCGAGGTGTTCGAGGCAAAGATGCAATCCTCGGGGATGATCGCCTCGACTTTCTGGGTCATCTCGGCCTTTACGCCTGGGTCTTCGAAGACCGCTTCGATGATCAGATCGCAGCCCTTCAGGTGCTCCAGATTCGGGGTCGCGTTTATACGGCCCAGCATGGCCTCTTTCTTTTCAGTCGTGACCTTGCCGCGCTTGATACCCTTGTCCAGATAGCTCTCGGTATAGGCTTTGCCTTTGTCGGCGGCCTCTTGGTCACGGTCGACCAGAACCACTTCCATACCAGCCTGTGCAGAAACCAGAGCAATACCGGCCCCCATCATGCCCGCGCCCAGAACACCGACCTTGCTGACACGCTGGTCGGGCACATCCTTAGGACGCACTGCGCCTTTTTCCAGCGCTTCCTTATTCAGGAAAAGTGACCGGATCATCGCCGACGAAGATGGGTTCATCAGGATCGAGGTGAACCACCGCGCCTCAATCCGCAGGGCGGTGTCGAAATCGACCATTGCGCCTTCGTAGATCGAGCTCAGCAAAGCCTTAGCGGCCGGGAAAGCGCCTTGGGTTTTGCCGTTCACCATCGCGTTGGCACCGACGAAGGTCATGAAGCCAGCAGGGTGATAGGGGGCACCGCCGGGCATCTTGTAACCTTTGGCATCCCATGGTTTGACCAGATCGGCGTCTTTTGCGTTCAGCACCCACTCTTTCGCGGCAGCGACCGGATCGTCAGACACGGCGTCGATCAGCTGCGCTCCCTTGGCTTTGGCCGGGTCCATCATCTTGCCTTCCAGCAGGACAGGGGCCGAAGCCATCGCACCAACCATTCGGCTAAAGCGCGTGGTGCCGCCACCGCCGGGGAAGATGCCCAGCAGAATCTCGGGCAGGCCGATCTTGGCTTTGGGGTTGCTTGTCATGACGCGGTGGTGACAGGCCAGCGCAATCTCGGTTCCGATCCCGGCGCAAGTGCCATTGATAGCGCATACCACCGGCTTACCGCCTTTTTTCGTCTTGGGGTCCATGCCTGCCAGCTCAAGCTTGCGCAGGATGTGGTGGCCGCCCATGACAAAGTCGAACAGGGCTTGCGCCGGTTCATCGCCTGCTTCCTCACGGATGGTGGCCAGCGTGCCTAGGTCCATGCCACCGGCAAAAGACCCTTCCTTGCCGCTGATGATTACGATGCCTTTGACCTCATCATCTTCAAGTGCCTGATCGATCAACGCACTGACCAGTTCGAACGCCTCGCGGGTCATGACGTTCATGGATTTGCCCTGGGCATCCCAGGTGATGAAGGCGACGCCGTCCGCGTCTTTGGTCAGAGTGAAATCAGTCATTGTCATCTCCAATCTGGTCAGCCGTCAGCGGGCTGCCATCCTTGCGGGTGAAGGCGAAGCCGTTTTCGTCATCCTTCACCATCATGTCTATGTCGCTGTAATAGCCGGTCTCGGTCGGGGTCCGTGTGCCCACGACCAGAAAGGTCATGGGCGCATCGGTTTTGTTCACAAGGTGATGGCCATTGGCCTCACCTGCAGGCCAAGCGGCGCAATCGCCGGGGTGCAATTCATGCTCACCATCATCGTCGATCAACGTGCAACTGCCGCTAAGAATGATGGCAAACTCGTCCTGCTCCATGTGGTAGTGGCGCAGCGAGGACGTGCCCTGCGGTTCCAGCCGCACGATGTTGACCCCGTATTGAGTCAACCCACCCGCATCGCCCACGCGCTGAACGAAACGACCGGCGGTCGCCTGCGCCAGCTTGCCGGGATAGGACGAGCCCCCTTTGAACGGGATCTGAGAGAGGTCCAGCTTGGGCATCAGACACGCTCGATAATGGTTGCTGCACCCATGCCAGATGCAATGCAGAGCGTGGCCAGACCGGTTTCCTTGTCCTGACGCTCAAGCTCATCCAGCAATGTGCCGATGATCATCGCACCGGTCGCGCCCAGTGGGTGACCCATCGCGATTGAGCCGCCGTTCACGTTCACCAGTGCCGGATCCACATCGAACGCCTGCTGGAACCGCAGCACGACCGAGGCGAAGGCTTCGTTCACTTCAAACAGGTCCAGATCGCTGATCTTCATGCCGTTGTCGGCGAGGATCTTTTCGGTCACCGGAACCGGGCCGGTCAGCATGATGGTCGGGTCGGTGCCAATCTTGGCGGTCGCCTTGATGCGGGCGCGCGGCTTCAGACCGTATTTCTCACCAAACTCCTTGTTGCCGATCAGCACGGCGGCGGCACCATCGACGATGCCTGAGCTGTTGCCAGCGTGGTGGATATGGTTGATCCGCTCCAGATGTGGATATTTGATCATCGCGACCTTGTCGAAGCCCGGCATCTGTTCACCCATCATCGCGAATGAGGGGTTCAGCGCGCCAAGGCTCTGCATGTCGGTGCCGGGGCGCATGTACTCGTCGCGGTCCAGTATGGTCAGGCCGTTCTGATCTTTGATGGTGATGACCGATTTCTCGAAACGGTTGTCTTCCCAAGCCTCAGCGGCACGTTTTTGCGATTCGACAGCCAGCGCGTCGGCGTCATCACGGCTGAACCCATACTCGGTGGCGATTATGTCGGCCGAGATACCCTGCGGTACGAAATAGGTGTCCATCGCCAGCGTCGGGTCAACGGCAATCGCCGCACCGTCGCTGCCCATGGCAACCCGGCCCATCATTTCAACGCCGCCTGCGATATAGGCTTCACCTGCGCCGCCTTTGACCTGGTTTGCTGCCAAATTCACGGCTTCCATGCCCGAGGCACAAAAGCGGTTGATCGCCAGACCGGGGATCGACTGCTCCAAATCCGAGGCCAGAACTGCCGAGCGTGCCAGACAGCCGCCTTGCTCCATCACCTGAGTAACGTTGCCCCAGATTACGTCCTCGACGGCGTGGCCTTCCAGGTTGTTGCGCTCTTTCATCGCGTTCAAGGTCAGGGCGGACAGACGCACCGAGGTCACCTCGTGCAGGCTGCCATCCTTGCGTCCTTTGCCGCGCGGGGTGCGCAGGGCGTCATAAATATAAGCTTCGGTCATGGGTCTTCTCCTCAAGCTCGATCCGACGGTTTGCCGGGCATCAGGTCATAGGGGTGTTTCCAACCGGGCTGTTCGCTAAGGCGCGTCAACCAAGCATCGATATGGGGCCAGTCGGCACGCTCAAAGCCGAATGGTTCGGGGTAATACAGGTAACCGCAACAGCTGATATCGGCGTTGGTCACGCCATCGCCAACGATCCAGTCGCGGCCATTCAAATGGTCGTTCAAAACTTGATAAGCTGCCTTCAGTCGCCCTTGGTTAAAGGCGATGACGTCCGGGTTGCGGTGCTTTTCGGGCAGGAAATTGATCAGAAAACGAGTCAGCCCGGCCATCGAGCTGAGCTTGTGATTGTCCCAAAGGACCCAGCGGAAAATCTCGAAATTCTCGTCGCGATCCTTGCCGCCGAACTTGCCCGATTTCTCGGTCACATAGGCCTGAATGGCACCTGATTGCGTGGTCCGGAAATCGCCGTCGATCAGAACAGGCGCCTCGCCCATCTCGTTGACGTCGGCACGATATTCTGGCGTGCGGGTCTCACCGTTGAAGAAATCGACAAAGACGGGCTCCCAGCCCAGCCCCGACATCTCAAGCGCCAGTGCGGCCTTGTAGGAATTCCCGCTCTCTCCGAAACAGTGAAGTTTTATGGTCATGCTATCGCCCCTCCCAAGGCGCATGGTGCAGTGCCGCAATCTGCGTATTTCGAGAAAGCCGAACCGGCATAGCCGACATGGGGTTCGTCTTGCTGAAAACACGCACACCCTTCGTGGGTGTGAATGATTCCCTCAGCGCTTGCGCGCCTCGAGCTCGGAATTGAAAACGCGAAGTTTTCGGGTCAGTTTTTCCTCGTTAATCACGCTGTTGAAATTCTCGAACAGAAAGGACAACGCCTCACCTTCGTCTAACCCGGCCTCGTGCGCGAACCCGCGCAGCTTGCGATAGCTGTCCTCGGTCATGGCGACCGGAAAACGGCGGGTCAGGCGAAAGCGTTTTGGCATTGTCTCTCCTTGGAAAGTCCGACCTCGGGACTGGGTCCCGAAGCCGGGTTGTGATCAGAAGTTAGCAGCCTCAAGCGCCATGACTGTATCCGCGCCGGTCTGGATGCGCGCCAGATGCATGCCCGTGGCGGGCAGGCGGCGCGCCATGTAGAAGCGACCGGTGTTGATCTTGGTCTCGTAGAACGCTTTGTCCGAGGCACCGCCGTCCAGAGCTTCCTGCGCGGCTTTAGCCATCTGCGCCCACATCAGACCCAGACAAACATGACCGAACATGTGCATGAAGTCATAAGAACCAGACAGAGCATTGTTCGGATTCTTCATGCCTTCTTGCATGAAATACATACCAGCAGCCTGTAGGTCTTTGGACGCGGCCTTTAGCGGTTCGATGAAAGCCTTGTCATAGGCTTCGTCCTGGCCACCGTTTTCCTTGCAGAAGGATTTGACCATTTCGAAGAACGCCATGACGTGCTTGCCGCCATCCTGCGCCAGTTTCCGGCCCACGAGGTCGAGCGCCTGAACGCCATTCGCGCCTTCGTAGATCATCGCAATCCGGGCGTCGCGGGTATATTGCGACATGCCCCATTCCTCGATGTAGCCGTGCCCGCCATAGACCTGCTGCGCCTGAACGGTCATGTCGTAGCCTTCATCAGTCAGGAAGCCTTTGATGACTGGCGTCAACAGAGAGATCAGCCCATCCGCGTCCTTGTCGCCCGAGCGGTGCGCCTTGTCGATCATGGTCGCGCCCCACAGGATGAACGCGCGTGCGCCTTCGGTGAAGCTTTTCTGATCCATTAGATTGCGGCGAATATCCGGGTGTACGATCAGTGGGTCGGCAGGGCCGTCGGGGTTCTTCACACCGGTTACATCGCGGCCCTGAAGGCGATCCTTGGCGTATTCCAGAGCGTTCTGGAACGCAGCCTCGGCTTGGGACAGACCCTGCATGCCCACACCCAGTCGCGCTTCGTTCATCATGGTGAACATGGCACGCATGCCCTTGTGTTCCTCGCCCAGCAGCCATCCGGTGGCTTCGTCATAGTTCATGACGCAAGTCGAGTTGCCGTGGATGCCCATTTTCTCTTCGATTTTACCAACCGAGACACCGTTGCGCTCACCCAGTGACCCGTCTTCGTTCACGATGAACTTGGGCACGATGAACAGAGACACGCCTTTGATCCCCTCGGGGCCGCCGGGGATTTTGGCAAGCACCAGGTGGATGATGTTGTCGGCCATGTCGTGATCGCCGGCCGAGATAAATATCTTCTGGCCCGAAATCTTGTAGCTGCCATCGCCCTGCGGTTCCGCCTTGGTCCGCATCAGGCCCAGATCGGTGCCGCAATGCGGTTCGGTCAGGTTCATGGTGCCGGTCCATTCGCAACTGACCATGTTGGGCAGGTACTTGTTCTTCTGCTCGTCCGAACCGTGCGCCAGAATGGCCGAGGCCGCGCCATGGGTCAGGCCCTGATACATCGTGAAGGCCTGGTTCGCGCCTGAGAACATCTCGCCCACAGCCGTGCCGATGACGTAGGGCATGTTCTGACCGCCATACTCTTCGGGCATGTCGAGGCCAGTCCAGCCGCCTTCCTTCATCTGCTCAAACGCGTCTTTGAAGCCCGTGGGCGTGTAAACCACACCATTTTCCAAGCGACAGCCTTCGGTGTCTCCCACCACGTTCAACGGATGCAGCACATTGGTCGCGACTTTGCCGGCCTCTTCCAAAACGGCACCGGTAAATTCGGCTTCCAGTTCACTGTACCCCGGAATATCCGAGTCTGAGATTTTCAGAACATCGTGCAGAATGAACTGAGTGTCTTTTGTTGGCGCGTTGTAGACGGGCATTTGAAGCTCCCTTAATTTCAGATGTCCGGGGATTGAGCCGCCAGGGTTACTCGGCGGCTTTGTTCTCGTTCTTCATCGAGGCGATGACTTTTTCGCCCCAGCGCAACTGTTCTTTCAGATCGTCAATGGCTTGCGTCAGCTCTTCCCGGCGGGCTTCCATATCCGCCAGACGCTCCCGCGCAATTTCAAACGTACGGGTCATCTGGGTCATTTGCTGGTCGCCCACATGGTACAGGTCCAGCAGCTGCCGGATCTCTTCCAGGCTAAAGCCAAAGCGCTTGCCGCGCAGGATCAGTTTAAGGCGCGCCCGGTCACGTTTAGTGAATAGACGTTTCTGGCCCTCGCGGATCGGAAACAAAAGTTCCTTGGCCTCGTAAAATCGCAAAGTGCGCGGCGTGACATCATATGTCTCGCACATTTCACGGATGGTCATCAGATCTTCGGTCATGGTTTCAGCACTCTCGTCACTGGCGTCTATCAAAGTCAGTTGCGCAGTCGATGCGCAGGTTACAACACGTAGATGACGTTCACGTAATGCAAACGCTACGTCACTATGAAAGTTGACGTAGCATCCTCTCGCGTCAAGGCGGAGATAGCGCTCAATTGTAGACGTTACGTAACGGAATTTCGTTGAGGTTGGGCGAGGTCAGCGCAGGGCCGCGATGTCAGAATGATCTGAAGGTCAGTTTGGCCGTTCGAACCCGCCGGGGATCAACCCAGAGATTTAGCGGTCTGGTCACGCAGGCGCTGAAGTTCTTCCATCGCCTCGTCCAGTTGCTGACGCTGCTTTATCAGCTCCGGCATCTGACGATCCGCCAACTTTATGAACTCGGCCATCTGGGCCTGATTTCCCTGATCTTCGTAGATCAGCAGCCACTGCCGAATCTCTTCCAGCGAAAATCCAAACAGTCGACCGCGCAGGATCAACTTCATGCGCGCGCATTCCCGCGGCCCGTAATAACGAGAGCGGCCTTCGCGTTCAGGCTGCAGCAGTTCGATGTATTCGTAATAACGCAAGGTGCGCTTGGTTACGTCGAACTCGTCGCACATCTCGTTTAATGACAAACGGTTGTCAGTCATTCGCGGCCTCCTCAGCAGCAAACTAGGGCGTCGTGGCGGCAAGCGCAACAGGCGGTCTTGCGCTTTTGCAAGGCGCAGGCTCATAAAGGGCGGAATTCAAAGGACATGCAAACATGGTCGACAAAGTAGAGATTGCGCGCCAGTTCATTGAGGCGATTCCGCATGCAAAAGCGCTTGGTCTGAAGCTGACGACAATCGGTGATGGCGAGGCTGAAATCTCAATGCCTTATAATGCGGATCTGGTCGGAGATCCCAGAACAGGCGTCATCCACGGCGGTGCCGTGTTTGCCGCGTTGGACACGTGTTGTGGCGCAGCGGTCATGTCCCACCCGTCTGCCCCTGGCGGGACGGCGACAATTGACCTGAGAATTGACTATATGCGGGCGGCGTCGCCAGGGCAGGTCATCACCACGCATGCCACTTGCTACCACATCACCCGCAACGTCGCGTTTGTCCGGGCGACTGCGATGGATGAAGATCAAGAACTTCCGGTCGCAACAGCAGCGGGCGCCTTCACGGTGGAGGGATTGTAATGGCGCGTTCTCGTCCAGAACCCATGCAGGTGGTCAAGCAACGTCGCGATGCGGCGCTGAAAGCGATTGTCGACGGCGTACCCTATATCCGCTTTCTCAACATCACCTTCGACCGTCGTGGTGATGAACTGACCGGTGTGCTGAACTTTGACGACAAGCTGATCGGAAACCCTTTGCTGCCTGCATTGCATGGCGGGGTCACAGCTGCTTTTCTTGAGGTGACGGCGGTCATCACTCTGAGTTGGGAGCATTTCTTTCCCCGTATTGAAAGTGGTGAGATTGACCCGGAAGAATTGTTCAAAGCCGATGCGGTACGATTCCCCAAAACTGTTGATTTCACAGTTGATTACTTACGCTCTGGCCTGCCGCGGGACGCATACGCCCGTGCCTTTGTCAGCCGGTCCGGCAGGCGCTACGCCTCGGTCCGGGTTGAGGCCTGGCAGGACAACCACGCACGACCCATCGCGCAGGCAACGGGGCATTTCTTGATGCCGCAGCCGAAGGTGGAAAGTGAGTAACCCGTGACGCAGCATACCTCAGCACCCCTGACACATAAGCGGGTACTGAAAATTGCTGTTCCGATCGTGCTGTCGAATGCCACGGTCCCCATTCTAGGGGCCGTGGATACCGGTGTGGTCGGACAGATGGGGCTGGCTGCGCCCATCGGGGCCGTGGGCATGGGCGCGGTTATCCTGTCAGCAATCTACTGGATTTTTGGCTTTCTGCGCATGGGCACGACTGGTCTGGCGGCACAGGCGCGCGGGGCAGGGGATACGGTGGAAACCGGCGCGCTTTTGATGCGCGGGCTGCTGTTGGGCGGCGCGGCGGGGCTGTTCTTTATCCTGACGCAAGTCGGGCTGTTCTGGGGGACGTTTGCACTGTCGCCCGCCAGCCCCGAGGTTGAGGCGCTGACACGGGACTATCTGCAAATCCGCATTTGGGGTGCCCCGGCGACGATTGCACTTTTTGCCGTGACGGGCTGGCTGATCGCGATTGAGCAGACCCGTGGCGTGTTCATCCTACAAATCTGGATGAATGGGCTGAATATCCTGCTGGACCTGTGGTTCGTGCTTGGGCTGGGTTGGGGCGTCGAAGGAGTGGCCATTGCCACCCTTATCGCGGAATGGACCGGGTTGGCGCTGGGCCTGTGGCTGTGCCGCGAAGCGTTCAAAGGGAACCAGTGGCGCGATTGGCCTCGAATTTTCGATGCGGCACGGTTGCGCCGGATGATGCAGGTGAACGCTGACATCCTGATCCGGTCGGTTTTGCTGACGGGATCGTTCACGACGTTTCTGTTCGTGGGTTCCGATCTAGGCGATGTGAATCTGGCTGCCAATCAGGTCTTGCTGCAATTCCTTGAAATCACCGCGTTTGCCCTGGACGGCTTCGCCTTTTCCGCCGAGGCCCTGGTCGGCAGTGCCGTGGGCGCAAGGAACCGGGTTCAGGTTCGGCGAGCGTCCATCATGGCTTCCCAATGGGGCGTTGGCGGAGCGTTCGTGCTGGCGGCCGTGTTCTGGCTAGCGGGGCCTGCACTGATCGACCTGATGACCACCTCGGATGAGGTGCGCACGGCAGCGCGGGACTATCTGATCTGGGCGGCATTGGCCCCGGCGATCGGGGTGGCCAGCTGGATGTTCGACGGTATCTATATCGGTGCCACCTGGACCCGTGCGATGCGCAACGCGATGATCCAGTCGGTTGCGATCTATGTGGTTGCCCTGTTGATTCTGGTGCCTGCCTTTGGCAACCACGGCCTGTGGGCCGCGCTGATGGTTCTGAACATCGCGCGCGGCGTCACTATGGGCTGGCGCTATCCCCGGCTTGAGGCGCAGGTGGCTTAAAGCAGCGCCAGCAGGCTCTCGGGCGGGCGCCCGATGGCGGCCTTGTCACCTGCAATGGCCAAAGGACGCTCGATCAAAATCGGGTTTTCGGCCATTGCGGTGATCAGCTCGTCAGTAGAGGAGGTTTTGGTCAGACCCAGCTCTTTGAACTGCTTCTCACCTGTGCGCATCATGTCGATGGCGGTGACGCCCAGCTTACCCAGAACTGCGCGTAGCTCATCAGCCGAGGGCGCGTCTTCCAGGTATTTTCGGACCTCGACTTGCGCGCCATTCTCTTCCAGCAACCCCAGCCCGGCGCGGGATTTCGAACAACGCGGGTTGTGCCAATATGCAATCACAGCCAATCCTCTCTTTTAGTTCCAGCGGCTTGCGCAACGTTGTTGAACCCGTCTCGCGCCAGCAATTCATCCAAGCCTTGCGCAACTTCCGCAGCCAGCGAAATGCCGCCATACACCAGCGCGGTGTAAAGCTGCACGGCAGATGCCCCGGCGCAGATCTTGGCATAGGCCTGTTCCGCGCTGCTGATACCACCCACGCCGATCAGCGGAATTTTCCCTTCGGTCAGATGGCTGAGCCGCGCCAGAACACGGGTTGATTTTTCGAACAGAGGCGCGCCGGACAGGCCGCCGGTTTCACCCTTGTACCCACTGCGCAGCCCATCACGCGACAGCGTGGTGTTGGTCGCGATCACCGCGTCAACGCCTGTTTCCTGCGCAACATCAGCGATGTCTTGCAATTCAGCCTCGGTCAGGTCAGGGGCAATTTTCAGGAAAATCGGCAAAGGCCGGGGCAGGCCGTTTCGAGTCTCGATTACGCCGCCCAGCAGCGCGCCAAGCGCGGCCTTGCCCTGTAGGTCCCGCAGCTTTTCAGTATTGGGGGACGAGACATTGACCGTGGCGAAATCCAGATGCGCGGCGCAATGGGCTAGCACTTTGGCAAAGTCGCCCGGGCGGTCCTCACTGTCCTTGTTCGCACCAAGGTTCAAGCCGATGACCGCATTCTTGGGGCGGTCAGCCAGGCGGCGTGCCATGACCTCCATGCCTTCGTTGTTGAAGCCAAAGCGGTTGATGGCGGCTTTGTCCTCGGTCAGGCGGAACAGGCGAGGCTTGGGATTGCCGGGCTGCGGGCGTGGGGTAACGGCGCCCACTTCGATAAAGCCAAAGCCGGTCCGTGAGAGGGGGGTCAGAACCTCTCCGTTCTTGTCAAAACCAGCGGCCAGACCGACCGGGTTGGGCAGGTCCAGTCCGGCCACTTGGGTTTTCAGACGGGACGATGTGACCGGTCCCGGCATTGGGGCCAGCCCAGCCTTCAGCGCCTTGATTGACATACCATGGGCGCCTTCGGGATCCATCTTGTGCAGGATAGCCAGCCCCAGTTTCTCGGTCAGTTTCATCCGAAAGCCTCTCCACCTTTGGCCGGTGCGCAGCGGATCAGGCGCGAGGTTTCCACTGCCGCCTGCCGATGCACCACTGCGGCCCGATAATCTGGATCCGTTACCATTTCCAGAAACGCGTGCGCGGTTGGATAGCGGGCGACGAAGACCTCGTTCCATTCCTCATCCTGGGGACCGATCAGAGTGGTCTGATACGCGCCGCGCCATAAGATCGACGCTCCCAGTCGAGCGATGATCGGAGCGGTTTCCACACCGTAATTGCGATAGGCCTGCGCGCCAGAAAGACCTGCATCTGCCAGATCGTGACCCGCCGGATATACGGCTTTGTCGCGAAACTTCACCAGATTCAACATCTCAATCGGATGATCACGGTCCAGCGCCTTGAATGCTTCGAACTGGTTTCGATCTGGGTCGATGAAAGTGGTCATTCCATCCCCTCGGGGAATTGGTGGGCTTGTCCGTCGAGGGGAAGGGGGCGTGACCAGACGACATCCGTCATGCGTATCTGACGGTAAAGATGCGGGAACAAAGCGCCCCCGCGCGAGACCTCCCATTTCAGATCATCACCCATTGCGTCGGCATTACAGGCCAGCAGCGTCAGCCCCTCGACACCGGCAAAGTGTTTAGCCGCGGTTTCGGCGGCCTGTTCGGCGGTCGAGAAATGGACATAGCCGTCGGATATATCAATCGTCGCGCCGTCCGAGGCACCCTGATCCTGCAACGCAGCCCATTCATCGGCCCGAAAAATCTTGTAAATCAGCATAAGGCTCTGATGCCCCGCTGGGCGGGCAGAATCAAGACGGATTTCCCCCTTTGACTCTTCTTGTCGGCGAGCGCACCATCACGTCAATCAAATAAAAGGAGTATGAAGATGTTCACCCGCTTTTTAGCGTCCGCCGCGGTTCTGGGCCTGACCGCAGGCATGGCCGCAGCTGAATATAAGTTGACGATTCTGCATACCAATGATTTCCATGCACGTTTTGAGCCGATCAACAAATATGACAGCGCCTGTGACGAGGAAGACCAGGCAGAGGGCAAGTGTTTCGGCGGTTCGGCCCGGTTGGTTACTGCAGTAAATGACGCACGGGCACGGGCAGAAAACTCGATCCTTGTTGATGGTGGTGATCAGTTCCAGGGATCTTTGTTCTACACCTATTACAAGGGCAAGGTCGCGGCAGAGTTCATGAACAAACTGGGGTATGACGCGATGACCGTGGGTAACCACGAATTCGACGACGGCCCCGAAGTGCTACGGGGATTTATCGACGCGGTCGATTTTCCGGTTTTGATGTCGAATGCGGATATTGCCGACGAAGAGTTGCTGACCGATAAAATCAAGAAGTCCACTGTCATTGAAGTGGGCGGGGAAATGATTGGGCTGATTGGCCTAACGCCCGAAGATACGCATGAAATTTCCTCGCCTGGCCCAAATGTCAGCTTTTCTGATCCGGCCCCGGCAGTGCAGGCAGAAGTGGACAGATTGAGCGGAGAAGGCGTGAACAAAATCATCGTGCTCAGCCATTCCGGATATGGTGTGGATCAACGCGTAGCGCAGGAAACCAGTGGCGTGGACGTGATCGTAGGTGGGCATTCGAACACTTATCTGTCGAACGTGTCAGACAAGGCGGCGGGCCCGTACCCGACCGAGGTAAATGGTGTCCAAATCGTGCAGGCCTATGCCTACGGCAAGTTTCTGGGTGAGTTGAACGTGATCTTCGACGATGACGGCAACGTGGTCGAAGCGGTAGGTGAACCGCTGATCATGGACAATACCGTGACCGAGGATCAGTCCGCGCTGGACCGTATCGCAGAACTGGCTGTGCCGCTGGATGAAATCCGTAACAAGGTGGTGGCCAGTGCCGCAGACGCCATCGAGGGCGACCGATCTATCTGTCGTGTGCAGGAATGCGAGATGGGTAATCTGGTGGCCGACGCCATGCTGGCGCGTGTCGCTGATCAGGGCGTACAGATCGCGATAGCAAACTCAGGTGGGTTGCGAGCCTCGATAGATCCCGGTGATATCACCATGGGTGAAGTGATGACGGTTCTGCCATTTCAGAACACACTTTCGACTTTTGAACTCAGCGGGCAAGGTGTAATCGATGCCCTGGAAAGCGGTGTGAGTAAAGTGGACGAAGTCGACGGCCGGTTTCCGCAGGTGGCTGGCATTACCTTCACTTGGGATCCGGAAATTGCGCCCAATGAAGGCCGCGTCAGTGACGTAATGGTAGTGAAAGAAAATGGTGCCGAGCCGATTGATCCAACAGCCACATACTTGGTGGTGACGAATAACTACCTTCGCAATGGTGGGAATGGCTACACAATGTTTACGGGTGACGACAAGAACGCCTATGACTTCGGTCCGGATCTGGCGGATGTAGCCGCTGAATATCTAGCCGAAAATGCGCCATATCAGCCTTACCTGGACGGTCGCATCAAACAGAAATAAGTAAGCGCCTTAGCAAAGAAATAGGCCGCATCCCGGATGCGGCCATTCGTGTTTTAGCCCTGTTCAGCCCAAGTCATACTCGGGCCAGAGCGCCGGATCGAACCCGTCCAACATGGGACGCAGGTGTTCGGATACGCTCTGCCAACCACCAATAGACTTTGTCGAGATTTTGTTGCGGACCTGATCGACACTGGCCGTTCTGACCTGCTTGGTGTTTTTCTCGGGATGCATTATGGAGTCGTTCCACTCGATATCGCAGAACGCGGCAACTTGCTGGCTGTAGGTTTTCGGGTCGGCCACGAGTTTTTCGTAAGGAACGGTCAGAATTCGATCTCCGAACACGGCATCCCAATGGGCCATGTAACGGCGGTACATATTCGCCGAATGGGCAATTGCGGCCAGGTTTGAAGCATAGCGCATCCCACCAGCCGGGAACCGCCTGATCCACTTGGACAATCCGACATCGCGTGGATCACGCAGCATATTAACGATCTTTGCGTTGGGGAAGGCGGCCAACAGGAAGCCTACGCGCTGATAATTGTGCGGCATCTTGTCGACAAAAGCGATCGATCCAACAGGGATCGGCGGCATCAGCTTACGAAACTGTTCTGCAAATTCAGCGGCTTTTGCAGCGTCAAACCTTTGTTCGCCCGTTTCAATATCGCGCGAGAGGTCAGCCCCCAACGTCAGCTCGCCGCATCCTGCGATATCCGGAGCCGAACTGAGCATCATCTCCATCATAGTAGTGCCCGAGCGTGGTTGACCTAGAACAAAAATCGGAACCGGTGCGTCGGCTGACGTGGATTGAGGCAACTGAACATCAACAGAGAACAGACCGGTGATCCGGTTCAGTTTTTCCTCTTCTTCGACGGCATCATAGGGGTTGCTGTCGTGTTGTATCCTATTGGCTCGTTCAAATTGAGGCATGGCCGCATTCATGCCATCAATCTTTGAGATCAGATTCGCCTTGGCGAACTCTAATTCGCTGTGGTCCTCGCCCCTGTTTGCGACGGCGGTTTCAACTTCGGCCATCAATTTCGGTACGTGTTCTTTGGAGACCATTGTCGACATCTGCAGCAGGGCGGATGTGTTTTCGGGCTCTGCATCCAGAATGCGTTGTAAAATTTCTTTTGACCCGTCCTTGTCGCCACTCTGGTGCAGGTTGACTGATTTCTGGAAGGCAATCTTTATGCTTTCTGGTTCCAACTCATACGCTCGGGCAATATCTCGTGAATGATCTTCGACAAAACCGATCTTCGAATAGGCTCTGGCCCGCTTGGCCAGAAGGTTCACATCGTCGGGTTCACTTTCCAGCCTCTTGCTCGCATGTTCTATGATCATGCGCCAGTTGCTGCCTTTTAAATGGATCTCATCTAGTACACGGTTTAGTTCTTTGTTATTAGGGAACTGTTCCAATTTTTGCTCGGTGTAATCCAGCGCCTTAGGAATCTGCCCCGTCTGCATCAAGGCATTTGCCAGGTTTTCCACGAATTGCGGATCGTCCGGCTTCATCCGGGAGGCTTCGATGAAATGAGGGATGGACTTCCTGTATTGCTTCATTTCAGTCAGCACAAAGCCCGAGATGGCGTGGAAATCTGAATCCTTGGGGAATTTTTTGACGCCCAACTGTGCCTTTTTCAGTGCCTGTTGCAGTTTGCCTGCATCCAGAGCTGCCACTGCCTTGCCTTTAAGGGTTTTCGCTGTTTGATTTTGCATGTGACCCCGTGACACCCTGTGCCTGTATGAAACGATTAATGATGGTTCATTACCCATGTGCGGACGGTTTGCAATAACCCTTCCCAATGATGCAATGGCGCAGCTGTTTTCTGCGCGACCTGCAAACACGTTGCCTGCTGTGCCGAATTTCAATGTTTGCCCAACAAATCAAGTACATGTGGTGCGAGCCGGTGAAGAGGGGCGCAAGTTGGATCCGCTGCGCTGGGGCTTTCTTCCGCATTGGTACAAATCCGAGACGGCCGGGCCGCTGCTGATAAATGCCCGGGCCGAGACATTGGCTCAAAAGCCTGCGTTCCGCGCTGCTTGCCGCGAACGGCGCTGTTTGATCGTGGCGACGGGCTTTTACGAATGGACCAAGACCGGACAAGGCACCCGACTGCCGTGGTACATTCACCGCAAGGATGGTGCGCCGATTGCCTTTGCCGGGGTCTGGCAAGATTGGGGGGCTAAGGACACGCGGCAAGGCACTTGCGCTATTGTCACAACCCCGGCCAATCGCCGCCTCAGCACCCTTCACCACCGGATGCCGTTGATCCTGGAACCCGACGACTGGCCTCTTTGGTTGGGAGAGGCGGGGAAGGGGGCCGCGCGTCTTATGATACCCGGGGCCGAGGGTGTCTTAGATTTCTACCGCGTTGATCCAACGGTGAATTCAAACCGAGCCAGCGGGCCGGAATTGATTGAGCCTGTTCCGGCCTGACACTGTACCTTTCCATTCCACGTACCGCAGGATAGATCATTGGCATGGCTCTGAAATTTTCTGATCTGCCCGGCCTTTATGCGCATGATTTCGACACTGTGATCGACGTGCGCAGTCCTGCGGAATATGCCGAGGATCATCTGCCCGGCGCCATCAACCTACCGGTTCTGGACAACGCAGAGCGCGCGCAGGTTGGCACGATCTATGTGCAGGAAAGCCCGTTTCTGGCCCGCAAACTGGGTGCCGCGCTGGTGTTCCGAAACGCCGCAAACCATATCGAACACAACCTGTCGCACCACGAGGGTGGCTGGAAACCCCTGGTCTATTGTTGGCGTGGTGGGCAGAGATCAGGGTCATTCACATGGATGCTGCAACAGATCGGCTGGCGGGCCGAAGTAGTCGACGGCGGATATCGAACCTACCGCCGACTGGTGAATCGCTACCTCTATGACGATCCATTGCCGCATCGGTTGGTAGCTTTGGATGGGTATACGGGCACGGCCAAGACCGACCTTCTGGCGCACCTGAAATTGCGCGGCGTTCTGGTTCTGGACCTCGAAGATCTAGCAAACCACAAGGGATCTTTGTTGGGTGAAATGCCAGGCGGTCAGCCCAGTCAGAAAGCCTTTGAGTCCGCTTTGGCCGCAGCGTTGTGCGGTCTGGACCCCGCGCGCCCAGTGGTGGTCGAGGCAGAATCCTCCAAGATCGGGTCCCTGGTCCTGCCGCCAAGCCTGTGGGCCACGTTGCGCGCGGCGCCGCGCATTCAGGTGTCTGCGTCCCTTGCGGCGCGTTCAGAGTATCTGGTGAAGGCCTACGACGATATCCTCTCGGATGCAGAACGGCTGCGCGATCGCCTGTCTCCGCTCCGCTTTCATCGGGGGCATGACGTGGTGGATGGATGGCTGGCGCTGATTGACGCAGGCGACAAGCGGGCGCTAACGCGGGCCCTGATGGAACAGCATTATGACCCGGCTTATTCCAAATCGACCCGCGCGCGTACTTCCAAGATTATCGCACAGGTGGAAATGGCGGAGCTGGACGAAGCAGGTTTGAACAATGCCGCCGCAAAAGTTGAGGGAATTCTGGATCAGCTTTGAAGCCGCAATCCCCGGATATCGGTCAGATGCCCAATGATGACCGCCGGATAGCCTGCGTGCCTTAACTGTTCGCACAGTTCATGCGCCTGTTCGGCAGCGACCGCGGCCAGTAGCCCTCCGGCGGTTTGTGGGTCGAACAGAAGATCGGCCTTTTCTGAAGGCGGAATTTCCGGAACGGTCGCGCGGTTTTCGTTGAAAATCGTCGACCTGACGCCTTGAGCTGCCAGTTCCAACGCACCGGTCATCAGGGGGATTGCATCCAGATCCAGAACCGCTCCGCAATCCGAGGCCTCGCACATACCCAGCAGATGCCCGGCCAGCCCGAAGCCGGTTACGTCCGTCATCGCATGCGCCCCCGACAAAATGCTCGAGGCTTCGCCCTGCGGCTGAACCATTTGCCGAAATGCATCTGCAACCCAGCTACCCTTGGCTTGACCGGCCATTTCGGCGGCCATTAACACTCCGCTGCCCAGTGGCTTCGTCAGGATCAGCACATCCCCCGGATGTGCACCCGAAAGAGTGATCGGGTCATTGTCGCACAGGCCGGTCAGGGTGAAACCGATAGTCATCTCATCCCCGTACGAGCTGTGCCCGCCGACGATCTCGGCCCCGGCATCGCGGATGACCTCGGTGGCGGTGGTCATGATCTCGGACAAGGTACGGTGCAGCAATTGCGGTGACATGCGCGGCAAGATGATCGTAGCCGTCGCCGCCTGCGGATTGCCCCCCATGGCCCAAATATCCCCCAGCGCGTGAACGGCGGAGATGCGAGTCATCATCACCGGATCATCGGTGATGCCGCGCAGATGGTCCGAGGTCATAACCTGACGCGCCCCGCCGGTTTTCAGCAAGGCGGCGTCGTCACCGGGTAAGGGGGTGATGTCGTCGCGGTTCGGCGCTGGCAGCTCATCCAGAACGGACCGCAATGCGCCGCGTCCAACCTTAGCCCCGCAACCACCGCACATGGGTTTTTCACCCAGCGCCTCTTGCAAGCCCGCCGCATGGTGACGCGGCAGGGCGGGGCGTTCCATTTCGGGCAGGTTGCGGAATTTGTTCATAAAGCTCTGGTCAATATGGTTCTTCCATCGCCACATCACCGGCCCGCTGAATGAGGTTCCGAGGCGTTCGGCCAGTGCGGATTTGCCACCCAGTGAGATTAACTTTAAGTAATCCTTCTGCGGCTGATATCGCCGCATCGTTCCGGCTCCCAGAGCGGCGCGCAGATTGCCGAACAATACCGGAGCTTCTCGTACCGCATAAACCCCGGCCTTGGGGCGTGGGTTGTCCGCCAGATGGGCGCAATCCCCGGCGGCAAAAATTGCCGGATCGCTGGATTGCAGATTGGCGTCCACACGGATGTAGCCGTCATGTAAATCAAGCCCCGTTTGAGCGATCCAATCATAAGGACGCGCGCCTGCAGCCCCGGTGATAAACGTGGCCGGAACCTTGCGGCCATCCTCCAAAAGAATGTGATCCTGTTCGATGCGTGAAATTGCGGTATTTTCGACTACCTCAACACCTAGGTCAGCCACCGACTTTCGAATGGTCATGCTCGCCTTGGCCCCTGTTGCTGCCAGAACCGAAGCGTTGTCGATCAGCGCCACCTTCGCCGTGCGGCCTTTAGTGCGCAGGGCGTGCGCCATGGCCATCACCAACTCTACGCCCGCGACCCCGCCGCCAATCACTGCAACCGAAGCAGGACCGGTGCCATCCAGATACTCAGCCCATCGCGAGGCAAATGGCCCCAAAGGTTTGGCCGGAACCGCATGGTCGGAAAATCCGGGCAGGGTCGGCATGTCCGAGGTGATCCCGACATTGACCGAGGCCACATCAAATGCCAAAGGCGGCCGTCCAGGCACGTGTACTTGCCGCCGGTCGACGTCGATACCTTCGACCGGACCTAGGATAACGCATGCACCAGCAAAACGGGCCAGGCGCACTAGATCGATGTCCAGCTCCCATCGCTGGTAATGCCCGGCGACAAAGCCGGGTAGCATGCCGGAATAAGGCGCAGTGGGACCGGGATTGATCACCGTCACTCGCGCCCCGGGCAATGGGTTTATCCCCCATTTCCGCAGCACCAACGCGTGGGTATGGCCGCCGCCAATCAAAACCAGATCACGGGTCAGGGGCAGCGGAGGGTGATGCATGGAACTCAGGTCTTGCTGTGATCTGGGACGTCTTCGACCTGTTCGACCGCGTGGGTGGCCCAAAGCTCATCCTCGCCCGCATCTGGCAGATCGCTGGGTTTTTCATGGCGGTGAATATGCCATTTGGCAATGAACAGGGCTGTGATCGGAGCGGTCAGGAACAGGAACAGGGTGATCAGCAGTTCATGCAGTGACAGGTGCTCTTCAATCAGAGCCGAATGGATGATCGACGCAATTAACACGCCGCCAACACCCAGAGTGGTTGCCTTAGTGGGGGCATGAAGGCGGGACATGGGGTCTTTCAGCTTGATCATTCCGAAGGATCCGACAAAGCCGAATATGCCGGAAACCACCAGAAAGAAGGCGACTAAAAATTCGAACAAGAAACTCATAATGCCCTCACTCGATGATGTTGCCGCGCAGCATAAAGCGCGCATAGGCCACGGTTGAGACAAATCCGAGCATGGCGATAATCATGGCGGCTTCGAAAAAAATCTCAGTCCCCAGGGCCAGCCCATAAAGGATCATCAGCGCGATGGTGTTGATCACCATCGTATCTAGCGCCAGAACACGGGTGCCGACACCTTCGGCCGAGATAATCCGATACAGGCACAGCATGATAGCTGTCCCAAAACAGGCGAAGGCAAACCAGATCGCAATCTCGATCATTCGAAAATCTCCTTCAGGCGGCGCTCATAGCGGCTTTTGATCTGGTCACGCACTTCGTCAGGGTTAGGTGCGTCCAGGCAATGAACGAGCAGGTTGTGGCCTTGCGCCGACAGATCGCAACTGACCGTGCCGGGGGTCATTGTGATGGTTCCGGCCAATACAGTAATGGCCTCAGGGGTGCGCAGTTCCAACGGAATGCAGACCCAGTTGGGTTGCCGGTCCGCATCGCGCTTAAACAGAATGATCCGGGCCACCGTGATGTTGGCCATTACGATATCCCACAACACCACCAGCATGTATTCGATGATCATCGGCCAGTTGCGCAGCTTGGGGCGGTCGGGCCAGTAGGGCTGAGTGATGAAGGGAATGATGATCCCGAGCAGCAGCCCGAACACCAACGAATTCAGCGAAGGTGAGTTCGCCAGCAGCATCCACACCAGCGTCAGCAGTATTGTTAGATGCGGGTGCGGGAATATCCGGTGCAGAAGTCTCATTACTCTTCTCCTCCCAGAACGGCCGAGATGTAGTTTTCAGGTGTAAACAACTGTTCTGCTGTTTTGCCAGCGTAAGTCAGGGCAGGACCCGCGAACAGGGTCAACATGACCAGGCCCAGAACTGTGCCGAAGATGGCGGTGAAGGCCATCCCGGGGTTCGGCTCGGGCGCGGGCAGGGCCGGGGCTTCTTCTTCGTCTTCCACCTCGGGCGCGGGGTTGTGCTGGGCGTCATAGCTTTTCCAGAAGATCAGCGTACCTGCGCGCGCCAGCCCGACGATGGTGACGAAAGATCCGATCAGGATCACGGCCCAGATCGCGGTTGCATCCGGCGCGTCGCGTGCTGCGTCCAGCACCAACAGCTTGCCGATAAAGCCCGACAGCGGTGGCATCCCCGCCAGCGCAATTGCCCCGACAAAGAACAGGGCCGAGATCAGCCCGCTTTGTGCCATCGGCGCCATTGGTACGATGGCTCCGCCCCGACGTGCCATCACCAGATCGGTCACCAGGAACAGCAGCGCCGTCGCCAGGGTCGAGTGGAATATGTAGTACAGCGCGGCTGCGGTGGAGGTTTCGGTGAACAGCGAAATCGCGATCAGCAAAGTACCCATCGATGCAATGGCGCAAAAGGCCACCATCCGCGCGATGTGTTGCGTACCCAGAATACCAATGGCACCTACAGCCAGCGTCAGCAGCGCTGCGGGTTGCAGCCAGTCGCCCAGCAATCCTTGCGTTACAGCCACATCCGGCCCAAATACCAGCGTATCAACACGCAGGATCGAATAGGCACCCACCTTGGTCATAATCGCAAAAAGGGCTGCGACGGGCAGAGGCGCGTTGGCGTAGCTGGCAGGCAGCCAGAAATGCAGTGGTAAGACAGCAGCCTTGATACAAAAAACCAGCAGCAACAGCACCGCGCCAACCCGCAGAAGGGCCGTATCCTCGGGCGGGATTTCAGCGACGCGAACGGCCAGATCGGCCATGTTCAGTGTTCCGGTCACTGCATAAAGCGTGCCGAGGGCAAATAGGAACAGGGTTGAGCCCAGCAGGTTATAGGCCACATACTGCACCCCAGCCTTGAGCCGCACCGAACCGCCGCCATGCGTCATCAGACCGTAGGACGCGATCAGCAGTACCTCAAAGAACACGAACAGGTTGAAGGCGTCGCCCGTCAGGAAGGCGCCGCAAACGCCCATGAGCTGAAAGTGGAACAGCGCATGAAAGTGTTTCCCCCGGTCATCCCATCCGGATGCGATGGCGTACAGCACAATGGGCAAGGCAAGCAGGGCGGTCAGCAAGACCATCATCGCAGAGAGGCGGTCTAGCACCAGAACGATGCCGAAGGGTGCGGGCCAGTCGCCCAACTCATAAACCAAAATATCACCGCCTGCGGCCTGCGCAGTGATGGTCAGGGCAATCCCCAGCAAAGCCACCACACCGGCGACCGAAAAGATGCGCTGCAGGTCCAGATGGTATCGCAGGACCATAATAATGAACGGGGCCAGGATCGCGGGCAGGACGATCGGCGCTACGATCCAGTGGTTCATGCGTCTTCTCCCGCGCGGTCGACACTGTCTTGTGCGGTCATGTCGATATGGTCATCCTTCGAGGACAAATATGCGGACAGTGCGATCATTACGATCACGGCAGTCATCCCAAAGGAAATTACGATGGCGGTCAGCACCAGAGCCTGCGGCAACGGGTCGGTATAGGGAACCTCTTCGTACTTGTTCAGAACGGCAGGCGCGTCCAGCGCCAACCGCCCGGTGGCGAATAGGAACACGTTCACCGCATAGGTGATCAGCGACAGGCCCAGAATGACAGGGAATGTGCGGCGACGCAGGATCAGGAAAATCCCGGCGGCGGTCATTATGCCTACGGCTGAGGCTACGAGCGCTTCCATCAGGCCTGCTCCTTTTTATCTTCTTCTTTCTGATCATCCCGCAGCGGGTTGATATCCATCGGGAATTCCTGTGCCATGCCCGGCTGCCACGCGAACCGCGACAGGCTGTCCAATGCCAGCATCACCGCACCCAGCACGGCCAGGAATACGCCGGTGTCAAAGAGGATGGCGGTGGCCCATTCGAACTCTTCCAGTGGTGGCCAATGGAGATAGCCGAAATCGCTGGTCAGGAACGGGCGCTCATTAAACCACGCTCCGATCCCCGTGGCGGCGGCGATCAGAACGCCCCAACCGATGGTGCCGTGATAGTAGAACCGTTGCCGTTCGATGGCCCATGTGTAGCCACTCGCCATGTATTGCATCAGGAAGGCAATCGCGACGATCAGACCGGCGATGAACCCGCCCCCCGGCTGGTTGTGACCGCGGAAAAAGATGTAGGCACCAACCATCAGGGCAATTGGCATCATCACGCGGGTGGCCACAACCATCATCAGCGGATGTGAATCCCCCGATTGCGGCCAGTGCGGCTTACGATTCAACAGATAGCTGCGGACATTGGTGCCCAGAACGGCCTCAGTCAGGGCAAAGATGATCAGGGCGGCGATGCCCAGAACGATGATCTCGCCAAAGGTATCAAAGCCCCGGAAGTCCACCAGGATCACGTTGACCACATTGGTGCCGCCGCCACCTTTGTAGGAATTGGCCAGGTGGAACTCGGAAATCGTCGGAAAGGCGAAGTCCCGCAGCATCAGCGCATAGATCAGCCCGCCCGCGCCAAGGCCAGCCACCACCGAGATCGCCGCATCCCGCCAACGCCGTGCTGCGCTACTGTCCCAGGGGGTATCCGTGGGCAGGAAGTTTAGCGACAGCAGCAACAGGATCATCGTCACCACCTCGACCGATATCTGAGTCAACGCCAGATCCGGGGCCGAGAGGTAGTTGAACGCCATCGAGACGATCAAACCGACGACGCCGATCAGCACCAGCGAGAGCAGGCGGTTGCGATGGAACCACATGATCGCCAGTGTTGCGCCCACCAGACAAATCCAGCCGATGAATGGGATGATCTGGATAGGTAGAGGATCGCGTGTTTCGGGTCCGATCGTACCTGTTGTATAGGCGTAATAGCCAAGCCCGACAGTGAACGCGACCAGGATGATGGCGTAGCGACTGATCACACCGTTATGCAACGTGTCGGTGATCCAACGGCTGAGTGTGGTCAACACGCCAATAACGGCTTCGAAGATAACCTTTGCCTCGGGGCGAGGCAGTGCGTTCCACAGCTGTTCACCGCGATGATGCAGCGCCAGCAGGAACAAACCGCCCAGCGTGGCCACAACCGACATGTAAAGCGCTGGTGTGAAGCCATGCCACAATTTCAGGGAATAATACGGCAGTTTCTCTCCACCAATCACGGCGCTGGATACAACCGCGACCAAAGGCCCAACAATTGCAGCCGAATACAGACCGATCAGCACCACCAGCACCACAAGGAATGCCGGGGCCAACCATAGGCCCACGGGTGGATCATGCGGATGGTGCGGATAATCATTGCGCTGCGGGCCAAGGAACACATGCCCGACAAAGCGGAAGGAATAGGCGGCCGAGAACAGCGCCGCCAGCAGAGCCAGACCCGGCACTAGGTAATGCGAGTGCAGCCAGGTGGTGTGGACCGTCTCCTCAAGCATCATTTCCTTGGACAGGAAGCCGTTCAACGGCGGCAGGCCCGCCATGGACAGGGCTGCAATGGTGCCGATGGTAAAGGTGATTGGCATCAACTGCCGCAACCCGCCCAGACGTTTGACATCACGGGTTCCGGTTTCGTGATCCACGATCCCGGCGGTCATGAACAATGCTGCCTTGAAGGTCGCGTGGTTGATGATGTGGAATATCGCGGCCACAGCGGCAATCTTGGTGCCAAAGCCCAGCAGCATCGTGACCAGACCCAAATGTGACACGGTCGAAAACGCCAGCAGCGCTTTCAGATCATCCTTGAACAGGGCAATGCAAGCCCCGATCAGCATGGTCACCAGACCTGTAGTCGCCACGATGTAGAACCACGCATCCGTCCCCGCCAGAACGGGCCACATCCGCGCCATTAGGAACAGTCCGGCCTTCACCATCGTAGCTGAGTGCAGGTAAGCAGAAACCGGTGTTGGCGCGGCCATTGCATGCGGCAGCCAGAAGTGGAACGGGAACTGCGCCGACTTGGTGAAAGCGCCCAGCAAGATCAGGATCAGCGCGGGCATGTAAAAGGGCGAGGATTGGATCAGTTCTTTGTTCTGTAGGATGACGCTCAGGTCATATGAGCCCACGATATTGCCCAGGATCAGCATCCCCGCGATCATCGCCAACCCGCCGCCGCCGGTCACGGCCAGCGCCATGCGCGCACCCTGACGGCCCTCAGGCAGATGTTTCCAGTACCCGATCAGAAGGAATGAGCTTAGTGATGTAAGTTCCCAGAAAATAAGCAAAAGAAGGATGTTGTCTGACAGGACGATCCCGACCATCGCGCCCTGAAACAACAAAAGATAGGTATAGAATTGCCCCATCGGGTCTTCGCGTGACAGGTAGAACCGCGCGTAGAGGATGATTAGCAACCCGATCCCCAGGATCAGCAGCGCAAATAGAAACCCAAGACCGTCCAGCATAAAATTCGCGTTCAGTCCCAGTGCCGGTATCCATTCGAACCGGGCTGTGACGACATCTCCGCGCATGACGGACGGGATGTGGATCAACAGCCCCATAAGCGCCAGAAAGGTGGTCAGCCCGGCGGCTGATGCTGCTGCGTTTCGTCCTGCCCGGATCAGAAGGGCTGGGAAAACAGCTCCGAGGAAGGGAAGGGCCGCGATGAGGAATAGGGACAAGTGCGATACTCCGGTCTGGGCGGTCAAAAGTAGTACTGGTTTTTAAGGATAATTTTCTAACTGTCCAGCTATTGCAAGTTTTACACACAGTCCTAGCACCGTAGATTGGGGTGCGAAACAATGACGCGATCTTGATCTGCCGGTTGAAATTCAACGCGGATTCGAAATTCGGCCTGTGATAAACACATCCCGTCGGACCAGGAGGGAGCCGCGTGGCAGACAAAGCAAAACAAACACGTCGATGGGTTCTTTTGGGCGCAGGCGCGGCCGTCGTCGCAGGCTTTGCAGTTCGGGAATACCGCTTGATCCCCCCAGACTACTCGGGCGACCGGCTGAGCGTACAGGACGCGCATCAGCAGGCAGTTTCCGGGAAAATTTTGCTGGTCGATATTCGCACCCCTCGGGAATGGCAGTCTACGGGCGTGGGTCAAGGGGCACATCCGCTGGACATGCGCCGCGATGATTTTGCACAGGCGCTGGCAGAACTGACGGGCAATGATCGCGACGCCCCCATTGCATTGATCTGTGCGCGCGGGGTCCGATCAGCCCGGCTGAGCAATAGATTGACCGAGGAAGGGTTCACAAACATCATTGACGTACCCGAGGGCATGCTGGGTTCGGCAGCAGGGCCGGGATGGGTGCGTGCCGGTTTGCCGGTTCAACATGATACAGGAGAGACAGGATGATCCGGGCATTCACCTTGGCTGCGGGGTTGGCATTTGCGGGGCATGCCGGATGGGCCGCATGTGCTGAACAAGAGGGCATGTGCGAAACCGAGTCGGGCGGCTATCACATCGAATTGCCCGAGGCGGATAACCCGCCACTGGTCGTCTTCCTGCACGGCTATGGTGGGTCAGCGACCGGCACGTTGAAAAACCGCAGTATGGTCGAGCCTTTGCTGGCGCGCGGCTATGCTGTCATGGCCCCCGAGGGCTCGGAGCGCAATGGTCGCCAAAGCTGGAACTTCTTTCCCGGCTGGGATGGGCGGGACGAAGCCGCCTTTCTGACCGAAGCAGTACAGGATGCCTCGGCGCGGTTCGGCGTGGATGAGGATCGCGTGGTGTTGGGAGGATTCTCGGCCGGGGCGTTCATGGTGTATTATCTTGCCTGCGCAGCACCCGATACGTTTTCGGCCTATGTACCGGTTTCCGGCGGATTTTGGCGACCACATCCCGAAAGCTGTGAAGGGCCGGTGCGGATGTTCCACACTCATGGCTGGACCGACAATGTGGTGCCGTTAGAGGGCCGTATTCTAGGCGGTGGCCGGTTCCATCAGGGCGACATCTTTGCTGGGTTGGAAATCTGGCGGGTTGCGAATGAATGCGTTGACACCAAACCCAGCGGTTTCTCGACCACGGGTCAGTTCATGCGGCGCAGGTGGACCGGATGTGCGGAAGGCGGCATGCTGGAATTCGCGCTGTTTCCCGGCGGCCACACCGTGCCCAATGGCTGGGCAGACATGATGGTGGATTGGTACGAAGGCCTGCCGGGCGGCTAATCACTCGGCAGGGGTCATGACCGCCTTACCCTCAATCAGGCGTTTCAATTCATTTCGGTGACGCCGGGCTGAACGTGTGATGGCGGGTTCGTGGAAATCCTCTTTCATCCCGACCATGCGCCGCGCAGTACCAGCGGACACGCCACTGAGCGCAGACAGAGGAACTGCCAACGCAAGGCTGATGGCAATCGGAGCCAGCCAGATCGAAACTAGGCCAGACAGGATCCCGACGCTCAGCGCGATGCCACTGACGGTTTCCAGCATATGGCACAGGATCAGCGTTTGCAGGCTATAGCTGCCACCGTCCCGGGCTTGGGGCGACCAGCCTTTTTGCAAGCCCAGGGCCGTGCGGAACACCGCGATCATCTGCTGTACCATCAGGATCGGAGCGTAAAGGATCGACAGGATAACCTCGGCTAGGAACGACGTCAGGAACTTTGAACCGCCGCCGAAATCCGAATAGCGCACACCGCTGAGGGGTAGGGCCAGAACACCCAACACTTTAGGTGCCAGCAACATCGCATACATCACCAGAATGATCAGCACATGGCGGGTTTCCGACATTTCGGGCCATTGCGGGAATAGCGGGTTATCCGGGCTGAAATAATGCAGCACCGATGCATCCTCGCCCTGTCCAATCAACGCCCACATCACCAGCAGCGCAAACCACAGTGGCGACATCAGATAGCCAACTGCGCCGTGGAACATGTGGAACCGCGAGACCGCACGGAACCCGGCTGATCCCAGCAGTTTTAGGTGCTGCAGATTGCCCTGACACCAGCGACGGTCGCGCAGAGCATGGTCGATCAGTGTGGGGGGCGTTTCTTCATAAGAGCCCCGGATGCGCGGCAAGAACCGAACGCCCCAGCCCGCGCGGCGCATCAGACCGGCCTCGACAAAATCGTGGCTCATGATCAGCTTTTCCTGGCCGTTGAACGCCCGCAGTTTCGGCAGGCCCGCGCAATTGGCGAAGGCTTGTGTACGGATGATGGCGTTGTGGCCCCAATAGTTGCCCTCTTGCCCGCACCAACGGGCCAAACCTTCGGCAAAGGCGATGCCATAAACGCCGTTGGCGAATTGCTGCATCCGGGCAAAGACCGATTGCGCACCGATGAGTTGCGGGTAACTCTGGATCAGGCCGGCACCGGAATCACGTGCCAGTGAATCGGTCAGGCGCAGGATAGCGCGGCCCGTCATCAGGCTGTCGGCATCCAGCACCAACATCGCATCCCAATCCGCGCCCCAGCGGCTGACCCAATCGGCGATGTTGCCGACTTTGCGATCTGTGTTTTCCTCGCGACGGCGGTAATACAGCTCCAGCCCAGGGGCGAGGGTCGTGCGCAGCGCCTCGATACTGGCCTGTTCCTGTGCCGCGATCTCGGGGTCGCGGGTGTCGGACAGGATGAACATGGCATAGTGGTGCTGACCACCCCGTGCCTGTAAATCCTCAAGCATTGTGCGGGCGTTGCCCAGCACGTTCCACGGCACCTCGTTATAGACCGGCATCAGAAGCGCCACGCGCAGCGGTTGCGGGCGGCCTTGACGGATGGGCTGTTCCTGCCGGGACAGTGAGACCATGCCCAGAAGCACAGTGCAGACCGTGAAGGAAATCCAGAAGAAGTTGAACGAGATCAGCGCCAGAAGGATGGCTTCGATCAGGTTGATCCCTTCGGCCCCGAACCAGTCGGACATCACCCAGAGCAGGCCCAAGGTCGCCGCCATCGCAGGCGAAAACGCCAAAGCGCGCCAGAACCCGGTCGAGGGGCGCTGGCCCTCGGGCACCTGCGCGTCACGGAAGCCTGCGCTGAAGTCCTGCGCAGGCATGGCCAACGGTGCCTCGGGCGGCATGATATGCAAGTCTTCGGTCATGCGGTCCAACGATAAAGCCAGACTTCAGAGGCCGGCTGTTTGTCTTTCAGTAACTGCGCCCGCAGTTCCACGTGGTTCCGGTCGCCCGGCTGGAATGAAAAGGCCAGCCGCAGCCCACCAGTGTCCGGGTTGCGCTGCAGCACGCCCTCGGATGTTTCGGCATGGGGTGAATTGACAAAGATCGTCATCGCCTCGGGGTCTTCGAACAACTCGGACGGTTCAAAGTCGATGACGGCCAGACGCCCTTCGCCAAAAGTGTTTTCACCCATGGCGGTGTTGATTACGCGCGGCATCGGCGTGCGCTGCGGCTCATCCCCCCAAATCAGGCGGTAGGACAGGTCAACCTGGCTACCTGCGGCGTACGGCTCCATCGGGCGCCAGTAGGCGACAATATTGTCATAGATTTCCTGATCTGCCGGAATCTCGACCAGCGTGACCGAGCCTTTGCCCCAATCAGATCCGGGTTCGACCCACAGACCGGGGCGTTTGTGGTAGTTCGCCTCAAGGTCTGCATAGTCCGAGAACTCACGTTTCCGCTGCAACAGGCCAAACCCGCGCGGGTTCATGTCGACGAAGGACGAAATCTGCAGGCGCGTCGGGTTGGCCAGCGGCCGCCAAATGACTTCTCCGGCGCCGTTGCGGATCAGCAGGCCATCGCTGTCGTGGACGGCGGGGCGGAAATCGTCGAACCGGCTGTGGTTGGTCTGATCGAACAGGAACATCGAGGTGCCCGGTGCGATGCCCACATGCGTCAGTTCTTCGCGCGGGAACAGGGTGGCTTCGATGTCCATTACGCAATCCGCGCCTGCGGTGACGTTGAACCGATAGGCACCAGTCACGCTGGGGCTGTCCATCAGCGCGTGAACCACCATGTCACGTTGGCCGGGCTTGGGGCGCTCCAGCCAGAACCGGATGAATTCGGGGAATTCCTCGCCATCCGGATCGCCGGTTTTCAGCGCCAGACCGCGGGCGGACAGGCCATAGACCTCGTGCAGGCCGATGGCGCGGAAATAGCTGGCACCTTGCCAGACACAGAACTCATCGGTTTTGCCGGGGCGGTGCATCTCGGTGCGCAGGCGTAGGCCGGAAAAGCCCAGCGTGTCGTCGATCGGCAACTCGGGCACATCCTCGGATTTGTCGAACATCTCCAGATCGAAAACGACCGGAGTTGTCATGCCGTTTTCAACGGTTTCGACTTTTACAGTGCGCGGGAAGTACAGGCCCGGCGTAAAGAAATCGACGTTGAAGGGCGTCTCGGTTTCATACCAAAGCGCACGGTCCAGACGGAACCGGATCGAGCGATACTGCTGGTAGGTCAGGTCTTGCCATTCCTGCGGCACCATTTCGCGTTCAGCATAGGGGCGACTGGCCAGATCCTTGGCCATCGCGATAACGTCATTGCGGTCAAAGGGGGTTTCCCCGCCGGTGGCAAATGTGGCCGGCGCAAAGGCAAGCGCCGAAGTCGAGGCCAAAAATGCGCGACGTGTAAAATTCATTTCTTTGACTTCCAAGGTTGTGATTTGAACCAAGCGGCCATGTAAGCCACGCCGATGATCATCGCAAAGCCAATCATGTTAGCGATGAACACACTGGCAAAATCCCGCCCACTCTGGTCCAGTCCGACGCCGATAAGCCGTGCTGCTGCCATGGAAAATACGAATACCGCCAGTGATTGCTGTCCAACCTTGGTGATCACGGTCAGCAGGAATTGCCAGACTTTAGTCGCCGCGCCGTGACCGGTGGCGATCAGGCGATGGCCATGCTCACCTGCAGCGACCCAGCCCAGATAAGCCAGCGACAGGAAGTGCAGGTACCGGAACAGGCCAAAATCGGTCTTGTCGCGGAGCTCTTTCGTAACCGGCCAGACCTTGCGGATTTCATCCGCCAGATCGGGGGCAATTGCGTTGATCCAGGTGAATACTTTCCATGATCCAAAAGGCATCGAGAAAATCAGGAACAGCGCCGCCGCCCAGATCAGCGTTTTTGACACCGGAGGTGCGGGAATCCAACCGCGCATGAAGGCAAAACCGGTGAAAAACAGCAATTGCCAGCCAAAGGGGTTGAAGAACCATTGTCGGTCGGACCACGGCTCGGCCGGCAGGTCCAGAACGTCGGTCTGCGCCACCAGCCAGAGTGTGACCGATGCCAAAGCAACCGCCCAGAAGCCAATCCGCGACAGGCCCATGACCAGCGGCATCATCGCCAGAACCACCAGATACATCGGCAGGATGTCGAAATAGTTTGGCACGTAGGTCAGTGTGAACAGGCCAACGATCTGCGGGGCAGGGTCGTTGAAGAAATGCTGCAGGTTCAGGGCAGAGATATAGTCCTTCTCGAATAACCCGCTTTCGTTCAGCGCGGCCATGGACATGGCGACAAAGAAGAACAGTGCGATGTGTGCCCAGTAAACCTGCCAGATGCGGAACGCCACGCGGGCGGTGCCCATCCACCAGCCTTTGCGCAGGAAAGCTCCACCAAAGGCGATGGCCGAAGCCATGCCGGAACAGAACACGAAGATCTCGGTCGCATCAGAAAAACCGAACCGCGCTGGAATCCACTTGGCCCAGGGGTCGTTCGGGATATGCGCGATCAGGATGATGAACATCGCAATGCCGCGATAGAAGTCCAGGCGCGGGTCACGCACATGGACAGGGGCGGCTGCCGAAGCAGCCACAGGTGCAAAATCAGAAGCGGGCGATGCAGTCGCCATACGTGTTCTGTCCTTCTTGGTCTTTGTTTTTGTTATTCAGCCGGGACGCTTTGTGCGTCTCCGTCGTCGCGGGCCGCGTCGATCAATGCGCGGCGCGCCAGTGCGTAATTGTCCTCGCCACCGGCCCGTTTGGCGCGGCGATCATCCAGGATGCGCTCGACAGCATCCAGGCGACCCGCGCGCAAGCCCGAATCAATGGTGATGCGCTCGAATACATCACGTTGGGCGTGGCTGCCACCTACCAGCTGCATACCATTGCGGGCACTCGATAAAAAGTCGAAGGCGGCGGCGTACTGCCCCTCGCCAAAAGCCTCTAACCCTTTGGAGGCCGCAATGCCCGGATCGGACATGCGGACCGGGGTATCGCCCTGATTGCGCTGCGCGTCTTTCTGGATGCGCTGCAACATCTTGCTGGTCGCTTCGCTGCGGTTATCACCAGTCAATGCCAGCAGATAGTGAAGGTCGGCGAAGACCACACAGCCATCCTCGGTCCGGGCCGCGCTGAGGTCGGCCAGTTCTTCCCAGCGATTGCCCACGTCGACGCCTTCCAGTTCCAGGCGTGACAGCAGCGAGGTTGCGTTTGAGATATCGCGGTAATCGTCCGTTTTGTCTTGGCGAACATGAGTGTCATACAGCTCCATCACCTGCTCGACCTGACCCAAGTCCAGATGCATCAGCGCTTTGTGCCACCAAACGTGATAGCGGAAGTTGTTGCAATGGGTCCAGGCGTCCTCGCGTCCGGCCAACCAGTCCAGACCTAGCTGCGCATTGCCCTGCATCTCGTGCACATGGGCCACCGCATGCAAACCCCAGGCGTCATCAGAAACCATCCAAAGGGCTTGGCGCCCGGCAATCTCGGCCTTTTGGTATTCGCCCGTTTCCTCCAGCGCGAAGGCGTGACAGCCCAGAAGATAGCCACGCCCTGGGTGATCTGGTTCATAAGCGGGCAAAACCCGCTCGATTGACCGGCGCATACCGGTTGGATCGCCCAGAACGAACCGGGTGGCGTGGCTGAGTTTCATAGCCAGGGTATCTTGCGGATGGGCACGCAGAATCTGCTCGAATTTCTGAATGGCTTGCGAGGGGAGATCGTCCAGATATAGACCTAACGCCTCGACATACATGCGCTCGCGTTCCGTGATCGGTTGCCGCTCCATCGCGGATTTGGCCTCTGACAGGGCATCGACCGCGACTGCTGTCATCTCACGTCGGCCCAACAGAACCATAAACAGGCCTTTGATGGCGTGACCCAGCGCAAAGTCGGGCTCAAGCTCAAGCACCTTGCCCAGATGTTGCGGCGTTATGGCCGCGTGTGCCATGAACCCAAGCAGAACACCATTCCACGCCTCGACGCTTGCCGATTGGCTGAGGGTGTTCATCTGTCCGAAAACATCCTGTTTCATGCGATTGGTCCGATCCAGTTGCGAATTTCTACACTATTCGATGTAGCAGAGACTCTGACGGCGTCGTATCAGTATCGCCGCTGCTCTCGAATTGGTGAAAAGCTGTGTGTGGAAAACGTGAAAAAAACCGCCGATTCAACGGCATGTTTCAGCAACATGCCGCCGAAACGGGCACTGTGTTTCAATCTTCGAACGGATTTTCGGAGTTCAATACGGTCTGAGTATCCGCTCCGAATTCGGGCGGGGCGCTGCGATAGGTGACCGGAGTACGGGACAGTTTCAGCGGATTCCCGATCAGTTGCACCTCACCCGGGGCGGCCTGCATCGCGATCTGCATTTGCCGTGCCGCGACCTGATCCGAGGCAAAAACCTGATCTAGCGTCCGCACCGGGCCGACGGGTACTTTGCGGGTTTCAAGCTCGGCTATCACGGTGGCTGTATCATAAGATTGAACCGTCGGGCGCAGCACCGCGTTCAGAGCATCCCGGTTTTCCAGACGCGCCGGGTTGGTGGCAAAGCGCGGGTCATTCGTCAGCTCAGGTTTGCCGATAAAGTCGCAGAAACGTCGGAACTGGCCGTCATTGCCCACGGCTAGAATCACGTGACCGTCCGAGGTTTCGTAAACTTCATAGGGCACGATGTTGGGATGACCGTTGCCTCTACGCTGGGGGACATTGCCCGAAGTCAGGAAATTTACGCCCTCGTTGATCAGCCACGCAACCTGTGTATCGACCAATGCCAGGTCGATTTGTTGGCCCTCGCCGGTCTGATCCCGGTGGCGCAGAGCGGCCAGAATGCCAACACAGGCGTACATCCCGCACATCACGTCGGCGATACCTACGCCTACTTTCATCGGTGCGCCTTCGGGGTCGCCCGTCAGTGACATGATCCCGCCATAGCCCTGCGCCATCAGGTCATAGCCGGGCTTGGACGAATTCGGACCGGTTTGGCCGTAACCCGAGATCGAACAATAGACGAGGCTTGGGAATTCTTGCGACAGCGCGGCATAATCCAGCCCATATTTTGCCAGCCCGCCTGGCTTGAAATTCTCGATCAGGATATCGGCATGCGACGCCAGCCGTTTGATCTCGGCTTGCCCTTCCGGCGTGGCAATATCGATGGCGACGGATTTCTTGTTGCGGTTGGCCGACATGAAATATGCGCTGAGGTCCGATCGATTACCCTCGGCATCCTCAACGTACGGGGGCCCCCATTGCCGCGTATCATCGCCGCCACTGGCCGGGTTTTCGATTTTTATGACTGTCGCCCCGAGATCGCCCAGCAACTGAGTGCAAGTTGGCCCGGCCAGAATGCGTGAAAGGTCCAGTACTTTGATGCCCTTCAGCGGTCCCTCAGATGCGGCCATCATATCCTCCACGCTCGATTTCTGCGGCGATGACGGTAAAGCGGTCGGTTTTGACCGCCTGTTCCAGCGCCGACCGCAGTTCTGCGCGGTTGCGGACGGTATGTCCATAGCCACCAAAGGCTTGTCCCATCGCGGCAAAGTCGTGGCGGTCGAAATCCACCCCAACATTGCCCATCTGACGCTGACGCTGTTTCAACTCGATCAGCGCAAGGCTGGCATCGACAAAGACCAAAAAGATCGGGTTGCCGCCCATCTCGGCTGCGGTCGAAAGCTCTCCGGCAACCATTAGGAACCCGGCGTCGCCAGAGAAACTGATGACCGGGCGGTCTGGCTCGGCCAGTTTCAGGCCGATGGCCATCGGAACCGCGCAACCCATCGTGCACAGGGCCGAGGATTGGATCAGCCCGCGCTCTTCGTAGCAATTCCACATCTGGCTCAGCAGGATACGGTGCGCGCCACTGTCGGCAGTGGCCAGCGTGTCAGAGGGCAGGGCGGCACGGGTTTCGGCGATCACCGCTGCCGGGCCCCAGTCGTCATCAGAGGGGAAAGCCTGCGCCAATGCAGCTTTGACCTGCGCGGGCTCTCCTTCGGGCCACGTCGCCCGAGAGGGGTTGCCCTTGGCGATGGCCTCAAGCGTAGCACCCGTGTGAGCGACCAAGTTCAACCCAGCCTGATGCATATAGTGATCGTTGACCACAGACGAGATGTCGATAACGCGCTTTTCCTCGGGGTCCCAGATCTCGCGCCAGCCGGGGCGCATTTCGATCGGGTCATAGCCCAGACAAAGAACCAGATCGGATTGCTCGACCAGCGGCACCAGATGCTTGTCGGCCAGTGGAGACAAACCTGCGCCGCCGAGGCACAAAGGGTGATCCTCGGGCACGACGCCCTTTGCCTTGTAGGTGGTCACGAAGGGAATACTGAAATGTTCCAAAAAGGCCTGCACCACATTGCGCGAGTCGTCGTAGAGCACGTCCAGACCCACAATCGCGATGGGGCGTTCAGCCTCGGCCACCCAACGGCGGGCTTTCTCAACGCAGTTCCCTTCGGGCGCTACGGCAGCGGGTTTGACCAGACGGCGGCGTTTTATCCCGGATACGCGCGTATCCGCGACCGAGATCGGCACGTCGACGTGAACCGGACCGGGGCGCGGCTGATTGGCTAGCGAAACCGCCTTATCCGTGACAACATCCGCGCCCTGTGCCGTCAGTTTGAACGTCCCCTTGGTGATCGAGCGGTAAACCTGCGCGTGGTCCATCACCTGATGTGTATAGGTCAGCGCCTCATCCTCATCGACGCAGCCGGTCAGAACGATCATCGGCACCCGGTCCTGCAGCGCGTTTGCGACGACGTTAATCCCGTTCATCGCGCCGGGGCCCAGTGTGGCCACCAGAATGGCAGGCGCTCCGTCGCGGTGATGCACCGCCTCGGCCATGAAACCGGCGGCGTTTTCGTGTTTGGCCAGGTGAAAGGTGATCCCGGCCTGTTCTAGCGCGTCCACCAACGTCAGAACCTCGCCGCCCGGCATGCCAAACGCGTGGCGGCACCCGGCCTCGTACAGTCGTTGGGCCAGAAGGTCAGCCGCGCGGGTAGAGAGGTCCTGCATTCTTTATGCTCCGAAATTTTCGCTGCTCAGCAGATTGCGGAGGACGCGCCCGGACGCAAGCAGGATCACGTCAGTGTGACTATTTGACGGCGGATTCCGCCACTGCCTTAAACTTTGTGTCGAGTTCTTGGGCAATATCGCGCAATGGCTCTCCGCCTTCATAGACATAGGGGGCAAAGACAAAGCTGGGTGTTTTGTAGGACAGGGTGGCCGTACCGTCGTCGTTTTCGGTTACATAAAAGCGGACCGGTGCCTCGATCATGGCACTGACCGAGGTTTCCAGAACGCGCACGGCGTAGTCGTTGTTGAAGGCCCCAATCACCAGATTGCCGGGAATGATGATGCCGCGGGCCGCAGCGGCCTTGGTCGGACCGGCCTGTGTGACCACGATCAGCCCGTTTTCTTTTACGGCGGACTTTGTATCCGCAACCAGCTGTTCATAGGTTTTGTCAGTCGGATATACCGCCCAGCCTGACAGTGGTTCCTCGGCCCCAACGGGCAGGGCAAGAAGACAGAGCAAACCTAAAAGCGCGCGCATGATTGTGCCTCGTTTGATGTGGCCTTTCGAGTGATGCCAGAAATCCGGGTTCGGTGCACGCACATTCCTGTGCGCATTCGGGATTGCGCCAAGGGCCGGAAAGCCGCAGAAACATGCAAACGACCAAACACGAGGCCACACGTGGACCCGATACGCCTATTGATTTGCAGCAGCTGTGCGGGAAACCGCGACTCTGAGGCCGAGAAACAGGCTGTGGATACTGCGCTGACTCGGGCAGGTTTGAATGACCGGGTTGAGGTCACGGATCACGCCTGCTTCAGTGGCTGCGCGGAGCCGACGGCACTGGCGCTGCAAGCCCACGGGCGGGCGTCTTACGTGTTTTCGGGGGTTAATGTTGTTGCCGATGCCGAAGACATCGCGGCAACCTGCCAGACCTACTTGGACAGCCCCGCAGGTTGGATCGAAGACGCCCGACCCTGCGGGCGGCTTCGGATGTGTTTGCGCGCACGTATTCCGGCGCTTTAGTCGACCTGAACGGTCACTGCCGCGACGACTGGTACATTGTCGACTGTCAACGCACTGTGGCTGTTTGCGTTCAGCGACACGGAAACTTCGACTTCGCCTTTCGGCAGGTCTGGAATGTGGATCCAGTTACCGTAGAGACGGGCCAGTTTCTCGCCATTTATGTAAACATGCGCGTGGCCTTCGCCGTCTACGTCGTCAGTCGACGCGTTTTCCGGGGCAAACCGGAAATTCTGAGGCATGACGTGCAGGTTCCACCCGGCCATCGGGTCTTGGGTCAAAGCGATTGCGACGCTGGGGGCGTCCGCCCCGGAGGGCAAGTTTACCGTAGTCGAATGGTCATGTGCCATCGCTTCAGCATGCGCGCCGCCGTGATGGGACGGGTCGCCGTGATCGTGGCCGTCAAAAGTGACGCCATTGGCGGCCGCCAGCACAAAGCCAGCACCACCGCCGAACACCAGGCCGATCGCAAAAAGGGCAAGTGAGCGTGCCATTTTTCTTTCCTTGAGTGCAAAAAGAAACGCGCCGGGCGGAACCCGGCGCGTCATTATGTTGGAGGATTAAGCCGTCGCTTCGACGCGTTTGCCTTCGCTCTGCCAGAAATAGCCGGCAAAGGTGCCGACCAGAACCCAAGCAACCAGACCGATGCCAAAGGCGCGGGCGGCGAACAAAGCACCGATTTCCGTCGGGACGGGGCCGGTGAACACATCTGGTTCAGGAGCACCAATCAGATGTGGTGCCAGCAACAAAACCGCAGCGATCACATAGCTGATCAGGTTGCCGCCAAAGGCAATCAGCCACAGTGCAACAATCGCGGCACCCACAGTGGCAAACCACCAGACCTGACGAGCATAGACGTCGGCAGCGGCGACACCGGGCACTTCAGGCGCCAGGGTAAAGCCGGGCGCCAGGTGAAAGGCGATGAACCCCGCCAGACCCCACAGAACACCAGTACGGCCATCAATCGTGTGACCCTGGCCTTCGGCAACTGACATCAGCGCAACCATCAGCAGCGCATAGCCGGTATAGGTCAGCATGGTGAAGATAACGCTCAGCCCGTCACGGGTCAGTTCCGAGAACATGCCCGGCAGTTCGGGATGGGCCGAAACGGCCTCGGCCCCGAAATGGACCAGCTCACCGGATTCGTACAGTTCCGCGTGTAGCAATACAGGTTGCACAAAGACCAACTGCAGCAAGGCGGCTATCAGCCCCGCTGCAGCACCAGCGAACAACGCGCTGGTCAGTATACGACTGAACATGTTCTTAGTGGCAGGGGAAGCCGGTCGCGTGGCGCACGTCGTGGGCTGCATCGTGCAGCGCTGCAGCCTGTACGTGACCGGTCAGGGTAATGATGCCCAGACCCAGAACCACCGCGAACATGACCGGAAGGATACCAGCGCGCGAGGCGGATGCTGTTTGCGTTTGTGTTGCCATCTTTTATTCTCCTTTGCCGCCGCACCCGACGGCCGGTGTTTCAATTGTCGCCTGGCAGGTCTCCTGGCTTGCGGGTCGATGCCTCTGTTCGCCTTCCCCCTGAGAACAGGAGTGGCTGGTTGAACAGGGGCTCTCCGCTTACAGTCGCGGGGGCGGCTGTGGACTTGGCTGCCATGGCAGTCGCACCACATTCCCTCTTAGCATCCGGATGTCTCCGGCAGGACCAGACGCTTTTATTTAGCCGCTATGATGCCAACCGCGCAATCGTCATTTGCGACCTTTTAGGTCAGATCACGCGCTTTTTCAGCAAATAGATATCCATGATCCAGCCATGGTCGGCGCGTGCCCTGGCGCGGGTGTCCAAAATCTCCTGCGCCACATCGGTCAGAGCGCCTTTGATTAGGGTTTCCTCATTCATGCCGACATAGGCACCCCACCAAATGTCGTAATCGGCCATGTCCAAGGTTTGAAATGAACATTCACCATCCAGCATTACCGCAACTTTTGAGGCATTTGTAGGCCAACCCTCATCCCGGATGCGTCGTCCAGTCGTCACGACATAAGGCGCACCTAGATCATTGATTGGGATGGCATGAGCCGCTGTCAGCGCCTGCAGGGCGGTGATTCCTGGGATTACCCGTGTCTGCGGCCGAGGGTCTAATCGTGACGCGATTCGCAGTGAGCTGTCATAAAGCGACGGGTCGCCCCAGATCAGCAGCGCCACATGCTGCGCATTCGGATGAGCCGCAATTGCCTCGTGCCAGCGTAGGGCAATTGCATCATGCCATTCGTCGACGCCACGCAGATAACCATCGTCGGCCCGGCGTTTGGGAATATCGAAATAGGCGATCTGTGGCGGTGTGTCGGTCACAGCGGCGATGATCTCTTCGCGTAGCCCGGCCAGATCGGCCTTGTTCTCGCCTTTGCGGGGGATCAGGATCAGGTCTGCATCGCGAATAGCCTGCGCGCCCTGAAAGGTCACGTGATCCGGGTTGCCAGTACCAATTCCGATCAAAGTCAGGTCAAACATCGTCGAACTCTGCCAATGGGCCATACAAGATCAGGGCCGGAGCTGTGCCGATTTCAGATTCCAGCTTGTCCGACAGCACGCCAATGGTAGCGCGATGAAGGCTCTGGTCGGGGGTCGAAACGGACTCGGCCATCAGGGCTGGAGTGTTCAGTGGCAAGCCATGGTCGTGTAGAGCCTTAACCAATAGGGGAAAGGTCCGTTTACCCATGAACACCACCGTCGTCGCATCCGGATCGGCCAGTGCAGGCAGGTTCAGATCTTCGGGCAGTTTGCCACTGACGTCATGACCGGTGACAAACTGAACCCGCCGCGCGGTCAGACGTCGAGTCAGCGGTATCCCCGCCGCTGCAGCGGCTGCAACGGCCGACGGGATGCCGGGAATAATCTCATACTCGATCCCGGCGGCGCGCAGGGCGACAAGCTCTTCTTCCAACCGGCCGAACAACCCACCATCGCCGGATTTCAATCGCACCACGCGGGCACCGGTCTTGGCATAATCCACCAGCAGGCGGCTGACGTGATCTTGCTTGGGCGAAGGTCGCCCGGCGCGTTTGCCCACGCCCACCAAATCGGCGTCGTCGCGTGCATGGCTCAGGATAGGGCCGCTGCTAAGGTCGTCGAACAGTACCGCATCGGCTTTTTGCATCCGGTCGACTGCTTTCAGGGTCAAAAGCTCGGGGTCACCGGGGCCGGAACCGATGAAGGATACGAACCCGCTCATGCCGAGGCCTCAGCGATCAAGTGAAAGAAAGTACCGGTAACGTTGCCGCGTACCGATCCGGTCTGCGGACCCTCGGCCCCTTCGGCATCAAACACCCGCGCCAGATGTGCGTCGGGTTGTTCCATGATCGAGGAATAGTGGAACTCATGCCCCCGCAAAGCGGTATCGGCTGCAAAACCGGGCATCGGGGCCAGCAATTCCGCGCGTCGGTATCCCAAATTGAACTTGCGCTTTTCATACGAAGTCACGAGTCCCAACAAGCCAGCCATCTGATGCTGGACACCTTCTTTGTCGATCAATGCTTGACCCAGCGCCATGTAACCTCCGCACTCCCCATGTACGGGTTTGGTTTCGGCATGTTTGCGCAGGCCGGTCTGGAATGTGTCGGCAGCAGCCAACGTACCGGCATGCAGTTCGGGGTATCCGCCAGGCAGCCAAACCAGGTTGGCATCAGCGGCAGGTGCTTCGTTCGCAAGGGGGGAAAACGGCAATATCTCAGCCCCCGCAGCACGCCACCCTTCTAGCAAATGCGGGTAGGTGAAGGAAAACGCGGCGTCCCGGGCCAGTGCAATCCGTTGCGCCGGGGGGCGCGGCAGCGCGGCTGACGATGGCTCATTGGGGCCTGAGGAGGCCGCCACTTTAATAGCCTCAAGATCCACATGTTCGCGCAGAAACGCGGCGTAGCCGACAATTGCGCTTTCCAGATCGGGATGCTCGACCGCTTGAATCAATCCCAGATGGCGTTCCGGAAGGGTCAGATCTCCGCGTCGGGGTAAAACGCCCAGAACCGGCAAACCGGCGCGTTCCATGCCCAGACGGGTCAATCGTTCATGCCGGGGGCTGGCGCAGCGGTTCAGGATCACTCCGGCAAAGGGCAGGTCCGGGTTATACATCCGAAACCCCAGAGCCGTTGCGGCTGCCGATTGCGCCTGACCGCCTACATCCAGCACCAGCACCACGGGCCAGCCCATGCGCTGCGCGGTCTCGGCACTAGACCCATGCCCCAGCTCGCCCGGCTTGGCCACGCCATCGAACAACCCCATCGAGCCCTCGGCGACCACTATATCCGCACCCTCAGCTTGCGCCGAAATCGCGTTCAACAACGGATCACCCATCGCCCAGCTGTCCAGATTGAACGAGGCCCGCCCTGCGGCTGCCCGGTGAAAGGCAGGGTCGATGTAATCGGGGCCGCTTTTGAACGGTTGTACGGTTAGGCCATCTTCAGCCAAAGCCCGCAGCAGGCCCAACATTACTGTTGTCTTGCCTGTTCCCGACGACGGGGCCGAAATCAGAAGACCCGGAGGATTAGTCATCTCCATGACTCCAGCTTGACCACGGGCTATCGGCGCTTTGCGGGCGATAGCGACGATCATAATCTTTTGAATACAGGCAGCTTTCGTCGAACCCTTCGCCCGCCAGCGCCGGGCCAACCATGATCAACGCAGTACGCGCGATGCTGTCATCCAGCGCCTCTTTCAGGTTGTCCAGCGTGGCGCGGATGATCCGCTCATCCGGCCAGCTGGCCCGATACACCACGGCCACGGGACAGTCTGCGCCATACGCAGGGGTCAGGTCAGCAATCACTTTGTCCAGATTGCCGATCGAGAGATGAATGGCCAAAGTCGCCCCAGTGCGGGCAAAATTCTCAAGCGTCTCGCCTTCTGGCATTGACGATGCACGGCCCGGCGTCCGGGTCAGGACAACAGATTGCGCCAGACCGGGCAAGGTCAGTTCGGTGCCCAAGGCTGCGGCAGCGGCCGCAAAAGACGGCACGCCGGGGGTTACGCTGACCGGGATGCCCATTTCCTTCAGCCTTCGGATTTGTTCACCCATCGCCGACCAGACCGAAAGGTCGCCGGAATGCAGCCGCGCCACATCCTGACCAGCCTGATGCGCGGCCTCAATCTCGGCCATGATCTGGTCTAGGTCCATCGGCGCGGTGTTCACGATCTTTGCGCCCTCGGGGCAGTGACCGAGGATTTCCTCAGGCACCAGCGACCCGGCATAAAGACACACGGGGCATGACGCGATGATATCACGTCCACGCAGGGTCAGCAGGTCGGCAGCGCCCGGTCCGGCACCAATGAAATGAACGGTCATTTTTGTCCTCCAACGGCGACGGCGCAGGTGGCAAGCCGGTCGTCCGATATTTGTCTGGGTGAGATCAGCCGCGCACCAGAACCGGCGGCGGCAAGGGCGGATGCTTCGGCCACGCTGCCGGTGCCATAGGTGGCGCGGCTGCGGTTCGAGCAGGTGAGTGTGCGTTGCCCGACCAGATCGGCTGGGGCAACAAAATGCAGGGGCAAATCGATGACCGAGGCGAATTCGGCCAGTGCGGGATGGCCGTCTTTATCCGCCACCGTTGCCAGCGCGTCCACAGGCTGCCCGTTGCTGGCCCGATCAAATGCCGCGTGTAGGCTATCCAGCGTGGCCGTGGACGAAAACCCCAATCCCGCGACGATCATAGGGTGACGCTCCACTGCACCACAGGGTAGGCGGACTTCCAGCCGCGTCGGGGGCCAAGCGCCGAGGCCTGTGCCAGTTCAATGCGCAAAAGCTCTCCGCCAAGTTTACCCTGCCACTGCGCCAGCAAAGCTTCGCTTTCCAATGTCACAGCATTGGCGACTAGCCGGGTGCCTTTGGGCAGGGCGGCTTGCAGCCACTCCATCAATTCGGTGCTGAGACCACCGCCGACGAAAACCACGTCCGGCAAGGTTAGGCCACCAAGCGAGCCCGGAGCGGTGCCATGCACAACGTTCAGCCGGTCCTGCCCCAATGTATCAGCATTGCGGCGAATGCGCTCGGCGCGATCCGCGCGGGGTTCGATGGTTGTGGCCGTCAGGGTCGGGTCACACATCAGCCATTCGATGCTGATCGACCCCGTGCCGCCGCCGATATCCCACAAGTGTTCGCCTCGCTGCGGGGCCAGTGCCGACAAGGTCAGCGCCCGGACAGGGCGTTTGGTGATTTGGCCGTCGGTTTCGAAAATCTCATCCGGTTTGCCGGATGCCTTTGGAAAGGCACGGCCTTCGCCTGCTACCTCGAGCCCGACGCAGACCGGGTGATCGAACCCGCCCAGCAGAGCTTCTGTCAACGACACGCTGCGGGCCCGTTCGCGAGGGCCGCCCAAGGCTTCCATCACGTGCAGGCGGGTGTCAGCAAAGCCGGTTTCGGTCAGGTAGGTGGCCAGTTCCGCCACCGCCTTGCCGTCTCGCAATAACAGGATGGCGCGCACTCCGGGCGCCAGATCAGGCCGCAGCCGGGTTAGCGGGGCCGCGTGCAGACCAAATGTCAGCGTAGATTCCAGCGGCCAGCCCAGGCGCGCAGCCGCAAGGGAAAAGGTCGACTGACCGGGCAGGGCCGTCCATTCTCCGGCCTCGAAGTTACGCGCGATAACCGACCCGGCACCAAACCAAAAGGGATCGCCCGAGGCCAAAACCACAGTCGGTCGGCCCCGAAAGCCGGTCAGGATCGGCAAGCCATCGGCGAAAGGCACCGGCCACTCAACCCTCTGTGCGCCGGTTTCGGGGATAAGCGACAGGTGCCGCGGCGGGCCCATGACTATTTCGGCCCGTTCCAGTACTTGACGGCTTGCGGGCGGCAGGCCATCCAGTCCATCTTCGCCCAACCCCAGAACGGTCAGCCACGGAGCTTCATGCATGACACACCTCCTGATCCTTGGCGGTACGACCGAGGCCAACGGGTTGGCCAAGGCCGTGGCCGAACAGGGTATCTCGGCGACCTATTCCTATGCTGGACGGGTCGATAACCCTCGCTCCCAACCCTTGCTGGTTCGTGTCGGTGGTTTTGGCGGTGCAGACGGGCTGGCGCAGTACCTTCGCGATCACGCGGTTACCCACGTGGTAGACGCGACCCATCCCTTTGCCGCGCAAATGAGCCGGAACGCTATTGCAGCCTGCCGCGAAGCCAATGTGTCGCTGACCGCGCTGACTCGTCCGGCTTGGACGGCGCAGCAGGGTGACCTTTGGCAGCATGTCCCGGATATCGACGGCGCAGTGGGCGCTCTGTCTGGCCCGGCGCAGCGTGTCTTTCTGGCCGTGGGACGAATGCATCTTGAGAACTTCGCCGCCCAGCCCCAGCATCATTATCTGTTGCGGCTGGTGGATGAACCCGTGACCTTGCCGCTGCCGAATTGCGATGTGGTTGTCTCGCGCGGGCCGTTTTCCGAAGCGGATGACCGGGCGCTGATGCAGCGCCATGACATTGAATTGGTGGTGTCCAAGAACGCAGGCGGCACCGGAGCCCGTGCCAAGCTGGATGCCGCCCGGGCGCTGGGCGTGCCGGTGCTGATGATCGACCGTCCTGCCCTGCCGCAGCGGCATGAGCTGACAAGCGTGACGCAGGTTCTGGACTGGCTGGCTCATTCCGGTGTGAACCTCGGGGTATAGACGATCGGGTTGCTCTCCCGCTCGATTACACGAGTGAGGGATGAACCTACGATGACAACGGTCTGCATATCGGCCATGTCCGGTGTCGCCTCGGCCAGTGTCGAAATACGGATCGCCTCGTCCGCGCGAGAAACGGCGCGGGCGAACAGGATCAGGCGCTCGGGCTCGCATTCTTCGCGCAAAATTTCCAGCGTCTTTACAAAGCCTTCGGGTCGGGATTTTGAGCGAGGATTGTAAAACGCCATCGCGAAATCCCCTTGCGCGGCAAGGCGCAAACGTTTTTCGATCAATGACCACGGTTTCAGATTGTCGCTGAGGTTGATGGCGCAGAAATCATGCCCCAGAGGCGCGCCCGCGCGGGCCGACGCCGCCAGCATCGCGGTGATACCCGGCAGCACGTCGATGGGAATTTCGCGCCATTCGGTTGGACCGTTCTCCAGCGCTTCAAACACAGCAGCCGCCATGGCAAACACGCCTGGATCGCCCGAGGACACAACGACCACACGTTTACCTTCGGCAGCCATCCGAAGCGCGTGCTGCGACCGGTCGATCTCGACCCGGTTGTCACTGGCATGTAGCGTCAGGCCAGGGCGTTCGGCCACGCGTGCGACATATGGGATATAGCCGACGATATCCGTCGCTTCGGCTAATGCAGCGGCAACCTCGGGTGTTACCAGATCTTCCTTTCCGGGTCCGAGGCCCGCGATCTTGACCCAGCCGCTCATGGTCGTCGCCCCTGACCGTGCACGATGATGATAGAGAAATAGGGGGTGATGCCTTCGCAATTTTCGGAAAGTCTGCAAACGCGCTGGTTTGGCATCTGCGCAAATTCGACGATCCACGCGCGATCATAGAGCCCAGCGGTTTTCAGCGCCCGTTTCACCTTGTCGACATTGCGCCCGATCTTCATTACGACCAGAGCATCGGTTTGCGCCATGCGTTCCGCCAGCGTTTCCTCGGGCAGGGTACCTACCAAAACGGTCAGTACGTCATCGCCCCATGTGATCGGGTCACCGGTTGCTGTCCACGCTCCAGACATACCTGTGATGGCAGGTACAACTTCGACATTAGCTTCATCGCGCAAGCGGCTGTAAAGATGCATGAAAGATCCGTAGAAGAACGGATCACCTTCACACAGGACCACCACGTCTTCACCCTGTTCCGACAGTTTCTTCAGATGCGCGGCGCAGTCTTTATAGAAGGCCGATAGCAGCTCGTTATACCGCGGGTCGTTCAGCGGGATTTCGGTGGTGACGGGGTATTCCATCGGGAATTCAATCGCACCGTTGGGGATCATCCCATTGACGATCTTGCGCGCTTGACCGCTGCGGCCCGGCTTGCGGAAAAAGGCCACATGGCGCGCGTTGCGCAGCAGACGGTCGGCCCGGACACTCATCAGATCGGGATCGCCGGGGCCGAGGCCCACGCCGTATATCTTGCCCGCGCTCATTCCGCCCGGCTCGCGATGGCGTTGACGGCTGCGACGGTGATGGCGCTGCCACCCAGACGGCCTTTGACGATGCAGGACGGCACCGGCTGGGCTGCCCACAGGGCGTCCTTGGATTCGACCGCACCGACGAACCCCACGGGGCAGCCAATGATGGCGGCGGGGCGTGGGCAATCGGGGTCTTCCAGCATGTTCAGCAGGTGAAACAGAGCGGTCGGCGCGTTGCCGATAGCAACTACGGCACCTTCAAGATGCGGACGCCACAGCTCCAGCGCGGCAGCCGAGCGCGTGTTGTTCATCTCGGCGGCTAGTGGGCGCACACGCTCGTCATGCAAGGTGCAGATCACCTCGTTGTCGGCGGGCAGGCGGAACCGGGTCACACCTTCGCTGACCATGCGCGCGTCACACAGGATGGGCGCGCCGTCTTCCAGGGCCGTGCGGGCGGAGGTCACGAAATTGGGCGAGAAATGCACGAACTCTTCCAACCCGACCATCCCGGCGGCATGGATCATGCGGACGGCGACCTGTTCTTCGTCGGCGTCGAACCGGGCCAGATCGGCCTCGGACCGGATGGTGGCGAAGCTTTCCTTATAGATCGCCGCGCCATTGGTTTCATATTCATAGGGCATCAGGTCAGGTCCATGGTCATAAGTGTTTCGGGGGTCAGCCCGCGCTGGCAGGGCTCATCCCCTGCGCGGCCTTGTTTGACAAGGTCAAATCGTCCATCGCGACCAACCAAAGTGACATCAGCGCTCCCCATTCGGGCGCATCCCTTTGAGCAGCCCGAGACATGCAGGCTGCCTTCGACGCGTGGAGCCAGCGTACGGGCAACTGCACGGGTTTCTACCTGCGCCTGCGGGCAGAACGGGGCGCCGGGGCAGGCGTCGGTTGTCATCAGCGGATCGGTGCCATCTGTGACAAAGGCCGGGGCCGGGATCGCCGCCCCGCCTTCCAGCAGGAACAACCGCCATGGGGTCACCCGCAGGGCGGATGCGCCCGTGTCTTCAATCAAGCTGAACAGACGCCGTGCGGGCAGTTGACCGAACGCTGCGCCATAGAGCGCGCCTAATTCACAAGCGCCGGGTTGCAGTGGAGTACCGTCCGCGCCAGGCAGGCTGCCTTGCCAGTCCTGTGGCAGGCTTTGGGCTGCAACCACACGTGCCATACGGCGATTGTCAGAGGTTTGGTTTTCGGCAAACCATTCGGCCAGTGCGATAAGTCGGTTGATGGCTTCGGCCTCGGACACGGCACGCCCGGTCCCGCAACCATCAGCGCGCAGGATCAAGCCGTCCGGGCCGTTCTCCAGCCGGATATCCGCCGAATCCGAGGCCAAAAGACGGGAAGGGCCTGTGTCGATGGCGAAACCGAATTTCGCCGGAAGGGCAGGCAGGTCGGCCAGATGATGGATCAAAGATTGTGCCAGCCGTGCCGTCAGATCACCCGTTTCATAAAGCGGTGAGACCAGAATATTGCGCCGCACTTCAATGCCGGGCTCTGCGTCCAAAAGGTCCAGCGCGGAGAGTTCGGTAAGCAGCCTTTGATGATCGGCCTCATTCACGCCACGCAACTGCAGATTGGCACGGTTGGTCAGATCGATGGTGCCATTGCCGAAACGCTCGGCCAGCTCACACAGCCCTAAAGCCTGCGTTGCATTCAGCCGCGCCAGTCGAGGGCGTACTCGCACCACCAGCCCGTCGCCCGACATCATCGGACGATGCGCGCCGGGGCACCAGCCCTGAACAACAGGTTTAGAAGCGGGGGCGCTCATCCCAACCCCTCCAGATCAGCGCGGATCGAGTTCCGGCGCGTGTCCCACAGCCCGGCCTCAAGCAACGCGCGGAACCGGTCCTGCATGGCTTGATGGGCTTGCGGGTTGGCGTCTTGCAGAAAGGCATCAACCTCGACGTCGCCCAGCGTGGCGTCGTGGTACAGATCGAACAGATGCGGCGCGACCGTCCCAGACAGGTGGGCAAAAGATGCCATATGATCCAGCGTCGCTGCGATCTCGGCTGCCCCGCGGAACCCGTGGCGCTGCATCCCTGCAATCCAACCGGGATTGGCAGCGCGGGCATGAACAACGCGGCTGATTTCCTCGGGCAGGGTGCGGGCGCGGGGATTGTCGGGGTTGGTATTATCCAGATGGTACAGTTGCGCGCTGCCGCCGGTGATCTTCTTAGCAGCGGCAAACCCGGCCTCATGCGTGGCATAATCGTTGGCCAGCAGCAGGTCGGTCTCAGTCAGATCCTGCAGGTGGACAAAACTATCGGCATTGGCGACACGTGCGGTGATGCCGGTGACATCATGCACGATATGGTCGCCCTCTAACGCAAAAGAACTTGCCTGGAGCCATGCTTCGCCCGCCTGTGTTCTGGCTTCACCCGTATATATTTCAGACAGTTGCGTCATGTTCACGCCATAGCTGCCCGGGGCCGGCCCAAAGACCCGTGCTGTAGGCGTTTGCCCGGCATAAGGGTTCCAATCCGGAGCTTCTTCACGATCTGACAGGGCACGGATGGCCTGACCAAACAGTGCCGAAAGCGTCGGGAACACGTCCCGGAACAGGCCCGATACGCGCAGGGTCACATCAAGGCGCGGGCGGCTGAGATCGGTGATCGGTAGCACTTCGATGCCCGACACTCGTTCAGACCCTTTGTCCCAAACGGGCTTCACACCCAGTAGATGCAGCGCCATGGCGAATTCCTCGCCCGCTGTGCGCATGGTGGCCGAGCCCCACAGGTCGACGATCAGCCCCTTCGGGTAGTCGCCTTCCTCTTGCAGATGGCGCCGCACCAGTTCTTCGGCTAGTTTCACGCCTTGCGTATAAGCAGCGCGAGTTGGCACCGAACGCGGATCAGTGGTGTAGAGGTTCCGCCCCGTCGGTAGCACATCCGACCGACCCCGATAGGGTGAGCCAGACGGCCCGGCCTCGATCCGTTTTACTGCCAACGCATCAATCAGGGCGCTGCGCTCGGCGTGGGCGGAAGGGGCGGGGTCGAAATTGCCAGTGAATTCGGGCACGCGACCAAAGATATGCAGCCCGTCGCCGAACTGGCTTTCCTTGATGTCGCAGACAAAACGGTCGATGCGGGTGATCGCTTCGGCGGTGCAGGTGGCCTGATCCAGACCCAGATCGCTTTCCAACCCAATGGCCTGAGCTTCATCCCGGATGTCTTCCTGCAGACGGTCGCGGCGCTTGGGGTCCAGCCCGTCGGCGTTCGAGAACTCATCCAGCAAGGATTCCAACCGTACCATCCGGTCCGGCGTGCCGCTTTCCTTCATCGGGGGCGGGATGTGGCCCAGTGTGATGGCTCCGATCCGCCGTTTGGCCTGCGCGGCCTCGCCGGGGTCGTTGACGATGAAGGGGTAGATGACCGGCAGATCGCCGATCAACGCCTCGGGCCAGCAGTTCGCCGACAGGGCGACGGATTTGCCGGGCAACCATTCCAGCGTGCCATGCGCCCCTATATGGATCAGCGCATCGGCACCCAACCCTTTGCGCAGCCACAGATAGAAGGCCACATAGCCGTGGCGCGGGGTGCGCGAGAGGTCGTGGTAATCTTCATCGCGCAGCTCGGGCGTGCCACGTTCGGGTTGCAACGCGACCAGTGCCTTACCGCGTCGCAGAGCGGTGAAGTGGAAGGCTCCATCCTTGAAGGTCGGGTCATCCTCGGCCCGTCCCCAAACTGTATTGAGGTCAGTGCGCAGTTGTTCAGGCAAGTCTGCGAGCGCCGTCTGGTAGTCTTGTTGCGGCCACGAAATTCGCGCGTTCATCAATGTGTCGGCAATGGGCTCAGCGGGAGCGGTGTCATAGCCTTCGCCATGCATATCGGACAGCATCGCCTCGGCTGAGGCCAGCGCGTCCAAACCCACCGCATGGGCCATCTGCCAGTCCTTGCCTGGATAGGTGGATAGCACCAGCGCCGGGATCTGATCGGCCTTGGTCTTGTTATGCAGCGCCAGCCATCCAGTCACCCGGTCGATTATGGCCTCGATACGTTCGGGCTCGGCCCGATGGGCAAAGCGGGAATATTCCAGATGCGGATCGCGCTTGCCCGGTTCCTTGAACGAGGCAATGCCTGCTGAGATACGCCCGTCCACCTCAGGCAGCACCACATGCATGGCGAGGTCGGCGGGGGACAGTCCGCGTTCCGCCTCGGCCCAAGCCTTTCGGCGCGACGTGGCGAGTGCAATCTGGAATACGGGCACATTCGCCGCATCCAATGGGGACGTCCCAGACGCGCCTTTGCCTGAAAAAGAGGTGGCGTTGATGATCGCCGATGGGGTCAGAGCAACGACCTGTTCGCGCAGCCAATCGGCGGCTGCGGGCGCTTTCAGGGATGGCGCAAATAATCCAACCGCATCGAACCCTCGCGCGCGCAAGCTTCTGATCAGTGCTGCGACCGGGGCGGTGTCAGCCGAGGTCAGGTAAGCGCGGTAAAACGTGACGATGATGCGTTTCGCGTCGCCTGAGAACGCGGTATCTGCCGCGATCACGCCGCGATCCGGGCACCAAGCACCACATTCCGGCAGGGTCTTGGCTCCCATCACCGGCCCGGCATAAAGCCCCGCCGCCAGCGCCATCTGCGCCAATGCGGCCTGCGCCGCGACTTCTCCGCCAGTATCACACAGATGCGCCAGTCGCCGCAGTGTGGACACGGGCAAGGTGGAATAGTCGTCCAGCCGCGTATCCTCGCGCCCATCGGCGGGTAATACGGCTAGCGCGATGCCCTTGGCCTGTGCCAACGACAAAACCTGCTGCAGACCGTAGGACCAGTAGGGTACGCCGCCAATGAGACGGATCAGAATGCCTTTCGCGCCCTCGAGTGTCTGCTCGACATAGGTGTCGACGGACAGAGGGTGTTTTAGCGCCGTCAGGTTGGCCAGCCGCATCGTGGGCATTCGTCCGTCAGCGCCGCCGCCGCGATGCCAGCCTGCAGCGAAAGCGCCAAGGTCGCTGTCCGAAAAGGACAGCACCACCAGATCCGCCGGGCTCTGGCCCAGGTCGGTCGGGGTCTCTGTTTCCTCTAACCCGTGGCTTTCGCGGAAGACGACGTGCATGGCTTACTCGGCGGCCTCGGTCACACCCACGAGGATTTCGCGGATCGCGGCTTCCTTAATGTCGTCATGCTCGGCAATCACGACCAGACGCGAGCGGCGTTCCTCGCCGGGCTCCCACGGGCGGTCGTATTGGTGACGCACACGGGCGCCAACGGCCTGCACCAACAGACGCATCGGTTTGCCCTGAACTGCGGCATAGCCTTTGACGCGCAGAATGTTCAGCTCATTCGCCAAACGTTCGATATTGGCGACCAGTTGGGCCGGGTCGGTCTGTTCCGGCAACTCGACTATGATGCTTTGGAAATCGTCATGCTCGTGGTCGTGATGTCCGTCGTGATGCGACGGGCGGGCATCCATGTCATCTTCGGCCGCTGCCTCAAGGCCCAGAACAACACGGACATCTACAGCCCCCTCGGCAACCTCAACCACGGGCAGCGGACGCGGGGCCTCGGCTGCAATGACTTCCTTGGCCTTAGCAACACCTTCCGGGCCTGCCAGATCGGGCTTGGTCAGCAGGATGATGTCGGCGCAGGAGATCTGATCCTCGAACACTTCGGAGAGGGGCGTTTCATGGTCGATCGAGTCATCGGCCAGGCGCTGGGCGTCAACGGCCTCGACATTCGGGGCGAAACGCCCGGCGGCGACGGCTTCGGCATCGGCCAGCGCGATCACGCCATCCACGGTGATCTTCGAGCGGATATCGGGCCAGTCAAAGGCTTTCAGCAGCGGCTTGGGCAAGGCGAGGCCAGAGGTTTCGATCAGGATGTGATCGGGTCGCGGTTCCAGCGCCATCAGGGCCTCGATGGTCGGAATGAAATCATCGGCCACGGTGCAGCAGATGCAGCCATTGGCCAGCTCCATGATGTTTTCCGCCGGGCAATCGGGGATGGCACAGGATTTCAGGATATCGCCATCAACGCCAACATCGCCAAATTCATTGACGACAACGGCCAGACGTTTGCCCTGCGGGTTCTGCATCAGGTGCTTGACCAGAGTAGTTTTGCCCGAGCCCAGAAAGCCGGTGATCACAGTGACGGGGAGTTTTTCGAGATTGCTCATTTCAGGGCTCCAATCGGGGGAATGCGGGCCGCACAGTTTTTGCGGAAATGTTCGGGACGTTCGCGCCATTTGACCAGACCGTCATCGGCGGCGAGGTACTTGGTGACGCCTTCGACAATGGTGTCGACATGGTCGGTTTCGTTCAGGTTTTCGTAAACAAAGGTCCAGCGGGTCGGCCCGCCGCGCAGCACAATCGAGCATCCCTGATCGCAGTTGGACAGGCATTCGACCGGCTTCAGCGCGATCCCCTCGGGCAAACCTGCATCTTCCAATGCCTTGTGCAGCAGGGTGCCCGGACGCTGTGCATCGTCCTCAATTGGCAGGCCACGACGACAGGTGGTGCAGACCAGCAGCTCGACTGGTGCAACCTCGGTCACGTCTCTCATCCCCCCAAATCCTCTTCGCAGGGGACGGGGTTTCATGCGGGCCACGTCTGCACATGGACCCGACACCGGATCACCCCGTCCGGTTTCAACTTCGGGCGCTGGCAGGTCTCCCGGCTTGCGGATGTCGGGGCGTTTGCCCCGGCAGATGTCCCGCCTTCCCGGCCTTACAGGCCAGTGGCATTGGGCACCCTCTCCGGTCACGGTCGCGGGGGCGGCTGCGTTTGACGGTTGCCCGCTGACGCATTCCCTTTTCATCCATCCGAAGATGGACACCAACGCAAGGGACATGCGGCACGGGCAGGGGCCTTGTCAAGCATGAGGCACACGGCGATTTCGATCAGGTCAGAAAAGCGACCAGCCTGTGTCAATCCGCGGCATGCGCAGCCAGCCGTTCCCGCAGCCAGGCGCAAAACAACCCGGCTGCGTCGGTCGGTTGGGCGGCACCCTGGGCGCTGATCAGGTAATGCGACTGGGCAAAGGGAATCGCAGGTCCTGCAATCGCGATGGGCGCAGCCTGCCGGATCGCGTTTTGGGCGAACCGTTCCAGCACCGTCGCATAACCCGCACCAGCCATCACTAGTTGCAGCGCAGCGACCGAGGTGTCGACTGAATGGCTGGGCGGTTGATCCGGAGGAGCGATATGGTTGGCCTGAAAATACCGCGCCCAGTTGTCCTCGTATCCAAGGATGTGAATGAGAGGGCCTTCTTGCAGGGTATTCAGAGTGAGGGGGCCGTCCCCGGCCCGGCACACTGGAACCAACTTTTCATCTGTCAGCTTTTCGGACTGGACCCCTGGCCAATCGCCATAACCCAGCCGGATTTCCACATCCACATCGCCTGGTGCCACGCTGTCATTCCAGATATGCGATACCAGACGCACGGGGATATCCGGATGGCGCGCGGAAAAGCCGGGCAGTTCCGCAGCGACCCAGTATGTGGCTGTCGATATCGCCGCGCGGATTGTCAGAGTCTGGCGCGAGGCGGGGCCGAATAGGCTGTTGGTGGACAGCGCAATGTCGCCGAGCGCACGCCGCACAGTCAGGGAATAAGAATGGCCCAGCTCGGTCAGCTCTAACCGCCGGGCATTCCGGGTGAACAGCTTTTGGCCCAGTTCCGCCTCGAGCGAGCGGATATGCAAAGATACCGCCGTCTGCGTCAGCCCCAGCTCTTTCGCTGTGGTCGTAAAGTTTAGATGCCGCGCAGCGGTTTCGAAACTGCGCAGCCATGCAGGGTTCGGCAGGCGGTCCATGTATCACCAAATTTTTTTGACCATAACTGGCATTATTAATCATTTTCGTTTCCGAAAGACAACACGGATACTCAAACCCGAATACGACCGTCAGGAGGGAATTATGAAAGTCGGATTTATCGGTTTGGGAAATGTGGGCGGCAAACTGTCCGGCTCGCTTCTGCGCAATGGGATTGACCTGACGGTTCATGACCTCAACTCCGATCTTGTGGCCGATTTTGTAGCCAAAGGTGCCAATGCCGCCGAAAGCCCGGCACAGATGATGCGGGATTGTGATTCCGTTATCACCTGCCTGCCGTCCCCGGCTGCCTCGGACGCAGTGATGCAGGGCATGCTGCCAGAAGTCGGGCCGGGCAAGATTTGGATGGAGATGTCGACCACCGACGAGGCCGAGGTCAAACGGCTGGGCGCCATGGTGATCGAACGGGGCGGTGCCGCCGTAGACTGCCCGGTCTCGGGCGGGTGCCACCGGGCGGCAACCGGCAATATCTCGATCTTCGCCGGATGTGATCGCGAAACCTTTGAACGCATTCTGCCGTTTTTGACCACGATGGGCCGGCGCGTGCTGCATACTGGGGAACTGGGGTCGGCTTCGGTCCTGAAAGTTTTGACCAACTATCTGGCAACGGCCAACCTGATCACCTGTGCCGAAGCGTTGGTGACGGCAAAGGCGGCCGGAATGGACCTGAACACCACCTATGAGGCGATCAAGATTTCCTCGGGCACCTCCTTTGTGCATGAAACCGAAAGTCAGGTCATTCTGAACGGGTCGCGTGACATCTCGTTCACCATGGATCTTGTCAAAAAGGATATCGGATTGTTCCAGGACGTCGCCGACCGAGCCGGAGTGCCCTTGGAAATCAACCCTGTGATGATCCGTATCTTTGAGGATGGAATTGCCCGTTATGGCGAGCGTGAACTGTCGCCGAACATCATCAAACGGTTGGAGGACTCGACCGGGCTGGATATCACCGCACCCGGTTTTCCGACCGAAATGACGGATGATGAACCGGAAGAGCCGGGCTATGAGGTCATCCCTCAGAGAGGGCAGGCCGAATAGAGCGCACCGTACGCCTTTGAAACAGGTTGAGATTTTAAAGGATTGGAGGCGAGTACCGGAATCGAACCGGTGTACACGGATTTGCAATCCGCTGCGTCACCACTCCGCCAACTCGCCTTTTCAAGTAAAATCAAATACTTGCCGTGGTGTGGCAGGCGTTTTAACACCTTTCTCTAGGGGCGTCCAGAGGGTTGCTCGCAAAAAATCCGCTTCCATGGGGTGCTGATTATTGTGGCGCGACACCAAGTCTCTGCGATCTGGCGAAACTTTCAACACCGCAGCCGTTGCTGGTTCCGTCCGGATATGGCAAAAGCCTGAAATACTTGGGACTAACATGAGCGATCCAATGACAGATTTCGCAACCCGGCGCCGTACGATGGTTGATACACAGGTTCGACCCTCGGATGTAACAAAATTTCCTATCATTGACGCCATGCTGACCGTCCAGAGAGAGAATTTTGTACCCGATGCGCAACGCGAAGCAGCATATGCTGAAGGCGTGATCGATCTTGGGGACGGTCGCTGTCTGCCCGAGCCGCGGACGTTGGCAAAAATGCTAGATGCACTGAATATCTCGAATGACGAAGTGGTTTTGGATATCGCCCCTGCGCTGGGCTATTCCACCGCCGTCGCGGCCCGAATGGCGCAGTTGGTGGTCGCTGTGGAAGAAGACGAAGATCTGGCTTCCGAAGCACAAACGATCCTGATGGAGGCAGATGCGGACAACGCGATTGTGCATGTTGGTCCGCTAGCGCAGGGCGCAACAGAACACGGTCCTTATGACGTCATCATGATTCAAGGCGGGGTTGAGCAGGTGCCCGAGGCACTGATCGCACAGTTGAAGGATCACGGGCGCATTGCCTGCCTGTTTGTCGAGGGAGAGCTTGGCACAGTGCGGATCGGGCATAAATCCGCTGGTCGGGTGACCTGGCGTCATGCATTCAATGCCAACGCCCCGGTTTTGCAGGCATTTTCTACTGAGTGTGTATTTTCGCTATAATTTTACGGCATATTTTTCTGCCGCCTTGATTAGTTGAAAACAACGGCGCAAACTGCGGTCAGGGCAGCGTAATTTTGATTTGAGAAGGATTTCGTCATGCGTTCGAGGGCAGGGGGAAAGATTTTTAAGGCAATGGCACTGACTGCGGGACTCGCGCTTAGTGCTGTGCCGGGGCGCGCGGTATGGGCTGATAACCTGACCGACGCGTTTATCGGGGCTTACAATACCAGCGGCTTGCTGGAACAGAACCGCGCCTTGCTGCGTGCAGCTGATGAAGACGTCGCAATTGCCTTGTCAGCGCTGCGTCCGATCATCAACTGGGCGGTCGAGGTTAGTCAGAACTACAACCGCAGCTCCACAAGTGCTGGGGTGGTCAGAGACGAGCCATCCAATTTTTTCACCGGCCTTACATTGAGCCAGCTTATCTATGATGGCGGCTTCTCGGTTCTTGGCAAACAATCGGCGCAGGAAACTGTATTGGCCACGCGGCAGACGTTGCTGGATGTCGAACAGGACGTCCTGTTTCGCGGTCTAAACGCCTATCTGGGTGTACTTCTGCAGGAAGAAACCGTTCAGATCCGCCTGAACAACGTGGATGTATCGGCCGAGGAATTACGGGCCTCTCAGGATCGCTTTGACGTGGGTGAGGTGACCCGGACCGACGTCGCATTGTCCGAAGCGCAGCTGGCCAGCTCGCAAGCGGATCTTGCGGTCGCGCGCGGAAACCTGAGCATTGCGCAGGCGGAATATGTCAACGCCGTGGGCAAGGCACCGGGACGTACCGCCGGTCAGCCAAGCCTGCCGAATCTGCCACGGTCCGAGGGTGAAGCTACTAGCCTTGCGCAACGTAACCACCCAGCCATTCTGTCAGCGCAGCATCAAGTGCGAGCGCTGGATTTGTTCGTGCAACAGCAGCGTGCCAACCTTGGTCCGAATGTCAGGCTGAACGCGGATGCGGGTTTGCGCGAAAGCTATGATAATGATGACAGCCTCGAGGACGCGACCATCGCGCTACGTTTTGAGCAGCCGATTTATGCAGGTGGTCGTCTGGCCGCCACGGTCCGTCGGGCGATGGCAACGCGTGACGCATCGCGCGCCAATTTGCTGAACGTGCAGAAAGACATCACCCAAGGGGTCGCGGACGCCTATGCTGCGTACCAGGCAGCAAGCGCCAGCCTGCGGGCATCAACGGAACGGGTCCGGGCCTCGCAAGTGGCTTTTGACGGTATCCGGGAGGAAGCAACCCTGGGCGCGCGGACCACTCTGGACGTGCTGAACGCTCAGCAGGACCTTTTGGACGCGCAATTGGCTGAGGTCGCATCGCGCACCGAACGGTCGCGTGCCGCTTATCAGCTGCTGGATGCGCAAGGCTTGCTGACGGCAGAGCGTCTGGGTCTGGCTGTGCAGATTTATGATCCGACCCTGTATTACAACTTGGTAAAGAAGGCTCCGGCGCAGGTCAGCCGGCAAAGCCGGGACCTGGATCGCGTCCTCAAAGCGTTGCGTCGCGACTAAGGGCAAATACTACCTGTTGTTTGGTTCGGATTGTTTGGCTACACTCGACCGTAAGGTTAGAGCGGTAGAGAACAATGACGGATAAAGTCGTAAAAGCGGGAATCGAGGACGTGTTGTCCTCGATTAAGCGTCTGGTCAGCGAAGAAGATCGGAATTTGCCGGGTGTTATGGCGTCGCCCAACTCGCGAAAACCCGGCAGGCTGGTCCTGACCGACGCATTGCGAGTCGGTGACGTGGCCGTGAAAGAGAAGCCTCAGCCCGAAAAAGTGGAGCCGGTTTACAAGGCTGAAGATTCCGTAAAACCGATGCTCTTGCGGGCCTGCGATGTTGTGAAACACGCTGAACCCGCTGCCGAACAACGAACGGGAACCGAGCCGCAGGACGGCGCGGCTGACAGTCTGAGCTCAAAGATTGAAGCGCTGGAAGCTGCCATTGCCCGAACCGAAGACCAATGGGAACCGGATGGCGACAGTGAAGATGCCTATTCCGGGACGCCGACAAAGCCGCTTGAGTGGGCTACAGAGACCGAGACGTCTACGAAGCCTTTGGAGTGGGCTGCAGAAGACGAATTCAACATAACCTATTCCGCGAAGATCAGTCAGGCTGAGACGATGTTCGAAGAAGTTGATACTGCCACAAAGGCGACTTTTGTACGGGACCCTGCGGTCGCGGCCTCTGCGTCGGCGGTGAAACCGGAAATAAAAGGACTGCGCGCGCGGCCCACAGACAAAGATGAGCTAACTGCTGGCAAAAAACCGCTGACGATGGACAAAGCTCGCCTAACTGCAGAGCAAGACGCGTTGAACATGAGCGAAGACGCGTTGCGTGATTTGATCGCGCAGGTCGTACGGGAAGAGCTGCAAGGCGTTCTGGGGCAACGTATCACTCGGAACGTTCGTAAGATGGTACGACGTGAAATTCACCGGGTGCTGGCTGATCGTGAGCTGAAATAATTCTTAGAGGCGCTTCGGCGTTCGGGCCATTTCCAGCAGGCGATCCAAATCCATATGCTGTTCCAGATGGTCTGCCAGCGCGTCTAGCGTATCCTCGACCCCATCCTCATATGACAGATTAGATTCTGCACCCAGTTGTTCTAGATAGCGGGCGCGGAAAGCGTCGGATGAAAAGATGCCGTGCAGATAGCTGCCCCGAATACGGCCTGTGCTGTCGGCGGCACCTTCCGGTCGGCCCTCGATCTCAAGCCAGGCGCGATCGCAATCCGGGCCCTCGGTTCGGCCCATGTGAATTTCATATCCGGTGACCGACTCGTTGCCCGGTATAGTGTGCGCCGTACGCAGGGTGACCTGCTTTTTACCAGCCATGATGGTGGTCACGTCCAAAAGGCCCAACCCCTCAACCGTGCCTGGACGGCCGTCGACACCATCGGGGTCAGCGATAGTTTTGCCCAGCATCTGATAGCCGCCACACAGGCCAAGCACATGGCCACCCCGACGAACATGGGCATAAAGGTCGATATCCCAGCCCTGCGCCCGGAAATAAGCCAGATCGCCGATAGTGGATTTGCTGCCCGGCAACAGCACTAGATTAGCATCGCCGGGCAGTGGTCGTCCGGCAGGGATGATTTCGACGGTGACGCCCGGTTCGGCGGATAGCGGGTCAAGATCATCGAAATTCGCCATGCGTTCCAGTTGCGGCACAACGACCTTACAGGCCCCTCCACTGTGCGAGCGGATGTCCATCATATCCTCGGCCGGTAATCTCCAGGCGTCCTGAAACCACGGTACAACGCCCACGCAGGGCCAGCCTGTGCGCGCGGCGATGTCATCACGCCCCTCGTCGAACAAGGAAACGTCACCCTTGAAGCGGTTGACGGCGAAACCAGAGATCATTTCAAGATCACCGGCATCCAGAACCGCCTGGGTGCCGACAATCTGCGCTATGACACCGCCACGGTGGATGTCCCCGACCAGAACCACAGGCACGTTAGCGGCACAGGCAAAGCCCATATTGGCGATGTCGCCTTTGCGCAGATTGGTTTCAGCGGGGCTGCCTGCGCCCTCTATCAGCACTAGATTTGCATCGCTGCACAGCCGGTCAAAGCTTTCTAGCGCGGCCCCCAGCAGTTTGGATTTGTCTTTGCGATAATCGCCCGCTTTTATTGTACCCGCGCGCTGGCCCTGAACGATAATCTGAGCGCCAGTATCGGTCTCCGGCTTCAACAGGATCGGATTCATATCCGTATGGGTTGGTCGCTTGGCTGCACGCGCCTGCAGGGCCTGCGCGCGGCCAATCTCGCCACCATTTTCGGTCACTGCGGCGTTGTTGGACATGTTCTGCGGTTTGAACGGAGCCACCTTCAACCCGCGCCGCGTATAGGCGCGGGCAAGCCCGGCCACCAAAACCGATTTTCCGACATTGCTGCCGGTGCCCTGAATCATGATGGCGCGAACCATGGTCGTCTCCTATACCTTGAGGCGCAGATGACCTGATTTGGCACCAAAGGGAAAGCCCCGGATGAACACGCCCGCGCATCTTTTGATCGGCGCCGCTGCTTTTGCGCGACCTGCGCGGGGGCCAATCCTGTGGGCTGCGGTGCTGGGCTCTGTGCTGCCCGACCTGTCGCTGTATGTCATGGTCGGGGTATCGTTGCACATTTTGGGCATCCCGCCGCAGGTCGTCTTTGACGAGTTATACTTCTCATCAGTCTGGCAGACGGTGTTTGCCATTGATAACTCGTTCATCCTGTGGGGGCTGGCGCTGATGCTTGGAGTCTGGCGGGGATGGCAGTTTCTAACGGTTGCCGCATCTGCGGGGCTGTTGCATCTGACGATGGATTTCCTGTTGCATGCGGGGGACGGACGCCCGCAATTCTGGCCTCTAAGCGATTGGGTCTTTCACAGCCCGGTCAGTTATTGGGACAGCACGCATCATGCCCTTTGGGTGGCGCCGGTTTCATTCGCCCTTTGTGCGGGGTCATACGTGGTGCTGTGGAGCAGAGGTCTGTCAGGGCCTGCAAAGCTGTTCTTTGCCGTCTTGTTGGGGGCCGAGATTTGGGTAGCCCGTCAATGGCTGCTGTTCTTTTAACCCGAAAAGAAAAACGCGCCCCGGAAGGTGGGCGCGCGTTTTTTCCTGCAGAAGTCGCCTTGATTTAAGCGGCTTCTGCCTGCTGAGCGGCATTGCGACGCTCGCTTTCTTCACGCGACAGCGCAACCGAGGTGCGCACGCCACGACCAACGAACTCCATCAGCCCGCTGACAACCCGCTCGTTCGGGTCAATACCGGCGCAGGACAACACCTCGCGGCCATCGCGCGAGCGTGCCCAACGGGCGATCTGTTCGGGGCCATTGCCGTATTTTTTGTCGTCGGCAATAGCGTCATCCAGTGCAGCCAACACAACGGCCGCGAAAAGTTTGCGTGCACGATTGCCTTGCTCGTTGTTAAAGGCAGTGCCGTCAACGAAATCTCTCATCTCGTCTTCCTTGTTGTTCTTGCTCTTGCATTTTCGGCGTGACGGTTCTTATGACCTATTAGATGTGATTCGGATACAGCTAAAATGCATAGTTGCGTTGCGTCATTTGCATAGCTTGCTGCAAGTGCAGCACTAGGTCTCGTTGTCTTGCCAGGTGTGGTCCCGCCAGATATAGGGTCGGGAACTGACGCATCAACCGTTTGTGAAGGATTTATGTCATGCCCAAGATAAATGGGAACGAAATTCGCCCCGGCAACGTGCTTGAGCATAACGACGGGCTGTGGGCTGCTGTTAAGGTCGATCACGTAAAGCCCGGTAAAGGCGGCGCTTTTGCGCAGGTCGAGCTGCGCAACCTGCGCAATGGCTCGAAATTGAATGAACGGTTCCGTTCGGCGGACAAGGTCGAGCGCGTGCGCCTGGAACAGAAAGATCAGCAGTTCCTGTACGAATCTGACGGCATGCTGGTGTTCATGGATTCTGAGACCTATGAGCAGATCGAACTGCCCGCCGAACTGCTGGGCGAACGCCGCCCGTTTCTGCAGGACGGCATGACCATCGTGGTCGAATTCTATGAAAGCGAAGCGCTGAACGCCACGCTGCCGCAGAAAGTGACCTGCAAGATCGTCGAAACTGAGCCGGTGGTCAAAGGCCAGACCGCTGCGAACTCGTTCAAGCCGGCCATTCTGGACAACGGCGTCAAGGTCATGGTGCCGCCTTTCATCGGTCAGGATGAGATGATCGTGGTGAACACCGAAAGCATGGAATATTCCGAGCGCGCATAAACCGGCGCTTTGGTGAGATTTGAAAAGACCGCGATGGCATAGGTCGCGCGGTCTTTTTTAGCGCAGCTTTCTGGGCCGACGATACTGTTCGGGGTTGGGGCCGAACAGTTCCAGCATCAGTTCGTATTTGATGCGGTTGGCGCTGACCTGCCGGTAAAAGGCGATCAGAAAGGCTGTGGGCCCCTGAATGCGGCCCAGACCGCTGGTGGCGGCGACAACGGTGCCCACATCCGTTTTGCCATTCAGAACCAGATAACCGCCCAGCATCAGTACACCGACCGTGCCGGCGCCGTTGATGACACTCAGCAGGAATTTTGCCGACAGTTTCCACAGGAACATGCGGCGGCGGGTGTTGTAGATATCGTCGAACTGGGCCTCGATATCCCGCGCCACAGCGTCAATGTCTTCGGTCGTCAGCCTGTCGGTAGAGCTGCGCAATATGCGGACCCTCTCCGCCACGAAGATGTTCACCTTGCGCTGAGAGACCAGCACAATCACGATCTGCGGCACGATCATTGAAAAGGCGATCATGCCCAGCCCGGGTTGTGTGGATGAGATATAGCCGATCACGCTGATCAGCGTGCCTATTTGCACCACCGGGTCCGAAAAGGCACCGCCAGCAAATTTGCCCAATTCCTCGGCCTCGGCCGAGATGGCCGTGGTCATGGTTCCGGTGCGCATTTTTTCACCGGTTTCGCTCAGGTCCGATGAGCGCACCAAAAGCCTCTGACGGATCATTCGAATTAGATCCTCGCCCAGCGTCCCGGCGCGGTAGCCCAGCAGCCATTTCAGGGCCAGGCTCAGCAGGATGACCGACATCATGCCCGCACCAAGGTAAAGTAGCCGCTCGGTGCCGATATTATCCGAGGTTAGATGGTTGACGATATCGCGCTGAAACTCCAACGGAACAGCGGCAAGGCCTGCGATGGCAATGGACAGGACGATCAGGATAATCTGCCGCCCGGCGCTGGCACGCCAGATCGCAGCGTATAACTTAAGCATAGGCGCATCCGTTCAATGTACGGATCGCAGTGTGGCAGCGCACCGAATGTGTTCAAAGGGTGCAGGGCCGTTCAGCAGATCAGCCGTGCTGGAATGGCAACATGTTAAGCCTCTAGCGTGACTGTGGCCTCGGCTGCTTGCATTTCGCCAGTGGCGCGATCAAACCGGAGATAGGCAATTCCCCGACCGTTCGACTGGGTGAACAACGTACCAGCCGGTTTGCCGCCCGACGTGATCTCGGTCCCGACAGGCGCGGTACCATTGACCCGCACGCTGCGCAGCCCTTTGCGCAGCTCGGTCTTGTGCTTCATCCGAGCGGTGACTTCCTGCCCGACATAGCACCCTTTTTTGAAATCAACGCCGTTCAACCATTCGAACCCGGTTTCAAGGATGTAGCTGTCCGGTGTCAGTTCGATGCCGGTTTCCGGAATGCAATGTTGCACACGGATGGCATTCCAGTCGGTACCGTCTTCGGCCTCGGCCCCAGCCGTATAGGCCCGCCACCCCATATCCGGGTGGCGCGGGTCGAGCAGGGCACCCGCGGGTGCGGGGCCTGTGCCGCGTTGTAGGTTCAGGCCGCTGTCGTCAATCGATACATCGGCGCGCAGCTTGTACATGCTCAGCCGTTTGACGAAGCCGTCCGCGATATCCTCGGCGACGTCCAGCAGCACCGTATCGTCGTCGCGTTTCAGGAAGAAATCCGCCAGATACTTGCCCTGAGGGGTCAGCAGTGCGGCGTAGACCAGCCCGCGATCCAGCCCGGATATATCATTGGTGACCAGCCCCTGAAGAAAGCTGTCAGTGTCCGAACCGCTAAGGCGCAGAATACGGCGATTGGGCATGGGGTGGTCCTCGTCTTTTCCCTTGGCCTCGTGATATAGGAGATCGCGCCGCCATGACCAGAGGGTTTCCACCTTGCCAGCACCGATCAGCATCGTCATCCCGACCCTGAACGCGGGTGAGGCCTTGTTGGCAAGCCTGCCTGCCTTGATGGAGGGATTGCACACGGGTCTGGTCCGCGAGCTGATCGTCACCGATGGCGGATCGACCGACCAGACACTTGAGATTGCCGAAGAGGCAGGGGCCGAGATCGTGACCGGGACACCCTCACGCGGAGGGCAGCTGCGACAGGGCTGTGCGGTTGCCAAAAGTGAATGGCTGTTGGTTCTGCATGCCGATACCATTCTGCAAGACGGGTGGAGCAAAGAAGTAGGAGAGCATCTGCCAACGGGCAAACCTGCAGCTTTCCGTCTAGCCTTTCGGGCGCGCGGGTTCTGGCCAGCGTGGGTCGCCGGCTGGGCCAATCTGCGCAGCCAGGTGTTCAACCTGCCTTATGGCGATCAGGGGCTGCTGGTGCCACGTCGCGTTTATGAGAAAGCCGAAGGTTACCCGGACCAACCTTTGATGGAGGACGTTGCGCTGGTACGCGCTTTGCCTCGCATCACACTGCTGAGCTCTCGTGCAGTTACGAGTGCGGACCGCTATGCGCGGGCGGGGTGGGTACGTCGGGGGGCACGGAATCTGTGGACTCTGACCCGGTATTTTCTCGGGGCCGATCCGGAACGCTTGGCGCAGGCATACCGGCGCTGAGCGTTGTGCGCAGCTCGACAATGGATTTACCCAACCGGAACGGGGCGGCAAAGCTGACCAGACATAGCGCCACGATCTGCAACACCAGAATATGCGCATTCTCCTGCAGGTACTCCCATTCGTCTTTCAGCTTTCCAACCTGCTCTACCAGATCATCATAGCTTTGGGCGAGGATCAGATAGTCCCCGGCAATGGCGGGCACCTTGCGGCGCATATTGTCGATCGCAACCCGAGTAGCGTCATCCAAAGTGGTGAAGACCAGAAACTGATCGATGCTGAACGCATCGGCCTTGGCGGTCATGGCGCGTATTTCGTCCTGTTCGTCCCTCGCTTGCCCTCCAAGCAGGAAATGCAGCCCCTGCAGAGGCGCGACCTCGTTGGTTACGGCGATGAATAGCGGCAGGTCTGCATTGCTGGCGGTTGACGCTGAAAGGAATTCAACCTTATCGCACAGAACGGCGGTGTCCGGGTCATAAGCAGGGTCGCAAAACCGAAGCCGGAACCGTGCGGCATCGCGGTCAAAGGCAAGCGTTGCGGCATAGGCCACGTCAATCTGCCGATCCAGCCGCGAACTGTCCGATGTATAAAGCCCGGCCAGAACCGCCACCAGCGCACCGATTCCGCCCAGAACGACCCAGACCAGATCGGCCAGTTTCCAGGCCCGATGCCCGGCAGGTTTGCGAAACAGAAACGCGGTGCCAACCGATCCGATGATAAAGAACAAGATCAGCAGCGGCAGTTGATTGTCGGTCACAAACGTCATGACACCAAAGTGACCGCGCACCCGCGTGCTGGCAACACTCCTCACGCTCAGTTGTAGAGATTCGGCGTTAAGAACCCGAGCTTTGGCCGAATTTCCGGAACAGCTTGGTACGGTCGAAGGCCTGTTCCAACTCGTCAGTGCGTTCTTTGACCGAATCCCACAGGCGTTCCTGAACTTCGGCGATCACGCATTCCAACAGCATCAGAATGGCGGCCATCGAATCCCATGCAGACGGCACGGCGATCCGCGCAGCAAAAGTATGTTTGGCCAGACGGTGAATGGGCGAGCGCCATTGATCGGTGAACAGTACGATCTCGGCCTCGCGTTCCTGGCACAACTGCCCGATCAGCATGGTCGAGTTCTCGTACCGCCGCACATCCAACGCAATAAGCACGTCGCCCTTGCGCACATCCAGCAGGTCATGGGTCCAGGAGGCCGCGAAGGGCAGCAGACGCACGTCCGGGCGGATCATCTGCAGGTGCAAGTAGAGATACTGCGCCAGCGTGCCGGTGATGCGCCCTCCAGTAATGAAGATGCGCCGTTCAGAGTCGCTGAGCAGATTGCAGAAGCTGTCAAATTCCGCCGGGTCGACTTCGTCAATCGTGCGTTTCTGATTGGCAAGCGTCTGTTGGGAATAACGGTTCAGAATATGCTCTTCGGGCAGGTCGTTTTGCCAGACGTCGCGCTTGGCAATCGGCCCCGAGATCATCTCTTTGACCTCACCCCTTAAGGCGGCCTGGAACCGCGGATAACCGTCAAACCCAGTTTTCTGCAGCATGCGCGCAACCGTCGTGGTGGACACCGAGGCCGCGCTGGCCAGTTCGGTGATGCTACCCAAACCTGCCATGGGGTAGTCGTCCAGCAGGACGCTGATCAGTTGCCTCTCGGATGGGGTCAGCTTGTCCCGGTGGGCCAGAAGCCTGTCCGTTACCCGCACGTCTGGGTCCTTTCGATCCTGCGCTATGTCAAAAATTTAACAGCGCGTTCAGGTTTGGATCATTTTATACAGGAAAAATATTGACAGGTGAATGCTTCATGTGGAAATTTTTACATCGACACTACTCTCGGAATCGCAGGGCGGCACATTGGACTTCGGAACTGTTGTTCATACGGATACAGCGGACGGCGCACCTATGGTGCTGCTGGTGTGCGAACACGCCTCGAACCGTATCCCTGAATTTCTGGGCGATATGGGACTGACACCCGAAGCGCGTGAAAGCCATATAGCGTGGGATCCCGGCGCGTTGGGCGTAGCGCGGCATATGGCGGTGCAGATGTCTGCACCGTTGGTCCATGGCGGCGTGTCGCGGCTGGTTTATGACTGCAACCGCCCGCCCGAAGCCGCAGGCGCCATGCCGGTCAGAAGTGAAGAGTACGACGTCCCCGCCAACGCGGCGATGACTTTGGATGAGCGGCAAGCCCGGATTGAAAATGTTTATGTGCCGTTTTCTAACACCCTGTCTGGGCAGATCATGCAACATCCTTCGCTGCAGCTGATGGTGACAGTGCACAGTTTCACTCCGGTTTATCACGGCCATAAGCGGGAAGTGGAACTGGGTATCCTACATGGCAAAGATGATCGGTTCGCCTTGGCTATGATGCAGTCGGTGCCAGCCGATTCACCTTATGTAACCCAATTAAATGAACCTTATACGGCGGCGGACGGAGTGGCGCATACGCTGGATACCCAGGCGTGGCCCAATGGTTTGGCGAACGTGATGATTGAGATACGCAACGACCTGATACGCACACCTGAACAGCAACGCGCCATGGCCAGGCATCTTGTGGATTGGATCAATCGCACCTTGGCCGGGTTTCAAACAGAGGGTGCGGCATGATCCGGGCGATGGCGGCATATGTGCACGTGGTCGATGCGGTCAATTATCGAATTGGCCGAGTGATGATGTGGGGGCTGTTCGTGATGATGGGGATCCTACTGTGGTCCTCGATTTCGAAAACTTTCTTTCTGCCATCGCTCTGGACGCTGGAAATGGCACAGTTCGCAATGGTGACCTATTACATCGTGGGCGGGCCATATTCGATCCAGATGGGATCGAACGTGCGGATGGACTTGTTTTATCACAACTGGAGCCCGCACAAGAAAGCTTGGTTCGACGCGTTTACCGTGATCCTGCTGATCCTCTATCTGGGCGTTCTGTTCTATGGCGGGTTGGGTTCGACAGCCTATAGCCTTGGCTATTGGGGGGACGAGCCGGTGTCCTACTTCACCGGCCTATTAACCGGCAGTGAAGAGATCGGTCGGTTGGAGCGGTCCTCGACCGCGTGGCGGCCCTATATCTGGCCGATCAAAACCATTATGGTTTTCGGCTTTTTCCTGATGCTGCTGCAGGCGATTTCAGAATTCTTCAAAGACATAGCCCGGATCAACGGGCAGGAGATCGGGGTGCCGCAGGCATGAGCCACGAATTTATCGCCATTTTCATGTTCGCGTCGATGATGCTGATGCTGTTCACCGGCCAGCGTGTTTTTGGCGCGATCGGTGCGGTCGCCACCATCTCAGCTCTTGCGCTTTGGGGGACCGGTGGTCAGGATATCCCGTTCTCGGCGGCGATGAAGCTGATGAAGTGGTATCCGTTGCTGACGCTGCCGATGTTCATTTTCATGGGCTATGTGCTCAGCGAAAGCCGTCTGGCTGATGACCTGTACCGGATGTTCCATGTGTGGATGGGGCCGGTGAATGGTGGGCTGGCGATTGGAACCATCGGGCTGATGGTATTGGTTTCGGCCATGAATGGCCTCAGTGTTGCGGGTATGGCCATCGGAGCGACGATTGCTCTGCCGGAACTATTGCGGCGCGGGTACGACAAAACCATGGTGACCGGGGTAATTCAGGCCGGGTCCAGTCTGGGTATCCTTGTGCCGCCATCCGTGGTGCTAGTGCTTTATGCCATGATTGCGCGGCAACCGGTTGGGCAGCTTTGGCTGGCCGGTATCCTTCCGGGCCTGCTGATGGCGGGTCTGTTCATCCTGTACATCTGGATACGCTGTCGAATTCAGCCCCACCTTGGCCCTACGATGGAAGACGCGCACACCGTGCCGCGGGCCGAGAAAATCCGGCTGCTCGGGGCAGGGGCACTGCCGCTGATCATTTTCGCCGCGATGATGGTGCCGTTTGTTAATGGCTGGACTTCGCTGGTGGAAAGCTCGGCCATCGGGGCGCTGGCGGCACTGATCGTGTCGGTCGTCAAGCGCCGCATGACCTGGAAGATATTCGAAGACTGCACCAAGCAGACTCTGGCGATTTCATGTATGTTCATGTGGATAATCCTTGCCGCGTTGGGCTTTGGTGCTGTGTTTGACGGTCTGGGAGCGGTGAAAGCCATCGAAAACCTGTTCACCGAACAACTGGGCCTGTCGCCCTGGATGATCCTGATCCTGATGCAGCTAAGCTTTATCGTCATGGGTACGTTTCTGGACGACACTGCGATGCTGGTCATCGTAGCGCCACTTTACGTGCCGCTGGTTGGTCTGCTGGGCTTTGATCTAATCTGGTACGGGGTGCTGTATACGATCACCACGCAGATCGCTTATATGACACCGCCTTTTGGCTATAATCTGTTCTTGATGCGGGCCATGGCCCCGCCCGAGATCAGCCTGAAAGACATTTACCGCTCGGTCATTCCCTTCGTCGGAGTGATGGTGCTGGCCCTGATAATTATTATGACATTCCCGGAAATTGCGCTTTGGCTGCCCGGCTATGTCTATGGAAATTAATAAGAATGCCCAACGAACGGGCACGCAAACTTCAACGGAGAGGAAATTGACATGACGACAAGACGTAAGTTTCTGAAAACTGCCGGGGTGGGCGTTGCAGCTGCACCTCTGGCCGCGCCCGCGCTGGCACAGAATACGATTACGTGGCGGTTGCAGACCTATGCAGGGCCGTCGCTTGCAGCCCATGTGATTGACCCGGCTATTGCCATGTTCAATCAAATCGCAGGCGACCGTATGCAGATCGAGCTGTTCTATTCGGATCAGATCGTGCCCACCGGGGAACTGTTCCGCGCAATGCAGAAAGGCACCATCGACGCGGTGCAATCTGATGATGACTCGATGGCTTCGCCAACGGAACTAACTGTTTTTGGAGGATATTTTCCATTTGCTTCGCGTTATTCCCTAGACGTTCCAGTCCTGTTTAACCAATGGGGCTTGAATGAGATTTGGGACGAGGAATATGCCAAGGTCGGCGTCAAACACATTAGCGCCGGGGCCTGGGATCCCTGCCACTTTGCCACCAAGGACCCGATTAACTCGTTGGAAGATATGAAAGGCAAACGCGTCTTTACCTTCCCAACGGCGGGCCGGTTCCTCAGCCAGTTCGGCGTGGTTCCCGTGACGTTGCCATGGGAAGATATCGAGGTAGCTGTGCAAACCGGAGAGCTTGATGGCGTTGCATGGTCCGGCATCACCGAAGACTATACCGTCGGATGGGCGGATGTGACCAACTACTTCCTGACAAACAATATTTCGGGTGCATGGGCGGGCCACTTCTTTGCCAATATGGATCGTTGGAACGAATTGCCCGAAGACCTGCAAACCTTGTTCCGCGCCTGTTGTGACCAATCGCATTACTACCGTCAGTGGTGGTATTGGGGCGGTGAAGCCAATCTGCGCGTCAATGGCACCAAAATGCAGCTGACGACAATTCCGGACGAAGAATGGGCGACGGTCGAGCAAGCCGCCGTCAAGTTCTGGGACGAAATCGCCGCCGAGTCCGAGCTCAAGGCCAAGGTGGTCGATATCTTCAAACGCTACAACGCCGAAATGCAAAAGGCAGGGCGACCTTATCGCTACGGCTAAAACCAATATCCCGACGCGAGTGAAAGACCTTGCGTCGGGATTAGACCGAGGGAAATGAAACCCAATATGCTAGCATCCATACCGAGAACAAGAATAAGACCCCTGAGGCGCCGCCGCGCTGACCGGGGCGGGAAGGTATGAGCATATGGCCATAGCAGGCTTTTTGATCGAGATTTTCGCGGCGACCATGTTGCTGCTGTTTGCCGTTCGCCTGGTGCGCACCGGTATCGAGCGGCGCTTTGGTGCCCTATTCCAATCGATCCTGACCCGCCATACCAACAGCTTCGTTGCGGGTGGGGCCGGTATGGTTCTAGCAACGATACTACAAAGCTCGGCTGCTGTGGCAGTTCTGCTGACCGGGTTTGCCGCGGCTGGCATGGTCAGCTTTGGAATGGCTCTGGCTGGCGTTCTTGGGGCCGATTTGGGTTCGGCGCTGGTTATTCAGGTTCTGTCTTACGATCTGGGTTGGTTGCAGCCTGCCTTGCTAGCCCTTGGCGGGTGGCTGTACCTGAAATCGGATCGCGCAAATGTGCGGCTGATGGGCAGGATCATCCTAGGCGTCGCGTTCATTCTGGTTTCACTTCAGTTTCTGCGCGAGGCGGTAGATCCGATCCGCGAAAGCGCGTTCCTGCCTGCAATCGCGGGTTATCTGGAAAATGACTATTTCACCTCCTTTATCGTCGGCGCGGTATTGGCGTTTGTAATGCACAGTTCGGTCGCAACGATCCTGATGTGCGTGACGCTTGTTCAAATCGGGGCAATACCATTTGCTGCCGGGCTGTCACTGGTGCTGGGGGCCAATCTGGGCTCGGCCTTCATCCCGATCTGGCTGACGCGCGATCTAACGATTTCTGCGCGGCGCATCCCGCTAGCCAACCTGCTATTGCGGGGCAGTGCTGCGCTGATCATGCTCATCGCGGTCAACGTGACAGGCACGCATGAGGCGCTGATGGTTGCCGGGGCAGGGCAGTCGCTGATCTTAGCGCATATCGGTTTCAACCTGGCTGTGTTCCTGCTGGCGACCGGCTTTGTGAACTGGCTGGAACGCCCGATGACCGTGCTGCTGCCCGAACCCAAAGTCGAGACTAATGTGATGGACCAGTTCACAGACGTGCTTAGCCCGCTGGGCGATCCCAGCGCGTCGGGAGCGAGCGTGGCAATGTCCTCGGTTCGGCATGAACTGCTGCAAATGGTGACCCAGGTTGAGCGCATGTTCCGCCCTGTGCTGGATATCTATGAGAAGGACGACAGCGACGCTATCTCTGCCCTGTGGGAGCAGGACAAGAAAGTGAATGCGCAGCTAACCGAAATCCGCCGCTTCGTCGCCCGCATGCCGCGTCAAAACATGAGCAAGGCGCAGGTGAAGTCCGCACGCGAGCTGGTGGAATACGCCATCCGGCTTGAGGCTGCCGGCGATGTGGTTTCAAACCGCATGACCCGAACAGCGCAGATCAAGCACACCGAACGTTCCGAGTTTTCGGTGCAGGGTTGGAAAGAGCTTACGGACCTGCATGCGGAGGTACTGGAAAGCTTCTCTCTGGCCCGTCACGTTCTGTTGGTTGATGACATGGATTGCGCCCGCCGTCTGGTGCTGGACAAGGCCGAAGTTAAACGGATGTCGCGCGACAGCCGCAAGGCGCATCTGAAACGTCTTGAGCGTGGACAGACTGAAAGCTTCCAATCCAGCGATCTGCATCTTGAGACGTTGCGCGCGATGCGTGACCTGCACGGGCATATCGCCGCCATCGCCTATCCGATCCTCTACAAAAGCGGGCAGGTTCTGGAAACGCGCCTGGTTATGGAAATGGAAAAGAACGCAGCCGAGGATTAACGGCTCGTTGAAAGCAGCAAGAGGCTGGGGTCTCTAACAGTGACGAGGGATGAACGGAATGGGCGATGACGCGCGTTTGGAGGATCTGAGGTCGCAGGTTTCTGCGGGTGAGATTGACACGGTTTTGGTTTGTTTTGTTGACATGCAGGGTCGTTTGATGGGGAAGCGGTTTCATGCGGGTCATTTTGTTGGTGGTGCGTGGGA